>CAYYTU010000039.1:15881-28212 GCA_964474655.1 uncultured Anaerolineales bacterium
AAGCAGCCCCGGTCGAAGAACCCGTGGAGGACGAGGCCCCGGACTGGCTGGCCGGTCTGAGCGAGGAAGCCCCAGAGGAGGCCCCCGCCTCTCCCGCCGAGGCTGGGTTGGAGGAAGCAGAGGTCCCCGAGTGGGTGCACGACCTTGTGCCACCCGAATCTGAGATCGGTGAGGAACCTTCTCCCCCAGATGAGGAAGTGTTTGGTTGGACGGCATTTGGTGAATCCACCATAGCGTCTGAAATTGCTCGTGAGAAAGAGGAAAAGCCTCCCTCAGAAGCCCCAGCAGAACCGGTCGAAGCGCCTCCTGAAGAAACATTGGACGAGGAGATGCCGATCGAAGAGATTATTCGAGCTATGCTTGAGGAATCCGAAGAGGACATTGGCGTTGAGGATATTCCCGCGTCCATCTCCGAAGAAACCTTGATTGAGCAAATCTCGTCGGTCGAAGAGGGAGCAAAAGAAGAGGAAAAGGTGGAGGGAGAGCTCAGTGAGGAGATTCTCTCCGAGGAAGCAGCTCCCAAGGCCAAAGCACCGGTAGCAGAACCCCTCCAGGAGCCGACGCCATCCGGCGACGAAGTAGTACGGGAAGAAGAACCCGTGATCGATAAAGTCGATAAAGAGGAAGAAATTGTCGCGGAGGCACCTGCCAAAGCCGAAATCCCGGAGGAGAAACCAGGCTTAGACGAGAAAAGAGAAACCCCCGTTGAAGAACCGACGCCGCCTGAACCCGAAGAGACAGTACTACCATCCGAGCCGGTGACCGAAGAACCGATAGTAGAAGCTGCAGAGGAGGAGGCGGCGGCGGCAGCGGCGGCGGTTCCTGAGGAAGAGATACTTGTTGAAAAGCCAAAGGTTGAGAAGCCCGAGAAGGAGGAAGCGCCGATAGAGGAACCGGTGACTGCCGAGGCAGAAATGCCGTCCGTCGAGATACTCGAATCGATCGAAACGCAGCGAGTATATTTGGACGAGCACCCGCGCGATTACAAGGCCTGGCTGGAACTGGCCCGCAGGCTCTGGCAAGTTGAGGAGCGTGAGGAAGCGGTAGAGGCCTACAATCAGGTCATCGAAGGGGGAACTTTGCTGGAGAACGTGATCAGCGATCTGGAGCAAGAAGTAGAGCAATTCCCCGATGCCGATTTACAGCAAGCGCTGGGTGATGCGTATATGAAAGAGGGACGAGTTGAGGACGCGCTGCAAACCTACCGCCAGGCGCTGGAGACACTTTAATCAGAAACTGAATCGCCCACAGGCGAACTTTTTCATCGAATCGCAATGTAACACGAGGAGGATATCTTGGAACGCACGTTAGTGATCGTCAAACCCGATGCTGTCCAACGAGGTTTGACGGGAAAAATTATTGATCGCTTTGAACGCCGCGGGTTGCGCATCGTCGGTATGAAGCTGATCCATATCGACCAATCGCTGGCCAAGCGCCATTACGCTATCCACGAAGGGAAACCTTTCTACAAACCTCTGATCGAGTATATTACCTCCAGCCCAGTAGTGGTAATGGTACTGGAAGGTAACAACGCCATCGACATCGTGCGCCGAACGATGGGCGCAACCGATCCAGCCGAGGCAACGCCGGGCACCATCCGGGCCGACTTCGGGCTAGAGATCGGACGTAACCTGGTGCATGGCTCCGATGGGGCCGATACAGCAGCGTTCGAGGTCTCGCTTTTCTTCGACGAGGACGAGATTCTCTCTTACGAACGCGATACCGATCCCTGGATCTTTGAGTGATCCAATCGTCAAGAGGACTTGTAAACCTTGCGGAAAGCCCATTTTCGCAAGGTTTTTCTTTGGTCAACAGCGGTAGTATAACAATCGTGGTGTGGTGTCCGCTACACCGGACGTCGAATGGAAGTTTATCATCCAAGAAGATGGAGGGAATAAGGCGATCCATTCCCCAGTAGTGCAGCAGGTCAAAGAGGGACGAGGGGCTAATAGGAGGCGATATGGGGCAAAATGATTTTCTTTTTCGCGGTGAGCTTTCTGAGTGCGATCCCGCAGTAGCGCAGTTGATTGACCTGGAGAAAGAGCGTCAGGCTCGGAAGCTGATTATGATCCCCTCGGAGAGCAGCTCACCCGAGGCCGTACGGGAAGCGCTTGGCTCGGTGTTGACGAATATCTACGCCGAGGGTTATCCCAATCCAGAAACTCGATGGTTGACCGAGGAAGAGATTCTTGATTACGAACATTACCTGGCGTATTACCGTCGCTACGGCGACCGCCGTTACTATCGCGGTGGCGAGTACGTGGACGTGGTGGAGGCACTGGCCCGGCGGCGCTGTGCCGAAGCGTTCGCCACAGAGACCATTCCCTCGGGACAGATCTACGTCAACGTCCAACCGCTCTCCGGCGCACCGGCCAACACCGCAGTAATGCAAGCACTACTGGAGCCGGGCGATACGATCATGGGGCTTTCGCTTCCCCACGGCGGGCATCTGACGCACGGCAACCCAGCCAACCTGTCCGGGAAACTCTATGACGTCGTCTCTTATCACGTCAATGAGAGCACTGAACTGCTGAATTATGACGAAATTGAGCAGCTGGCGCTGGAACATCGTCCCAAGCTGATTATCGCGGGATACACCTCTTATCCCCGTCAGCCGAACTGGGCTATGTTCCGCCGCATCGCCGATCGGGTAGGCGCGTACCTGCTGGCCGACATCGCTCATGTGGCCGGTATGGTCATCGCCGGGGCTTACCCCACGCCGCTCGGCCACGCCGATGCCATCACGTTCACGACCCACAAGACGCTTTGCGGCCCGCGCGGCGCTTGCATCCTCACCACCAACCCGGTTTTGTCGCAGGAGATCGACCACGCCGTCTTCCCCGGCGTCCAAGGGGGGCCGCACGTCAACAAATTCGTCGCTATGGCTGTGGCTTTCGAGATGGCACAGACAGAGCAGTTCCGCGAGCTCCAACATCAGACGGTGAAGAACGCCGCCGTACTGGCCCGAGCATTGACGGCCGAGGGGTTGCGCGTACCCTGCGGCGGCACCGATACACATCTCTTGCTGCTAGATTGTACTACGATTGAAGGGCGCGATGGCGTCCCCCTGATGGGCGGTATCACGGCCACAATCCTGGATATGATCGGCATCGTGGTCAACAAGAACAACATCCCGGGCGACAAGTCAGCGGCCCACCCCAGCGGCATCCGATTGGGCACACCTTGGGTCACGCAGCGCGGGCTGCGTGAGCCAGAGATGGAACAGATCGCCAACATCATCGCCCGCGCGATGAAGGCCACCCACCCGTTCGTCTACAAGAAGGTGCGCGGCCTGGCCTATCGCGGCAAGATCGACTTCGACGTGCTGGAAGAACTCCGTCTTGAAGTAGCTAATCTGGCCCATCAGGCCGGGATCGATTTTGATCTGCCGTGCAGCGGATACCCACACCATTGTCTGATACCAGAACTGCGGCAGCGGGATAGCCAGTACGGCCAGATCGAAATCAAGGGCAACGTGGCCGGCTCTTTTGTGGAGAAAGTCACGCCGATGGACATCAATGACCTTTCTCAAGAGGAATGGCGCGCGGTGACGCTGCTGGATGCCGACGGCGAGGTGTTAAGCCCGGCTTATGTCCAGCGTCCTGGCTTCCGCTCCAATCGCTACCATCTGATCGTGCCTACCGATCGCGTACAGGGGGTCATCAACTGGCTACGCCATCTGTCCGATGGCTACTTGCTCTTCGATAAGCATGACCTTTGGGCCAAGTTGCCCGGGCCGGTCGTGGTGCGTGATCTGGGTAATGCCGACAAGATTGTCGAGGCAGAAGGCCTGGCGCCAGTCAGCGAGGAGTTCGAACCGCCGATCTCACATAAGCCCTACTTCATCGGGCTTTCGACCGAAAGATATGAAGACCCAGCAGGGGAAGCGCTGCCCGCCTTCGACTTTTCACCGTTCGAGGAGCACACCGCCCCCGACGAGGAGGACTTGACCCGCACGCCACTCTACGACTGGCACATCGAGCACGGCGCGCGGATGGCGCCTTTCGCCGGATGGGAGATGCCGCTGTGGTATACGTCCATCAGCGATGAGCATCGGGCGGTGCGAGGTGCGGCTGGCCTCTTTGACGTCTCTCACATGGGCATCCTGGAAGTCAGTGGGGCACACGCGGCCTACTTCTTGAATCTGGTCACTGCCAACGACGTCAACGCGCTCCGCCCCGGTGAGGCGCAGTATTCTTATTTCCTACGGCCCGATGGGCGCGTGATTGACGATCTGTTCATCTATCGTCTCACGCCGGCCCGTTACCTTCTGGTGGTCAATGCTGCTAACACCGAAAAGGATTGGGCCTGGCTCCAGGCGGTGAATCAGAGAGAAGTGCAAATCGACGCGCGACGCCCATGGGTGCAGACGGCTTTCCAGGCCGACTTGCGGAACCTGCATGCCTCCGATGAAAGTTACGCCTGGCTGGCCGACCTGGCGCTGCAAGGGCCGCGCTCGCGCGACATCCTGCTGGCGCTGATGGACGCCGCTCCAGACGCGAGCTACGTCGCAGACCTGCAAAGCCGATTGAAGGCCCTCAAGCGCACCGAGGTGACGGAGATGCAGATTCCCTCTCGCAAATCAGCAGGCGGGATGTTCAATTTAATCATCGCTCGTACCGGCTACACCGGCGAGCGTATGGGGTTTGAGATCTTTATCCATCCCGACGCGATAGAATCATTCTGGGAACAGCTGTTGGAGGTAGGAGCGCCTTTTGGCCTACGGCCGATTGGTCTGGGCGCCCGCGATAGCCTGCGCATCGAAGCCGGCCTGCCTCTCTACGGTCACGAGCTGGCTGGGCCGCTGGATCTGCGCCCCGACGACGCTGGATTCTCCGGTTACGTGAAAGTCCACAAACCGTTCTTCGTCGGACGTCGAGCGTACATCCAGCACGCCCAAGAACGCAAGATGAAGATCGTCCGCTTCCGAATTGAAGAGAAAGTGCGCGTACCCAAGCAAGGCGATGCCGTGACCGAGAGTCACGGACGGGTGATTGGGCAAGTGACCTCGTGCGCGATGGACACCGAGGGCTCGCTAGTAGGCCAGGCCCATATCGACCAACGCTACGCAGAGAGGGGGGCCGCGATCCACATCTTCCCCCGCCCCACGCGGGGAACCTGGGATAAGCCCTACGAGGAGCTGGAAGTCGGCGATCGGGTGACGATGTACGCAGAAGCGAAGATCATCAGCCGCTTTATGCGCTGAGGACTGTCCGACGCTGATTGAGCGTCAGATGCCCGCCCGATCTGAGAATGTAATGACCAGCTCATCGTCCTCATCATAGGTATAGAGGGCGAAGAAAGGCGGGGATTCCGGCGCCATCGCCAGAATGCGCGGCAGAAGGGTGAGCAGGTCTTCGACCAGATTGAGCTGCTCGAGCTGATCGGGAGCTATCCACTCCGGTCTTCCCTCGTTCGAAGAGCGGACCTCTCGGGTGGGGGATTGAGCGGTGAAGACGAAGTTCAAGATGCCCTGCTTACTTTCGGGGTTCACGGGAATGTTGATCGTGCCGCGCAGCCGGAGGTTGTGGATTCTGTCCAAGCCAGTCTCCTCGCGGATCTCACGCAGGGCAGCGGTGCGTATATCCTCGTTCGGCTCCACGTGCCCCCCCACACCGTTATATTGATCGGGCCAGATACGCTTGTCGGATGCACCGCGGAGCAGCAGCACGTCATCGCCGTGAGTGATGAAGCAGAGCGTGCGCGGGATAACTTGGTAGCACTCTGGAACGAGCTTCTGATCCTCAAGCCCCATTCACGCGGGCTCCTCTTGATCCGCTCCCAGGACCTGGGCCAGTTGCTGTTGGAGGTCATCGGGCAGCGGTTCCAGGTTGCCGGGGCCGCGTAGCCAGCTCTTCACTTTTTTACGGTAGAAGGCCGGCGTCGGCGAATCGTCGGCTTCGACCTGGACATCTGGGTTGATGAAGACGATGGCGGCCCGCACCGGTATCTTGTCGGCGTCCTCCGGCATCTGCTCTGCCAGGTAGTCCTTGAGATTGTAGACAGCTCGTTGCACCTCTTTCTCCGGGTCGCCCAGCGCTTCCTCGCCGACCATTCGCCGGAAGAACTTCCCGCGCTGCTTGTGCTTCCATCCGTCATCCTCGTAGACGACCCGCCCTCCCTGTGGTTTGACTACGAAGACGGTGCAGCCGCCGGGCTCCAACAAGACGTGTGAGGCCGGCAGGACGTACTGGAGGAGTGTATGGCGGTAGTCCAACCCCTTCAACATCTCGGCCAGAACCTCATAGTGGGCCTGCGGGCTGACGTAGCGGTTGCTCAAAAAGCCGCCGATCAATGAGAGCAAGAAGCCCACAGTCACGCTGACCAACATAACCCCTGTCCAATCTGGCTTGATGAAGGAGACGCCCAACCCCGCCAGCAGAGCCACCAATCCCCCCAGGACAGCATATTGCCCGATGTTGCTCAAGATGCGAATCCGTCTCTCGTTGCGGATGATTTTCATCGCTGCTCCTTGAATTGCCCCAACACCAGGCAGGCGTTCTGCCCGCCGAGCCCGAAGGAGTTGGAAAGCGTTACCTCTACGTTCGACTCTCGCGCTCCCTCGGGCACGTAGTCCAGATCACATGCTGAATCGGGGTCCTCCAGATTAAGCGTGGGGTGAATCACATCCTCCTCCAGCGTCCGCACGCAGACGGCAGCCTCGATGGCCCCTGCGCCGCCCATCGCGTGACCGATCATCGACTTGGTGGATGAGATCGGTACGTCGTAGGCCGCGTCCCCGAACGTGCGCTTAATGGCAAGCGTCTCGACGGGATCGCTGATGGGCGTGCTGCTGCCGTGCGCGTTGATGTAATCGATGGCCGTCGGCGCAAGCCCAGCGTCCTCCAAGGCCCACGTCATCGCCCGGCTGGCTCCGCGCCCCTCGGGATCTGGCTGAGCGACGTGGAAAGCGTCGGACGAGGAGGCCTGACCCAATACCTCGGCGCGAATACGAGCCCCGCGCGTCTGGGCGTGCTCCAGCGACTCCAGCACGAAGACGGTACATCCTTCGCTAAGCACGAAACCATCGCGATCGGCGTCGAAAGGTCGGCTGGCTTTCTCGGGCTCGTCGTTGCGGGTGGAGAGCGCCCGCATCGCACAGAAACCGGCCATCAGCGAGAAGTGGACCATCGCCTCCACGCCGCCACAGATCATCACCTCCGCCTTGCCATGCCGGATATACTCGGACGCCTCCCCGATGGCCTGAGTCCCAGTGGCACACGCTGCCACCACGGTGCTGATCGGCCCTTTAGCGCCGGACCAGTAGCTGACGTGATGAGATGGCATATTGGCCAACATCGAAATCGGGACGAAGGGATTGATGCGCTCCCAGCCCCTCTGCCGGTAGGTGTCGATCCCTTCTACCGCCCGCTCGAAGCCTCCCACACCGCTTCCGATCAATACACCAGTTTCAGTCTCACACTCCAAGGGCATACCCAGACCAGCATCCGCCAATGCGCCTTTGG
The DNA here is from genome assembly GCA_964474655.1 of uncultured Anaerolineales bacterium. GTDB lineage: Bacteria > Chloroflexota > Anaerolineae > B4-G1 > B4-G1 > CAYYTU01. The sequence goes on from CAYYTU010000039.1 coordinate 23,348, forward strand.
CCGTCGCCAGTGCCACCTGAGAACAGCGCGACATACGCCGTGCTTCCTTATATTCGATGTAGTCCGCAGGCTCGAACCCCTTCAACTCGCCCGCAATGCGGGCCGGCAGGTCCGAGGCGTCGAATTGCGTGATGGGACCGATGCCAGAGCGTCCATCCAACAACCCCGACCACGTTTTCTCCATTGTCAGGCCCAGAGGCGTCATCGCCTCCAGCCCAGTCACGACGACCCGTTTCCGCTCCTTCATACCTTCTCCTCTGAGGTTAAATGGCTCTTTGGGATTTCGCGTGGTGCTCAAAGCGAGCGCGGCGCCCGCGCCCCATATCTGCGGGTAAGGCGCGAATTCGGCCCAGATATGGGGAGCCGGCAGATCCGACCACGCGAAATCCTAGAGACCCGGTTAAATTTATGATCGGCAGAAGAGGAACTCTTTCTCCAACCTTGACCAATCTCAACCTTCCTTAATAGCATTCACCACGTCACCCGCCACGGCCTTACGCGCCTGCCCGATGGCGTTCTTGATAGCGCGAGCATTGGAGCGCCCGTGAGCTACGATGACCACACCGTTGACGCCCAGCAGCGGCCCCCCGCCCACCTCGAAGGGATCGACGCGCCGGGAGACCCGTCCAAACGCGGGCTTGGCGAGCAGCCCGCCCACTGCCGTCAACGGGCCAGCTTTGATCTCCTGGCGGATCAGATCGCTCAACATCTTGGCGGTCGCTTCGAGCGTCTTGATGAAGATATTACCGGTGAAGCCATCATGAACCACGACATCGGCGTTGCAAGCAATAGCCTCCTTGGGCTCGACGTTGCCGACAAAATTGAATTCGGCTTCGCACAACAGCTTGGTGGCCTCCTTGACCAGCGTGTTACCCTTGCCCTCCTCCTCGCCGTTGGAAAGGAGCGCCACGCGCGGATCGGCCCGGCCCAGCACAGCCTCCGCGTAGATGGCACCCATCAACGCGAACTGGCGTAAATATTCGGGGCGACAATCCGCGTTAGCGCCGATATCGAGCGTGACGAAATGGCCGGCTGGCAAAGGCAAAATGGCGGCCAGCGCCGGGCGCTTTACGCCGCGGATACGCTTGAGGGTATGGAGCGTGGCCACCGCCAGCACGCCGCCGGTGTTGCCAGCGGTTACGTAGGCGTCGGCCTCACCATCGCGCACCAGGTTCATCCCCACGTGCATCGAGGATCGCTCCTTCTCTCGCGCGGCCCATGCCGGCTCGTCATCCATCTCAATTACCTCAGGCGCGTGGACGATCTCCAAATTATCAAGCCCACTCGTCTTCTGGCTTTCCATCGCGTGCTTTATCGCCCCCTCCTGCCCGACAAGGATAATCGTATCGCTTCGCCACTCCTGTGCCGCCTGTACAGCTCCAGCGACATCGGGATTGGGGTAGCTATCCGTTCCCATCGCGTCCAGTACGATTTTCATTAAACTATTCTCCGATGACCTTGATCACCACCCGCTTGCGGCGCTGACCGTCGAACTCGGCGTAAAAGACGCGCTGCCAGGGGCCTAGGTCGAGCTCGCCTTCGGTGATGGGCAACATAACCTGATCATGAACAAGCAAAGATTTAAGATGAGCATCACCATTATCCTCTCCGGTGCGATGATGGCGATAGTCGCGGCGGTACGGCGCCAGATGCTCCAACCACTCCCAGATGTCCTCGTGGAGCCCAGATTCGTTGTCGTTGACGAAGACCCCGGCGGTAATGTGCATCGCCGAAACGAGCACAAAGCCCTCCTGCACGCCGCTTTCGCTCACGGCTTCCCGGACCTGATGTGTAATGTGGACTAACTCCCGCTGCTTTTGCGTGTTGAAAACAAGATACTTAGTATGTGATTCCATAACTCTCCTGTTTGAATGCTTTTGGGGGGACTACTGACCCGCACGTATGCCACTTTCAGACTGCAATCAGGGCAAATGTCGGATCGGATGGAGCTGCTGCAGGTTACAATGGGCCATTGTACATTGCCTGATAGGGGTTGACAAGTAAATAACGCCGAGTATAATATGGGTCATATTGCCCCGGTGGCGGAATAGGCATACGCGGCAGGTTGAGGGCCTGTGCTCGCAAGGGCGTGGAGGTTCGAATCCTCTCCGGGGCATTTCTCGAAGTGCCCCCCTTCCTGCTTGACCTGAGGCGGTATCCATACCCACTTTCGCCGGCAAGCAGTTTTCTCTTCTAAAGCACCCTTGCTGATAATGGTAACCGCCCGATAATCTGCGGCAACTCAGAGTTCGATTCTACATACGTCTGTGCTCATCGTGCGTCCGCTCTCTATCTAGCCCCCGGCTGGATGGAGCGTTGGTTGGGGCAGGTCCATTAAAGGAGGAACCGATGACTAAGTTACCACCCGGATTGTTACACGTTCTGGCGCAGACCCAACTCTATACCGATGATCGCGCTTACGTCATCATCCACGTCCCGCTGGAAGCGCGCTTTGAGGGCACCGAGCTGTTCGCCAAGCTTAGCTCAGCCTTCTCGACGGCCGTCGTCGATAAAGACCAGCTGACGCTCGTTTTGCCAGAGGAGGCCTGGGAGGACGTCAGTGATGGCGTAGAACCGACGGAGGTTTCCGAGGGCTACCGTTTGATCACATTTGATCTGCCGCTTGAGCTTGGACTGGTGGGCTACCTGGCGACTCTCTCCAGCGTCCTGGCAGAAGAGGGCGTGAGCATCTTCGCCGCATCGGCTTACCAAAGAGACCATCTGCTAGTTTCCGAGGCCGATTTCCAGCGAGCCTGGAACACGCTAGAGGACTTCATCGCAGAATGTCGACAGGAGGAAACCGGCGGTTGACAAATCGAGCTCAGAAGCTTACAATCTCTGGCGTGGTCGTCTGTTAACCGTGGAGTTTGAGATTGATTGACGAGACGTTAGGGAAATATAAAGTCGTCGAGCACCTGGGCCAGGGCGCGATGGCGGAGGTTTATAAAGCTTACCAACCTTCGTTGGATCGTCACGTGGCTATAAAGGTGCTCCATTCATTTCTGGCCGACGAGAAGGACTTCCTCTCGCGCGCCTTGCGCGGTGCCAGGGCAGTTGCCACGCTCCGCCATCCGAACATCGTCCAGGTCTACGACTTCGACTATGACAAGGAACAGAATATTTACTTCCTTGTGATGGAGTACGTCGACGGACTGAGCCTGAAAGACCGTCTGGAAACGTTAGAAGAGCAAGGAGAGTATCTCTCCTGGGATGAGATGATTCGCATCGTGACCGCCGTGGGCAAAGCACTGGCCTACGCTCACGAGCGTGGAATGGTCCATCGGGACGTAAAGCCGGCCAATATAATGTTTAATGAGGACGGCGAGGTTATCCTGACCGATTTCGGCATCGCGAAAATGGTCGGCTCGCAAGACCTGACGGCCAGCGGCGCGATGGTCGGCACCCCAGCTTACATCGCCCCGGAGGTAGCCGAAGGGAGACAGGTCGATGGACGATCCGATATCTACTCCCTGGGCGTCGTGCTCTATCAGATTCTTACCGGCAGCCTGCCGTTCGAGGCCGATACGCCCATTGGCGTGGCGCTGAAACACATCCAGGAGCCCTTACCTCCCGCCAGGGAGGTGCGGCCCGAGCTGCCGGCAGCAATCGAACCAGTGCTGGAACGAGCGATGGCCAAGGACCCCGCCGAGCGTTATCAAACGGCGGACGCCCTCCTCGCGGATTTGCAGCAAGCTATGGCACAAGCGGGGGCTGACTTTCCAAGCAGCGCCGCGTCGGAGGGCGAGTCAGAGGCACAAGAAACCGACTCAACGCCAGATGCAGGAGGCTCTCGCGGAGGTACTCCCCCAGACGAACTACCAGCCGGCGACCCCTCTCCAGCACATCGACGCTGGTGGCGCCTGGCAGCACTGGGAGTGGGAGCTCTGTTATTACTGGGCGCGGTCGGGGCCCTGGCCTCTCAAGGGCCAGTTGGGTTCCTGGCTAACTTGGCAAACAGCAAGATGACCACAACACCTTCCACCCCATCGATCGCAGGGCCAGAGAAAACAGATGGAAGCATAGCGACAAAGACGTCCACCCGAAATACAACGCCTTCGTCTACACCTACGGAGACGCCCCCGCTCGACCTCACCGCTACGGCGTGGGCCGCGTGTGACTTTGACTTCGATCTAGAGCAAGATCGGGGGGTCTGGCCTGCGGTATTGAGCCCCCGTCAGGAGTTCTCCAAGTATTGGCGCATCAAGAATACCGGCACCTGCACCTTACCCCAAAATCTGGTATGGACGTTTGCCTCGGGCGAAGAAGTGGAGGTGGTGGAGGAGCCGCTGCTGGAGCCGCTGGCGGTGGACGAGGAGATTGACCTTGAAGCTCGCTTGAGGGCGCCCGAGGCGTTTGGCACTTACACTACCGCATGGCAGCTGCAGGGGCCAGAGGCTGCCCCAATCGGGCAGCCGTTAGAGGCGTCCTACAGAGTCGGACCGACGCACACCCCTACCCCCACCCCCCTGGCGACGCCGGTCGACGGAGACGGCGATTCTCTTTGGATGTCGGAACCGCGCCTGGTGGCGTGTGACGGGGTCGGCGGCCGGGTGGCCTGGAGCGCCGGCGGCGGGCCCAGCGACAATTACCGCTATTTCTACAGCGACGTCTCGCCGAGATTCGAGCTCAACGGGCCCGTCCACGAGGTAGAAAACTTACCGGCCCCGGTGACGTATCTAACCGCCTCCGGCGATCTCACCTTCCCAGTGCCCGCTCACTGTGGAAAGGACGACGTGGGACGATGCACTGGGCCGGAGGGCAAATACGAAATCGTCTGGCGCAAAGTATGGCTTGCTAGCGACCGGTGCCCTTAGCGTAACGGTTGTGCAATCGACGCCGAAATCGATGCACAAGTGGTGATTTTT
>CAYYTU010000040.1:0-27704 GCA_964474655.1 uncultured Anaerolineales bacterium
GGCACGCCCTCCAGATCGAGGGCGGCACCTTCGAGGTGGCTCCTCCGCGCCCGCGTGGCCCACGTCGGCGCGATCAGTCCTCGCGGTAGATCCGCGTCCCCGGATTCTCCCCCGCCAGCGCGCGCGTCAGGTTGCCCGGGTCACGCCCGTTGACGATGAGTACCTCTCGGACGCTGCGGGCGCTGACCAGGGCGCGCAGCATCGAACGCTCCACGGGCAGATCGTCCAGGTCCAGCGCCAGCAACTCCCGTATCTCAACCTCCGGGATGAAGTGGCCGTCGGGGTTCTTCTTGGGATCAGCGGTGAAGAGGCCGCGCTCGTCCTTGACCAGGATGCAGCGCCTGGCGCCGACCACCTCGGCAGTGAGGAAGACGCCGCTGTCGGTGCGGTGGGGCGGGATGCGGCCCCGCTCCGGTGGCTCCTCCCACAGCCCGTAGGGCGGCATAGCGTGCATCACGGGGATCGAGCCGAGCGCCATATAGGCCGGCAACTTGACCAGATCGTCGTGGCCGATCTTGATGCCCCCGTGCGGCGCCAGCAGGAGGGAGAGCATCAGGGCGTTCTGCTCGCTGACGCTGGAGCCCAACTTGGCCAGCACGCTGGTCGGCATCCCCAGATCCAGCCCGATGGCGTAGACGTGGCGGCTGCGCGTCCCGCCGCCGGTGGTCACCAGCAGCTCGTGCTCCTCGCGCGCCGCGACAATCTCCTCCACCAGCGGGAGCACGGCCTCGCGCCCACGGTCGATGATACTCTGCCCGCCCAGTTTGATCACGTTGAGGTTGGGCAATGGTCGGAAGACGTTCGCTGCCTCGGTGCCCTCCAGCAGTGTCTTGTCCATCAGCGATTCGGCCATCAGCGGCGTTTCGATGTGCAAACGTCCTGATTCGTCTTGTACCAAGCTCACTAATCCCTCCTCTCAAGGAATGATAGTCATCCTGATCTTGTCGCATATGCTGAGTTGGTCGAAGCAAAGGATGACGGCTTAGCAAAATCCGCACCTAAGGGTGCTCAACGGGCCAGATTCGCATTGTGGTATTACTGATCCGAACATATGGATCTAAACAAATTTGGTCACCCCGGGGTGTCAGAAACGTTAGAAAGTTGTGTACGGATCAGTAAAGCGTGTGCCAGAGTATACAGAAACGTTGGTCAGAGGTCAAGCCTTGGCTCAACCTCTGACCAGTTCACTTACTCGGCTTTGAGGCGGGATCTACCGGGTGTATTATCTGGTTTGTAGTAGGCGATTTATCGCCGTTAAAGCGCGCTGAAGCGCGCACTACAAACATCGTCCCCAGATCTACTTGACTTGGATCTCGACCACGCCCTTGACCTGTAGCTTGCCGCTGTAGCCGGGCATGAAGATGCTGAAGCCGCCCCGGTTGCGGAAGGAGACGATGCAGTCCTCGCACGCCATCACCTCGGCCAGCTCGGCGTCGGCGGTGTAATCGTCCTCGGCGACGAAGGTGACCGTGGTAGCGTCGTCCGCGACGCCCGCCTCCTCCAGCAGGGCCTTGATCGGCACGCCGGTGTAGGTGCTCATCTCGCCCTCTTTGTTCTCGCGCTCGGCCTCGATGGTGTCCATTGAGCGGACCTCGTCCTCGGCCCAGTCCATCTGGTTCTCCACGTTGCCCGTGATTTTGAGCGCGACCTCGCTGGCTTACCCTTCCCCCTCGCCGCCGCTTCCCTCCTGTGCCTCGCGCCACGGTTCTGAATCGGGGGTGAAGAGCGGCATGCCGAACTCTTCCTTGCCAAACTGACCGATCTTCTCCTGGGCGGGTACGGAGATCAGCCAGTCGATGAATTGGTCCGCCAGTTCGGCGTTGATGTCCGGGTTCTTGTCCGGATCGACAGCGATGACGCCGTAGGGGTTGAACAGGATGGGGTCGCCTTCGACCAAGATTTCTAGTTCGGTGCCCTCCAGCGTGCGGGCCAGGTAAGTGGCGCGGTCGCTGAGGGTGTAGGCCTGCTGCTCCTCGGCTATGGTCAGCACGGCGCCCATCCCCTGTCCCGCCGAGACGTACCGGTCGCCCGTGGGGTCGACCCCGGCCTCGGCCCAGATCGCTTTCTCCTTGGTGTGGGTGCCCGAGTCATCGCCGCGGGAGATGAAAGTCGCCTCCGCCTCGGCGATCTGTGCGAAGGCCCCCGCGGCATTTTCCATGCCCTCGATGCCAGCTGGGTCGTCAGGAGGCCCGACGATGACGAAGTCGTTGTACATCAGATCCTCACGGCGCACGCCGTGCCCGGCTTCTATAAAGGCATCCTCCAGGGAGCGGGCGTGGACCATCAATACGTCAGCGTCACCTTTTTGGCCGATCTCCAGGGCTTGCCCCGTGCCCACGGCGATGACCTCAACCGCGGCGTTGTATTCCTCCTCGAAGAAGGGCAGGAGGTAGGCGAGCAGTCCCGAGTTCTCGGTGCTGGTGGTGGTGGCCAGCATCAGTTTCTGGGCTTCGTCAGCCTCCGGTTCCAGGCCGGCGCAGCCGACGAAGGCGAAGGTCAACAGGATCAGGAGGCTCAAAAGCGCAATGGTTCTCTTGGACATCTACTCTTTCCCATTTTGGTAATCTTATCGAAAGTCGCGACTTCTACGTCAGTAAACCATCTCGCCACGCACGAACGCCGCCGTGCGAGGATCCAAAGGATCCTCGAAGAATGTCTCTACATCGTTCACCTCCACAATAGAACCTTCTAACATCAGCGCGACCCGGTGGGCCAGCCGCTTGGCCTGGAAGACGTTATGCGTCACCAGCACCAACGTGGTGCCCTGTTCGCGGTTGCGCCTCTGTATGATCTCCTCGATGAGCCCGACGTTGTACGGGTCCAGGTTGGCCGTCGGTTCGTCCAACAGAAGGACGTCGGGCCGCAAGACGATGGCCCGCGCCAGCGCGACGCGCTGGGCCTCGCCGCCGGAGAGCGTTCTGGCCCGCTGGTGAGCGAGGTCGAGCAACCCAACCTCCTCCAACGTAGCCTCGACTTCCTCTATTTTGCGCTGACCGCGTAGATTAAGTCCATAACTGACGTTGGCCTGGACGCTGCGATTGAGCAGGATGGGCCGCTGGAACACCGTGGTCACGCGACGGCGCAGTCGTAAGGGCGCCTCTTGCTCGGCGCTGAATTCGACATCCAGGAAGCGAATGCGCCCGGTGGTCGGGGGCTCCAGGAAGTTGAGCAGGCGCAAAAGGGTGCTCTTGCCCGCCCCACTGGGTCCGACAAGGCCGAAGATTTCGCCGCGCCGGATCTTGAGATGATCGACCGTGAGCACGCGCCGTCCATCATACATTTTCGAGACGTTTTGTAAGCGGTAGACGAAGTCACTCATTCGTCGAACGTCCTCCCTTGCAGGCGCAACATCGCCAGATTGGCCAGGAACGAAATAGCTAGCAGGATCACGCCGATGGCCATCGCTAGGTCGAAGTTCCCTTTGCGCGTCTCCAGCACGATGGCCGTGGTCAACACCCGCGTGCTGCCCTCGATGTTCCCGCCCACCATCATCACCGCGCCGACCTCGGAGATGATGCTGCCGAAACCAGCGATGATCGAGACGATCACGCCGATCCGGGCCTCGATGAGAATCGCCTTCGTCGTCTGCCATTTGGTCGCGCCCAGCGAGCGAACCTGCCGGCGCAGACCAGGGTCCACGCTCATCACGGCGGCCATCGTAAACCCGGCTACCAGCGGGAAGGAGATGATAGTCTGGGCGAGCACCATCGCGCCGGGCGTGAAGAGGTTGGGGATGAAGAGGCTCCTCATTTGTCCCAGCGGCCCACTGCGCGAGAGCATCAGGTAGACGAACAATCCCACTACCACCGGTGGAAAGCCCATTCCGGTGTAAAGCAAGGCGATGATGAGACGCCGGCCTGGAAAGCGGTTCAGGCCCATCGCGGCGCCCAGGGGGATGCCGATCAGGGTGCTGAACAGCAGCGCGATACCCGATACGCGCAGCGAGAGCATCACGATCTCCATCAGCGCCGGGTCAAGGGCGACGATCAGACGAAAAGCCTCTGTGATACCGTTGATGATCTCTTCGATGGTGGACCTCCTGTGGGGTTAGTCAGTCATTTTGAAGGAAACGCGCCAGAAGGCCTGCCAGGAACGCCCAGCGTGCGCACCACGTGCTCCAGGCGCGGGGCGACGACCTCGAAGCCCTCGCGGGCCGAATCGACCAGAAACGAGAGGCTGATGAAGAGCATAGCGATCACGCTGCCCGGCGCGGCCGAGACGAACTGCAGCCCGCCCAGCTCCCATCGGCGGGGGCTGGGTCGGAGATGACGGTCTAGTTATCAGGTGCTCACAGACAAAAACGGCGCCCGCCTGGAAAGAGGCGGACGCCGTTGTCGGTCTGTTATCGTCCGTTCTCCTTTCCAAACGCGGGAGGCCTGATCGTTTCCAACCAAACCCTATCGCCCAGCTCCCGTAGGTGTACCCTTAGGGGGCTGGGTCGGAGAAGGGATATATATGGAATTGTGAGGTTGCCAGCTGCTACGTCAGTGGGCTCAATTATATAGGCTTATGGAGCGAGGACAAGTGCGATGTCAAGATTTCTCCTCGTCGAGAGTATCCGCTTCCTCATCCTGCCACCATTCCACCACGAAGACACCGAAGACGCCCATCATCAATCCCAGCGCGCCGGCGATGGCTGTGTTCATCTTTCGGCGCGGGCCGACGGGCCGTTCCGGTACTGCGGCTTTGCTGCCTACCTGAAGCACACCGTTCTCCTCCTGGGCTGCAATGCGCGCTTCCTCCAGCTTACGCGATATGGTCAGGTATGTCTCTTGAGCCAGTTCTTGGGCCCGGTTCAGGCGTTGCTTCTCCGTCTTTATCTCCTGGAGCTGCTCTTGCAGCGCTAGAATCTTGGGCTCCAATGCTGCCAGGTGTTCTTCAATTTCGGTTGACTTAGCTTCCAGCGTCTGGCTTAGATCATCCAGGAACCTGATCTGCTCGCTTAAGCTTTTGTTGGAGAAGGATGCGGCGCTGTTGAGCTGGAGCTGGATCGGGGCCGAAGCCTCGGCGTTGAAGGCCTTGACCTGGAGAAAGAGGGTGGTCAGGTCATCGGCCAGGGACGATGGTTGATCGCCGGGCTGTTGTGCTAACTGGGCACGCAGCCCTTTGATGTCCTGGATCAGGTACGCGATGGAGCGCTGATCGGCCAGATAATCGGATTGCTGTCGCTGGAGCGAGTTGAGCTGGGCGTTGACGGTGCTGGCTTCGTTGCGCGCTTCGAACGCGATTAGATTCTCCTCTGCTTTCTCGAGCGCCTCCTCGGCCTGAGCGACCTGCTTCTGGAAGAAGGTGACGTCCTTTTCGCTGCTGCTATAGAGATCGTTACCCCGGTCGACCAGCACCTGGGCCCAGGTGTTGGCGATGGTGGCTGCATCCTTCGGTGAGGTGGACGTGACTTTGAGCACCACCAGGCTAGGGTCACCTTCGGAGCTGGCCTCGACCATATTGCCTAGCCTTGCAACTTTCCATTCCTCAATCTCCGCTGCTGGCGATGGGGTGTAAGTATTCACGACTTCTTGCAGCACGTCGTCGGAAGCCGCCAGGGTGGGAAACGCCTCATAGGCCGGTTTCCATTGCTCTGAGGTCTCGAAGCGGGGATCAAACTGCATCTGATAGCGCGGTTCGGTGATCATCACCACGGCCTTGGCCTCGTAGGTCGGCGCCATCGACGAGCTGACCACGAAAGCGCTCAAGGCCGCCACCAGGGCTAGCCCCGCGATCCAAATCCAGTAGCGGAGCAAAACTTCAACATAAGCGCGTAGATCGATCTCTTCTTCCATCATACCAGCGTAGTATTGTTCGGCCATTGGATAAGAAACTCTCTTTCTGCTAAAAATCCAGAACTTCCAGGTGGGCGATTATCTGAACGGTTAGGCTAATTTGCCTCTGCCAACCGTCGCTTGAGGAAGGCGATGGTCTCCACCGGCGTGGGGTCGACTTCGTTGAGCATCGCCAGGTAGAAGCTGACATAGTCGCCGACGTGGATCAGGGATAACATCTGCGCCAGGGCGCTCTCGCCGCGTCCTGCGATCGATTCGCAGGTCACGCCTTCTCGGGTCAGCAGCTCCGCCGTGACGGCCCAGCGCTTCTTTATGCGGGTGTGATCCCGGTCTGAGCGTAACATCAGCACAGTCGTCTGAGCGCTGATCGCTTCTGGAATCCCAAGGCCGACCACGGCGTTGTGGTTGAGCTCGGGCAGTGTCTCGAAGAACGCCCAATGCTTGGCGTTCTCGTTGAACTGTGTCTTCCAGCGATTGGCGACGGCGGCCGTGAACCCAGCGCCGTAGACCACCGGTAGCTTGCCCTTGATTTGGCTCGCCAATTGCTTGGCCCTATTCTGGTCGGTAGGTACCTGGGGTGCGATCTCGGCCTGGAGCTCCTTCATCACCTTAATGGCCTCCTCCAGGTCAGCGGTGTAATCGCGCAGCAGGCCCATCTGCTGGAAGGTGCCCAGCAGCAGGACGAAGGAGTAGCCTAGCGCGGCCCGGGGCTGTGATTCGTAGCCAAACCGAACTACGGGGGTATCGCTTTCCTGGGCCAGCTTAGCGAGCTCGCCGTTTGTGGTGATCGCCAGCGTTCGAGCGCCTTGATTGAGCGCTTCTTCGAAGGCGGTGAGCGTCTCCTCCGTGTTGCCGGAGTAGCTGCAGCCGATGACCAGCGAGCTGGGGCCTTGCACGAAGGCGGGGAGCGTGTAGCCTCGCCGTACGGTGATCGGGGTGGTGCACTCCGCGGCTACCAGCCCCTTCAGCAATGCTCCGCCGATGGCAGAACCGCCCATTCCCACGATGACTATCTGTCGGACATCGCCGTAGCCGGTGGGCAGTGAAACACTTTGCGCTTCCGTCCATGCCTCTCGGCATTGCTGGGGCAGCTCGCCGATGCGTGCAACCATATCGCCCGGGTCTTGCTCTTTGAAATAAGCCAGGTCATCCAGTAACATAATCGCCCTCCTTCGTTCAAGTCGGAGAAAATTTGCGAAACTTGATGATACCAGCAGCGGTCGCGATTGTCAACCTTGCGTTAACGTGCGGGAGGCGTTATAATGAGACAGGCTAGGCTGGGGAAGTGTCGGAATGGGCAGACGAGCGTGACTTAGGATCACGTGGGGTCACCCGTGCGGGTTCGAATCCCGCCTTCCCCATCTTTTCTATGAAACGCAAGAATTTCCGCCCGCCGCCGTGGGATGTGAGATGCGTGAAACGTGAGTGATTGCGTTTCACGTTTTGCACGTTAAAGCGCCTGAGGCGGTCTTTTCACACTGATATAGTTTAGGAGGCATATCTTGAAGATCACGACTAAACCACTTGAGAGCCGACGGGTTGAGGTTTACATTGAGCTTGGTGAAGAACGAACCGAAGAGGTGATGCGAAAAGCTGCTCATCGTATCTCTCGTAATATTGATATTCCCGGCTTTCGCAGAGGGAAAGCGCCTTACGGTACTGTCTTGCGGCGTTATGGCGAGAGGACGCTGCGGCAAGAGGCGGTTAACAGTTTCGCCGAGGATATCATCCAAGAGGCTTTAGAGAAGGAGGAGATCTATCCCTCTGGGCCCGTCTCGTTGGGGGATGTTACACTGGATCCTATCGTTTTTACGGTTGTCGTGCCCTTAAGCCCCGTGGTGGAACTGGGTGATTATCGTGATTATCGACGCGAGATGCCAACGGTCGAGGTTTCTGAGGAGGATGTGCAAGAGAGGCTCGATGAACTTCGCCGCGAGAACACTGTGCTCGAGCCCGTTGACCGGCCAGCTGCTCTAGGTGATGTGGTCGAGATTGATCTTGTGATCGAGAAAGACACCGAGGTGGTCTTGGAGCAAAAGGACTTCGACTTCTTGCTTGATGCCGAGAACGAGCGTCCAGCGCCCGGTTTCTCCGAGGCACTCGTAGGGATGGAAGTGGGGCAAGAGGAAACTTTCACTCTGAAGTTGTCCGATGACCTTTCTGAGGAGAATTTGCGGGGCCAAGAGGCGGATTTTACCGTCGATCTGAAAGATGTCTACAAGCGCATTCTCCCCGATGTTGACGACGATCTGGCTCGCACGGTCGGGTCGTACGATTCTTTGGAGGACTTGAAGGATCACGTCCGGAGGCAATTGTCGGAGCAGGCCTGGGAGGAGGCCGAATCTGAGTATGCTAGGCAGGTGGTCGAGGATATCGTCGAGCGATCTCGCGTTGAGTATCCCCCGCACATCTTAGAGGAAGCGTTGGATGATGCCCTTAAGCGGTTCGAGGAGTCATTACAGCGGCAGCAGCATCTTACCCTGGAAGACTATTTGCGCTTTCAGGGTCAAACGGAGGAGGATCTGCGAGAGAGCCTCGAGCCTCAGGCCAGAGAATCGCTTGAGACCTCTCTTGTGTTGGGCAGAGTTGTCCATCTTGAGAATCTTGCCGTTGACGAAGACGAGCTCGACCAGGAGATTGAAGGGTTCTTGAGACTATTTGGTGATCGAGCCGGTAAAGCACGCGCGGAGATGGAGTCGGAGGAGAGACGTAAAGAGGTGCTGAACCGTCTGCTGACCAATAAAGCGATCAAACGCCTCGTCGCCATCGCCAAAGGAGAGGCGCCGCCGCTGGATGACAACGCAGATGAGGATGTGGAGGAAGAATCAGAAACGGAGCCGGAAGCGACGGAGCGCGGAGTCGAGAGTTAGGGTTAAGACGCAGATTCAAGGTCAACGATAGCTGGGAGGGAGGTTTTGACGATGCCATTAGTACCTATGGTGGTCGAGACGACAGGGCGCGGCGAGCGCGCTTACGATATCTACTCACGGTTGCTCAAAGAACATATCATCTTCATCGGCACGCCGATCAACGATCAAGTCGCCAATCTGGTCGTGGCGCAGCTGCTTTACCTGGCCAGTGAAGATCCGGAGAAGCCGATTTCGCTCTACATCAATTGTCCTGGAGGCATCATCTACCACGGGCTGGCGATCTACGACACGATGCAACACATCCCGGCGCCGGTTCATACCTATGCCGTGGGCGTGACCGCTAGTATGGGCACGGTGCTGCTGGCAGCGGGGGAGGAGGGCCATCGTTATGCTCTGCCGCACGCAACTGTCCACATGCATCCAGCCGGCGGCAGCGCACAGGGCTATGCCCCTGATGTCGAGATCCAGTACAAAGAGCTCAAGCGCGTCGAGGATCTGTTGCATAACCTGCTGGCCCAACATACCGGTCAGACCGCGGAGCAGATCGCGTCCGACTTTGATCGTGATCGTTACATGACCGCCGAGGAGGCGGTGGAGTATGGGCTGGTGGACCAGATATTGGAGGCTCCGGGCGAGGAAGGTGAAGAGGAGTAGCCTCGTTACACATCGAAGTAGTCGAGGCGCCGTCTGGGTCGTTTCCAGGCGGCGCTTTTTGCGTCATTCGTTAGCCGAAACAACGGTAGCCGCAACAGCAGCTTCTGCTACTCGGGATTGAGCCAGAGAATGTTCACAGCCTTCTTGAGACGGGGTTTCCAGAAACCATTTCCGGTTCACTTTTGGCACCGGCCTGACATCGGTGCCACAGCGGGCACGACACCTCGTGGCCCGATGTGGCAAGAGCCGGTGCTGGGCCTAAAAATACCCAGCACCGTTTGTTTACGGCGGTGCGGCCTTAGAAAACGGAAATAGTTTTTGGACGCAACTTGAGCCACTAAACATTCCCTGTGAGCTCGTTTATGGATCTCGCGATATCTTCTTGCTTCAGCAGTTGTTCGATTGCTCCTCGTATCTCTCGGATTATCGCCGCTGTCTCCGTTCGAGGGTGGAGTCGGTATTGCATCTTCTTGAACGCCAGCTCGGCGCAGAGTTGTTGGAGCCGTCGTATGCGCCGCCACCTCCTCAGGGCGAGGGCCTGCAATGCTTGCCACTGCATACGTGCTTTCTCGCCGGGTGTTACCATTGCGCGATAGAGAGGGTGGGGTATCTCTCCCTTTAGCTCTTTTCGCATACTGTGGTATTGTCGCCGCAGCGACCAGGCGCTCACCACACCGATCAGAGCCACGCCGGCGCCCGTCGTCGCGATTGTGATGGCGTTGACGCCCAGCAGGTTCCAGGTCAGCAGGTTGCGCAGGGTATGCATCGCCACTGCTATCGCGAACCCCGCGATAGCCCAGCTCCAACAGCGCCAACGCTTCTTTGTCAGCCGGGCCCAGCCGAGCCCAACGCCGAAAGCGGCGGTGTAGAAGGCGTGGTCCAGGCCGTAGAGCAGTCCTTCGATGAAGAAATCGAGACTCAGGCCCTCGAAGCCCCATAGCGCAAAACTGCTCACGTAGTCGATCAAGTTGCTCGTCATCGCGAAGCCGAAGCCTACCACCGCGCCGTAGATAATACCGTCGAGTACGTTATCGAACTCGTCTCGGTGACGCAGAGCAATGATGAGTACAGCTATCCCCTTCAGCGTTTCTTGGAGCAAGGGGGTGACCAAGCCCGTCCGCGCGGCTTTTAGCACCTCTCCTCGAATGATGGTGGGAGGCAGCTGGAAGAAAAGCTCCGCCGCCAGAGCCAATGTCAACGCCGGGATGCTGCCCCAGAAGAAAGCGGCTGTGATCAGTGACTTGGGTTCCTTCTCATACCGATCCAGCCAGTAAAGCACACCAATGTAGAATGTTGTTGGCATCACACTTGCCAGCGTGGCGATCAGCAGCCCGACACTGACGCGATGTGCCGGCAGCACGCCGCCGATCCAGACTACATCCGGCGCTTCCCACGTCGCCTCATCAGTCTCTTGCTCCCTGGACAGCATAATCTCGTTTGTGGCTTCGAAAGAAAGCCACGCTGCACCTCGTGGGTTCAGATGGAGCCTGGCCTCGCCCGATCCCTCCATCGGCACGTCGGCGAAGCGGAAGCGCGTCACCTGGCCTTCCTCGCGATTTGGCCAGGTGGCGATAATGTCGGGCTGTGCGTCCGGAGGGACGCTGATCGCTGCCGATACACCCCTCGTCGGCGGTTCGGTATGTAGGATCGCGAGGGTGCCCAGGTTCTCGATTGTTGGCAGCGGCTCGCCGCGCCGGTCGGTTAGCCGAAGCTCGGTCTTGTCCGGCGAAGGGCCCACGACCGCCACGTGCAGTCGATGCTCATACCAGATCTCCGTATCGAGCGGCTGAGCCATCCCCCAGGCGTACGGCTGCTTCCACTGCACTCCCTTGTCCGCTGGACCGTAGGGTCCTCCAAAGTCGCTCTGAGGCGCCACTTCGCCCCAACGACCACGGAAGGGGAGCCATGCCACTTCGGAAGGGGCCGCTTCATCGCCTGTTTCTAAAACCGTCCGCTCCGGCAGTAGAACCACGTCTGGAATGATCCGCCCTGTCGTGCCGGTGCGGTCGACGATCGTGATTTGGTGGTTGCCGATGGTCTGGCTGTGCGGATAGGTCTCATCGCCGACGAAGTAGTTGGCGTGGGAGCCGAGTGCCACGTAGGCCGCCGGATGGGTGCCCTCTTCCACCGGCGCTCGTTCCCAGGTTCGACGTGTGCCGCCGTGGTGTTGGCTCAACACGACCCATCGGGGTTCGTCTCGCTCCAGCATCACCTGGATCATCTCCCAGTCGCCCTCGTGCTTGTTAAACCAGTCGTTATAGAAGTAGAGCGCCCAATACTGGATCGTGACACGGCTTCCGCCATCTCGTACCACGTGGGCATAGACGGTCACCGGCGGCCCGCCAGCCTCGGGGCTCAGCACGGCTTCGTAGTAGGCCTGGTGGGCTGTATAATTGGCATAGGTCGATCCGCCTTGTTCGTCGTACCAGATATCGAGGAAGTGATGTTCATCGCTTTCGAAGTCGAACAGGTCGAGCACATCGAGCTGGAGCAGGATGGTGGTATCGAACCAGAGCCGGCGGTTTTGGCGCAGGCGAGCCTGGCTTACGATCACATCTACCGTCTGCGGACGGAAGACCTCCTGGGGATGGAAGTAGAGCACCGGCGCGTAACGTTCAGCCAGCTCGACATCCTCTGCTGGCGGATCGGGGGCGGCCAGCGCCGGCGTGGCGATCAGCAGCAGTGCCGCCATAGTGGCTACGACGAGCCATTCTTTTCTTATTTTTCTCACGGATACTGCTTTCATCAGTAACACGGCGAGAGAACGCGGTAAACACAAGCAGCGAATTGAGCCCGTCATTGTACGTCGGTTGTCTTTTCGGTGCAAACAATTATACTGATTAAGGCCTTGGTCGATTGTATGTAACTTGACTCCTGCACTTTTCAATTTTTTGAGTTGGCGAACCCAATTTGGAAGCAAAGCGGGGTTATCTTGCACCCAAAGTCCTCGACGGTAGTCTTCCGAAGTCTGGAACCGCTAAACTGCAGGAGTTAAGTGTAAGTATGTAGTGGAAAGGAGGATCTGATGGAGACTGTGCTCAGAAGTATTGATACCGCCGTGACCATCGCCCCCAATAAGCCCACGGTGCTCATCGGGGAGAAGATCAGCGCCGCGGCCCGGAGCGACCTGGCCGAGGAACTGCGCGCCGGTAGCTGGCATCTGGTGCGCGAGGAAGCGGAGGCTCAGGTAGCAGCCGGCGCCGACGTGCTAGAGGTCAACGTCGGGGCGCCGGGCGTCGACGAGGTGGCGAAGTTGCCGGAGGCGGTGCGGGTTGTCCTGGAAACGGTCGATGTTCCCGTCTCCATCGACACAGCCGATTTCCAGGCCCTGGCGGCGGCGCTGGCGGCCCATAAAGAGGTAGCCCCGGAGGGGAAGCCGCTCATCAACTCCGTCAACGGCGAGGAGCGTTACCTGGCGAACGTCTTGCCGTTGGCGGCCCGGTATGGTGCTGCGGTGATCGGGATGACGCTGGATGACGAGGGCATCCCGGAGACGCCGGAGGGCCGTCTGGCGGTGGCGCGAAAGGTCATCGCACGCGCTGAGGCGACCGGGGTGGCGCGGGAGGACGTGCTGATTGATGTGATGGCGCTCTCGGTCAGCACCGATCCAGCAGCTGGTCGCGTCACGCTGGAGGCGATTGCCCTGGTGCGTGAGACGCTGGGCGTCAACATGACGCTGGGGCCTAGCAACGTCTCCTTTGGCCTGCCGGAGCGCCCGCGGATGAACGGCGTCTTTCTGGCGATGGCGATTCAGAACGGCGTCAACTGCCCCATCATCAACGTGGCACGAGAGCGTCCATTCGTTTTGATCGCCGATTTGCTGGTAGGGCGGGATGAAGACCCCCTACGCTACATCGAGGCTTACCGGGAGCGAGTCGGGGAGGTGTAAGGCAAAGGCGGTTCCAGACAGCGGCTTCAGGATGATGGTATCTCCGTTGGCGAGTCGGTGGCGGGCTCTGGGGTGGGTGAGGGAGGCGGCGTGGTGGGCGTTTGAGTGGGCGTCGGGGTTGATGTGGGACTGGGCTGGGGCGTGGGAGTGTCCGTGGACGGCGAGGTAGCGGTTGCGCTTACCGTCGGGCTGGCGGTGGTCGTGGTGGTGGCGCTCGGCGATGGGGCGACGGTTTGAGATGGCGTTTCGGTCGCCGGGGGCGCGGTGACGGTGGGCGTCGGGGAGGGCGTCTCGGTCGCCGGTGGGGTGGTTCCCGTCACGGTTGAGGTGGGGGTGGCGCTCGGCGACGAGGTGGGTTGCGTGGCCGATGGCGTTGGGCCGGGATCAGGCGTCGTCGTGGGCGTGGCGGTGGGAGCCGGCCTGGTGGACGTGGCTGTAGGAGCTGGTCTGGTAGGCGTCGGTGGCGGCGCGGTCGGCGTCGCCGTCGGCAGCGCTGGCGGTTGACTGGGTACATAGAGCGCTTGTTCGGCGTAGATCGTGTAGCCTTTCAGGCAGTTGGCCCGTCGGAGCGATTCGATGCTCACCTGGAGGCGGCGGGAGAGTGAGAAGAGCGTGTCGCCGGGCTGGACGGTGTAGATGACCCAGTCGATCGGCGGCCCGCAGACGTAAGACGTGGGCGTGGCTTGGAAGGTGTCCGGAAGGTAGATACGCTGTCCGGGCTGGAGCGTCGAGCTGCTGAGACAGTTGCCCCGCATCAATACCAGCGTTGTGGTGCCAGATCGCCAAGCCAGGCTGGTCAGCGTATCGCCCCGTCGGACGGTGTAGGGTAGCCATCCCCTCGGGGGAGGGCATTGAGGGACCAGCACCGAGCGCCGGGTGGGCGATGGTTCTATCGTGGGGGACGCTGGTGCGTCCGTTGTGGTGGGTGTGGCCGTGGAGAGCGGAGTGGCGGTGGGAGAAGATGCCAGCGTGGGTAGGAAGAAGGTGGGGCTGGGGCGCAGATTGGCGACCTCCGTCGGCGCCGGAGAGACCCCGCTGGAATCGAGCTGACTGAGGAGGAAGCTCCCTAGCACCGTCCCCACGCTGAGCACCATCAGGAGGAGCCCGCGTAACAGCGGCTTGAGTTGGGTCAGGGGCTGCTCTTGGTCGCTCATCTCCTCTAATCTATCTTCCACTTGCGGTCCACACTATTGGAGAGTCTCAGGTTGCTTCTGAGGCGATCGGGATAATGAAGCTGAAGGTAGTCCCTTCGCCTTGCTGGCTCTCAACCCAGATCCTACCGCCATTGGCTTCCACCAGGGCCTTGGCGATGGAGAGACCGACGCCCGTTTCGCCCAACCCTTCGATCAGCGGATTGTTGGCCCGGTAGAAACGCCTGAAGACCCGTGGTAAATCCTCGGCCGCTATCCCGCCCCCGGTGTCGGTCACCGAGACCGACACGTAGGCCGGGAGCCCGCCGAACCGCTCGTCACGTCCCTCCACCTGCGCTTCCACCGTAATCTCGCTGCCTGGCTCGGAACACTGAGCCGCGTTGGAGAGAAGATTGAGCATAATCTGATGGAGGCTGTCTCGGTCGGCGTGTACCGGCGGCAGCTCACTCGGCATGTCGATCTCTACCGTCAGGTCGCGCTCATTGAACCTCGCGGAGAGCGAACTGATGGCGTACTCAATTACACTGACGATCTCGACCGTCTCTGGCATGAGCGCGACCTGTCCGCTATCCAGGTCCGTGACCTTGAGCAGGTCGTTGAGCAGCCGCTTCAAGCGCTCGACGTTGGCCTCGATTCGGAGCAGGAACCGGCGTTGAGATTCGCCCAGGATGCCCATCGATTCGTCCAGCAGCAGATCCGTGTAGCCGGCGATGGAGGTCAATGGGGTGCGGATACCGTCGATCAGTGAGGTGATCTCCTCGCTTTGGGCGGGAGCGGACTTCTCCGCGTAGAGCAAGCAGACCATCGCCCCGGTATCGGAGGGGCTGAGTAAGCGCGTCAGCTCCGCCTGCACTATGCGCCCGTTGATCTTGAGGCTGACATTGGTGGCTTCGCCAGCCGCCCTGTCCTGGCGCAAAAATTGCTCCACCGCCTCCTTCCACGCTGGTGCATCGAAGAGAGCCGGGAGCGACCTATCTTCCATCTCGGAGGGAGTAAGCCCCAGAACCTGGTAGACGCCCTGGCTAATCAATGAAATATTGCCTCTGTCATCGCTCACCAGTATTCCGCCCAGCGTGCACTCAATCGGCTGTTTTGTCACCTGGTCCGTCTGTTGGATCTGATCCTGGGTCGCTTTCAGCTTCTGCTCGATCTCGGCCTGGGCTTCGCTGGCCTCCTTGGCGCGGCGTTTCCATTCGACCAGCTCTGTTTCCAGGACGGCGGCTCTTTCGGTCAGTTCGTCCAGTTTATCTTGCCATAGCCTGGTAGATTCGTCCTGTTGTTCGACTTCTTGCTCTCGCAGGCGCAGTCTGGTGGTCAGCTCTTCGACCCGTCCCCGTTGCTGCTTGAGCGCTTCCTCCAGCGCTTCGGCGCGCTCCGCCATCCGCGAGGCCTCCTCACGCGCCTGGGCCAGTTTCTCTTCCAGGATCTGTGCTTCTCGGCGGGATGTCGCGGCGAGCGCGTTGGTGAGTGCTGATCCCATAGCACGCGTCACCTGCTCGTCGCGCGTACTGGGCGGACGCTGGGAGATGGGGTTGCCGATGATGATCACGCCCAGCGGCGTCTTGCCGTCGATCAAGGGCTGGATCATGATCGGTCCGGGCTGTTCGAACCCCAGACGGCGGTAGAGGTTGGCCGTGGTGGCTATCTTGCGTGGGGAAGTGGCTCGTTCCATCTGGGTGCTTTGGAGCGCTGTGGCCAGCAGGGGATGGCGAGCGGTGAGTAACGTCGGCTCCTGGGGTCTCAACATCATACTGGTCGCGGGGTGGAGGCTGGCGATGCGCATCCCCCGGGCCGGGCCGTCGGCCGGACGTCCGATGGCGACCATATCGGCGTCGAGCGCGCGTGCGATGGACGAGGCGGCCAGGCCCAGCGCCGCGTCGACATCGCGTCCGGCCTCGATGCGGCGGATCGCTTTCAGAATCCCGATGGTGCCCAGCGTGGCTTCTTCACTCTCGCTCAGAGCGGTCGGCGCGAGCAACACCTGTCGGTAGACGAGTCCGGTCAGCAGTGGCAGCGCGGTCAGGTTGGCGAATCTCACCCATCCGGCGATGTGCGTGTTCGTCACTTTCATCGGCCACGTCACCTGGAGGATATGCCCGCTTAGCCAGAGGCCAAAGGTGCATCCCATCAGCCCCCAATCGTTCCCACGCCAGGCTACACTGGCGATCAGCGCCAGCCCTACGAGGATGATGGTGGCGGACTCCCACACCTGTGCTTGCCAGAAGCTGTTATAATCGATAGCGGCGGTCTCTGCCTGCGGCCAGCGAGTGGCGGAGGCGGCGTAGAGGCCCGCCGCCAGCAGAAGCGTCACGATCAGAAGCGTGGTACTCAGTCGAGGCTTTCGTCTCAGGATCGGGAGGAAGGCCCAGGCGATCAGTGCCAGGGCGGCGAACTCCAGGAACCGCTCCAGCGGGGGCAGGATAAGCGAGGGACTCACCAGACCGGCACGGTCGAGCACGGCGATCAGCATCAGGCTGGCCCGCGAAAGGAGCAGCCCAACCGCCATCCATAACAAGCGCTTAGCGGTGGGATCGCGTCGGTGTCGATCCCAGTGACCAAACGCCATCCCCAGGATCAGCTGGATGGCGAAGAGGGTGACCAGGTGGTAGAGCAGAGCTCCAGGCGGTCCAGTTATCAGCTCGAGTGTGTCTTGCAAGAGCGACATCTCTTACTCCCGTGTTGAATCCGAGATTGATTATACCATGTGCCAGGAGAAAGGGTATCGGAGTTTTTGAGTCTCGCGTAGAATATGTTTAGAGAGCCTGGCTAGCCTTCCTATCCGAACCCGCGGCTGCCGCCGCCACCGCTGTCACCTCCACCGCCTCCAGAGCTGGAACCCCCGCCGCCCCAGCTGCTGGAGCGGAATCCGCCCCCTCCGCTGAACCCCCCACCTCCTCCACCCGACGAGGATTCTTCCAAGATGTCGCCCAGCATCTTCATCGTGGTCGTACCGGCCTTCCAGGAGAGCCTGGTGGCCGTGCCCGCGCCTTTTACCACTACCTCCAGCGGCGAATCCCGGTCGCCCACCTCGCCGACGGCGGTGTTGAGCAGCGCGCTGAGCGAGTGGCTGGCCTGGTTCAGCGAGCGGGCCAGCGTATCCGAGAGGCCCTGGAGCGAGAGATCGGCGCCGATGGGCCGCTCAGAGAGGGTGGGACGCGCCTGGGCGGAGTGGGGCAGTGACGTGCCTGTCGCCGGCGGGCGCAAGCGGCGCGCCATGCGGCGGCTCAATCCGCGGCGCTGGGCCTCGGCAGCCGTGCGGCCCACGTCCAGCGCCACCGGCACCATCCAGATTGGCACCTGGGCGCCGAGCTCCTCCGCCTGTCGCAGCACGACCTCCTCCACGTCCAGCGCGACGGCGTAGGGGAAGTAGCGATCGAGCACCACCTGCGCCGCCTCGGTGTCGTCGAAGCGCTTCAGGTTCTTGAGGTAGCGCCGGAAAGCCCGCCAGCGCGCTGCCTCCTCGATGCCCAGCGTCGTGCGTTGCGGCATCCAGCGGCTGACGCCCATCAACATCAGCCCCACGAGCATCAGCCCGACCGGGGGCACACAGGCCGCCCAGCCTACGGCGGTCATGCCGCAAAAGCCGACCAATCCCAGCACGCCTCCTCCGATCAGAACTACTTGCCCGGCCCAGTTCCAGCGCCGCCGCGCGGTCTCCGGCAGCGTGGAGAAATACTGCCCCGCCATCTCCCCCATCTGCTCGTAGATGTCGGGCAGGGCGCGGGTGAGGCCCTTCCGCACCTCGGAGAGGCGGAAGGTGTTCTCGCTCCCCTCGACCGCATCCACCAGGGTGTTGAACAGCGTTCGCTCGTGTTCGTCAAGCGCGATCGCGTCGCTCCCGGCCACCCGCACGACCTCGTCCTCCTCGACCTGGCGTGTCAGGTTCAGTTGCAGGCTGAAGTCCTCCTCTTGCAGATCCACGCTGATCAGGCCCAGCGTCGCCAGGTTCAGCAGATCGGCCAGCACGCCCTTGACCGTGGGCTTCTCGTCCACCAGGTAGGCCACGATGCCTGGCGGCAGATCCGACGGCGGCTCGGTCAGGTACTCGGCCACCATCGGCGCGGCTTTGTCGCGGCCCCAGATGTACCAGGCTCCAAGTGCCCCGAGAAAGCCGAGCACGGGGAAGAGGCAGCCGAGCGTGCCCAGCCCCAGTTGCCAGCGGGCGCGGCGCACGGCGGCTTGCTTCTCGGCCTCAATCTGGGCCTGCTCCTGCCGGAGCGCCTGCTCCAGCGCGCCCTGCCAGGCCGGTTTCTGGGCCGCGGTCGCGTCGGCGGGCAGCTGAAGGGTGATCGACCACGTTTGCCCGGCCGGCACCGGCCCGTCGTGGGTGATCTCCAGCGAGCCGTCCGGCTGCCGGGCCGTCGCGCCGCCGGAGACGGTTACCTCGTCGACATTGAGGCCCTCTGGCAGGTGGAGCGAGACGGTAGCGGCCTCGACCGGTGCGTCCCGGTCGGCGAAGACGGCGGTCCAGTCGATGGTTTGGGCCTCGGTCATCACGCGCACCGCGCCCAGCACAGTGTAACGGAGCTCGAAGGTGGCGCTTTGGCCGCTGCCCAACGGCGGGAAGGCCCACTCCACCAGCGTCGAGCCGGCCCGATCCTGGTCGATGATCACCTGCTCGCCGTCGAAGCGGACCCAATCACCCTTGCCGGGCCTCTCTTCGACCACGTAGCAGTACTCACACGGCGCCTGACTGAACTGGAAGGATCGCTGGTCCGATGCCACGGCCACCTCCGTGATCCGATCCAGGTAGAGCCAGGGGATGACGCGGTAGCCGCTGTAGAGATGCCCGACGTCCACGGCCAGAGTCTGCCGCTCGGTCACCTCCAGCGAGCCGTCGGGCGCAAGGGTCAGGTCGACGTCGAAGCTCTGCCAGTGATAGGACGTCATCTGCTCGTCGGCGCGGCGTTGCCAGTCGGTGACGGTGGCCTCGGTCAGGCCGTGGGGGAAGCCGACCTCCACCTCGAAGGCGGTGCCATTGGGGATGGCGCCGGTCGATTCGAAGATGACGGTCTGATCGTCCATAATCTCAACCGTGGCGTCGACGCCTTTGGCCTTGGCGGTCAGGGCGTCGGGATCGACCGGGGCCGGTAAGCGCACCGTCACCCGACCAGCCTCGGTGGGGATGCCGCTCCGGTCGGCGGGGACGGCCTTCCAGGCCAGCCAGTCGACCTCCGGGTAGACCCCCAGGCCGCCCAGCACGCGGTATGCGACGGTGAAGGTGCGCACGGTGGCGCCGTTGCTGGCGGTCGGCTCGTACTCCCAGTCGACGCGGATGGCGTCCAAGCGGCGCTCGGTGGTGAACGTGCCGGGGCCAGAGCCGCCCTCGCTGTAGACGCGGTCGCCTTCCCGCACCTGCACGTCCACGATGTCGCTGACGTTATCGAGGGGAATCTCGGCGAAGCCGGTGGTGAACTGGCCCTGGAAGCGCAGCTGATAAGTCTCGGTCACCAACAGCGTGCCATCGGCCTGGATGGCGATCTCGACGTCGTAGCGCTCGTAGGTCGCGCTTCTTTCTTGTTGGAGGGGCTGTTGGGGAGCCGCCGCCAGGGACAACAGGGTCAGGGCGGCCAGGAGCAGAGAGAGAAATCGCTTGTGCATCGCTCTTACCTCCAGGTCAAGGCGCTATCACGATGCGCCACGATCCTATGATAGGTGCTATATCCTCGTCGGGTGCTAGATTTTCTTCGGCGTCTTCCTCGGCAGCTTCTTCAATCGGGCAGTCCTCGAGCTGCAGATTGGAAATCAGCGGTAGGCCCAGCTCGCCGACGCTAATGGCGTAGGTGGTCTCAGGATCGACGTTGAAATCGGCGTATCCCGGGCCCTCGTCCGGCTTGAGGCCGGTCACGGCGCGGTCGGCGCCCTCGGCCCAGGTCAGCCAGAGCTCGACGCCCGGCACGCCGTCGCCGTCTTCATCCTGCATAAGCACTTCGATGCGGAACGGCTGGGCATTCGCTGGGTCGCAAAGCTGCTCTTTTTCGATCACCGTTAATCGCTCCAGGAAGGGCGGAGTGGGCGAGGGGGTGAGCGTGGCCGTCGGGGTTGGCGTGGGCACCGTGCCGGTCACCTCCGGCGTGGGGGTGAGCGTGGGCGTCGGGGTTGGGGTCGGCGTCGCGGTCGGCGAGGGCGTCGGGGTGAACGTGAGCGTCGGAGTTGCCGACGGCGTCAGCGTGGGCGTGAGCGTCGGCGGCGGCGAGACGGTGGTCTTCAGATAGACGAGCATCGCCGGAGTCTGGACGTCTAGCGCTTGGGCCAACGTTGTCAGGCGGCGCAGCGTGTCCGCGGAGCGTCCGGCAGCGGTGTATTCCTCGATCAGCGCTTCCAACGCTTCGGCGATCGTCTCTTGCTCCAGCTCCGACAATCTGCGTTGAGCGCGGTCCAAGTCGCCATCGGCGACATAGGATAGCGCCGTTAGTCGAATCCAATCCCGTCGATGGTCAGAGCGTAGCAGGGCCGGGTAGGTGTTGGTCAGTTCAACCGGGTTGATGACCCAGGTGTAGATCAGGCCCAGCACCAGGCCCAGCACCAGCCCGCCGAGGAGCGTGATCCGGCGCAGGATGTAGCGGCTCATAGTTGGCCTTCCAGGTAGGGGGAAAGCGTCGGCTTCGTGGCCCCGAGCGCCCAGGCCAGGCGCGCCAGGCGGGTGATGTCCTGCTCGCTGCCCCCCTCTTCGATCAGTCGCTCCGCCAGCTCGACTACAGGTGCGGACGGGGTTTCGGGGTCGATCTCTTCGAGCCGGGTGCGGGCTTGTTCCAGATCGTCGCCGACTGCGTAGGCGGTGGCGGTCATCAGGATGTAGTCAGCGCGATGGTCCCGGCGCAAGGCTGCGGGATTGGTGTTGGTGTACGTCACTGGCCAGAACCGCCAGCCGATGGCGAAGCCCAGGGCCAGTCCCAGAATGGTGCCTCCGACGATCCTGATGAGCCATTCCCGCGTCTGGTTACTCATTTGTTACCCTCCTGATGGCAAAAACGCGGCGCTGAAGGGCTCATGCCCTGGCGCCGCGTGTTTATGCCGGAGGTGGGAATCGAACCCACATGGGTCAAGCCCACACGATTTTGAGTCGCGCGCGTCTGCCTGTTCCGCCACTCCGGCTCTGATTAAAGTATACCAAATAACTTTCATCTGGTCAACTTGTTGATCAGGCCGCTGCTGGGGGCGTGGCGGTGGATGCGCGGTTGCCTAACGCCGGTATAAAGAGTATACTTGGGGTTGGAATTTCTTCAAGACAGTGTATAGTTCGGCAATGGCACATTAGACTTTTGAAGTCTTTGCTTCTCAAAATTTGACAAGTGCAGGAATCAAGTTAGTGATGGTGCGAGGTGTGTCTACTATGTGGCAAACGTATTACACTCCCACTACGGTTGAGGATGCTCTACGATTGTTGGCCGAGCACGGCTCCGAGGCGTGCGTTGTGGCCGGCGGGACTGATCTGCTGGTTGAGCTGCAGCGTGGCACGCGGGAGGCTCCTGTGCTGATCGACGTCACCCGCATCGGTGGCTTGAATCGCGTAGCGCTGGACGATGATGACATCGTCCACATCGGCCCCACGCTGACGCACAACTGTGCCGTCGGCTCCGACCTGTTGGTCGAGCGCGGGTTCCCGCTGGCGCTGGCGTGTTGGCGCGTCGGCACGCCGCAGCTGCGCAACCGGGGGACTATTGCGGGCAATCTCGTCACGGCGTCCCCGGCCAACGACACCATCGCCGCGTTATGGGCGCTGGATGCTCGCTTGACGCTCCAGAGTGCCGAGGGGGAGCGGATGCTGCCGTTTGCTGACTTCTACCATAGTGTGCGCGAGACCGATCTGGCCCCCGACGAGATGGTGACAGACATCTCGTTTCCGGCTCTGGGTGAGAATCAGCGCGGTACATTCGCCAAGCTGGCCCTCCGGCGCGTCCACGCTATCGCCGTGGTTAATGCGGCGGTGGTGTTGACCTTCGATCCCGCTAACGAAAACGTGGTCACGAAGGCGCGGATCACGATGGGCAGCGTGGCTCCTACGGTGATCCGCGCGCGTGAGGCGGAGGCGTCTCTGGTGGGCCGGTCGCTTAATGAGCAAAGTATCAACCGCGCGGCCGACCTGGCTGTCAAGGCTACATCGTGTGTCGACGACATTCGCTCCGGGGCCGATTATCGCCGTCGGGCAGTGCGGGTCCTGGTTCGTCGAGCCCTCCGCGCGTTGCGCGAGAATCAAGATGACGTGCTTCCCGCCGAGCCGCCGATGTTGTGGGGGCAGACCGCAGGTTGTTATCCCCGGCTGGCCGGCAAGACGGTCTGTCATCAGGACGAAGGGCTGGAGCCGATTGAATGCACGGTCAACGGCGAGAACGTGGTGGTGCAAGGCGCAAACAGCAAAACGTTGCTGGAGATGTTGCGGCAGGACCTGGGCCTGACGGGCACGAAGGAAGGCTGCGGCGAGGGCGAGTGCGGCGCCTGTACCGTCTGGATGGACGGCATCGCGGTGCTGGCCTGCTTGACGCCGGCCCCCCGCGCGCACGGCACGCAGATCGTCACTGTGGAGGGACTGGCCGAAGGCGAGGCCCTCCATCCGGTTCAGCAAGCCTTCATCGACGAGGGCGCCGTCCAGTGCGGCTTTTGCACGCCGGGCTTCGTGATGGCCGGGGCTAATCTGCTGGAGGAGATTCCAGAGCCCACGCGAGAGCAGATTGAGATCGGTCTAAGCGGCAACCTGTGTCGCTGCACCGGCTACTACAAGATCATCCGCGCGATTGAGGAAGCAGCTCAAGCCAATGGCGGATGACGAACGTGCGAGCGAGGAATAGACACCGATCCCGGTTCGCTGCTCCCAGCTCGCTCTTTTTGGTATCGGCTAACCGCTAACGGCTAACCACTATGGAACGAACAGTCCCCACCACCGGCAGCGAAGAGATCGCGCTCTACATGCGCACGTACTATTCTCTCCTGCGCACCACCGATGAGGTGCAGATTCGCTCGTTGGTCGAGACGCATCTGGGGATGAACTCGCTGCTGCACGTCAAAGCCCGAGACGAAGAACCAGACACCGCAGCCCTGATCTATTGCTCGCTGCGGCTGCCAACCTCCATCCGGCAGACACGCCTGGTGGTGATGGGCCAGTCGGAGCGGGTCTTTGCACGGCGCGGCTATGCTGACGTCGAGCAGTGGGAGCCGGTCACGGCGCCGGGGCGCCGCCGCCGCACGTTCTTCGACGGGCACGAGACGATGGCCGCGTTCATCGCCAGCGTCTCCGACATCGACGACCTCATTCCGATGTTGACTGCCCTACAGATCGAATGGAACAAGCTGCACCGGCGGTTGCA
Organism: uncultured Anaerolineales bacterium; assembly: GCA_964474655.1. Classification (GTDB taxonomy): domain Bacteria; phylum Chloroflexota; class Anaerolineae; order B4-G1; family B4-G1; genus CAYYTU01. The sequence continues at coordinate 23,647 of CAYYTU010000040.1, forward strand.
CGCCAGCGCTTTGCTGGAGCGGCTGGCATCTTGCGTCGAAAGCGAAGAGCAGGATTGGAGAGAGCTGCACAGCGACCTGACGAGCGTTTTGGATATGTCCCCCGACGACCTGGATCGCCTCGCTTCGATCTGGGGCGACGAGTTTGCCGATCTTCTTTTGGATATCGGGCGCTTGCGGAAGCGATTTGCCGTCCGGCTGCTGGCCGGATCGCTGGTGGACTACCGGAAGGCCACCCGGCGTTGGTGGGGCTTCCTGGCCGGTGCCTCGCCGGTCGACCTGAGCGAGCGTCCGGTCTATTTCATCTCCAGCAACGTCCACAGCGTGGTCAATATGCTTTCCGGCTTCGCCCTGCGCTGCGAGGACGAGCTGGTCGATTTTCTCAAGGCCCAGGGGGATGAGGATTTACTGGCCGAGTACGCCCGCATCCGCGAGGGTGAGGTTCCGTCGCGCCGTGAGAACCTGCTCTACTTCGTGCTGCGGGATTATATGGAGGCCCATCGGGACGACCCGGTCTGGGAGCGGCGCAAGGAAGAGGAGGCCTTCTGCGGTATCAAGCACATCGATAGCCGCCACGTCTTCGACGTCGAGGCGCAGGTGATCGAGCTGAATCAATTGTGCCCTCATTGGTTCGATCCGCGGCTGGAGATGCCTCACCCCGAGCGCTTGGCCGAGAGCGAGGCCATCATCCTCAACATCGACTATCCGCTGGGGATGGGCGGATACCACATCCTCTCGCAGGTGGCCACCGGCGTCGACGCGCTGCGCGGGGTCTATATCCTGGGCAAGGCAGCGACGCTTAACGGCCGGATCGGCGATGCGATGATCCCCTACGTGGTCCACGACGAGCACTCGCGCAACTCGTACCTGTGCAACAACTGCTTCACCGCCGCCGACGTGGCGCCCTATCTCGTCTACGGCACCACGCTCGATAATCAGAAGGCCATCAGTGTGCGCGGCACGTTCCTGCAGAACGAGCGTTATATGGACGTCTTCTATCGTGAGGGGTACACCGACATCGAGATGGAGGCGGGGCCGTATCTATCGGCGATCTATGAGGCGGTGCGGCCTACGCGTCACCCGACCAACGAGATCGTCACGCTCTACGCCGACACGGTGCCCTTCGACGTCGGCATTATCCATTACGCATCGGATACACCGTTGAGCAAGGGGAAGAATCTGGGGGCGCAGCGCCTCTCATATTTTGGAGTGGATTCGACCTACGCGGCGACTGTTGCAATCCTGCGCCGCATTCTGACGCTGGAAACTCAGGTGTAAGGGGAAAACGTTTATGACTGACATTGTTGGACAATCCGTCGAACGCGTGGATGCCCGGGCCAAGGTGACCGGAGAGGCGAAGTATCCCGCCGATTTCGCGATGGAGGGGATGCTTCACGCCAATTTGCTCTTCGCCGGCCGGCCTCACGCTCGTATTCTCGATATCGATACCTCCGAGGCCGAAGCGGTGCCCGGCGTCGTCGCCATCTTCACCGCCGAGGACGTGCCGGTGAACGAGTACGGGCTACAGACGCCGGATCAGCCGGTGCTGTGCGGTCCGGGTTCTGATAAGCCCGATGCGGACCGCGTGCGCTTCGTCGGCGACCAGGTGGCGCTGGTCGTGGCGGAGACCGAGCGTGCGGCCGCCCGCGCCCGCGACCTGATTCGGGTCGATTATGAGGATTTGCCGGTCGTCACTGATCCCTTCGAGGCCCTGGAGCAGGACGCGCCGCAGCTTCACCCACACCGAGAACCGAGCGATCTTCACCCCGAGCTGAGCACCGAGGGAAACCTGATCAGCCACCATCAGATCCGCAAGGGCGATATGGAGGCCGGTTGGGACGCCGCCGATGTGATCGTCGAAGGCACGTACCGCACGCCACCCCAGGAACACGCCTACCTCCAGCCGGAGGCCGGCCTGGCCTACATCGACGACGAGGGGCGCGTGACCGTAGTGGTCTCCGGGCAGTGGACTTGGGAGGACCAACAGGAGATTGCACACGCGCTGGACCTCCCGCCGGAGCAGGTACGGGTGGTCTACCCGGCCATCGGCGGGGCCTTTGGCGGGCGCGAGGATATGTCGGTTCAGGTTGTGTTGGCGCTGGCGGCTCACAAGCTGCAGCGTCCGGTCAAGATCACGTGGAGCCGCGAGGAGTCGATCCTGGGCCATTGTAAGCGCCATCCGATGCACTTCCGGTGTCGATGGGGTGCGACGGAGGAGGGCGAGCTGGTGGCGGCCGAGGTGCGCGTCGTGGCCGATGGCGGCGCTTACTGCTACACCACTAACAAGGTGTTGGGCAACACCACCATCACCTGCACCGGCCCCTACGAAATCCCCAACGTCAAGGTGGACGTGGACGGCGTCTACACCAACAACGTGCCCAGCGGAGCCTTCCGCGGCTTTGGCTCGCCGCAGGGCATCTTCGCCGCCGAGATGCAGATGAACCGGCTGGCGGAGGCGCTGGCGATGGATCCGGTCGAGCTGCGGATGAAGAACCTGTTGCGCGATGATAGCCCGACATCAGTGGGTACGCCCTTGCCCGGCGGCGTCAACCTGGTGGAGGTGACGGAAGCGTGCGCTCAAGCGGCTGGCTGGAAGCAGTCGACCGAAGGGTGGCACAAGCCGGAGACCGCCCATCGGAAGCCGGTCACCGGCCTGGGCCTGGCCGTCGGGTTCAAGAACATCGGCTTCTCCTTCGGCTACCAGGAGAACTGCTGGGCCCAGATTGAGCTGCGCGGTGGTGCGACGATCGAGAAGGCCATTGTCGCCATCGGCAGCGCCGAGGTGGGGCAGGGGAGTCACACCGTCATCCGGCAGATGGCGGCCGAGGCGCTGGACGTGCCGCTGGAGCAGGTGCGGCTGGAGGCCTCGGATACCGCCACCAGCCCCGGCAGCGCCGGCTCCGTCTCGGCATCGCGGATGACGTTTATGGCCGGCAACGCCGTCCAGGGCGCAGCGGATGAGGCGCTGGAACGCTGGTATGCCGAGGATCGTCCGGCCATCGGTGAATACACCTACTTGGCGCCCAAGACGACGCCCTTCGATCCGGAGACCGGTCACAGCACGCCTAACTTCGCCTACGGCTACGTGGCAGAGGCTGTGAAAGTGGAGGTAGATACCGAGACCGGCGAGCTGTGCATCCAGCGGGTTGTCTGCGCCAACGACGTGGGCCAAGCGATCAACCCGCAGCAGGTTGAAGGGCAGATTGAGGGCGGTGTGGTGCAGGCGACGGGCTGGGCTACCTGTGAGAACTTCATCACCGAGGAGGGGCAGGTGTTGACGCCGCACCTCAGTACCTATCTCATTCCCACCATCGCCGACGTGCCGGAGCGCGTCGAGTCGATCATCGTCGAGCAGCCCGATCCACGCGGCCCCTGGGGCGCGCGGGGGATGGGCGAGATGCCCTTCATCCCCTTGGCGCCGGCGCTGGTCGCCGCCGTCCACGACGCCACCGGGGTCTGGATCGACGAGCTGCCGCTGACGCCGGAGCGCGTGCTGGATGCTTTAGAAGCGCGTGAGATCGTCGCTTGTACTCCACCTTCTTTATGAGCGATCCGGTCAGAGCGTGAGCCCCCGATGCACTTGAGTTCTTGACAGCCGGTTTCTCGTGAGATCGTCCGGTAAGCACTTCTGCTACATTGCGGGGGCGGCCATAGGCGAGAATCTGGCAGTGAACCTTGACATACGTCGCGAGTTGTGGTATCTTTTCGAAAGAATAGTGTATACACTAATACAATCCTCCTGGGTTAGCGGGTCACTCTGGAGGAGAGGAATAGTTGCACCGGCAATGACGCCAGTAGAAACGTCCACTGCACGTAAATAAGGAGTGACAGACTATGAGTTCAGAACCAAGGATATCGCGACGCGACTTTCTGAAGCTGAGTGGGGCCGCCGGTGGTGGCCTGTTAGTCGGAGGTGGGTTCCGGGCCTTTGTGCCAGCGCCTCATACTTACGCGGCTGGGCCGGAGGAGACTCTCTACGGCACCTGTGGCGTGTGCAGCATGGGATGCGCCTACGTGGCTCACCTGCGCGACGGTCGCATCGTTCGCCTGACGGGCAATC
>CAYYTU010000041.1:0-27691 GCA_964474655.1 uncultured Anaerolineales bacterium
AAAGCTATCAGCCCGGGAATCCCCAGATCGACCGCCACCTGGAGCAGTAGGTTGTGCGCATGAGGAATTTCCGCATTAGGTCCGGCAAGAAAGAAAGGGTAGAGCGCGTTCGCCACCGACTGGAAAGTTCCGGTGCCGATACCCGTGAACGGAAAATCTTGAATCATATACAAAGCCCGACTCCAGATCTCCACGCGCCTGTCCCAGCCCTGTATAGTCCCGCTGGTGCCGATCCAATCCAGCAGGGTCGGCAACCCTTGTTGCCACGTCAGCAGAATCAGTCCCACCAAGGTTAGCGGAACTAACCAAAGTAGGCGCCGCCAGCGGCGAACGACGATGACATAGAGCACTATCACGCCAGCAAGCCAACCCCCGCGAGATTGGGTCAAGAATAACGTGAAGATCATCAAAAGCGTCGTTGCGCCATACCATAGCCGCCGAAACAACCCCCCATCCAATATACCAGCTAAAAAATCCGGTACAACCTCTCTCACAGAGAGAAAAGAGTCAACAGGGACAAGTATTAACATAGCGACCGGAAAGGGCAAAAGCATAACTATCGTGCCGGACATCATATTGGGGTTAATAGTATCATCAACCAACGTCGGCAGGCTCTCGAAAAGTGAGACAGAAATGGAAACTACCTTTCCAGACCTCCAGTTCACGCTAAAAGGAGCAATAAGTGTCAGGGCCAATCCCAAGCTCGTCAAAGCCAATGTCAACAGGGAAAGATGAGCTTCTCCTTGCCCCCAGTTGACTAATCCATACATAAGAGCTAAGCCACTCACCAAACGGCTAATCTGAATAAACGTAATCTGCCTATCCGTTGTAGCATAAAACGTAACTGAGATCATCAACAGAAGCAAGCCTACAGGCCAGTCGACCGGTGTACGTTTGGTGAGGTACCCTCGCCCGATCCAGCGTATCAGCCACAAAAGCGCAATCAGTCCTAAGCCCCAAGCTATCCACTGCTCTGTGAACGTTGCCAGGGCCACCCCTACACCAAGAGGCCAAATTTCACGGTCAGCAATCCATGTAGCCCAAGTTTTTAGCCGCAAGTTCATCGAATAAGCATCATCACTTGCTAACAACTCCCACCCTCATCCCCGCGCTTGATAGAACCCGCTTGCGAAGCAGATTATACCTTACTCAAGGACAAAATCAAATCCTCGCGCCGGAGCTTGGAGACAGCAGATCGCCAGAGAGGAGTAGATTGATCTACTTCCTTGCCCACCCCGAGAACCTCATTTGCCGCGAGGTGGCGATGCCTGAAAATGATGGTACAATTCTGGGTAATGGTTACATATTAACTGATGGCTGACTAGAGCTCAAGTACAGCCTCGCTCTGCACATTGGATAAATTGCTTCCCACCCCACATATACTGTTTTCTCGAGTAATGGGGGCAGGGCCGCTAATATCCGGAATTGACGGTAGTGCTTACTTGCAAGCAAAGTCCTCCATCAGTCAAAACTTAACCACTACCCAATTCTGCTTGGGGCAACGGCACAGTGACCGGACCTACAACCTGGCGGGCGTCTATGTGCTGATTAGTCGGACCTGGAAGCCTGACTATCATTGGAAGCAACAAGTATGTAACGGTTGACGAGTTGGTGAAGACGGTGATCGAGCCCCCCTTATTATAATGAGGCAGAAGAGTGTGGGACAGGGTTGAATAGCACGCCTTCCTAATATGTGGGATTATGACCGTGAGGGAGGTCAGGTGCAGGGCGTAACTGAGTGACAAGAACACGAGGTTATTGAGCGGAGAAATTAGGGGGATGAGGCCGATGGAAAATCAACAGATCAAGCAGATCGTGATGCGAGAGCTACCCGCCATTATGCAGCAGGATCCGGAGGTGCAGCGCTTTATCCTGCAACTATCGCGACAGCATTTCGCCGACAAAGAAGAGACGGAAAGCCGCTTCGACCGGGTGCTGGATGAATTGCGACGGGATCGTGAAGAGAACACCCGCAAGTGGGAGGAGAACCAACAAGAGCTCCGCGCGATGCGGGAGGAGCAGAACCGCAAATGGGAGGAGCAGAACCGCAAGTGGGAGGAGCAGAACCGCAAGTGGGAAGCCAACCAGGCGACCATTAACGCGATGCTAAAGGAGATCCGTGATCTGTCGCGCAAACACGATAGCACCATCGGCGCGTTGGGCGCGCGGTGGGGATTGCACACAGAGCAGTCCTTCCGCAACGCGCTCAAGGGGATCCTGGAGGATTCGTTCGGCGTCGAAGTGATCAACGTGACGGAATTCGACGACGAGGGAGAGGTTTTCGGACGACCGGATCAGGTGGAGTTGGACGTCATTATTCAGGATGGCACGCTGATCCTGTGTGAGATCAAGTCCTCAAGGAGTAAGTCGGATGTGTACATCTTTGAACGGAAGGTGCGGTTCTACGAAAAGCGACATAAACGCACGGCAGACCGAGCGTTAGTGATCTCGCCGATGGTGGAAGAGCAGGCGCGACAGGTAGCGCGAAAGCTGGGCATTGAGGTCTATAGTTACGCCGAGGACGTCGATCCGGAACTTTTCTCCTGAGCGGTGCTATGTGCCATTTATCATTCGCCATTCGACATTGATCTGAAGCGGTAGGCTGCGGTAGCCGTAACAATCCTTGCCGCGCTTGCTACCGTTCTGGTCGTCGTCGGTGGAGCGGTTGGGGCTGTGGTCGGGCTGGTTGGAGCCGGTGTACCAGACGAAACGGGCCTCGGCATCCCAGGGGGTGGTGTACTGGCAAACCTCGGCGCAAGCGATGGTATCGCAGTCACATCCTTGGCGATCCTTTTCTTGGGCCGGACAAGGTCGCGGGTCGTCGGGGGAAGTGGGCTGGTAACAGGTCTCACAGACCGAAGAGCAGCGCTTGCGCGAAGCGGCGTGATGGAGCATGCCGTCGGGGCAGACGAAGGCCTCTTCCCATCGTGGCATAGGCCACTCTGGACTGTGCCCATGCTTCTTGGCTGAGGAACCCGCTTTCGACCAGGAGCATCACCGATTGGGCGATAATCTGATTGAGAAGTTGGAGGGAGACGGGATCGAACGGTTTCTGCCCCTTGGCGGAAGTCCAGCCCAGTCGTTGGGCCAGGACGGGCCGCAAGGGCTCGAAGTCGATCAGGTAGAGGACGAGCTCGAAGTCGGAGAGATACTCCCAGGCTTCGGGCCCCTCCAAGGCCTCCCAGCCAGGATAGGTGTAGTGGGAGTGGTAGGCGTTCTTGGGCGAGGGCGGTACGTCGGGTGGAGCGGGCCAGACCAGAGGGAGATGATCCTGCAGCCCCGTCATACTGCACTCGGCGACGAAATCGGCGTCTTGGGCGCGAGTTTCGACGGGCGTGAGGTCAGTCATAGCGACCTCCCCGCCGATGCAGCCAGTGTTGGGCCTGAGCGTCCGCCTTCTGGTAGTCGGTCAGGCTATGGCGGCCGAGGAGGCTGCGTAAGGTGTATGAATGGGCCGGATGACGCAGCCAGACCAGAGCTTCGGTGTGGAGCTGGCGAGCCCGCTCGCCGCAAAGACCCAGCGCAGCTCAGACTTTGGGGTTGATTTCCCCTCCCTGACCTGCTTCGGAACCCGTTCTTCCTCCGGCTTTGACACCCACAAATAATAACTGTTATAATCTTATCAGATGGCAAGCAGCAGATGATAAAAGGAGGGAACAATATGTGGAAAGAATTCAAAGAGTTTGCACTTAGAGGCAACGTGCTAGATATGGCCATCGGCATCATCGTCGGCGCCGCGTTCGGCGAGATCGTGACGTCGTTTGTGAACGACATCCTGATGCCCCCCATCGGGCTGCTTCTGGGCAACGTAGACTTCAGCAACCTTTTCATCAATCTGTCTGGGGGGCAGTATGACTCCTTGGCAGCGGCGCAGGAGGCTGGCGCAGCCACGATCAATTATGGCATCTTCCTCAACACCGTGATCGACTTCATCATCGTAGCCGTCGCCATATTCTTACTCGTTCAACAAGTCAACCGGCTACAGCGTGAAGAGGAAGAGACAGCAGAACCGACAACCAAGCAGTGCCCCTACTGTCTTTCCACCATCCCGATCGAAGCCACACGTTGCCCCCAATGTACATCTCAGCTGTAGGTAGAATGGCCCGACAACCCTGGGGCTTTTTGCTCCAACCTATCTATTCGGCAACTGCGGGGCGTCCAACTGCGGTGAACGTCAAAACAGAATCGAGATAGATTCGCCGCCCCCTCGCCCGACCGCCAAGGGGAGCATAGTTATCCACTCGCTCCACGCGCACCTCGACGTGGTCAGCGCCAGCCCGCCGGGCCTGAGATTCGACGTGAGGCACCATCTGCTCCTCAGCGTAACGAACGGCCTCCGTAAGCCCAGGGAAGTCATGGACGCCACCCGGCAAGTGAAGGCGCATCCCCTCGTCCTCCCCCAGCGGCTGGATGGTGACGCGAATCTGTTGTACTACGCTACCAGTCACGGCCCCGACAGCATTCGCCACCTCGGCGTAAGAAGGGATAACCAGCTCCGTCTCTAACTGCTGGGATACACGGGGCATATAGGCCTCCACCGGCGCCCCGATGGCGACCAGGGGCTGACGCAGGCTCATCTGGCAGTGCAGATCTGACTCCGTTACGTTACCCAGCGCCCGCTCCAACAACGCCTCGGCCGAAGGCTCATCTTCCCAATCGGGGGAAATCCCCTCGTCGTCCAGAATTTTGCCCACCAGAGCTTTGGTCACGCGATCAGAGACCCCCTCAATCACCCGTTCACAGAGCCCATCAATCTCAACCCCCAGCTGCTTCGCCAGCATACGGGCGCCGAGGCTGCTCGCATCGGCGTTCCAGATATCAAGCCGGCCTAACGTATGCAAGGCATCCGTCGGTGTAAAGGCCGATCGCAGCACCACCTGCCGAGCCTCCAGGCGCCTGACGCGCTGTATCATCAAAGGCCCCCGATCCAACAACGTAGTAAGGAGCCGCGGGCCATCTTCCAAATACCGAAGAATATCCTGCTCATCGGCGGAAAGCCCCTGCGCGTCCTCTCGTTGCACCGAAACGAGCTGACCGATCCGCCCGCCCTTTTTCTCCTGGAACTGCCAGCGCAGCTTGTCCACCACACTGGGGTACTCGTTCGCCAGTAGGGAGAGTGGGATGACACGCCGTGGGCCAATGCGCAATCGACGGCCGTCCAGGCGCACATGACTATCACCGCCCAGCCCTACCGTGTGAACATCGACCGCCTCCACCATCGTGCGCCAGCCGCCGACGTCGGCTCCCTTGGGGTTCAGACGCGGTCGTCCAGCCTGCAGCATTGCGATATCGGTCGTTGTACCGCCGACATCCACCGTCCACACATCCCGGCGCTCCGCCAAGTGCCAGGCTCCCACAGCGCTGGCGGCCGGGCCCGAAAGGATCGTCTCAATCGGCCGTCGCATCGCCCAGTCGGAGCGGACCAGAGAACCATCGCCCTTAACGACCATCAACGGTGCATCAATCGCCATCTCGTCCAGCGTGTGGCGCACGGTGGCGATAAGATCCTGCAACAGAGGAATCAGCTGCGCGTTGAGCGCGGCCGTCGTCGCGCGCCGCACGGAATCAAGCCGCGTGGTCAGCTCGTGCCCACAGGTGACCGGCAGATCAGTCAACGTCTCCACCATCTCCCGCACCCGCAACTCGTGGGTCGGATTGAGCACGCTAAAGTAACCCGAGATGGCAAAGCCCTCCACCTCTCCACGACGCGCGAGAATAGCCTCTTGAGCCGCATCTTCATCCAGGGGCGCCTTTTCATCGCCCACCAGATCATGCCCACCGCGCAGATAGACGATATCCTCCGTCGCCAGCTCTTGCTCGAAGCCGTACTGGCGCACCAATTCTCGATCGTAGCCGATGAGCAGCAAGCTGACAGGGCGCCCTTGCTCCTCAACGATAGCGTTGGTCGCCAGCGTGGTCGAAAGCGCCACCAGATGCACATCGCCGGCCACAGTCGATCCCTGCTGCAGGACCGACCAGATGGCACGCTCAATGCCGATCGATAGATCATGCCGCGTGGTCAACGCCTTCGCTCCCGTCATAACATCGCCGCTTTCTTGATCGACCAATGCGGCGTCGGTATACGTCCCGCCCGTATCAATACCCAGTACAATCCTCATCCTACCTCATCTCCACTCTCATCTAGCCGCTTTCTTCTCGTCTTCCTCGCAAAAATCGCCCAGCTGAGCGCCCTCCAACGCCTCCATCAGCGCCTCGGGTGAGAGCGCTATCCCGGCCTCCGGGCGACCTGAGCTGATAATGATCTCATCCAGATCCAACACGCGGCGGTCAACAAACGTAAGCACCCCGCCTTGCCGAAACCCTATCACCGAGACCGCACCCACTGGGTAACCCGTCACTTTCTGGACCTCTTGTCGCGACGCCAGGCGCGTCTTGCCGGCCCCGACGGCAGCTTTCACCCTCTCGAGGCTGAGCCGTTGGTCGCCAGGTATCACGACCAGCACGAACCAGCTGTTATCGCATTTGACCAGCATCGCCTTGACTACCTGGGCCACGGAGACCCCTAACGCACTCGCCACTCCCTCAGCCGTGTACTGCTCGGAATGCTCGTGGGCTTCGTAAGAGATACCCTTCTGATCCAGCAGATCCATCGGCAACGTCTTAACCACCATCACCCTTTCCTTTCCATATGCGTTCTACTTTCTTCGTCGCCGGTACAACATCAAGACGCCAGCGACCACCAGCACAGAACCAACGACCTGATCCACGGTCAAGCGCTCATCCAGCAAGAAGTAAGCATAGACCGCCACAATAGGGACCTCGGCCATCGCAAGGATGCTGACGACGCTGGCTTGCAGTCGCCCCAGCGCGAAGGTATAGACGGAGAAGGCCACGATGGTCGCAATCCCGATGAGACCGCCAAACCACAAGAAGGTGGACAGCGGCACCGGCCACGGCTGAGGCGTGAAAAATTGAAACGGCAGCAGCACCAGCGCCCCGAACCCAAAGCCATAGGTCAGCGCCGTCAGCGGGCCGTAACCACCCCGCACCTTCTTACCGAATAGATTCCAACTGGCGTAAGCAAGTGGAATACCTAACCCCACCAGGAAGCCCCCCCAGGTCAGATCGGCCTCTTCCAGCACGCCCACGCCGGAGACCAACACCGTGCCGACGAAGGTCAGTACGATAGCCAGGATCTTCCGTCCGGTCAACGGCTCGCTCCAGATCAACAAAGCAGCTACAGCGACGATAGCCGGCATCGCAGCCTGCTGCACCGTGGCTACAGCCGCCCCGTTGAGCAACACACCCAGGTTCCAGAAGACGTGAAAGATCCCCAGGCTGGCCCCCAGGGCCATCAGCCAGATGAGATCACGGCGCTCTATCTTGAGCTGAGAGGGTCGCAACAAAATCAAACCCAGTAACAGAACCAGGAAAGTCGTCAAGTCGCGCCAGAAGGCCAGGGCAAGCGCAGAAATACCACTGGAGGCGACGACAAACTTGACGAAGATACCCGATGTGCCCCAACAAGCGGTGGCAAGCAGCACAGCCAGGTAACCGCCCAAATTAGAATCCACCAACAGATCCCGATAAGACGACCGCGTATCCAAGACCCTCCCCATTGACTGTATAACTACGGTTCTCTGGGACTTTGCGTGGAGCTCGAAGCGGCCGGCAACCGAAAGTTGCACGTAACCCACGTCCCACGTCGGGGCCAGGTGCGCGGGGGACACACCGCGTTGAGCAACTCCAAGCCATCGACCACACGAAATCTCAAAGAGCCATAACTACTATCGTAAGAATACGTCGGAGGCTCACACCTCCGACGTAAATACAACCCTCCTCCTGCAAGGCCGATTGAATGCTACACGTCTTCCACCATCAGAATCTCGTGTACTTCGTCGTAGAACTCCTTGACATGCGTGTACATAATCTGTTCGGCACGATCGGCATCGTCTTCTTTGACAGCCTCCACAAGATCAAGGTGCTTTTCGACCGAGGAGGGCAAGAATTCCAGATGTGGCAAAACCAGATACCACAGCCGTCGCGAGAGGCCAAACAGACGATCCAGCGTCTGGGCCAGATACTTATTCTTGGTCGCCTTGGCAAGCGCCTGATGGAACTTATGGTCCAGATCGAACAGCTGACGATGCTCCTCGGCGGTGATGGAGGATTGCTCCTCACGCAAGGCCTCCAACACGACGATATCGTCCTCCGTGGCCCGCTGGGCAGCCAATCGCGCACAGAGTGATTCCAGGGAGAGCCGCATCTCGCTCACCTGCTGCAGATCGTCAGCATCAACCTCGGACACATAAATACCGTGACGCGGCGTCACCTCCACCAGATTCTCGTGCGCCAACCAGCTCAGAGCCTCACGCACGGCGGCCTCGCCAATGTCCAACGTTTTAGCTAAATCTTGTTCGTTAATCGGCGCGCCGGGCTCTAACTCCAACGTAGTGATCATCTCCCAGAGTAGATCATAGGCCCGTTGCGTGTCAACTCGCACCAATTCCATAAATTACCTCCATATCCAGATAAATCAAAAGAGATGTCGCGAGCCAGAATCGACGTCTGACTCACGCTTTATCTCGCCAACCGGGGGTTACCCATCGCCTTGGCTCGTATTCGGTACGTGTCTAAGCCCTCGGTCGTCTCGTCCACGACCACCTCTGGATTATCGGCGCCGGAGCGCAGAGCAGCGCCATGTGCTTTTTCTCGGGCCAGATCGCGTGCGTAGGTCAAAGCCTCGTCCAGCTCTTCATCCTCAAAATCCTTGCGCTCTTCGCTCGTCTGCACGTAGTAGCCCATTACCTCCAGGCCAGATCGAGAAACGCGCGGATAGACCAACACCTCAACGACCACCATCACGCTACCCGCGACAGCACCCATCGCGTTCGCCACTTCATGATGCTCCGGCAGAACCAATTCCGTGTGCAAGGCCTCGGCCACGTCCTCCAGGAAAAAACTGGCTGGCGCACCGATACCGACGATCGGCTCACGCAACCGGAACCTGGTCTCCAGATGCGGATGGAGATCGTAGAGGCTGTTGTAGAAGAACCAGCGGCCAATATCGTCCTCCCCCTCGGGTATTTGGCTCTCGGGTGGCTTCAAGCTCTGTTTGCTGAGAAAGGTGATAACAGCATGAGTTATCATCTCAGCCGCCTGGCGCCAAACTTGCTCGCGCACCTCGTCCAAATCACGGAACTGATGATGCGAGAAGATTCCCAACGCCAAAGAAGCCACTTCGACGTCCCAGGGCGTATACTGCCCCTCGACGTGGAGCAGATCAGTCGGCGTAAGGCCGGCCTTCCCTATTACCTCCTGACGGCTCAGCTCCTCGACCCCAATCTGCGCCACGTGTAACACGTCCAGATGATCCACGATCTCCGGCACCGGCTTGGGGCCATCCCGCAAAAATTCGATCAGCTTCTGCGCCTGGGCCGTCCCCAACATACTCTCGTCCCGTGGCTCGCGGAGTAAGAACCAGTATTCGAGCCATTCTGGACTGGCCTCGGCCCACGCCCGCCGTGACAAGGCTTTGATGCGACGCTTGACCGAGCTATGTTGTGACGCCAGATAGGCCAATGGCACCACACGCTCCGGACCTAACTTAATCCGTTCATCATGACCCAGGGTGATGTGGCTATCGCCGCCCAGAGCGACGGAAAGGAGGTCGGCCGCGCTGACCGCTGTCTCATAATCACCCACCGTGGCACCTTCTTCACTGACCGAGACCTGACCATCGTCGATGAGCGCGAGATCAGTCGTCGTACCCCCCACGTCCAACACCAGCGCATCATCGAGGCCAGACAGGAAACGCCCACCAATCGCACTGGCAGCTGGGCCGGAATGGATGGTCTCCACCGGCGTGCGTGAAGCAAACTCATCACTCATCAGCGTGCCATCGCCCCGCACCATCATCAAAGGAGCATCAATCTCTCGGCTCTCCATCGCCCGCCGCACAGCAATCACAAAGTCCTGCAACACCGCCAACAGAGAAGCGTTAAGAGCGGCAGTAGTAGCTCGTTCCACCGAGCCCAGCTTGGTCGAAAGTTGATGCCCCAGCACAATAGGCAGGTCACAAACCCTGGACACAGCCTCAAACACCCGATTCTCGTGCTCCGGATTGAGCGGACTGAAATAGCTGGAGACAGCGATAGCGTCCACGTTCTTCTTGACCTCGTTGACTTTGGCCAGAATGGACGTCAGATTCAGATCCTCTTTCTCCCGACCATAGAGATCATGCCCGCCTTTGAAGTAATAATAATTCGGCGTAGCGAAACGATTGCTCATATGGAAGGAGGAGATCAAATCGGGATCATACCCGATCAACAACAACGCCACTCGCTTCCCCTTCCCTTCTGCGATGGCATTGGTCGCCAGCGTCGTGGAGACTGAGACCATCTTAACAAGCGAAGGATCCTCAATCTGGATATGCTCAATCACCCGCCCTATACCGATTGTAAAATCGCGCTTGGTGGTCAAGCTTTTATGCGTAGCCAACACCTTGCGCGTCTCATACTCCAGCAGCACACCATCCGTGTACGTGCCGCCAGTGTCTATACCCAAAACCAAACTGCGAGTTCTATTATCCTTATCCAAATCGAGCCTCACCTAACCCATAACAGCCCCTCTCCTGGGAGGGAGAGGGGCACTAGATCGATTTGATTGAGGCCTTGCGGAGATCGCCGTCGAACCAAGCTGTTACTTGCTGGCCCCAACGGCAGTCAACGATGTGAGGATAGTCGCAATCTCCGCAAGGATGACACAGTCAACAGACGGTGACTGTCCTACACAAACATATCGAAGTCAAGCTCCTCATCCTTGTGCCGCTCGTCGGACAGCTCACAGATGTGGCGCAGTTCTTCAAACATGGCCTCGTCCATCAGCGGTTCAGTGTCGGCCTCCAGGATCTCGATCACACGCTCGTGGACGCGATCGCCGAAGGTCTTGCTGCCCGTCAGATCCCAGTTCTCCCAGTTCTGGCGATCGGTCAACGGACCCTGCCAGATCAGGTCCTTGAAGCGCTCATAGGTGTGATCGTGTTCAAGGAAGTGACCACCGGGGCCAACGTCTTCCATCACGTCCAACGCCAGCGTCTCATCGTTGACGGGCACGCCGCGCAGGATGCGCTTCACCCGATCGATGATCTCGTTCGAGGCCACCAGCATCTCCGGCGAACTGGTCAGGCCCTGCTCCAGGTAGCCGACGTCGTGGATCATATTGCCGCCGATCAGCGCCGAGGTGGCGATGTTGAACGACGCCTCCATCGCCGCTTGCTCGTCGAACATCTTGGCATCGGAGCAGCCGGCCGTCTCGTATTCCGGCACCCCCAACCACTTGGTAATCTGGGTATAAGCCGCGCTAAGCAGCGCCATCTCCGGCGAACCATAGCAGTAAACCGTGGTCCGCATGTCCATGTTGGACATCAGGCCGCCAATGATCATCGGCGCCCCCGGCTTGCGCAGCTGGCTGAGGACGATGCCGAACAAGCTCTCGGTGAGCGCCTGCACCGCCGTTCCCGCCAGCGTGCACGGTGACGTCGCTCCGGCCAAGGGGCAAGGCGTGTAGACGAAGGGGATGCCGTTGTCGGCGGCGAAGAGGAGCTTCTGAATCACCTCCACCGAGTGGCTCAAAGGCGATACCGGCTCGATGTAGAGGGAGAAGCAAGGCCCCTTCTTGAACTCTTCCTCGCCTCCAACCCGAATGTGTGCCATCTCGAGCTGATCCCGCAGGCCGTCCAGGTCGACGGCGGTGATATTGATCGGCTTGGTGGTCCCTTCCAGCATAGCCAGGTACTGCCAGCGATCGTAAGTGCCAACGTTGACGTCCTGAACGATGCCCAGTGACATATGGAAGTCGATGTTGGGCAACGCCTGCGCTATCTTAGCCAGGTTCTTGACGTCTTCATAGGTAGCGCGCCGACGCTCGCCGGTGTAGGGATCCCAAGTATAGGGCGTATCGGAGCCAGCGCCAAAGTAGATCTGGTCTTTATAGAGCTCCATGCGATGCTCGCGATCGGGCCCGACGACCACGACCTTCCGAGGGAGGGTGGAAAGCGCTTTGTCCACCATCCACGGGGGGATCTTGACCAGACTGCTGTCCTCGGTGGTATCCTCCACGATGGCGCCGCCAGAGTGAGCGAGTTCGACGCCCTCCTCCGCGTACACCCGGACGCCCGTCTCATACAAGACCCGTAGGGCCGAGTAATAAATCGCCTCGATCTCCTCCTCGGTAAGCACCTCAAAGGTAGGCGTGGCGTTCACGGTGTAATTGGTCTTCTTTACTTGCATGGACAAATCTCCTGTATCTGAAACTTGGCGTTAGAGAACCTACGCGCCAACGAATGACTTGGCGAGATCGGCAGCGGAAGGCGCGTTGGATCCGTAGCCATCAGCCCCGATGCGGTCAGCGAACGCCTCATCGACCGGCGCGCCACCAACCATAATCTTGATCTGATCGCGCAGACCGGCCTCCTCAATGGCCTTGATGGTGTGACCCATCGCGCGCATCGTAGTGGTCAGCAGAGCCGACATACCCACGATTTCCGGCTGATGTTCCTTGATGGCCTCAATGAAGGCCTCAGGGGGCTGATCGAAGCCGATGTTGACGACCTCAAAGCCGGCCCCCTCACACATCATCCCGACCAGGTTCTTGCCGATGTCGTGCAGGTCACCCTCGACGGTGCCCAAAACAATCGTGCCCAGGGTTTCCGCTCCGCTCTCCACCAGCAACGGACGCAGGATCTTCATACCGGCGTGCATCGCTTCGGCGGACATCAAGACCTCAGGGACGAACATATCACCGCGCTTGAAGCGAACGCCCACCTCGTCCATTCCCACGATCAAGCCCCCGTCCAGAACCTCCTTGGGGGTCATGCCTTCATCCAGGGCCTCGTGCACCAGATCGGGAATATCCTCACTGGCCCCTTCCAAAACCTTCGTCGCCATCTTTTCCAAAAGTGCGCTCATTATCGTTTACTCCTTATCCTTATCCTAGTCCTCAGGTCTTCTTAAG
The DNA here is from genome assembly GCA_964474655.1 of uncultured Anaerolineales bacterium. Taxonomy (GTDB): domain Bacteria; phylum Chloroflexota; class Anaerolineae; order B4-G1; family B4-G1; genus CAYYTU01. Next base: position 12,976 of record CAYYTU010000041.1, read on the forward strand.
CTAGTCAGCGATCTCGCGATCCTGCCACCAATCCTGCTGCACGCGATCCTCAGCCGCTTCCAGGACGTCCTGAATGACGTCTTCCGTCTCCGGCTTGACCGGTGAAGCCTCGTGGGTCGCGAGGATATCCCGTACCCGCGCAACGGTTCGATCTTCCATCGTCTTGCGGCCCATCATGTCCCATTCCTCGAAGTTCCGGCGGTCGCATAGGTTGGGATACCAGAACTCGTTCTTGTAGTAGCGGCGGGTGTGCGGCTCGCGCAGGTAGTGCCCATTGGGGCCTACGTCATTGATGACGTCCACGGCCAGCGTGTCTTCGTTGACCTCAATGCCGCGGGTGATGCGGCGCGCGTAGCCGATAGCCTCATCCATAGCCGCCAGCTGGAAGACCGAGCCGGTCATCGCGCTCTCGGTATAACCCACGTCGTGACAGAGATCGCCGCCCGTCAGTGCGGAGAAGTAGACGGACATCGAGCCCTCGATCATCGCCTGCTCGTCGAAGGTCTTGGAGTCCGTGCAGCCGCCCGTCTGCCACAGCGGTAGGCCCACGTAGTGCGCGAGCTCGGTGAGCCCGGCCATCATCAGCGGCAGCTCCGGCGCGCCGTAAGCCAAGATCATCGAGTTCATATCCATCACCGAGTAGACACCGCCCATGAAGAAGGGTAGCCCCGGCTGAATCGCCTGGGCGATGGTCAAGCCCATCCAGGACTCGGCTGCGCCCTGAGTGATGATACCAGCGGGCGTCACCGGCGCCGTGCCACCAGCGATGGGGCAGGGGGTGAAGACCAAGGGGATGCGATGCTTCGCCGCAAACACCAGCTTGTCCAGCGCCTCGAAAGTGCTGACCAGCGGGGACAGCGGCTCGCAGTAGTGAACGTAGTTCGGGCGCTGCTCGAAGGCTTTCTGACCGCCGGCTTCGGCGACGGCGATCTTGTGGATGCCTTCGGAATCGTACTTATCGAACGACCAGGCCACGATGGGCTTACTGGTGTGCGTGAACATCTCGGCGAACTCATAGAGTGCGCTCAAGTCCGCGTGCACGTCGTCGACGGAGCCCAGCGACTCGCAGAAGTCGATGTTGGGCAGCGCATCCACCACGGTCGCCACCTTGGAAACGTCGTCCTTGATGTAAGGACGGCGCTCCATAGTTTCCACGTCGATGAAGTTGGGGCACGTGGGACCAGGCCCAAAGTGCGCCCGCCCCGGTCCAATATTGATGTTGTGCTCGGGGTTGCCGTCGCGAGCGTACAGGGTGAAGCTGCGTGGGGCTTTGCTCAGCGACTCCTTGACCAGCCAGGAAGGAATGCGGACGCGCTTCCCATCCACCCAAGCTCCCGCCTCCTCTAGAATCTGGCGAGACTCCTCGTGATGCACCTCAAGGCCGGTATGTTCCAACACGTGAAGCACACCCAGGAAGAGCTCCTGGAGCTGATCATCGGTGAGCATATCAAAACGCACACCTGAGTTAACTTGGTAGTTTGTCCTCATTTAGAAGGTCTCCTTTAGTCACATCTCTAGACTAGTGAGCAGTTCTTCGCAATAGTCTGTCGGTTCGATAGGCGGTTAGGCCGCGCCAACAAACTCCTTGGCCAAATCAGAAGCCGAAGCAGCATTCGCAGCGTAGCCATCGGCGCCAATCTCGTCGGCAAACCGGTTGGTCACCGGGGCACCGCCGATCATCACTTTCACCTGATCGCGCAATCCAGCCTCTTCGAGCGCTTTGATGGTATCGCCCATCGCGCGCATCGTGGTGGTCAGCAAGGCCGACATCCCCACCACGTCCGGCTCGAAGTCCTTGATCGCATCAAGGAACTCGTCGGGTTCAACGTCGACGCCCAGGTCTTTGACCTCAAAACCGGCGCCCTCGCACATCATCCCGACCAAGTTCTTGCCGATGTCATGCAAGTCGCCCTTGACTGTACCCAAGAGCACCTTGCCGACCGTCTCGGCTCCACTCGCAACCAGCAGAGGGTTGAGCTGGACCATCGACTTCTTCATCGCTTTGGCCGAGCGCAGCACCTCTGGCACGAACATGTTGCCGGCCTTGAACTCCACACCAACGTGGTTCATACCGACCATCAGACCATCATTGAGGATCGTTTCAGCATCCAGGCCCTCATCCAAGGCATCCTCGGTAAGGCCCTCCATCGCATCCACCTTGCCCTCAATAACGGCTGCAGCTAATTGTTCCAACACATCACTCATTTCGTTTTGCCTCCTAAGATACGTTAATTAACCACTAAACTTGATCGCCCTTCAACGCGGGCAAGTACATAGTAAACGCCTGAAAGCGCACTCGACCGCTTGACAGTTCTCTTCACGCTATCTAATCGATATGCATCCCTCCTGTGCTTATGATGGTGTTAAATAACTCGAACATCAAGGACCTCTACAACGAGAGGTTTGACCACTTCCAACAGGCTATCCTTATCGATCTCCGTCACCTTGAGCGTACAGCCCCAGTTCGAAGGTTCGGTGCCCTCGAAGACGTTTAAGGCCAATATCAAGCCGCCGGCATCGGTGATGTGCGTGGCAATTTCGGCCAACGAGCCCTTGAAGTAAGGCGCCAGTACCGTCAGACGGACACCGCGCTCGTGCCCACCGAAGAGCTCCAGGAAGGCCCTGAAGAGATCGGACTCGGTAATCACCCCCACGACCTCATCCCCGCGCATCACGGGCATGCCGCCAAACTTATTATCGGCCATTATGCGGGCCGCTTCCTCCAACGGCGTGTCCTCCGTGACGGTCACGACCTCCTTCGTCATTGTCTCATCGACCGTCACCTGCGACATCAGGTAAGTGACCTCCCACATACTGAGGGAAGTCACCGACGAGGGCGAAGCGTACAATAGGTCATCACGCGTGACGATACCAACGAGTTTACCCTTCTTGTTCACGACCGGGAAACGCCGGATGTTCTCTTTCCGCATCCACTCCAACGCCTCTGCAACCGGAAGATCAGGTTTAACGGTAATTGGATTCTTGGTCATCCTGTTACTGACTAACATCTAGGCCTCCTTATAAATGCATCTCCTTAAAGATTAGGATGTATGTTCTGCTACAAAGGACTCTAACTGATCCGCCACGGTCTCATCCATCGCCGGAATCTCATAACCCGCCAGCAATGTTTTGCAACGCTCATGGGCGCGATCGACCAGGCGCAAGCGCCCTCCGGTCATCCACTCCTCCAGGCCAGCGCGATCGAGCACATCTGGCGTCCAGAATTCAGTGCGGCAACGTTTGACGGTGTGCATCTCCGTCAGGTAGTTGCCCTCCGACCCGACGTTAGCGATGGTATCGTAGGCCAGCGTCTCATCGTCAACCTGGACCCCTTCCTCATAGCGGCGCATCATACCGCACATCTCATCGTCGATCACGAACTTTTCGTAGGAGAAAGCGAGATAGGAGCTAAGGATGCCCCCGGCATGGAGAACAAAATCCACCCCGCTGTTGACGGTAGTCAACAGGCCAAGCATCGATTCCAGCCCGGCCTGGGCATCGGGGAAGCTGGCGTCACTCAATGAACCGCCGCTCCGCGAGGGAAGGCCATAGTGGCGAGCCAGCTGAGCGTGTGCGCTGACCATCAGTGAAAGCTCGGGGCTGCCGATCGCAAGCGCGCCGGTCCGCATATCGATGTTGGTCGAGGTAGATCCGTAGATCACAGGCGTGCCTGGGCTGACCAACTGGGTCAACACGACGCCCGCCAGGAGCTCCGCGCTCTGCATCGCCAGCAAACCGGCCAACGTAATAGGGCCGGTCGAACCGGCCATCGCCAACGCAGCGATCACGACCGGCTGTCGCCAGCGGGCATACTCCATCAAAGCACTGCACATCTCATCGCTGTAACCAAGGGGGCTGAGGCTGTTAATGAGCGCGATAGTGACCGGCTTCTCCCTGACCATATCCTCGCCAAATATGATGGATGCCATCTCCATCGTGTGGCGAGCTGCGACCTCACCTTCCGCACTGCCGATAAAGGCCTTATCGGAATAAAGCATACTGGCTTTCAGCATATGAAGGTAAGCATCCTCGACATCAGCTGGCTCTACCAGGAGGTGACCGCTCATATCCTGATTAGGCAACACGTGCGCCAGCCGCGCCAGATCCTCATAATCCGCTAGCGTCGGTTCGCGCTTGCCCTCCTCATAATCCACCAAAAAGGGCGCACCGTAACCTGGCGCGAAGACCGGGCTCCCATCACCGACCACGACGCTCTTTTCCGGATCGCGGGCATGAATGGTGAATGGTTTCGGAACCGATTCCAGCGCATCCATCACCTGTTGCTCTTCAAGGTAGACCTTCTCGCCCTCAGTTTTGAAACCGTGCTCCTCAAAGACAGCAATCGCATCTTCATGAGGGAACCGCACACCCACCTCGGACATCACCCGCATACTCGTCTGGTGAATCTTTTCTACGTCCTCAGGCGAGAGAAACTCACGCCAATTCTGAAGCATTGTAAACTCCTTGTGCCTATTGACTTCTCAACGTTGGTAAGACAAGCCCACCGTACGGCATCACGCCGATGGAGGCATCAGTATAGCTGCCCAGCGCGTCATCGGCGGCGTGCTGCAAGCTGGATGCATGCTCCAGGTGAATCTCTTCCAGCTCATCGGATGTCATACCGGTGGTGACCAAGATAATGCGACATTCCATCTCGTGCAGCAGCCAGGAGAAGGTGAAAAGCACGCACCCTTTCTCTCCCCCGATCTCACCTTCCGCGACCAGCCGACCAATCTCAGCAGGGGTAGGCATCCGGCGCATCCATTCGCGGTATTCCTCGTGCTCAAAGCCCTCGTAGATCCCCTCGGTGCAGGCGTTGACCATAATCAGCGTGCCACCGGGCTCAAGGTAACGATCGACGCCACCGCAAACCCGAGAACCACCCTGGAACAGACTCACCTCCAGTGCGGGATCCCCTACCCCGGCGATCAGCACGTCAACCGCCTGCGGCAGGCTGACCGTCACGTTCGGTAACATACGGGCCCGCGCGGCGCGATGAGCCTCCACGTGCTCGCCGCAGAAGACGTCCACCAGACGACGCTCGGAATCGAGGACGGTGTTGACCACCATATCGAGGCTACTCAGCGTCGCGAAATCCTCAATGTCGGCCCGGATCGGGTTCTCTGGCGGCATCACGCCCATCAGTGAGGCGCAGCCCAGCTCCATCAAAGGATCGACGAAGAATTTATGGTTGTGGTAGATGGCGCGGCGGCTGGAGACGCCCGGCATCACGATTTTGCCGCTGCCCGACCAGCCGGCCAGCATGCAGGGCATCACGTTGGTCACCCCCAGTTTGATATCAGCCTCGGCGAAGCGTCGATGGACCTCCACTGGCGTGCCCAGATCAGTGACGCCCATATCGACCATCACGGCGTCGTTGTCAGGCTCATTGGTGAGCACGTCAACGCGCCCCATCACGTCCGGGCCAACGTTCTGCGCCAGCTCCTCCGGGCTATCGGCGGCGTGCATACCACCACCGCTGATGACTGTGATGTGATCATCTGGCACGCCCAGCGCGTTGAGCTGATCCAGCAAGATCGGCACGATCAGCTGGTTCGGTGTGCTGCGGGTGCGATCGGTGACGGCGATACACGCCCGCGCGTCCGCCATCGCTCGGGCCGTCCATCCCATCACCCTCACGCTGGCGGTGATCGATTCGCGCACCAACGCCTCGGGGTCCGACGCTGCCTCCATTGGTCGCGGGGATCGGACGCCCACGACCTGATCGTCAGGCAGTTTCAGGGGCAACGTATCCTGGCCGTGCGGAACCTGGATCTCCATTGGCTTTACCTTTCGCTAAGGGGTAGAGCTAGTGTCCACGTAAGAAGCTACCGCCTTCGAGGACGATACCCTCTTCGTAGCGTGTGGGACGCAGGATATTCTCCTGGGGCTCCATTGCCCCGGTGACGAGATCGGTCACACGCTTGCCGGCAGCCGGTGAGAGCATCACGCCAGCCCAGTAGCCACAGTTCAGATAGAACCCCGGCACGTCGGGAGTGGGGCCAATCAAAGGCTGGTCGTCAGGGGTATAAACGTAGTAACCGGCGCTGGGATGGACATCAGCCTTCTTCAAGCTCATCGCCACTTCCTCCCAGAAGGGCGTGATGTTGATCAGCTTCTCCAGGACGATAGCGGCGAAGTAAGGATCGGTCGGCGGATCCTCAGAAGGCTCTTCGGCGACGGGTTCCTCAGGATCGACCCAGGCGATGTAAGCGCCGCCCGTCTCCGGACGCCAGTAAGCGTCGCGTACGATGTCGATGGTCAACGGCACATCCTGCGGGACTTTCGGCTGTTCAGATAAGAATACCTTCTGGCGGCGCACCGGTTCCAGCGGCAGATCCAGCCCCACCATCTGGCCAACCTGCCCGGCGAAAGGTCCGGCGGCGTTCACCACGGTGCGCGTAGCGATGGTGCCGCGCGAGGTCTCGACGCCACATACCCCCTGTTCGTCTTGTAGGATGTCAGTCGCCTTGGTGCGCAGCAGGAACTGCGCATCGCAGCCCTTGGCGAAGCCTTGCGTCGCCTCGTGGGTGGAGAACCAACCGTCTTTTTGACGGAAGGTCCCGGCCACGATAGTATCGGAGAGGAAGGGGAACCGCTCGCGCGCCTCATCGCCGGTGAGATACTCCGAATCGGTCACGCCGAGCTCGTGATGCTTCTCCACCGACGCTTCCACCTCGTCGACCATCTCAGGGTCATCGGTGACGAAAAGATACCCCTGGTGATGCAGGTCAATATCGTAGCCGGGGATGCCGATCACGTCGGCGAAGTTCTCGAAGACCTTGATGCTCTCCTGTGCCAGCTCGGACATAGCCGGTTCGGTGAACTGAGCGCGAAAGCTCTCGATCGACTCCGGCGTCGTCAGCGTCGAAAGGCCATCGCGCATCTCCACCAGCACCGTATCCAGCCCAGCTCGTGAGAGCCAGAACGCATTAGCGACACCGACAATGCCCCCACCTATGACCACCACGTCAGCCGTGTGAGGAAACGTCTCCTCCGTTGGAACAAAGATCTTTCCCATACCAGTGCCTGCCTACTTCCCTCTGAACTTTCTCACAACAGATTCAACCAGGCCAGAGAAGCCATCTGGGTAAAAGATCATCACCAGGATCATCAACGCGCCGTAGATCACCAAGTGGAGCCCCGCCAGCTCCGTCAACTGGGACCTGAGGAACTCAATGAAGAAGACGAAGGGGAATGCAACCATCATCCCCCCCCACAAGCTCCCTCGCCCGCCGATGTAGGCCAGCGCCAACACCTCCACTGTCTTGGAGGTGTGCATCAGCGTCTTTGGCGTCAGGGAGCCGAAGTAGTGGGCGTAGAAGCCACCCAGCCAGCCGGCGAAGAGAGAGGAAAGCGCAAAGTTGAGGACGCGGTACTTGGTCGGGTTGATGCCAGATGCTTTCGCGGCCTCAATATTCTGTCCAATAGCCTTGAAGGCCAGCCCAAAGTTGGAAAGCGTGACCAACCTCAGGGCCACGTAGGTAACTAGCATCATCGCCAGGATGATGTAGTAGTAAGGCAGGTTCGTCCGCGTGATCAACAAGCTCCGAGGATTCATCCCCAGCGGCCCTCGGGTAAGATCGGTCAGGTTACGCGCCAGGCCCATCAGCGCGATGCCCACAAACCAGGCCATCACGGCGGCGAAGATGCCGCGCAGGCGCAAGGTCAACCAGCCCAATCCCAACCCCACCACGCCGGCCACAAGCGCACCCATAAAGATACCGATCCAGGGGCTGAGGCCCGGCTGGACGGCCAATACCGGCGACGTGTTGGCCAGAATACCGGAGGTGTAGGCACCCAGTCCCAGGATCGCCGCAAAGCCGAAGTTTACAACCTGTATGTAGCCCGCCGTGAAGTCAAAAGCCGCCGCTTGTGCGGCCAGGAAGGCGCCCATAATCAGCCAACGAATCATGTGCTCCTGGTTGAAGGGCGGGATCAAGGGCAACAGTGCCACGATGATCAACAGCGCCAAACCTAGCGGGGAGAATCCAAAGCGATTCAACACTTTCTTCATAGTTATACTCCTTAACTAACGTTTTCGATCAAGCCGCTGTCGCTATTGCTCCTACTCCTTGATATCGGACCCGAAGATACCGAAAGGCACAATGAGCAACACCACGATCATCACGGCGGTGGGGATCACGTCCGCCCACGAAATCCCGAAGAATTGCTGGGTTGCCGTCTGAAGCACGGCCACGATAAAGCCACCGACAATCGCACCGGCCACGTTGCCCAGCCCAGCCATCATCACCACGTACCAGGACATATAGAGCGGCTGAAGTCCCACCGTAGGGTAGGCCTGGAACATAAACAACAAGCTGGCGCCAGAGATGGCGGCCATCGCCGTAGCCAGGGCAAACGTCAAGGGGAAGATGAAATCGAGGTTGATGCCCATCATCTGCGCTCCCAGCTCATCCTGCGAGACCGCTCGAATGGCCCGCCCCGTCCGCGTGCGGCGGAGGAAGAACCACAAAGCAGCGATCGAGACCAGGGCGATGAAGAGAGCCACCACCCGATCCACTGAGGTCGTGACGCCGAAGACCTTTAACGACGGAACGTCCCAGTAGCGCGAAATGCCCCGAAAGTTAGGGCCCAACACCAGGTTGGTGCCGTTGGTCAGCATAAACGAGATGCCAACTGTGAGCAAGAAAGCGTTCATCACCCATCCCTGCTTCGTGCGCACGCGCAGGGGATAGAAAAGCAACCGTTCCAGAATCACCCCCAGAATCAACCCTGCCACGCCGGCAGCCAAGACAGCGATAAAGGGAGCCAACGTACCCAGGACGGGGTTGGGGTTCTCCTGCAAAAATTGGTTGATCGGATTAAACACGAAATAAGCCACGTAGGCCCCCACCATAAAGGACTCACCGTGGGCAAAGTGGGGAACATTCATGACGCCGAAGACCAGAGCCAGACCTGTCGCCAGTAGCGCCCACATACCGCCGGTCACGAGACTGTTGATAATCTGAGCCGGGCCTGTCGCCACGCCAAGTACTATGACCAGCACCACGGTCGACACGAGCACGATCGTTGCAGGCACATTTTCGGAGATCGTTTCCTTAAGCGAACTAACAAATGAGTTCTTTCCTACCATAGTTTTCCTCTCTTATCCTCATCTGCACTAACGTCACAGACATAGTGTCCACCCGTCCACCGAAACGAAGGTTTTAGCTTCTTCCGCTGACGCCTTTCCAGACACGCTCACCTATGTCCACGTTGCAGCTGTCTAAATACCCAAGTAGGCGTTCTTGACGTGCTGATTCGTCATCAACTCGTCGCTGGGGCCTTCCATCATGATCCGCCCCTGTTCCAGAACATAGGCCCTCTCGGTGATCTCCAACGTCGCATTCACACGCTGCTCAACGAGCAAGATAGTGACACCCGATTCCTGCAAGGTCTGCAGCGAGCGGAATACATCGGTGACCAGGTGAGGAGCCAAGCCCAGCGAAGGTTCATCGACCAGCAGTAGCTCCGGATTCGACATCAAGCCACGAGCGATGGCCAACATCTTGCGCTCACCGCCGCTCATCGTACCGGCCATCTGGGATTGCCGCTCCGCAAGACGGGGGAACAGCTCATAGACAAAGTCGAGTGTCTCCAGCTGAACATCCCGATCCTCAATCGTGTAGGCGCCCATAAGCAAGTTTTCCCGCACGGACATATCCACAAACAAATTGAGGTCCTCGGAGATATAACTGATGCCCCTTCGGGTCGTCTCGTGAGCGGGCACATTATTCATCTTTTGACCTTTGAAAAGCACCTCACCGCCTGTAGGGGGCAGCAATCCGGCGATGGTCCTTAGTGTCGTTGTCTTACCAGCACCATTGGGCCCCACCAGCCCCACGAACTCTCCCTCGTCAACATCCAAGGAGACGTCCCACAGAACCTGGAGAAAACCATAACTGGCATCGATATTATTTAACTGAAGCAACGGACCTTCCTCCTTTTCAATCAAAGCATTGATCATTATTGCTTAGACTAGTCTCCCAGGTAAGCCTCAATCACTCGCGGATTGTTAAGAACTTCCTTTGGAGTGCCCCTGGCGATTTCCGATCCGTACTCAATGACCATCACTTGGTCGCAGATGCCCTGAATGACGCGCATAATGTGCTCCACGACGATGATCGTGATACCGCGATCTCGAATGGTGCGAATGATCTCCATCATATCATCAAGCTCGCCCGGAGTCAGACCAGCCGCCAGCTCATCCAGTAGCATAAGTTCAGGATCGCACGCCAGCGCCCGCGCCAAGTCAAGCCGTTTAAGCTGCACTGCGTTCAGCTGCTTGGCCGGTGTATCGTGAGCCATCGGAAAGTCGACGAACTCCAGCGCCTCTTCCGCACGTTCCCTCGGCGATTTGCTATTACTTTCGGGGGCGCCAAAAACTGCCCCCACCAGCGTGTTCTCAAGAACCGTCAGATCAGGAAAGGGCAGCGGAATCTGGAATGTTCGCGACATACCCCGGCGGCACATCTCGTCGGCCGACAACCCCGTCGTTTCCTCACCCAAGAAGTAGACCTTGCCGGCGCTGGGCTTCAAAGATCCCGCGATGCAGTTGAGAAACGTGGTCTTGCCAGCGCCATTTGGGCCAATCAAGCCATAGATCTGTCCCTCTCTCACATCCATCGACACTTTATTGACCGCGGTCAGACCACCAAAGTTCTTGACCACCTTCTCTGTATGCAGAATTTTATTATTACTTGTCGTCGTCATACGACTAATCTCCCTTTAGGCGCGTACAAGCCCAGTAGCGGGGGCGACGGGTGGCCCGCCACCCCCGCGGCGAATCATTTTAGTGGGTTAACTACTCCACCGGCTTGGGCTCTAGTTCCTGCTCGGCCCATTCGGGCGGGAAGATAACTTTACCCTCGCCGTCGAAGTACTGCAGGACGGGGAAGATGTAGTAGCCCTTACCCACGACTGGATCGGGCTTAACCTCTTCCGTGGTCATATACTCTTCCATCACGATGCCGTCGGTGAAGGTCCACTCGCCGGTCCAGACGTTGTCCTTGACGAACTCGTAGATCACCTCGCTGCTTAGCTCGCCATACTCATCGTAGGCGTCCTGAGCGACCGCGAGGAAGAAGCTGGTGCCGTCGTAGGACAGACCGCCGGACGAGGGGCTCGGCTCCATATCGAAGCGCTCCTCAAACTGCTCGGCGTAGGCCTTGCCTTCTTCGGTAGCCCAACCAGGGATCTGATCGAGGACGTAGTTGGAGGACTCGCCGGTCAGGTCGTACCACTCGCCAACCCAGCCCAGGCCGTCGGCGATGATCAGGCTCTCCAGACCCACCTCGTCCGCCTGCTTGATGAAGGCGGAGAAGGAAGGAGCGGCTGTGCTGGTGCCGGCGATGACGGCCGGGTTCTCATCCGCGAACTTGTTCAGCAGCGGGTAGAACTCGGTCTGATCGATGTTGAAGTACTCCTCGGCCACTGACTCCCAACCGGCTGCTTCGAGCTGCTCCTTGATGGCGGTGCCGAAGCTGCGGCCCCAGTCGGTGTCCTCGCCGTAGATGGCGACGGTCTTCTCTTCAGGCTCCCAGATACCCTCGTCGATGGCGTTCTCCAACGCCTCGACATAGGAGACGCTCAGCTTCTTGGGCGTGGGCCAACCCTTGAACATCCAGTAGCCGTACCGCTCAGGGTCAGAGTCGAAGGTCTCGTTGACCACCTCGGTGGCGCCGAAGCCGAAGAAGTGCGGCACCTGGTGCTTGGCCGTGATTTCCATGCAGGAGACCGCGACCGAGCTGTGCCAGTTCAGCACGCCGGCCTCAATCTCATCCTGCACCACGGCCTGCTCATAGGCCTGAGAGGCCTTGGCCGGGTCGGACTGGGAGTCGATCCAGACGGGCTCGATCTCGTAGTGACCGATCTGGTAGTCGATCTCTTCCAGAGCCATCGTCGCCGAGGCCCTGAACTCATCGCCCGTGCGGGCACTCGGACCGCTGAAGGGGCCAAGGACGCCAAGATTGAAGGTCTCAGTGGCCTCCACAGCCTCCTCTTCCTCTTCTTCCTGCTCTACGATTTCTGGCTCTTCGCCCTTGGGCGTCAGCTGCATTTCGGCCTGCTCAGGCGGGAAGATGATGTGTCCCTCGCCCTCAAAGTACTGGAGAACGGGGAAGGTGTAGTAGCCAGCGCCCGTGACGGGGTCCGGAGCGGTCTCCGGCGTGTACTTGTATTCTTCCATCACGATGCCGTCGGTGTAGGACCAGTTGCCGGTCTGAATCTCGTTCTTGGCGAAGTCAGCCAGGGCCTCCGAGGTCAGTTCACCTGTCTCCTCAACGACCTGCTGAGCAGCGGCGATGAAGAAACCAGCGCCATCATAAGCCAAACCTGCAGCCGAGGGGCTGGGCTCAAGGTCATACTCTGCCTGGAATTCCTCTGCGAACTCCTTGCCCTCATCGGTGGCCCAACCGGGGATCTGATCGATCACGTAGTTGGAGGATTCACCGGTCAGATCGTACCACTCGCCAACCCAGCCCAGGCCGTCGGCGATGATCAGGCTCTCCAGACCCACCTCGTCCGCCTGCTTGATGAAAGCGGAAATAGACGGAGCAGCCGTGCTCGTGCCGGCCAGCACAGCCGGTTCCTGATCTTTGAACTTGTTGAGCAACGGATAGAACTCGGTCTGGTCGATGTTGAAGTACTCCGCACCCACAATCTCCCAACCAGATTCCTCGAACTGCTCCGATATACCGTCACCGAAGCTGCGGCCCCAGTCGGTGTCCTCACCGTAGATGGCGACCGTCTTGGATTCAGGCTCCCACGTGCCGTCCTCGATAGCATCTTCCAGCGCCTGCACGTAGCTCAAGCTCAAGTTCTTGGGCGTGGGCCACCACTTGTTGACCCAGTAGAAGTACTTGTCGGGGTCGGATTGCCAGGTCTCGTTGACCACCTCGGTCGCGCCGTAAGGGGCGAAGTGGGGGATCTGGTGCTTGGCGGCGACTTCCATGCAGGAGACCGCAACTGAACTGTGCCAGTTGATCAAACCGGCCTGGATACCGTCCTGGACCACGGCCTGCTCGTAGGCCTGCGAGGCCTTGGCCGGATCAGACTGGGAATCCACCCAGACAGGCTCGATGGTATAGTCCCCAATCTTCCAGTCGATGGCGTCGAAGGCCATCTCCACGGCACCCTTGAACTCATCGCCGGTGCGGGCACTCGGGCCGCTGAAGGGGCCTAACACGCCCAACTTGAAGACCTTTTCTTCAGCTGGCTCTTCTTCTTCAGGAGGTTCTGTAACCTCTTCTTCCTCAGCCGGGGGCTCTGTGGGGGGGGTAGGCTGGCCGCAACCAACAAAAGTAGAGACCAAACCTGCAACTACCATAAGAGGTAGTAAGATCCTAATCAGGTTACTCAGTTTCTTGTTCACTTCTTCTCCTTTTCTTGAGAGGTGTGAATCTTATACCAAACGAACGTCAAAGAACAGATGACCAACGGCTCGGTAGCTTATCACCTCCTTTCTCATCTCTCGATCCGCTAAATCCAGGCTTCTCAGACACAACTACCAAAAAGAGCAGCCGCTATGAACACGAGATAGGACCTGGGATAGGGACTTCAGGCCTTACAGAATCTCGCACCAGCGATCTGCTCCTGCTCCACGGAGGATTAGATCGCGGCAAAGGCGGGCGACCTGACTTGTTAGTGCTTTGTAGCTGGTCGATCGGTCTAGTAGCCAGATGCTCCCAACAGATCAAGATCACCCCCATTCAACCAACTTGACCCTAGAACTAACTCACAGTTGCGGGACAGCGCCGGTTTCTCACCGAGCTTCCCCCTTTAAGCCCCAAAGGACACCTCTGCCGGTCAATATGTTTAAGAACAAAAGGTGATGCTCAAAACTTGCACCACCTAATTAGTCACAAAACAGCCTTAACTTGCTTCTGAAACTGGATCACGTGCTGCTTGATCAGATCTTCCGCCCGTTCGCCGTCGCCGGATTCCAGCGCACTGGCTACCGCCCGGTGTTGTTCAATCGAATCTTGAACGCCATCAAGGTGATCTAGCACCAAATACCAGAGACGCAAGCTCAAATCGTAAAGACGGTTCAAGATATCGGACAGAAACTCATTGTCCGCTGCCTGATAGAGTATAGCGTGGAAGCGCTCGTCGATGCTTATCAGCTTCCGGTAATCTTCCGACTCTACCTCGTCCAGGTCTCCTAGTATGGATTCCATTTGGTCAATCTGGCTCAGTGTGATGCGCCGAGCGGCCAGCCGGGCGCAGAAACCTTCTAACACGATGCGCAGTTCGAATATCTTCTGAAGATCGATCAGGCTGACATCGGTGACGAACGTTCCCCGGCGCGGTACGACATTCACCAAATTTTCGGAGTCGAGGCGTTGTAACGCCTCTCGAATCGGCGTGCGCCCTAACTCAAGCTCATCCATCAACGATTGCTCATCAATCACCGTGGAGGGTCTTAACTCCAGGGTGATGATCTTATGTTTGATGAGCTGGTAGGCTTTCTCGCTTAGCCGCACACAGATGAATCCCTAATAATTTCGATGTCAACCAGTCATTGTTAAACGGTATCGGCGACAACGACCACTTGGCTGATGAAAGACGAGAGGTATATTCCTGATATATCTGGAATGTATCACCAAGAAGATACCATAACCGGTCAGGTTTGTCAAGAGATTGACTCGGGCAAACGAAACTGGGGTTGATACGCTCCCTAGAATCGCTTCGTTTGCCCGCGCTCTTTCCGCAC
>CAYYTU010000042.1:0-17811 GCA_964474655.1 uncultured Anaerolineales bacterium
GCACGCTTGCCCATGCCAGGAGCTCAAGCGAATTTTAAGAAAACGGGTCAAACCGCGTTTGACAAAGATTAAAGATCGTGTTAAACTCTGCGGCCAGTTGGACGATAGCTTATAGAAGGCATAAAATCAGAGATCATAATGAGTTGTAGCAACATCACATTCCGCGCTAAGCAGCGAACCCGAGGAGAGCCAGTCCGCCCATCTGGGTAGGCTTGTTTCGGGCTGCATTAGCCGAAGATACTAAAAGCCAGTCTCCAGATGGAGACTGGCTTTTCTCTTTTTACGCGATGGTTACCATCGCGTTTCGCTTTACTTATGCAACCTAACACGAGGAGGTAAGTTGTAATGAGCGGCAAGTTCGAAAAAGTGGTCCTGGCCTATTCCGGTGGGCTGGATACGTCCGTCATCGTCACCTGGCTCAAGGAGAATTACGATTGCGAAGTCGTGACCTTCACGGCCAACCTGGGGCAGGGCGACGAGGAACTGGTGGGGCTGGAGGAGAAAGCGCTCGCCAGCGGGGCCAGCAAGGCCTACATCGTGGACCTGCGAGAGGAGTTCCTGACCGACTACGCTTTCCCCACGATGCAATCCGGCGCGGTCTACGAGCATCTGTACCTGCTGGGAACCTCGTTCGCGCGGCCGGTGACCGCCAAAAGCCTGGTGGACGTGGCGGAGAAAGAGGGCGCCGACGCCGTATCGCACGGCTGCACCGGCAAGGGCAATGACCAGGTGCGCTTCGAGCTGACGGTCAAAGCGCTGAACCCGTTCCTCGACGTGATCGCCCCCTGGCGCGAGTGGGAGATACGATCCCGCGAGGACGCGCTGGCCTATGCCGATGCGCACGGTATCGACGTGCGGCAATCGGAAGGTTCGATCTACAGCCGCGACCGCAACATCTGGCATATGAGCCACGAGGGCGGCGACCTGGAGGATCCCTGGAACGAGCCGAGCGAGGATGTCTTCTGCCTCACCACGGCGCCGGAGGACGCTCCTGACGAGCCACTTTATCTGACCATCGCGTTCGAGCAGGGCGTCCCGGTGGCCGTCGGCTCTGGAGAAGGGCCGTGTGAGGCGATGGATGCGGTGGAGCTGCTCACGCACCTCAACGAGGTCGGCGGCGCGCACGGCGTGGGCCGCGCCGATCTGGTGGAGAACCGTCTGGTGGGGATGAAGTCGCGCGGCATCTACGAGACGCCCGGCGGCACCATCCTCTACGCCGCGCACCAGGGCCTGGAGAGCATCTGCCTGGATCGCGACACGTTGCACTACAAAGAGGTCATCGCCAACCGCTTCGCCGAGCTGACCTACTACGGCAAATGGTTCACCCCGTTGCACGAGTCGCTGCGGGCCTTCGTCGCCAAGACGCAGGAGCGCGTGACCGGCTCCGTGAGGGTGAAGCTTTACAAGGGCAATTGCGCCGTGGTGGGCCGCCAGTCGCCCCTCAGCCTCTACCGCGAGGAATTCGCCACGTTCGGCAAGGACGACGTCTACGACCAGAGCGACGCCGAGGGGTTCATCAATCTCTTCGGCCTGCCGCTCAAGGTGAAGGCCCTGGTAGATCTGGAGAACGGCGAGGCGGCGGATCTGGAGGCGCCGGATTATAGCGTTTTCAAGCGTGACTAATGGGCTGCAGAGTAGGGAGTATGGAGTAGGGAGTAGGGGATGATAGGACCGTCGGTGATCAGATGTCTGGCTTACTCCTTTACTTCCTAATCCCTACTCCACGATGTTGAGGAGCTTCAAACGATGACACTGTGGAGCGGTCGTTTTGAGGGCACGACGGACGCACTGATGCGCCGTTTCAACGATTCGATCAGCTTCGACCGGCGACTGTATGCCGCGGATATCAATGGCAGCATCGCTTACGCCGGCGCGCTGGCCCAGGCGGGACTTATCTCCGAGGCCGAGCGCGATCAGCTCGTCGCGGGCCTGGAGCAGGTGCGCGACGAGTTCGACGCCGGCGCCTTCCAGGTCGAATCCGGCGACGAGGACATCCATACCGCCGTCGAGCGGCGGCTGGGCGAGCTGGTCGGCGAGGTGGCCGGCAAACTCCACACCGGGCGTTCCCGCAACGATCAGGTCGCCACCGACCTGCGGCTCTACTTGCTGGACGCGCTCGATCCGCTGCGGGAGGCCCTGACGGCGCTTCAAACAACCATCGTCGAGCAAGCCGAGGCGAACCTGGACGTGGTGATGCCCGGCTACACGCACCTGCAGCAGGCCCAGCCGATCCTCTTCAGTCATTGGCTGATGGCTTTCTTCTGGAAGTTCGAGCGCGACCGCGAGCGGCTGGCGGACGTGGCGAGCCGCACGAGCGTCTGTCCGCTGGGCGCGGGGGCCCTGGCCGGGAATCCGTTCGCCATCGACCGGGCGGCGCTGGCCGAGGCACTCGGCTTTGAGCGCGTAGCACCCAACAGCATCGACGCGGTGAACGACCGCGACTACGTGGTCGAGTTCCTGGCCTGGGCGGCGCTGACGCAGACGCACCTTAGCAACCTGGCCGAGGATCTGATCATCTGGGCCAGCCGCGAGTTCGGCTTCGTCGAGGTCGACGACGCCTACGCCACCGGCTCCAGCCTGATGCCGCAGAAGAAGAACCCGGATTCGCTGGAGCTGATGCGCGGCAAGAGCGGGCGGATGATCGGCCATCTGACGGGGTTGCTGACCACGTTGAAGGGGCTTCCCACGGCCTACAACAAGGATCTGCAGGAGGACAAGGAGCCGCTCTTCGACGCGCTCGACACGCTCCAGATGGCGTTGCCCATCGCGGCCGGCGTCGTGCGCACGCTGGAGGTGAATCCCGCGCGGATGGCGGCGGCGCTGGACGACGCGATGCTCGCCACGGACCTGGCCGATTACCTGGTGCGCAAGGGCGTGCCGTTTCGCCAGAGCCACCATCTGGTCGGGGCGGTCGTGCGGCGGGCCGAGGAGCTCGACGTGCCCCTGAACGCGCTGGAGCTAAGCGAGTATCGGGCGGTTCACCCGGCCTTCGCCGAGGATGTGTACGAGGTCTTCGACTTCGATCGCTCGGTGGCGGCGCGGGCGGTGGAGGGCGGCACGGCCCCATCGGCAGTGCGGGCTCAGATCAGAGCGGCGAGAGAGCGACTCGGCGAATGAGCGAATCAGCGAATCAGCGAGTGAGCGAACGTTTGGTAAAACGTCTAGCAAGTATCAAGCACTAAGTATCAATCTAAAGGAGGCAAAAATGGCTATGTGCCCGGAATGTGCAGCAGAGTTGGATCTGGCACCCGACACCGTCGTGGCGGAGATCGTCGTCTGCCCCGATTGCGGCGTGGAGTTAGAAGTGATGAGCGTCGATCCAATCGAACTGGATCTGGCTCCCGAGGTCGAAGAGGACTGGGGAGAGTAAGCAAATAGCGAATAGCGAATAGCAAATAGCGAATGATGAATGGGGAATGGGGGATATAGAATAGAAGCGCTCCCTGTTCTCCATTCAAAATTCGCAATTCGCCATTCATTATTCGCAATTCGTAATTCGCTATTCAAATGAACAGGAGGCAAAACGAACATGGGGAAGTGATTGTAGGAATACTGAGTTCACGCGTACGGGTCGAGGAGAAACTGCTCTTTGAGGCGTTGGAGGAGCGGGACGTGACGTTCGAGCGCATCGACTCGCGTCGGGTCGCCTTCGAGCTGGGCAATGGCTCGGCGGGCGTTAGCGCAGCGGGGGACGGCCTGGAGCGTCTGCAGGCCTGCGACGCGGTGCTGGTCCGCTGCCTGAGCCACTCGCGGGCCTACTACCTCACCCGCTGGCTGGAGGGGGCCGGCATACCGGCCGTCAGCCCGCACCAGTCGATCGCGACGTGCGGCGATAAGATGCTCACCAGCGCGGCCCTGCGGGAGGCCGGCGTGCCGATTCCGAACACGCGGATCGCGTTCACGCAGGACGCGGCGCTGGAGACGATCGAGGAGATGGGGTATCCGGTGGTGCTCAAACCGCTCTTCGGATCGTGGGGCCGATTGCTGGCTCGCATCAACGACCGTCACGCCGCCGAGGCGATCCTGGAGCATAAGAAGACGCTGGGCGGCTACACCCACGGGGTCTTCTACATTCAGGAGTACGTTGAGAAACCGGGGCGGGACATCCGCAGCTTCGTCGTCGGCGACGAGACCATCGCGGCCATCTATCGGAAATCGCCGCACTGGATCACCAACACGGCGCAGGGCGGAGAAGCCACCAACTGCCCCGTTACTCCAGAGATCGATCAGCTATCCCGTGCAGCGGCGCGCGCGGTGGGGGGTGGTATGGTTGCCATTGACCTGCTGGAGGATCCCGATGGTCGCTTGTTGGTCAGCGAGGTCAATCACACGCCGGAGTTTCGCAACAGCATCGACACGACCGGTGTCGATATTCCAGGAAGAATCATTGATCATATTGTGGAGGTCGCCATGAATGGCAAGTCGGGGCGATAGATAACGTCAAGATAGATGGCGTAAAGGTGGGGGTTCTCTGCTCCTGCGTCCGGATGGAGGAGAAGCGCATCTTCCAGGCGTTACAGGAGCGGGGCGTGCCTTTCGAGCGGATCGACGTGCGCGAGCTCACGTTCAATATAGGCAACAAGGGCTTCAAAGGCACTGATTGCTGTTCTCCATTCTCCATTCTCCATTCTCCATTCTCTGTCGTTTTGATCCGCTGTTTGAGCCAGACCCGCGGCCTCTATGCCGCCAGGATGCTGGGGGAGCGCGGCGTGAGGACGGTGAACGCCCACCGGACCATCGCCACCTGTGGGGATAAAGTACTGACCACGATGGCGTTGATGGACCAGAGTGTACCCACGCCCTGCACGAGCGTCGCCTTTTCGCAAGCTACCGCGCTGGCGACGATGGAGGCAATGGGGTATCCGGTGGTGGTCAAGCCGACCGTCGGATCGTGGGGCCGGCTGATGGCCAAGCTGAACGACCGCGAGGCCGCCGAGGCCGTGTTGGAGCACAAACGGGCTTTAGATCGGGATGATCCTTACTATATGCAACGTTATGTCGAGAAGCCAGGACGCGACATCCGCACGCTGGTCGTCGGCGACGAGACAGTCTACGCTATCTACCGCCACTCGTCGCACTGGATCACCAACACGGCCCGCGGCGGCGAGACTTCGGTCTGTTCCATCACGCCGGAGGTCGACCGCATCTCTCGGGCTGCGGCGCGCGCCGTGGGCGGCGAGATCGTGGCGGTCGATCTGCTGGAGGCGCCCGATGGAGAGCTGCTGGTCAACGAGGTCAATCACACCCCGGAGTTCCACGGGGCGGTCGAGGCCACCGACGTCAACGTCGCCGGGAAGATCGTGGACTACGTGCTGAAAGTGGCACGTGAGCAAGCTGGTAAGGATGCAAGTGAGCGAGTTTGAACGTAGCGAGTGGGAGGTAAGATGATTCAAGCAGCAATTGTGGGAGCATCGGGTTATGCGGGCGGCGAGCTGCTCCGGCTCCTGTTGGGCCACCCGAAAGTTGAGGTGACGCAGATCACGTCAGAGACCTATAACAGGCAGTACGCGCATTTCGTCCATCCCAACCTGCGCGACCGCACCGACCTGAAGTTTCGCAGCCTGGATGATCTGGAGCCGGCGGATCTATTGTTTCTGGCGCTGCCGCACGGTCTCGCGATGAACCGCATCGACGAGTTCGCCGCGATGGCCGAGCGCATCGTGGACTTATCGGCTGATTTTCGCCTGCGCGACCCGGCGGACTACGTCCGCTGGTACGATTGCGAACATCCGGCGCCGGAACGGCTGGGGGGAGACTCCCCCGAAAGCTTCGTCTATGGGATGCCGGAGGTATACCGCGAGGAGCTGGCGGGCGCAAACTACGCCAGTGGCACCGGCTGCAACGCCATCGTCACCAACCTGGCTCTGTTGCCGCTCTACCGGCGCGGCCTGGTGCGCGAGACGGTGGTCGAGGTCAAGGTCGGCTCCGCGGAGGGCGGCAACAAGGCGAACCCCGCCTCCCATCATCCGGAGCGGGCGGGCGTGGTGCGCTCGTACGCGCCGGCCGGTCATCGGCACATCGCCGAGCTGATTCAGGAGCTGGCGCTCGATCCGGAGGAGCCGCACCTCCATTTCTCCGTCACGTCGGTGGGCATCGTGCGCGGGGCGCTGGCGACCTGTCACTGTCTGCTGGAGGAGCCGCTGGAGGAGCGGGACGCCTGGCGCATCTACCGCGGCGATTACAACGACGAGCCGTTCGTGCGGATCGCCAAATCGCGGCGCGGCATCCACCGCTATCCCGAGCCGAAGATCCTGACGGGGGCCAACTACTGCGACGTGGGCTTCGCCGCCGATCCCAAGAACAAGCGGATGATCGTCATCGCCGCCATCGACAACCTGATGAAGGGCGCGGCGGGCAACGCGGTACAGACGATGAACGTGATGTACGAGTTCCCCGAGACGATGGGGCTGGAGTTCCCAGGGTTACATCCGGTCTGATACGAAAACGTGAAACGTAATATTAGGAGGCAGAGGAATGATCGTTGTTAAAGCTGGAGGGAATGGTGATTTGGATATCGAGGCCGTCTGCGACGACGTGGCCGAACTGGCGCAGAACGGCGAGCAGGTCGTGCTGGTTCACGGTGGATCCAGCGAGACCACCCGCATCTCCAAGGCGTTGGGCCATCCGCCGCGCTTCGTCACCTCGCCGTCGGGGCACACCAGCCGTCACACCGACCGTGAGACGCTGGAGATCTTCACGATGGTGGTGGCGGGCCGCATCAACAAGCTGATCGTCGAGCGCTTGCAGCAGCTCGGCGTCAACGCCATCGGCCTGTGTGGGCTTGATGGTCGGCTGCTGGAGGGGAAACGCAAATCGGCGCTGCGCATCAAGGATCCCAAGGATGGGAAGCTGAAGGTGCTACGCGGCGAATACAGCGGCATCATCGAGAAAGTCAACGTCGATCTGCTGCAGACGTTGCTCGACGCGGGCTACGTGCCGGTCGTGGCGCCGGTCGCGATCAGCTACCAGAACGAGGGACTGAACGTGGACGGCGACCGGGCGGCGGCCGCCATCGGCACGGCGCTGCAGGCCGATCGCGTGATCATCCTCTCTAACGTGCCGGGGCTGCTGCGCGATATTGGCGACGAGAGCTCGCTGATTCCGCACATCCCGACGGAGCAGGCCAAGGACTACCTCGACCGTTACGCCAAGGGCCGGATGAAGCGGAAGGTGTTGGGCGCCGTGGAGGCACTGCAGGATGGCGTGAGCCAGGTCATCATCGCCGATGGGCGCGTGCAGGGGCCGATCCAGCGGGCGTTGGCCGGGCAGGGCACCGTGATCGCTTAGCGAATGATGAATGGCGAATAGGGAATAGCGAATGACGGATGGCGTTGCTGAGACGATCCGCTGTGGTGGGACGGTCGTGAAGTTTTGACGCCGAAATCGGCGTAAGGTTCTCCGCTGCTACTTCATAACTTATGGCATCGTCGACAAGACCTTACCACAATTCTTCATTCCTCATTCGCAATTCGCAATTCGCAATTCGCAATTTGAAAGGAGATTATATGCGAGAAAGCGATATTCAGGATTTTCAAATCATCGAATCGACGCTGCGAGAGGGCGAGCAGTTCGTCGGGGCCAACTTTACCACCGCGCAAAAGATGGAGATCGCGGGGACGCTCGATGCGTTCGGCGTCGAGTATCTGGAGCTGACCTCGCCGGTGGTTTCGCCTCAGAGCTACGAGGACATCCGGCTGATCGCCAGGCTGGGGCTTGAGGCCAAGATCCTGACCCACATCCGCTGCTGTAAAAGCGACGCGGTCAAGGCGCTGGAGCTGCCGCTGGACGGCGTCGATATCGTGATCGGCACGAGCTCGTTGCTGCGCGACTTCTCTCACGGCAAGGACATCCCCCAGATCATCGCGATGGCCCAGGACGTGATCGGCTACATCAAGGAACAGCGTCCCGATCTGGAGATCCGCTTCAGCACCGAGGACTCCTTCCGCAGCGACGTGGTCGACCTGCGCGAGGTCTATCAGGTGGTCGACGGTATGGGGCTCGACCGCGTCGGGATCGCCGACACGGTGGGCGTGGCGACGCCCTTCGACGTCTACGAGCTGGTCTCGGAGCTCAGCGGGCTCGTGGAGGCCGAGATCGAGTTCCACGGCCACAACGACTCCGGCAGCGCCATCGCCAACAGCCACGCGGCCCTCAAGGCCGGGGCGACCTGCGTCGATACCAGCGTGCTGGGCATCGGCGAGCGTAACGGCATCACGCCCCTGGGTGGCTTCATCGCGCGGCTCTACGCCATCGACCCCGATCTCGTCCGCGACAAGTACGACCTGACGATGCTCAAGACGTTGGATGAGATGGTGGCGGAGATGGTCGGCGTAGACATCCCCTTCAACAACTACATCACGGGCATCACGGCTTTCACGCACAAGGCCGGCATCCACGCCAAGGCGATCTTGAACGACCCACGGACTTATGAGATTCTTAATCCGCAAGATTTCGGCCTGACGCGCTATATGTCGATCGCGCACCGGCTGACGGGCTGGCACGCGGTCAAGTGGCGGGCGCAGCAGCTGGGCCTTGAGATGACCAAAGATGCGATCAAGCGAGTTACCGCCCACGTCAAGGCCCTGGCTGAAGATTCAGCCAGGGACGAGAAGCCGCTCTCGTTGGACGACGTGGACGCCGTCCTCAAACGGTGGGGCGTTGGAGCGAAAAAATCACCGACGCCGGAAGGCAACAACGGACGCGGAAGTAGAAGAGTGAAAGTAGAAAGGAAAAGTAGATGATGGGAAATCACGCATCACCGAAGTCGATGGAGGCCTTCCCCGAGGAAGTGCTGACGTCAAAGATCGAAGGGCCGGTCTACATCGATGACACGACCCTGCGCGATGGCGAGCAGACGGCCGGCGTCGTCTTCGCCAACGAGGAGAAGATTCACATCGCCCGCATGCTCTCGCTGATCGGGGTGCATCAGATCGAGGCCGGTGTCCCGGCGATGGGCGGCGATGAGAAGGAGGCCATCAAGCAGATCGTCGACCTGGGGCTCTCGTCGAGCATCCTGGGCTGGAACCGGGCCGTGGTCAGCGACATCAAGCACTCGCTCGATTGCGGCGTCGACGCTGTGGCCGTCTCGATCTCCTCGTCGGACATTCACATCGAGCACAAGCTGCGCCGCGACCGCCAGTGGGTGCTCGATTCCGTCCAGCGCGCCGTCGAGTTCGCCAAGGGGCACGATCTCTACGTCTCCGTCAACGCCGAGGATTCCTCGCGGGCCGATCCGGAGTTTCTGATCGAGTTCGCCCGCACGGCCAAGGAGGCCGGCGCCGATCGCCTGCGTTACTGCGACACGGTCGGCATCCTGGACCCGTTGGAGATCTACGAGCGCGTCAAGACCCTGATCGACGAGGTGGACATCCCGATCGAGATGCACACGCACAACGACTTCGGGATGGCGACGGCCAACGCTATCGCCGGGCTGGAGGCGGGCGCCACCTATGTCAACACCACAGTCAACGGGCTGGGGGAGCGCGCGGGCAACGCCTCGATGGAGGAGTTGGTGATGGCGCTCCAATACTGCGAGGACGTCGAGATGGACATCCGCACCTCGCTCTTCCGCGATCTTTCCGAGTACGTGGCGCTGGCCTCCGGACGTTCGCTGCCGACGTGGAAGCCGGTGGTGGGCGGCAACCTCTTCGTCTACGAATCCGAGGGGCGGGCCAGCGGCGTCGTCCGCGACCCGACGACATACGAAATCTTCCTGCCCGGCGAGGTGGGCTTGCTCCGTCGGTTCAGCGTGGGGAAGTACTCGGGCCCCAGCGTGATCCGCCGCAAGCTGCGGGAGCAGGGCTACCATCCCTCGGAGGAGGAGGTCCAGGCCCTGGTGCCTATTCTGCGGGCGCGTTCCATCGCCCTCAAGCGCTCGTTGTTCGATAGCGAGGTCGTCGGCGCCTATTCGATGTTGAAAGAGAAAGGAAAGATTCATGAACACGCCAGCTGAGGTTCGACTTTTGGATACCACCCTGCGGGATGGCGAGCAGGCCGTAGGCGTCATCTTCACCCCGCGCGAGAAGGCCCAGATCGCCACGTTGCTGGGCGAGATCGGCATCCCGGCCGTCGAGGCTGGCTTCCCGGCCCTGGGGCCAGAGGAGAAGGCCTGCATCCACGCTGTGGTGGACGCCGACGTCATCGTGAAACACGGTTCGGGCGGCGAATCGCCGCTGGAGGTCAACGCCTTCGCCCGGGCGCGGCGGGAGGACGTCCGGGACGCCGCCGATTGTGGCGTCGACAGCGTGATCATCTCCGTCTCCACCTCCGACGCGCACGTGGAGCGGAAGTTTCGGGCGCAGCAGGCGTGGGTCATGCAGCAGGTCGAAGAGGCCGTCGACGAGGCGAAGAAGCACGACCTGATCTTCACCGTCAGCGCCGAGGACGCCTCCCGCACCGATCTCGGGTTTCTGATCGACTACTATCGGCTGGCGCAGGAGCTGGGGGCGCGGATGGTGCGTTATTGCGATTCGCTCGGCGTCGAGGACCCCTACACCACTTATCGACGCATCAAGTACATCCGGCAGGCGCTGGGTTCATCTGACGCCGACGAGGCGCTCCCGATCGAGATGCATATGCACAACGACTTCGGCATGGCGACGGCCAACGTGCTGGCCGGCATTCGGGCCGGAGCCGGTTCGGTGGCGGCCTCCATCGGCGGCCTGGGCGAGCGGACGGGCAATTCGCCTATCGAGGAGGTGGTGATGGCCCTAAAGCACCTCTACGGCATCGACCTGGGCGTCGACACGGCACGCTTCCGCGAAGTGGCCGAGTACGTGGCCCAGGCCAGCCAGCGGGCCATCCCGATCTGGAAGGCCATCATCGGGACGAACGTCTTTGCCCACGAGTCCGGCATCCACGCCGATGGCATCCTGAAGAACCCGGATAGCTACGAGGCCTTCAGCCCCGAGGAGGTGGGCCTGCAGCGTCAGATCATCATCGGCAAGCATTCCGGCTCCAAGGCGCTGATGCACAAGTTCCGCGCCGAGTTCAGGATCGATCTGGACGACGAGACCGCGCAGGAGCTGTTGAAGCAGGTCCGGGCTGCGGCGGTTGAGCTGAAGCGGCCGCTCTTCAGCAAGGAGTTGATGTTGCTGTACGAGGAGCTGGAGCGCGAAGGAAACGGAGCAACCTGACGATGGGACATACACTGGCAGAGAAAATCATCGGACAGAAGGTGGGCCGCGCGGTGCAGGCGGGCGAGTTCGTCGTCGCGCCGGTCGACGTCCTGCTGGCCCACGAGGGAACCGGGCCGCTGGCGCTGGATCAGTTTGAGGTCTTGGGAGAAGAAGAAGTGGCTACGAACGTGCTCTTCTTCTCCGACCACGCGGCCCCCGCGCCGCGCCAGGAACTGGCGAACGTCCAGCAGCGCTTGCGGACCTTCGCGCAGGAGACCGAGGTCATCTTCCACCAGCCGGGCACCGGGATCTGTCATCAGATCGTGGCCGAGCAATGGGCCGCTCCCGGGCAGATCGTCGTCGGCGCCGATTCGCACACCTGCAGCGCCGGGGCGCTGGGCGCCTTCGGCACCGGGATGGGCTCCACCGACGTCGGGGTCGCGATGGCGCTGGGCAAGACCTGGCTGCGGGTGCCGGAGACGATCCGCGTCGAGGTGAATGGGCAGTATCCGGACGGCGTCTACGCCAAGGATCTGATCCTGTACCTGATCGGGCAGCTGGGCGCCGACGGCGCGATCTATCAGGCACTGGAGTTCGGCGGGCCGGCGGTGGCGGCGATGACGATTGAGGAGCGGTTGACGCTTTCCAATATGGCCGTCGAGGCCGGGGCCAAGGCCGGCCTCTGCGCCGCCGATGAGGTCACCCGCGCCTATCTGGAAGCTCAGGGGCGCGGCGATGCCTTCGTGCCCCTCGCGCCGGACCCCGACGCGACGTATGAGCGCGTGGTCAGCATCGCGCTCGGCGATCTCACGCCGCAAGTGGCCTTCCCGCACTTCGTGGACAACGTGCGTCCGGTCGAGAAGGCCGCAGGTCTGTCCGTCGATCAGGTCTTCATCGGCACCTGCACCAACGGGCGCCTCTCCGATCTGCGGGTGGCGGCCCAGGTGCTAAAGGGACAGCAGGTCGCTCCCGGCGTGCGTCTGCTGGTCGGCCCGGCCTCGCGGGCGGTCTATCAGGGCGCCATCGCCGAAGGGGTGATCGAGGTCTTCATCGAGGCCGGCGGCACGATCCTGCCGCCGGGCTGCGGGGCGTGCGTGGGCGTCCATCAGGGCGTCCTCGCCGATGGCGAGCGCTGTCTTTCCACTCAGAACCGCAACTTCGAGGGCCGGATGGGCAACCCGGCGAGCGAGATCTACCTCGCCTCTCCGGTCACCGCGGCTGCGACGGCGATCACGGGCGAGATCACTGATCCGAGAATGTTGAATGGCGAATGATGAATAGCGAATGTTGAATGGTGAATGGTGAATGTTGAATAGCGAATGAGGAATGAGTTTTCCATTCTCCATTCCCCATTCTCTCATTTGTTCATTCGTTCATTTGCTCATTCGCTCATTTGCAATTGGGAGGATGTATGGACACAACGATTCACGGTACCATCTGGCGTTTTGGCGATGGGATAAGCACCGATCACATCACGCCAGGACGCTACTATCACTTGAGAGGTGACCTGCCGGCGCTGGCCGAGCATACGCTTGAGGACGCCGATCCGGCGTTTGCGGAGCAGGCCGAGCCCGGCGACATCATCGTGGCGGGCAAGAACTTCGGGCAGGGATCGTCGCGGGAGCACGCGGCCCTGGTGCTGAAGGAGCGGGGCATCCCGGCGGTGCTAGCGCCGTCCTTCGCCCGCATCTTCTTCCGCAACGCGGTCAACGTGGGCGTCATCCCCCTCACCTGCGATACCGAGGGGTTCGAGGCCGGCGACGAGATCAAGATCGACCTGGAGAAGGGACGGGTGACCAACCTGACGCAGGGCTTCGAGCGTTCCTTCTCACCGCTGCCGCCGATTATGAACGCGATCCTGGAGGACGGCGGGCTGGTCCCTCACGTCCTCAAGCACGGAGGGCTGGGATGAGCACATACGACATCGTCATCATTCCCGGCGACGGCATCGGGCCGGAGGTGACCGCGGCGGCTCGCCAGGTCATCGACGCCACCGGCGTCGACGTCGCGTGGCAGACGTTCGAGGCCGGGGCCAGCGCCCTGGAGGCGCACGGCACCCCGCTGCCCGATGCGCTGCTGGACGCCATCCGCCAGAGCGACGCGGCCCTCAAGGGGCCGATCACCACGCCGATCGGGACCGGCTTCTCCAGCGTCACCGTGGCGATGCGGAAGCAGCTGGCGCTCTACGCCAACCTGCGCCCGGTGAAGACGATCCCCGGCGCGCCCAGCCGTTACGATGGCGTCGATCTCGTCATCGTGCGGGAGAACACGGAAGGGCTCTACTGCGGCACCGAGATCCGGGTGGACGAGGACACCACGGTGGCGCTCAAGCGTGTCACCCGCGAGGCGAGCCGGCGGATCGCGCGCTTCGCCTTCGACTACGCCCGCCGTCACGGTCGCCGGGCCGTGACCGCGGTCCACAAGGCGAACATCCTCAAGGGCGCCGACGGGCTCTTCCTGGACTGCGCCCGCGAGGTGGCCAAGGACTACCCGACGGTCGATTACGGCGAGCGCATCGTCGACGCGCTCTGTATGGACCTGGTGATCGATCCCGGTCACCACGATATCTTGCTCTGTCCCAATCTCTACGGCGATGTTGCCTCTGACCTGGCGGCCGGGCTGGTGGGCGGGCTGGGCACGGTGCCCGGGGCCAACATCGGGCACGAGAGCGCGCTCTTCGAGGCTGTTCACGGCTCCGCGCCCGATATCGCCGGGCAGGGCATCGCCAACCCGACGGCGCTGATACTCGCCGGGGCGATGATGCTTTCGTACCTGGGCGAGGATGAGGCGGCGCAGCGGATCGAGGAAAGTGTGCGGCAGCTCTACGCGGCCGGTGAACCTCTTACCCCCGATCTAGGCGGCACCGCCAGCACGAAGGAGGTGACCGAAGCCCTGAAAGCCTACGTCAGATAGCGATAGTTGAATTATGAGAGCGCAAGAAGAGGAAAGGAGAGAACCAATGGATCCGGTGCCACGCGACTTCAAGTTTCTGGAAAGCAAAGTCATCATCAGATCGCGCGGACGCATCTGCGAGACGGCGGGCGAGCTGCTATCGAGCGCTCCGTTCCGGCGATTCCTGGAGTGCGTCGTGCAACGTCTGTCTCGGCGGGAATCCCGCCTGATCGGTATCTTCGGCTCTCGAGAGATCGATGATGAGGACATCACCCTGCTGATCCAGACGTTCCAGTATCTGACGATGCTGGATCGGAGCGTCGTGCCCAACGTCCTGCCGGGGTCGGATGTCTTCTTCGAGGACCCCGATCTGTTGAAAGAATTCGTGAACTATCTCTACAACGCCTGGCGCGATTACGATCGCTTTGTGATCGTCTCTGGCACGCAAAGCGATCCGCTGGACGACCGTCCTTACCGCACGTTCAACGACACAGTGGAGCAGCTGATGCACCTGGTGCGCGGGACGTACCGGGATATCAAGGAGAATATCACCCGGAAGCATCCGCGCATCTACCGTCAGGCCCGCGCCGGCGCCGACATCGCCACCATCGTCTCGCAGAACAATCACGCCTCGGCCTGGGCCGGGCGTCTGGGGGCGCCGTACGACCGGCTGCAGCAGATCCCAGTGACGCGGCAGGTCTTGCTGTACCCCCCGCTGGTGCTCGATCCGCCGATGAACCGGCGCACGGGGCAGTTCCAGCGCATCGACGAGAACCCGTTGCAGCTGATCGAACCAGCGGTCGATGAGTGGATCTGTTACCCGGCGAAAGTGGGCGAACTGTTGATTCTGGTCTACATCCACGAGAAGTTCCTCGAGCTGGGGCTCTCCCTGTGCAACCTGTTCGAGCTGGCCAGCGATGAGGATCTGGAGAGGCAGCCGGACGCTGTCTATATGTTCGGCGTGCCCGGCGACGCACTCGATCGCTTCGGGGATCTGCCCACAGTCTTCTACGACGATCCAGAGAGCGGCCTCCTGGTAGGCGCGGTGCCCAACGCGGACCGATTCGGCTACTTCGGCTACCTGAAGAAGATGATGCTGACGTTACACAACATCACGATGATGAAGCTGGGCCGTCTGCCCTTCCACGGCGCGCTGGTCAAGATCCGGCTGAACAACCAAAACCACACCATCCTGCTGATCGGCGACAGCGGGGCCGGAAAGTCGGAGACGCTGGAGGCCTTCCGCGTGCTGAGCGAGGACAAACTTCAGGATATGATCATCATCGCCGACGATATGGGCTCCCTGGCCATCGATGACGGTCACCTCCAGGGCTACGGCACCGAGATCGGCGCTTTCATCCGGCTAGACGATCTGCAGCCGGGCTACGAGTTCGGACAGATGGGCCGAGCCATCTTTATGAGTCCGACCCGCACCAACGCCCGCCTGCTGCTGCCGGTGACCACCTATGCCGACCTCGTGCGCGGGAGCAACGTCGATATGGTCTTCTACGCCAACAACTACGAGGAGGTCGACGCGGAGCATCCCATCATCGAGCGATTCACCGACAGCGACACGGCCCTGCGAGTGTTCGAGGAGGGGAAGGTGATGAGCAAGGGCACCACGACCTCGAAGGGGATCGTGCAATCCTACTTCGCCAACGTCTTTGGGCCGCCGCAGTACCGGACGCTGCACGATGAGATCGCCCACCGCTACTTCGATCACTTCTTCGCACACGACACGTTCGTGGGCCAGATCAGGACGCGCCTGGGGTTGCCGGGCTGGGAGACGAAAGGCCCCGAGGAGGCGGCGCGAGCGCTGATCGGGATGATGAATGGGGGATAGAGAATGGAGAATGGAGAATGGAGTAATTGAGAATGGGAGATGGAGGGAGGAGAGGTGGTACAGAACGATATGCTCGCACCGGATGAGCTGATCACTTTGGAGGATCGCTACGAAAGCGGTGTCTACCCCAAGCAGCCCCTCGTGCTGACGCGTGGAGAGGGTGCGCGGATATGGGATGCCGAGGGCAACGAGTACATCGATTGCACCAGCGGTCACGGCGTCGCCAACGTGGGCCACGCCAACCCGGCCGTCGTCGAGGCCGTCACGCAGCAGATTGGGCGGCTGGTGACCGCGCCCAACGGCTTCTACAATGATCAGCGGGCCGAGCTGCTGGCCGAGCTGGTGCGCATCGCGCCGGGCGATCTGGAGCGTGCGTACCTGTGCAACTCCGGCGCCGAGGCAGTGGAGGGGGCTTTCAAGTTCGCGCGGCTGGCCACCGATCGGCGACGAATCATCGCCACGATGCGCGGGTTCCACGGGCGCACGATGGGCGCACTCTCGGCCACCTGGCGCAAGGGATACCGCAAGCCGTTCGAGCCGCTGGTGCCCGGGTTCGAGTTCGTGCCCTACGGTCGGCTGGAGCGGATGGAGCAGATGGTGGATGAAGAGACGGCGGCCGTCATCCTGGAGGTGGTGCAGGGCGAGGGCGGCGTCAACCCCGGCGACGGTGACTACCTGCGTCAGGTGCAGGCGCTCTGCCGGGAGCACGGGGCGCTCTTCATCGTGGACGAGGTGCAGACCGGCTTCGGGCGCACGGGCAAGCTGTTCGCCTGCCAGCACTACGGTTTGGAGCCGGACCTGATGTGCGTGGCGAAGGCCATCGCCGGCGGCGTGCCGATGGGCGCCATCCTGCTCGGCCCGCGGGTCGGCGATCTGCCCAAGAAGGTGCACGGCTCCACGTTTGGCGGCAACGCGCTCTCGTGCGCCGCG
Source organism: uncultured Anaerolineales bacterium (assembly GCA_964474655.1). Taxonomy (GTDB): domain Bacteria; phylum Chloroflexota; class Anaerolineae; order B4-G1; family B4-G1; genus CAYYTU01. The sequence goes on from CAYYTU010000042.1 coordinate 16,783, forward strand.
GCCCTGGCGACCATTCGGTTCATCGAATCCGAGGGGCTGCCGCAGCGCGCCGCCGAGCTGGGCCAGCGGCTCGTGAACGGCCTGCGGGCCGTCGACTCGCCCCTGATCCGCGAGGTGCGCGGGCTGGGCCTGATGGTCGGCATGCAGTTGAAGGGCCGCGCCGGGTCCTACCTGGCTCAGCTGGCCGAGCCAGTCGACGGTCTGGGCGTGCTGGCCCTCACCGCCGGTTCGACCGTGATGCGCTTCCTGCCGCCCCTGGTGATCAGCGAGGAGGACATTGATACCGTGGTGGAACGGACCGCGGACGTGCTGGAGGACGCGTGATGGTCAACCTCGTCCGACACGTTGATGACTGGGTGACGATTCGGCGCGTCTTGGTGAGCGCCTCGGATAAATCGGGCCTGGACGTTTTGATCCCGGGGCTCCTCGAGGTAAACCCCGAGATGGAGTTCTACGCCACCGGCGGCACGTTCAAGGCCATCACTCAGCTCCTGGGGCCGGAGACAGCGGCCCAGGTGATCCGGGTCTCAGATTACACCGGTCAGCCGGAGACGCAGGGTGGGCTGGTCAAAACGCTCGATTTCAAGCTCTACCTGGGCCTGCTGACCGAGACCTACAACCAGGCCCATCAGGCCGATATGGATCGCACCGGGGCGCTGCCTCTGGATCTGGTGGTGGCTAACCTCTACCCGTTCGAGGCGACCGTGGCCCGCGATGGCGTGACGGTGGAGGAAGCTCGCGCCCACATCGACATTGGCGGGCCGTGTATGATCCGCGCTGCGGCGAAGAATTATCTCCGTGTGACGGTGGTGGTCGATCCGGCGGACTACCCTGCGCTGATCGAATCCCTGACCGCGCATCACGGTGCGCTGAGCCTGGCGAAGCGCTTCGAGCTGGCCCAGAAGGCATTCGCGCACACAGCCGCCTACGACCAGGCGATCCGCGACTTCCTAGCGGCACAAAACCCAGCGGCGGTTCCCTCACGCTACGATCTGAGAAATAACGAATTGCGAATGGCGAATTGAGAAT
>CAYYTU010000042.1:17911-26621 GCA_964474655.1 uncultured Anaerolineales bacterium
TTCGCCATTCGCAATTCAATATTCGCTATTCGCGATTGGAGTTATTCTATGCCAGACGACCTGAAACAAGCTTATCACACCGTGATGGACGATCACTTCCCAGACCGAATGGAGGTGGCCTTCATCTTCGACGACCTTCGCACCACGCTGATCTATGAGAAGGTCTCGTGGGTGGTGGGCGGGGTGCGCAAAGGGCTCCGCTACGGCGAGAACCCGGGCCAGGAGGCGGCGCTGTACCGGCTGATCAACGGCAATCTCGTCCTGGGCGAGGTGGAGACCATCGCGCCGGGGCGGTACCTCGTCTCCGATGCCGAGCTGCTGCAGGCTGGCAAGCATCCGGGCAAGATCAACCTGACCGACGCCGACAACGCGCTGAACATCCTGAGCCGGGTCACACGCTGCCTGCCCGACCGGCCGGCGGTGGCGATTATGAAGCACAACAATCCCTCCGGGGTGGCGTTGGCCGATAGCCTGGCCGGGGCCTACGTGAAGGCCGATCTGGCCGATCACGTGGCCGCCTTCGGCGGCTGCGTCGCGCTCAACCGGCCCGTCGATGGGGCGACGGCCGAGGCGATCGCGGAGCGTTACGTCGAGGTGGTGGTGGCCCCGGCCTTCGAGGAGGGCGCAGTCGACATCCTGGCCCAGCGTAAGAACCTGCGCATTATGCGCATCAAAAACATCGAGCGCCTCACGGCGTTCGCCACCGAGCGATTCGTGGATTTCAAGAGCCTGATCGACGGCGGCGTGGTGGCCCAGCTCTCCTTCGCGCCGCAGGTCTGGGGTAAGGCTGATCTCGAGCTGGCCGAGGCAATCCACGCGGGAACGACCTACCGCATCGAGCGCGAGCCAACCGAGCAGGAGTACGCCGATATGCTCTTCGGCTGGATGGTGGAGGCCGGCGTGACGTCGAACTCGGTGCTCTACGTCAGAGACGGGGTCACGGTCGGCATCGGCACCGGCGAGCAGGACCGAGTCGGCGTGGCCCGCATCGCGCGTGACAAAGCCTACCGCAAGCTGGCCGACCGGCTGGCCTTCGAGCGCCACGGCGTGATCTACGACGCGCTCGACGACGAGAGCGAGCAACGCGCCATCGAGGCCGAGGTCGCTGAGCGCCACGGCGGGCTGCGCGGCGCGGTGATGGTCTCCGATGGGTTCTTTCCCTTCCGCGACGGCGTCGACGTCGGCCTACGCGAGGGCGTCACCGCCGTGATCCAGTCCGGCGGCTCGCTCAACGACTACCAGGCCATCCAGGCCTGCAACGAAGTCGGCGCGACGATGGTCTTCACCGGTCAGCGCTGCTTCAGGCATTAAATGGGGAATAGCGAATAGTGAATGGAGATGGAGAATGGAGGATGAAGAATTGAGAGTAGAGAATCGAGACCGAGGGGTTGATTTTACCGTTGTTCGCCACTCATCATTCGCTATTCACGATTTCCTGGAGCGCTCGCTCACGATCCCCAGCCTCTCCGGCGAGGAGGACGCCTTTGCCGAGCACTTAGTCGAGCAGATGACGGCCCTGGGCTTTCGTGCGCGCCGTGACGAAGTGGGCAACGTCATCGGCGAGCTGGGCGCTCCGGATACCGAACGGACGTTCGTGCTGCTGGGCCATATGGACACAGTGCCAGGCGATATCCCCATTCAGCAGGAGAACGGCTGCCTCTACGGGCGCGGCGCGGTCGATGCCAAGGGGCCGCTGACCGCTTTCACGCTGGCGGCGGCTCGGGTGCAGTCGCTGCTGAACGACGCCCGGATTCTGGTGATCGGCGCGGTGGAGGAAGAGGCGCGGTCGAAAGGCGCGCACCATCTGGCGCGGACGATGCCCCCCCCCGACGGCGTTATCATCGGCGAGCCAAGCGGCTGGCAGGGCATCACTCTGGGCTACAAGGGCACGCTATGCGTCGACTATCGGCTTACCCACCCGACCGGGCATGGGGCCGGCGATCGGTCGACGGCGGCCGAAGAAGCTATCGCCTTTTGGAACCGGCTGATCGAATACTCAGAGGCGTACAACCAGGGGCGCCAGCCGCCGCGCTTCGACACACTCGATCCAACGCTGCGGGCCATCTGCACCGACGATGGGGGCCCGGGGGCCGCCGGCCTGGAGGAGAGCGTGACGATGGACATCGGGCTGCGTCTGCCGCCGGGGATAGATCAGGCGGCGTTGGAGCAAGCAATGCAGAACTGGAGCGGCGATGCCGACGTGACCTTCCCCTACAGCGAGCGGCCCTTTCGAGCCGCCAAGAACACTCCCGTCGTGCGGGCGCTGCTGCGGGCCATCCGCGCCGCCGAGGGTAAGCCGCGCTTCAAGCTGAAGACTGGCACCTCGGATATGAACGTGGTCGGCCCGGCGTGGAGTTGTCCCATCGCAGCCTACGGTCCGGGCGATTCCAGCCTGGACCATACACCCCACGAGCACATTGAGATCGAAGAGTTTCGTAAAAGCATCGCGGTGCTGACCACGGCCTTGGAGCTGCTGACCAAGAGTTAGCCCAAAACGCTGGCGTGGAATTGACGTGTTCGGCCCTGCTGCGGTAGCAGGGCCGAGTTTTATTGATCGATTTGGGCGCGAGGCAGCGTCAGGGCGTCAGGGCAACCTCGACGGTAGTCGTGCGCTTGGGCGCTGCGGGAAGCAAGAACGGATCACTGGCGGCGAGCAGCGCGTCGTCATCTTTCAGCGCGATCACCCAGCGGAAGGGGCCCTGGCCCAGGTGATCCTCGCTGACCCACCACCGCTTCTGGCCCATAACAGCGTCATTCTCCTCAATCGCGATGTCGTCCAATGTACCGCGCCAGCCCTCGACGTCGCGCCAGCTGCCGTCCGGATGTTGCCACTGAACCGTGGTCCAGAGCTCTTGCCAGTGGGTCGTATGCCAGGGCCAGCCAGAGGGAAACTGGAGATTGAGCTCGATGTAGCCGCCGTCCGGCCGACTGTCCGACGCCTTTGAATCAGGTGTTGGACTCGGAGTCTCCGTGGCCTCCGGCTCGGGCCGCGGCGGCAGGGCCTCCGCCAGTGCCGGATTGAGGGCCAAGCCGATAAGAGTAAAAGCAATCACAACAAAACAGACAAAACACACGCGACGATACGTTTGAGTCATAAACTCCTCCTACTGATAGCGAGAGACTGTTTGGAAACTGATCACGGATGAACCCAAACTTGCAAAGGGGGCAAGAGGCTCAAACTGCATATTTTTTGTTAAGAAGATCGCCTTTCGTCATAGAGCATTACCTGAACCTCCGCAAGATTCCCGGCTCAAATTTTCAAACACGCTCAGGGTCGTGACGGCAGGTGATGATCCGAGGGCGGCCCTTGCCCAGCGGCAGCGGGCGAAGTGCCGTCGGCGGCCCCAGCGATGGACAGGATCGGCCCCAGGATGTTGCCCCCCTCGTCGTACGGCAGACCGATGATCTCGTGGTTCTCCAACACCGCGCCGTAGTCGGTCTCCTCGTTGGCCGAATCAACCTGGGCGTAGATCGACGTCCCGGGCGCCAGCGGCCAGGTGACCGCACCCTCGTCGGGGAAGTAGTACGGACTATCCAGCGTCAGCGTGAGCACGTCGCCGGGCGCGATGGGCAAGGCGTCCTGCGTGACGCCCCAGACCAGCCCCTGATCGCCCACGTGCTGCCACGTCTGGTTGACGCCGGTGGGCGGGGTGTCGGGGTCGATGTAGACGTCGATCCAGAACTCGTTGGCGAAGAGGTTCTCCACCGGCGCGTCGCCGTCGTTCTTGATGGTGACGGTGACGGCGTTGGACGCCGCGACCAGCGAGTCGACGATCATGTCCGGCGCGGCGACGTAGTTCCGCATCACCAGCGGCAGGTAGATCCTGTACCGCTCGATGACCTCCACCCTCGTGGTGGCGGTCAGCTGGCTGACGCTGTTGGTGGCGGTGACGACGGCGGTGTAGGTGCCGGTGCTGGGGTAGGTGTAGCTGATGGGATTGCCGGTCTTTGTGATGCCGTCGCCCAGCGCCCAGGCGTAGGCGACGTTGGTGCCGGTGGCGACAGAAGCCTCCAGGTGCGTGAGGCCGCCCAGCGCCGTGGGACTGTCGTTGGAGGCGCTGAGGCCCGTGATGGCAATATCGCCCACGGTGACGCTGACGACGCTGCGGTTATTGAGCGTGATCGGATCGCTCGCCGCGGCGGTGACGCTGGCCGTGTTGCGGAGCACGAGCCCGATGGTGGGCGGTGCCGCCGCGGTGATGACGAGGTCCGGCGCTGGACCGACGTCCAGCCCGTCGAGCGTGCAGGTCAGCGGCCGCACGTCCCCGACGATGGTACCCGTCGTGCAGTCCCAGCTGAGCGCGTCGATATCGAATGAATCCAGCGCAGCGGGCAGCGCGTCCGTGAGCGTGAGAGGGATAGCGAGCGGGCTGGGCCCGGCGTTGCTGACGGTCAGCGTGTAGGTGAGCGGCGCGCCCTGGGGGACGCTATCCGCGGGCGTGACGTCTTTGACAAGGCCCAGATCCGCCACGGGACTGACGGTGGTGGTGATGCGGTCCGTGTTGCGCGTCAGGTCCAGGTCCGCCAGCGTGGAGGTGACGTGGGCGGTGTTGGTGATCACGCCCGGCGTGATGGGCGCCGTCGCCGCCAGCGTCAGCGTGACGGTCTCGCGGCGGTTCAGTCGCTCGCCCTGGCAGACGACGTCGGCGCCGGTGGCGCAGTCCCAGCCGGGCAGGTCGGGCGTGATGCCGGTCAGGGCGGAAGGTAGCGTGTCGCTCACAGTCACCGTGTCCGTGGTGACGGCGACCAGCTCCAGCCCCCAGCCGTCGGCGATGCGCCCGCCGTCGGAGTCGAAGGTGTCGTAGACGTAGAGCCGCCAGGCGCCGTTGGGGCTGCCCCCGTAGAAGGGGCCGAAGCCGCTGCCGTAGGGGCCGGCGGGCGCCGGGTCGGGCAGACTCTCGCCGAAGCCGTGGTTGGTGGGCCGGTAGGTCGTCGTGGTGAGCGTATCGCTGACCGGCAGGCTCTCGCCTGTCTCGTGGAAGGTCAGCGTCAGGTCGTCGGCGTCGGCGCCGCCGCCAGCTTTGGCCATCAGCACGGTGTTTTGGCTGCCGGGGCCGGTCAGCAGGGCCACCACGTCGGCCGGGTAGGTATGATGGAAGCCGTAGAGGGTGACCGTGATCTCGCGCACCTGACCCGGCACGCTGTTGAGCCAGAGCGTGCTGGGGTAGGGCCAGGCCGCTCCGCCGATGGGCACGCGGATGTTGCGATGCGTCCGCGCCGAGACCGTCGTGGTCAGCGCGCCGGCGTCCACCGGCCCGGCGTTGCTGACGGCGACGGTATAGGTCAGCGGCGCGGCAGCGTCGACCGGGTCCGGCGTATCGTGCTTGGCGACCGAGAGATCGGCCACCGGGCGCACAGCGGCGAAGAGCCGCGTCTCGTTATTCTCAAGATCGGGATCGAAGATATCCGAGGTGACCACGGCGCGGTTTTCGATCAGGCCGCTCAGCGGCGCCGTGGCCGTGATCTGGAAAGAGACCGACGCCGTGGGCGTCAATTCGCCGCTCGGTTCGCAGATGACGCCCAACCCTTCGACGCGGCAGGCTGTATCGAGCGCGGTGATCTCCGTCACGTCGGCCGGCAGTGTGTCGGTGACGACGAGGGCGGTGGCGGTGTAGGGGCCGGTGTTGGTGACGTGAACGGTGAAGGTGATCGTCTCCTCCGGGTTGACTGGGTCGGGCGTAGCGGCCTTGGCGACGGTCAGGTCGGCCAGCGGGATGACCGTGGTGGTGATGGTGTCCGTCAGGCTAGAGTCCAGACGCACGGTGCTGCCCGCAGACGTAATGGCCGCCGTGTTGGTGATAGTCCCGCTGACAGTAGGCGCGGCGCCGGTGAGCACGATGGCGTCCCAGCCCCACGGCGAGAGTGCCTCTGTAGTGCAAGTGACGGCTTGGCCTGCGGTGACGCAGCCCCAACCATCCGGCGTCACGACCGAGGTGGGCGTGATGGGCAGCGTGTCGCTGACGGTCACGTCCCAGGCGGTGCTGGGGCCGCCTTTACGCACTAGCAGCGTGTAGGTCAGCGGGCTGCCCGGGTTGACCGGGTCGGCCATGCCGTAGGTGGCATCGTGCCAGTAGGGCAGGTCGCGGTCGTCGTCGTATTTGTGTATCCGCAGGCCGACCTCGGAGGTGACCTGGGTGGTGGCGGTGACGACGTTGTCCGTGGGCGTCAGCTCGCCCGTCGCCGTGACGCCGGCGGTGTTGGTGATGGGGCCCAGGGCCGCGTGATGGACGCGCGTCCGTGCGGTGACGGTGGCGACGCTGCCCGCCGGCAGAGCGTCCAGGGTGCAGGTGAAGGTGCCGGACGTGGCGGCGCACTGGCCCGCCGGTTCGGCGGTGACGGCGTAGTGGTCGGGGCCCAGCGCCACCCGGCGGAGCTCGGGGGCGTAGGCGGGATTGGTGGTGGTCAACGTGGCGCGGTACTGAGCGTAGCGGGCATCGGGCAGGTCAAGCGTGACGCTGGGCAGGCCCAGGCCGGCGTTGCTCGCCTCGGAATAAAGGCCGCGCCAATCCATCAATTGACCGGTGCAGTCCGGTTCCTCGCAGAGGCGCACCTGGAAGGCTAGCTGGAGCGCGCCGCGCAGGTAGTGGTCGGTCACCTCGGCGGCCGAGAGGGTGCGGCTGTAGACCGCCACCTCGTCCAGCCGCCCGTGGAAGGGTGTGGTGCCGGTGAGCCCGTAGGCGGCGCCCAGTCGGTAGTGATCGCCGCCGCTCCACAGCGGGCCGAGCCCGCTCAGCTGCGCCTCGCGCTCGCCGTCGACGTAGAGCGCCAGATCGCCGCCGCTCTGGGCCGTGCCCACCAGGTGGTACCAGCGGTTCGGCGTCACCGGCGTGGTGGCGGTGACCGTGCGGTAGGCGCCGTCGTAGACCGTGTGCTGGAAGTGGCCGTCGACGATGCCCAGCAGGTGCGAGTAACTCTCCACCGTCTCGGTCGGCGCGTCGGTGCGCAGGATGACGCTGGTGTCGGTGACCGTCTCCGGGTAGACCCAGGCTTCCAGCGCGTAGCGGGCCGGGTCGTGGGCGTCGGTGACGGTGACGACGTCATCGGCGCCGTTGAAGGACAGCGCGTCGTTGAAGCGCCCGTCGGCGCCCGTCGCGGGGCATGCGGTGCAGGTGCCGTCGTGGTCGTAGCCCGACGTATCGGCGAAGGGCGCACCGGTATCGTCCAAATGGAGCAGCACGCGGTTGCCGACCATGTTGACGTCGCCGAGGGCGTAGGCCGTCTCGGCGGCGCCGTTGTCGGGCAGCGGCTTGCCCGTGGGCCGGCGCGGCGTCCAGGCCAGCGTCTCCCAGGGCACGACGTTGCCGGCGTCGAAGACGCGCGAGGTGAAGACGCCGGTGGCCTGCAGCGTGTCGGAGAGCGTCAGGCGGTCGTCGTCCCAGCGACCGGGGTCGAACCAGGTGGTGTTGTCGTGAGTGCCGGCGTTGAACTCACTCCCCGTGTTGTCGGTCTGATCCAGGGTACGGAGCGTGAGACTGGGCGGGAGCGTGTCGGAGAGGACGGCGATGGGGCCGTTGCCCCGGTTGGTGACGACCAGCGTATAGGTCAGGCCGGTGCCGGCGACCACGGGGTCGGGGTCGGCGGTCTTGGTCAGGGCGAAGTCGACGTTGCAGTCCTGGTTTTCGTACACCTTGGCGATGTAGTTGCCGTCGCTATCCTCTCCGGTGAGGAGGATATCGAGATCGCCGTCGTCGTCGACATCGCCCCAGGCCGCGCTGCCTCTGGTCACGCCGGGCAGGTAATGGCCTGCGATGGTAGCGGTAAAGCCGTCGCCTTCGTTTTCGTACACTTCGGCGAAGCGGCCCTCATTGTTATCCCCGGTTAATAGAATATCGAGGTCGCCGTCGTTATCGAAATCGCCCCAGGCCGTGCTGCTGTTTGTCACGCCGGTCAGGCTGTCTGTATAGAGGCTAAAGCCACCGTCTGTGTTCTCGTACACTTCAGCAGTGTAGCCGTTAGAGCTGAATCCCGTCAGGAGGATATCGAGGTCGCCGTCGTTGTCATAGTCACCCCAGACTCCGCTGCTGCCCTGCCACACGTTAGGCAGGTCTTGGGAGGCCGCGGTGTCGGTGATGAAGCCGCTACCCGTATTCTGGTAGACTGCGGCGAGACCATATCCCGTCAGGAGGATATCGAGGTCGCCGTCGTTGTCGTAGTCGCCCCAGGACGCGCTGCCATCCGCTACGCCGGCCAGATTCTCGGAGGCCACGGTGTCCGTGACGAAGCCGCTGTCGGTGTTCTGGTATATCGCGGTGAAGGGAGTCATCGAGGCTTCATATCCCGTCAGGAGGACGTCCAGGTCGCCGTCGTTGTCGTAGTCGCCCCAGGCCGCGCTGCTGTAGTACACGCCGGTCAGATCCCCTCCGGTGACCTCGGTGAAGCCGCTGTCCGTGTTTTCGTACACCAGGGTGAAGGGGGTGGCGCTGTCGTTACCTGTCAAGAGGAAGTCCAGGTCGCCGTCGTTGTCGTAGTCGCCCCAGGCCGCGCTGCTGTAATAGACGTCGAGCAGGGTGTCGGTATAGGCCGCGGTGAAGCCGCTATCCGTGTTCTGGTAGACGGCGGTGAAAGGGCCCGAATCCGACTGTCCCGTCAGAAGGATATCGAGGTCGCCGTCGTTGTCGTAGTCGCCCCAGGCCACGCTGCTATCTCGCACACCGGTCAGGATGTCCGAGGCGGCAGTGTCCTCGACAAAGACGGCGCAGCGGGAGACCAT
>CAYYTU010000043.1:0-26289 GCA_964474655.1 uncultured Anaerolineales bacterium
ATTGCTGGCTCGAATGTATCCGCGGCTGCGGAAACCGCTATCCAATTGACGAAGTGATTTATCATTGCGAGGACTGCGGCGGGCTGCTCGACGTGGAGCACGACCTGGAGGCGCTCAAGGACCGCAGCGCCGATGAGTGGAAGGCGCTCTTCGATCAACGCACGCGCACCAACGAATGGCCCTATGGCAGCGGCGTCTGGGGCAAGAAGGAGTGGGTGCTCCCGCTGGTGGCAAACGAGAACGTGGTCTCGATGTACGAGGGACACACCAACTGCTTCTGGGCGGAGCGGCTGGGCGAGGCGATCGGCGTGCCCGACCTGTGGGTCAAGCAGTGCGGCAACAGCCACACCGGCTCCTTCAAGGACCTGGGAATGACGGTGCTGGTCTCGGTGGTCAAGCAGATGCTGGCCGACGGCAAGCCGATCCGCGCCGTGGCCTGCGCCTCGACCGGCGACACCTCGGCCGCGCTGGCCGCCTACGCCGCCGCGGCCGACATCCCGGCCGTGATTCTGCTGCCGCGCGGCAAGGTCTCCACCGCGCAGCTGGTGCAGCCGATCGCCAACGGCGCGCTGGTGCTGGCGCTGGACACCGACTTCGACGGCTGTATGGCCATCGTACAGGAGCTAACCCAGGACCCGACCATCTACCTGGCCAACTCGATGAACTCGTTGCGCATCGAGGGCCAAAAGACCGTTGGCATCGAGATCGTGCAGCAGTTCGATTGGGAGGTGCCGGACTGGATCATCATCCCGGCTGGCAACCTGGGCAACGTCAGCGCGCTGGGACGCGGCATGCTGATGATGCAGGATCTGGGTCTGATCGACCGGCTGCCGCGCATCGCGTGCGCCCAGGCCGCCAACGCCAACCCGCTCTACCTGAGCTACCAGACCGACTTCAAGGAGTACCGCACGGTCGAGGCCCAGCAGACGGCGGCGACAGCGATTCAGATCGGCGCACCGGTCAGCTACGAGCGGGCGGTCAAGGTGCTCAAGGCCTTCGACGGCGTGGTCGACCAGGCCAGCGAGGATGAGCTATCCAACGCCGCTGCCCGCGCCGACGACACCGGGCTCTACAGCTGCCCCCAGACCGGCGTGGCGCTGGCGGTGCTGCTCAAGATGGTGGAGCGCGGCGAGATTGAGCGGGATGATCGCGTGGTAGTCATCTCCACCGCCCACGGGCTCAAGTTCACCGATTTCAAAGTTGATTACCATGAGGAGAACCTGCCCGACGTTGAGGCTCGCTACGCCAATCCACCGCTGGAGCTGGATGCCGCGCTAGAGGCGGTGAACGGGGCCATCGATCAGGCTATCAAGTAGAAAAGCCCCATTCAGAGCCAAAATCGGTTGACAAAGCCCAGGCCCATGCTATAATTGTGCCCACTGTACGAAAATAACCGCACAGGAGAAAATGACGTAAAATGAACGGAACTCTGGCACTCGCCCTTACCCTTATTATCATTACCTTGCTCCTTATTGTTAAGGAGCTATTGGAGGTTGGGAGGGTGTCAGCCTAGCGTTGAACCGCCAGCGAAGAGAGCAAATGAAGCCCCCCAGCCCGGGGGGCTTTTTTGTTTGCCTCTGCCACACGAACACGCAGCGAGCCGCAAGCTAATACAAGAAGCATAAAGGAGAAAAGAATGTATCACGAGAAACACACCCAGCCCGGCGTCAACTTCTTCGGCCAGAGCAGCCGACTCTCTGCACCCTCCAACGGTAACGGCAAGAATAAGCCAGCCGCCGTAAAGCCCACCCGGCGGACGATGGAAACAGCCTCGTTGCCCGGCAATGGCGGCTGGGGCTACAATGCCTTCGGGAAGGGCAACTGGAAATCAGAAGAGGGAATGCTCTTCAGCGACTTCTAGCAGTCAGCGTGCCCAACCCAAACCTTAGCGCCCAATCATACCTACATCAGTCCACTTGAAGCCACACAATACATCAAGGAGATTCGTTGCTTTATGATCAGCAAATCCAAAGTCATTTGGTTCAATGGCGAGATTGTACCCTGGGACGAAGCCCAGGTTCACGTCGCCGCTCACGTGCTCCACTACGGGTCCAGCATCTTCGAAGGCATCCGCGCCTATGAGACGAACGATGGCCCAGCCATCTTCTGTCTGAAGCCCCACGTCGACCGCTTATTTAACTCGGCCAAGGTCTATCGGATGGATATTCCCTATAACAAAAAAGAGGTCGAACAAGCCATCGTAGATACGGTTAGAGAGAACCAGCTTGGTAACTGCTACATCCGGCCCCTGGTCTTCCGAGGAGTCGATAGCCTGGCAGTGAATCCGCAGAGCTGCCCGGTGGAGGTAGTAGTGATCACGATTGAATGGGGACGCTATCTTGGGGCAGAAGCGATCGAGCAAGGCGTGGATGTGGGCGTGAGCTCGTGGGGCCGGATGGCGCCCAACACTTTCCCGGCCGCAGCCAAAATCGGGGGGCAATACATCAACTCTCAGCTGATCGCGATGGAGGCCGCCGAGCATGGCTATATCGAGGGCATCGCGCTCGACGCCAGCGGCTTCCTCAGCGAAGGCAGCGGCGAGAACCTCTTCCTGGTCAGAGACGGGGTCGTCTTCACGCCGCCGCTGGCCTCTTCCATCCTGGAGGGGATCACGCGCCGTTGCGTCATCACCCTGGCCAGGGATCTGGGCTATCAGGTACGCGAAGAGCGACTCCCCCGCGAGATGCTCTATATGGCCGACGAGGTCTTCTTCGTCGGCACAGCGGCGGAAATCACGCCGATTCGCTCCGTCGACCACATCGACGTGGGAACCGGAGGCCGCGGACCGGTCACCAAACAGCTTCAAGAGGAGTTCTTCGGCATCACCAGCGGCGAGTTCGAGGATCGCTATGGTTGGCTTACCCCGGTGACCTGAGGAAAACCTGCAACCTGACGGACGCTACTCACCACACCATCATCTAATAGAGGCGCTACAAAGTGGCTTCTCTCGTCAGCATAGGCCGATCGGGCGCAGCATCTTACCGTCGTCGGCGGGGCTTGAACTTCAGATGGAGTGGCGTACCGGGGAACGGATAGGCCTCCCGCAGGCGATTCTCCAGATAGCGCTCATAACTGAAGTGCACCAAGTCGGGATTGTTGACGTGGAAGACGAACGTCGGCGGATCGACGCCCGGCTGGCTGGCGTAGTAGATCTTGAGCCGTTTGCCGCGCTTGCTGGGCGGGGCATGCCGGGCCAACGCCTCTTGCACCAAACGGTTGAGCTCGCTGGTGGGAATGCGATGGAAACGCGCCTCACGCACGGCCATCGCCTTGGGCAAAACCTGGTTCACCCCCTGACCGGTCAGCGCCGAAATAAAGAGCACAGGCGCATAATCCAAGAAGCGCAAAGTAGCCCGCACCCATTCGGTGTACTCCGCAGTAGCGATAGCTTCATCGTCGACCAGGTCCCATTTGTTGATCAGCACCATGGCGCTGGTCCACTCATCAAGGATAAGACCAGCCACGTGCGTATCCTGGGCAGTGACACCCTGGTAACCGTCGATCACCAACAGCGCCACGTCGGCCCTCCGAATCGCCTTCAGCGCTCGTAACACGCTGTAATACTCAGCGCCACGCTCAACTTTCCCGCGCCTCCGGATACCGGCTGTATCGATCAGGGTGACTGTCTGATCCTCCCACGTCAGGACAGTATCGATGGCATCCCGAGTGGTGCCGGGCACCTCACTGACAATCACACGATTCTCACCGAGCAGCGTATTCAGCAGCGACGATTTACCCACATTGGGCCGGCCCACGATGGCGAATCTGGCGCCGGGGGCCTCCCGATCCAACGCGGAAGGTTCCAAGTCCTTCACCACCTCGTCCAACAGATCGGCTACCCCGCGACCGTGAATGGCAGAGACTGGGAAGAGCCTCCCGAGGCCAAGCGCGTAGAACTCCAGCGCGTCATACTCCAGACGCGGGTTATCGACCTTATTGGGGACCAAGAAGACGGGGCAATCGGCGCGGCGCAAGATGGCGGCGACCTCCTCATCGGCAGCAGTCAGCCCGGTGGCGACATCGGTGACGAAGATAATGGCATCCGCCTCCTGGATCGCCGTCTCGGCCTGGGCCCGCATCAGAGGGATATACGGCGCGGAATCCTGGGCCAGGACGCGGTCGGGGCCGGGACGCCGACCAGTAGCGACCGCTTCCGGCAACAGCTCCAGGCCGCCGGTATCCACCACCAGGAACGAGACGCCATTCCACTCGGTCTCGGCGTACTGTCGATCGCGAGTAGTGCCTGGTTCATCGTGCACCACCGCCACGCGCCGCCCCACGATGCGATTGAAGAGCGTAGATTTTCCAACGTTAGGCCGTCCCACCAACGCCACGATCGGTTTACTCATACGATTCCTGGCAAGCTCCAATCAAAGCAGTTGTCATTACTTTATCACACCTCTCGGCTTTGTCCAGCCAGCCGAATGGACCACAGAGAGCCGGTTCGGGATTTCGAAGCAAGTCGCTCAGCAAAAATGCCCTCAAGGCCGCAGAGCGTCCTTAACAAGCCCCCCTCTCGATAAACGGACTATAGCGCAATCTAATGCGTCTGGGCTGCCCTAGAATCGCTTCGTTTGCCCATTTCCCTCCATTTTTGGACATTCACCCTAAACGTGGTAGAATTTTAGCCGAACGCACTTTCAGAGAACGAATAAGCGATCAGGAGGACAAGATGTTACCTTTTGGAATGTGGGATCCTTCGTACTGGATCTTTGCCTTACCGGCGCTCATTTTAGCGCTCGTAGCCCAGGCCTGGGTGCAGCGAGCCTACAAAAAATACTTACAAAAGCCCAACGGCTCTGGCCTGACCGGGGCCGAGGCCGCCCGGCGCATAATGCGCACAGCAAACCTCCATCTCAAAATCGAAGGGGCCTCCGGCACGCTCTCGGACCATTACGATCCGCGGTCCAACGTCCTGCGCCTGTCACGAGACGTGGCCAACCGCGCTTCTATCGCCTCGCTGGCGATCACAGCCCACGAAATCGGTCACGCGCAGCAGGATGCACAGGACTACCTGCCGATGCGCGTGCGATCCGGCTTGGTGCCGATGGTCAACTTCACATCCTGGCTCGGTCCGATCCTCTTTCTGGTCGGGATTTGGCTCAACTTCACCGGGCTAGCCTGGTTGGGCGTGATGACCTTTGGGGCCGCTGCCGTTTTCGCCCTGGTGACGCTGCCGGTGGAACTGAACGCCAGCCGCCGCGGCCTACAGCTGCTGGAAGAAAGCGGCGTGATCGTCAATCAGCAGGAGAAGCGCCAGGCCCGGCGCGTACTCACAGCGGCAGCGATGACGTACGTGGCAGCGTTGGCCCAGGCGATCTCCACACTTCTTTACTACATCTCCATCCTAGGCGGCAGGAGACGACGTCGCTAGTAGCTGGCGTCAAGTCCCAAATCCCACGCTTTATGTAAAAGTCCACACCAATCTCCAGGAACCGTGCGACATCTGTGCAGGCTTCCACACAAGAGCGACATCCAAAAGGCACCCTCTCCGGGGTGCCTTTCTTGTTCCAACATGCTGCTTGCTCACGAGAACGCTGCTTACTACGCTGCCGCCTGAGAGATCGAGCGCTGACGGGCGGCCTTCTCCCACACCACCAGCAACGGGACAGCGATAAAGATCGCGGAGTACGTTTCGCTGACCATCCCGACCAGCATCACCGAGATAAACGGCTTGATAGTCGTCCCACCGAACAAGATGATGGCGACCATCACAAACATAGCGTTCAGCTCCGTCGCCAACGAGCGATGAATCGTCTCCAGGATCGAGCGGTTGACGACCGTTTCAAAGGGTTCGCGGCGGTACTTGGGAATGTTCTCACGGATGCGGTCGAAGACGACAATCACATCCTGGACCGAGAAGCCAATCACGGTCAAGATAGCGGTCAAGAAGAGAGCATCCACCTCCCAACCGGCGATCATCCCCATCAGCGCATAGAAGCCAAAAGCGATAAGCACATTATGCACCATCCCGGCGATGGTGCAGACGCCATAGCGAAATGCATTTGGCACATGCCGGAAGGAGAACCACATAAACATCACGATAATCACCGAGGCCACCAGGACAGCGAAGCCAGCAGCGCGCGTCACCTCGTTTCCCACCGCCGGTTCCACCGTATCGAAGGTCAACGCGTCCCGATCGATCGGACCGACCTCATCCTCCAGTGCAGAAAGGATGTTACTCACCTCCTCCGCTGCGACCTGGCGTGTGCGCACCTGCCAGCGATACTCATCCGACGCGCCCAACGGTTGCACAATAGCGCTTTCTAGCCCAAACTCGGAGAAGACCTCGCGTATTCCAGTCTCGGTGGCCTCCTGCTCGAACTTGAGCACGAAGATGCTGCCGCCGGTGAAGTCGATGCCCAGCCGCAACAATTGCCCGTACTGCACGTACGACACCACCATCGCAACGATGCTCAACGCGAGGAAGACTGCCGAGAAGATAAAATACCAGCGTCGTTTTTCGACGATATTAAACATAGGTTACACTCCCAACAACCACTTGCGCTCAGCAAGCCAATCGCCAGCTAAGACCGCGACGTGATGCACAAACGTGCGCGTCGCGAAGACAGCCGTAAAGATATTGACCAGGGAACCGATAGCCAGCGTGATGGCGAAACCCTTGACGCTGCTGGCCCCAAAGTTCGATCCGAAGAAGAAGAGGATGACGCAGATGAGCAACTCCGAAGCCTGCGAGTCGCGAATAGAAGGCCAGGCCCGATCGAAGCCCAGCCGAATCGACAAGGGCACACTACGCCCCTGACGCAACTCCTCCTTCATCCGCTCGAAGATCAAGATGTTCGCATCGACCGCCATGCCGGCCGACAGGATAAAACCGGCGATGCCCGGCAGCGTAAGCGTGATCGGCATCAGCTTGTAAAGCGCAAAGTTAATCAGGACGTAAATCGTCAGCGCAAGATCGGCCAAGCCGCCGGGCAACCGATAGTAGACCAACATAAAGAGCAGCACGATTCCCAGCCCGATGATCCCGGCGCGCACCGACCGCTCCACAGACTCCTGGCCCAAAGTCGCACCGACGCGATTGAAACTCTCCACCCGGAGCGGCATCGGCAACGCACCGTAACGGAGCTGAACCGCCAGCTGCTGCGCCGAATCCAGCGTGAAATCACCTTGAATCATACCACGCCCCTCGACAATGGGCTGATTGACGCGGGGGCAAGAGATGACCTGTTTATCCAGCACGATGCAAAGAAACCGCCCGACGTTGGCCGAGGTGTATTCCGCAAACGTCTGAGCTGCCTCGGGCTGCAGCTCGAAGGGAATCACGTACTCGCCCCGATCCGTGCGGTCAAGCCCGACGTTCGCCAGATCAGCGCCGGTCAGAATCGTCTCGTAGACAGTGCCCGGCGAAGCGGACTGCTCAGGCGCCGTCTGCGAAGCGCCCGAAGGCGTAGCCTCCTCGGTAACGGCCTGCGAGACCACCGTCGCGGACTCCTCGATTGTGATGCCCTCAATGAGATCGTCCTTCTCAATGGATTGGACCACATCCATACCCGCGATAACTTGCCCAAAGACCGTGTAGGCCCCATCCAGATGACTGGTCTCATCCAGCGTGATGTAGAATTGACTGCCGCTGGACGCTCGCTCTGGATTGACATCATCGCCACGTCGGGCCATCGCAATAGCACCCTCAATGTGCTTCAGGCCAATCTCGGCCGGAACCGTGTACCCCGGCCCCCCTTCCCCGGTGCCCAGCGGATCGCCACCCTGGATGACGAAGTCATCCTCCACGCGGTGGAACGTCAGGCCATCGTAGAACCCCTCCCGCGCCAGGAAGACGAAGTTATTGACGGTGCGCGGCGCTGCTTGAGCGTCGAGTCGAACCACGATGTCGCCTTCCTCCGTCGCAATCGTTGCCGTGTACGCACGATCAGGCTCGATCGCCATCGCCGGCGGCTCTTCGTATAACTCGTGACGCTCGGCCGGCGTCTCCGGCACCGGCGAATAATCCCGCGCTTCCTCTGTCGCCCCCACCTCTTCCAGAGGCATTTCGGTAGGGAGTGTCTCCGTCTCGGAGCCGGCCGGCGTGGACGCCTCCGTCGCCGTAATCTCCGCCTGGCCCTCCGTCGGAGCGCCCAACGAAGTAGTGATCACGGTATCCGGCGCCAGCGGGTTGACGCCAGCATCGACAAACTCCAACAACGCCGTACCCTTGATCGTCTCCACAGCCTGCTCCGGATCCTCAACGCCAGGCAACTCGACAATGATCCGGCGCTCACCTTGCGCCTGGACCACCGGCTCGGTCAAGCCCAAGCTGTTGACACGATTCTCAACGATACGACGGGCCGTCTCCATCGAGGCGGGATCAAACTCCTGGCCTTCCGGCGGATCAGCCGAGAGAAGAACCTGAAGTCCACCCTGAAGGTCAAGCCCCAATCGAAGATCAATCTCGCGCTGATCCTCCGGCCGCCAAAATAGGAGGTTCTCAACCCAGCGGGGATGATCGATGTTTAGATCTACAAACAACGCTGTCAAAGCGATCAGAATGATGATGGCAAGACGCCATGTCTCAGATGCTTTCATAGAATTCCTTTCGAAGTGCAGTAATTGCCAGCGATCTGGCAAAAGGCCAGACGCTCAACCGGTCACACACGAGCTCCGTTCACATCGGGCGAATTGCCGGGACTACTCCGCGTGCTTGCCTACCAACCGTCATAGCCCCCGGCTCCAAGCGATGATCCAGCAGTCGCCACAAGGCGTATGCAAAACGTGGGGGATTACGAGCGTCAAGATTTCGGAAGCCTACGATAACGATGTGCTCTGGCTCCAAAACCACTCTTTTCAGCACAATTTGGCAAGCAAAGTAGTATTCAGAGGCTTCCGAAGTCTGTCCTCCCCCAACTTGTAGATGCGCCCAAGCGAATGCCGCCACGAACGTAAGATTATAGCAGGCCAAGCCATCATGTCAATCACTGATTGCAGATAGAGATGACATCCGCTACAATATACATCGGCAAAAGATAATCGACTATAACGGAGGTTTACTGTGACAGAAGCTGCTGCCATCATCCTCGCCGCCGGCGCCTCGACGCGCTTCGGCCAATGTAAGCAACTGCTTGATTGGCATAACAAGCCATTCATCGTCCACACCGCCGACGTGGCACAGGAAGCTGGGCTAGATCCCATCGTGGTCGTGCTGGGCTGTCAATCTGATCGAACCCGGGCAGCTCTGGGCCAGCATCCGGTGCAGATCACGATGAACTGGGCATGGGAGGCGGGTATGAGCGGCTCGGTGAGCGCCGGCCTGTCCGCCTTGCCCCCAACAATCGACGCCGCCGTCTTCCTGCAGTGCGATCAGCCGCTCGTGACCGCTGACTTGCTGCGTCGTATGGTGGCCCGCTTTGAGAATCACGATGCCTCCATCGTCTACCCCACGCACAAAGGGCAACGCGGCACGCCCGTGCTCTTCGCCCGGCGCCACTTCTCGGAGCTGGCGAGAGTAACCGGCGATAAGGGCGGGCGTAGCCTCGTTACTCACTATACGAAGAAAGAAGGGATGGCGACCATTGAGGTCGAGGACCCGCTGATTTTGCGTGACGTCGATACGCCAGAGGATTATGAGCAGATCAAGCAGCACGCTTCGGACGACGCCCGCGAGCCAGAAGCAGTGTTGGCAGATATCCGCCACTTGCTCATTGATATGGATGGCGTATTGTGGCGCGGAGAGACACCAGTCCCTGGGCTGCAAGATTTTTTCGCCTTCCTGCAAGAGCACCAAATCGATGCTATGCTGGCCACCAACAACGCCAGCAAGACGCCAGAGCAATACGTGGAGAAGCTGGCCCGCTTCGGCGTCGAGGTAGACAGCGAGCACGTGCTGACCGCAGCCCTCGTCTCGGCGGCCTATCTGGCCGACGTCGCAGCGCCCGGGACGCGCATCTACGTCATCGGCGAGGAAGGGCTTCGGCGCGCGCTGACGGAGGAGGGCTTCGTCGTGACCGACGAGGACGCTGGCAACGTCGACTACGTGGCGGTCGGCTGGGATCGAGACGCCGACTGGAAGAGGCTGGCGACCGCATCGCTGCTCATCCACGAGGGTGCGACGTTCGTGGGCACCAATCCAGACAAAAGCTATCCCACCGAACGCGGACCGGTTCCAGGCAACGGGGCGCTGCTGGCGGCGATTGAGGCCGCCACCGGGGTGAAGCCCATCGTCACCGGCAAGCCAGAACCGCGGATGTACCAGGAGGCGCTGCGAAGGATGGACGCTCAGCCCGAGACAACGGCGATGATCGGCGATCGCGTCGACACCGATATCGCCGGCGCCGTGCGGTCCGGCTTGACCGGGCTGCTTGTCCTCTCCGGGATTGCCACTGAGGAAGAAGCCAGAATCGCGGTGCCCCAGCCGGATCTGGTGTGCGAAGACATCAAGACCTTGACAGCGCTTTGGAAGCAAGTGTTGGATTAAGGCTAAAGAGCAAGCGAGGAGGTATCGAATGGAGACCCCAAATCAGCGTGAGAAGTTTCTGGGCGGTATGATCGGCAGCGCCCTGGGCGACGCCATCGGTGAGCTGGCGTTTCGCCATTCCACCCGGCAAACACTCCAAGCAGCGGTCGAGCGGGAGGATGAGCTCATTTATACCGATGACACGGCGATGGCCATCGGCCTGGCGGAATCGATCGCGGAGGCCGAGGAACTCGATCCACAACGCCTGGGCGATACCTTCCGCTCCAACTACCGACGCGAACCCTGGCGCGGCTACGCCTCTGGCCCTCCGAGGGTTTTCTCAATGGTCGAGCGGGAGAACATTCCCTACTCCGAGGCCGCGCGTCGGCTCTACGGCGGAGAAGGCTCCTTCGGCAACGGCGCCGCGATGCGCATTGTGGCGCTCGGTCTCTTCTTCCACGCCCACGACGCCGACGATCTCTACGAGCAGGCCCGCCGGTCGGCTATGGTGACCCACGCGCACCCCATCGGCATCGACGGTGCTGCTATCCAGGCCCGGGCCGTAGCGCAGGTCGTCTCCCTCGCCCCACAGACTCCATTGCCCACCGAGAGGTTCACACAGCATCTGATGGAGATCGCCCGCACACCAGAGATGGAGCAGAAGCTGAGGCTGGTGCAGCAGCTCATCGCCGAGGATGTACTGCCGTCGGAAGCGGCGGAGCGTTTAGGCCGTGGGGTTGCCGTGCACCAATCGCTGCCCTTCGCCATTTATGCTTTCCTGCGCCATCCTGATGTATTTGAAGATTGCCTCTTCTGCGCAGCGTTGAACGGCGGCGACCGCGATACGCTCGGCGCGATGGCCTGCGCCATCTCTGGGGCTTACCTGGGGGTGAGAGCGCTACCCCTTCCCTGGCGAAAGAAGATCGAAAATCATAACCAGATTGCAAGTCTGGCAACCCGTCTCGCAGAAATGGCATAATGGTCCATCCAGCGAGACATATTTTGGACACATCGGATGAGTAAACGGCGGGTGGAACGCTCCACCCGCCGTTTAAGCTTCTAACTGCTACACAAAGACGCTACTGCATTTCCGGCGTGGGCGTCGGGGGTTGTTTGATGAAATCCTCGCGCCCATTCTCGACCAGCGCCTTCACATTGGCTTCGGCGATCTCCACGTAGTACGGCGACGTAGACGCGCTGACCACGTACCCCCCGCCCTCAGCGAGCTTGGCGCCCACCTGCAGCGTGACCGTATCGGTCATCGTCTCGACGGTGGCGATGGCGCTAGGCTCGTCTAAGCCGTAGCCGGGCTGCTCCTCCTCGCCCAACGGTGCAGTCATTCGTAGTGATGCAAATTGCTGCAAGATACCAGTGACCTTCGCCTCGTCCAATGTCTCATCGGCCTCCAAACCCTCCATTGTCCAGGCCCCTTCGTCGTCCTTCTCGAACACAAACTCACCATTGGCGTTCTCCACCGTCATCCGGTTCACGTCCTGTCGCGGTACGCTGACATAAGTCGGATCGATCCAGGTGGATGGTTGAACGCTGGCCTCATAAGTAGTCACATCATTGGTCAAATAGGTCTCACTCTGGCCCTCCAGACGGAAATGGGTCGCGCCGCGCTGCTGCGACGAGCCCAGGTAGAGCGTGTGCTCAACCCCATTGGCCGTCTCAAACGCTATGCGACGGGCAAATTCATCCGGCGAGACTTGAAGGCGCCGGTGGCTGGCTTCTCCACTCGCCACCACCTGAGCGGTTTGGAGCTCCAAGAGCCGCTCCAGGAACGTATTAATCTTGTCGCTGCTGGCGGGGTAATCGTCGGCCTCAGGCAGCACCCACTCGCCCGTCTGCAACTCAAGGTAAACTGAAGCCCCTTCAGCGTCCTCAACGGTCAGCGCGGTGATCGCCTCCGCCTCCAGATCGGGGAACAGAGGAGCTCGCTCAGCGACGGTAGTCGGCTTGGGCCAAAAGATAAAGACGCCCAACGCGACCTGAAAAACCAGAATCGCAGCCAAAATTTGATGGTGTCGTTTGAACATCAAGCTACCTCCTCAGCCGTCATTGACAATTCTTCCGGGGGCACCAATTCCATCGGTTTCTCACGGCGACGGTTATTGCTCCACACCACGCCGATGACAACCAGCGCCAGCAGCGCAATGACGTAGTTTGCGCCCTCCCAGAACGATTGAGCACGCTCAGAAAGCGGAACCAGTACGCGGCTGTAACTGCCCCGCGCACGGATGTTGAGCAACGCCGTGTCCTCCGTCGACCAGGCCACGCAGTTCTGCATGAACTTGAGACTGTTAAGGTAACGATCCTGCGTCAGACTGGACGAGAGATCGAACACCACGTCGTCCACGAACTCCGCGCTGCCGACGACGACCAACCGCGCTGACTGCGACGACTCTTCGACGGTGCTCGGCGGCGGCGGCGTGGGTGTTGTGGATTCCGACATCTCCTCCAACGAGGGATCAGATTCACTCTCGCTGGTCTCATCCTCAGAAAAGGGCGATGGCTTATCCGCGAAGTAGCTTTCGAACGAGCCCTTGACTGAGACGGCCAGCGGGTGTGATTCCTGCTCGTCCCCGACCGGGAAGCCCATCTCCGGATACGTCTCGAAGTCGGGCTGAATAGTCGTATCCGTCCGCGTCCAGGACCGAGAGCTGGACTTCAGCAGAGTGGTCACGTCGCGCTCGGCGTCTTCCTCTCCGTCGACAGTAAGCGGCGAGACCCAGTTAAGCGTGACGGCTGGCAAGTTGGAGACCAGCGGACTATCGGACGCCATGCCATCGGAGCGAACGTCGACAAAGAAGGGATAGTCGATGGCCTGGATCTGGCGCACCTGCGAATCACCAACCTGGCGCGTGGCCTGGACCGGGAACGGCTCGTTCTGCAGGTCCAGCACCAACGAATCCTCTACGGTGATGCCATAATGCGCGAGCATCTCCTGCAGGCCATCCTCTAGCGGTTTCAGCCCCAACCCGCCGGAAAACTGATCGATCTGAATGGCGTAGTTACCGGCCGCTGCGACTACTGCGCCCCCGCGCATCAGATATTGATCGATAGCGTAGCGTTCTTTATCAGTCATATTCTGAGGCGCTACGACGACCAACACGTCCACCTCGCCCGGCACGCGCCCCGTGCTCAAGTCGATGTCGCGAACCTCGTACTCTTGCTCCAAGGTCTGGCGTAGTTGCTGCCAGCTGGAAAGCGGCTGCTGCATCTGCCCGAGAGCATTCTGTTGCGGTTGCTGCGGCGGCGTCCACAGCCCCACCACCTGCAAGAAGCCCGGCGAGGCCCGCTTGAGATTCGATTCGATGGCCGAGCGAATGTCGGATTCACTCATCTCGCCGGAGGGGTAGATCACCTGCTCCTGGTCGCCGACCTTGAGCACCATGTGCATATAGTAGCTCTCGTCAGAAAAGAGCGAGGCAGCAAACGGCTGAATCTCATACTGATCGTACAACTCCTGGCGCGTGACCGGGCTGTCCGGCGCGTCTGGGTTCACAATCTCGTAGGTGAACTTGCCGCCGGACTGGTCGGCTATCTCGCCGACCACCTGCTCGATCCGTTGCGGAATCTCGGAAAGCTGCTGTGGCATCGTGTCCGGCGTGAGGTAGACGGTCAGCTCGGCCGGCTCTGGCAGCGCTGCCAGGATTGAATCGATGCTCTGAAAGCCGTAGACCACCTTCCGGATCGAGCTGGTCAAGTCATACTCCGGGTTACGGAGCCGGACGTCCGGGTTGCCGCCCGGGGTAGAAGAGACTTCAATCAGGTCTTGAAAACCCAACACCACATGCTGATCGCCGTAACGAATCAGGATGTCGAAGTAGGAGTTAATCACGGAGGTCTCATACCGCCCAGCCACGCGGAAGGGCTGCGGCTGGATGCCGTAGGTCTGGTTGGCTTCGGCCTCGAGCTCGGGATGCTGGGCTGGATCGATGATCTCCAGATCCATCATCCCGCCGGCCGCCACCTCGTACTCGCGCAACATATCGCGGATGCGCGGGACCAACGGCGCCAACAGCGGGTGCGTCTTCTCACTGAAGTAGCCACGCACTAACAACGGCTCCTGCAGATTCCTCAGCAGATCGCGCGTGGGCTGCGAGAGCGTATACTGCCGACTCTCCGTCAGATCCAGCCGCAGCGCCTGAGCACGTAGCGGGAAGACCCAGACGTTGACCAGCACCAGGTTAGCCACCACCAACAAGGTGGTAAGCGTCCGGGCCCGACGATAGGGTTTTGTGCGTTCGCCCGTGCTCCACTGCTTCATATGGAGCGAGAGGACATTGAGCATCAAGAAGACGCCCGTCAGGGAAAGATAGTAGAGCAGATCGCGCAGATCGACCACGCCGCGCTGGATGCTTTCGAAGCGGCTGCCGGACCCGATGGCGCGCAGCACCTCGCCAACCTCCCCGCCGAAGAACTCCGTCACGCCACGCGAACCGACCAGATAAAAGAGCCCACAAACCATCACGGTCAGGATGAGCGCCACGATCTGATTGTCGGTGCGGGAGGAGAGGAAAAGTCCAATAGCGGTGTAGGCCGCGGCCAGCAACAAGGCCGCCAGATAACCGCCGATGACCGGCCCCCAATCCAGGTTGCCCAACAGCTCGACGGTCAAGGGCAGAAAGATTGTCAAGCCCAGCGCGAGGGCGACCAGGGCCATCACGGCCAGGAACTTACCCGCGACCAGCTGAATGGGGGAGACAGGCAGCGTCAGCAATACCTCCAGCGTGCCGGAGCGCTCCTCCTCACTCCACTGGCGCATCGTCAGCGCCGCGACGAGGAAGATCATCAGCACCGGCATCCACTTGAACAACGGACGGATGTCGGCGATGCCGCGGGCGAAGAACGTCTCTACCCAGAAGAACGTGAACAGGGTGACCGCCAGGAAGGCCCCCACGAAGATGAGAGCCATTGGCGAGCCGAAGTAACTATCCAACTCCTTACGCGTGATAGAAAGCAATTTCTCCATTTGATCGCTCATTGTGCCACCTCCGATTCCGATGCTGTCGCCAGCTCGTTGAAGACCGTCTCCAGCGTGCGCACGTCGTGCCGCAGCTCACGTACCGGCCAGTCGCGCTCGCGCGCCAGATCATAGATAGCGGGGCAAAGATCGGCGTCGCCGCCCCCCCCCAGCACCCGGTAGGTAGGGTAGTCGGAAGCGAGACCCGAATCGAGTATCTCGACGCCCTGCACGCCCTTGAGGGCCTCCAGATCATCGATCACGCCGGCGGGCGATCCACTCAGCACCAGGATCGCATCCGAGGTGGACGCCAGCTCGGACAGCTGGGCGTCGGCCCGGATTTGGCCGTTGATGAGGATGATGACGCGATCGCAGAGCGCTTCGACCTCGGAGAGGATGTGCGTGGAGAGCAAGACGGTGCTGTGCTCGGCCAGGCGACGAATCAGCCGCCGTACCTCGACCACCTGCGTCGGGTCCAGCCCGATGGTCGGCTCGTCGAGCACGAGCAAGCGCGGCTTGTTCAGGATCGCCTGGGCCAGGCCCACGCGCTGCCGGTAGCCCTTGCTCAGCTCGCCGATGGGGCGCGTCAGCTGGTCGACGATATCCGTGGCATAGACCGCCTCGGAGATCCGCTCGCGCCGCTCCTCCTCCGGGACGCCGCGCAGCTCGGCCATCATCTTGAGGTACCCCTGCACCGATAGGTCCGGGTAGAGAGGCGCCGTCTCCGGCAAGTAGCCAATCTGCGCCTGTACTTGTTTGGTGTGCTCCAAAACATCCAGGCCGTTGATCGACACGAAGCCCTCATCAGGTTGCAGGCTACCGGTCAGAATCTTGATGGTGGTCGTCTTTCCGGCGCCGTTCGGGCCCAGCAGCCCGACGATTTCTCCGGGCTCAATGTGGAAGCTGACTCCGCGTAAAGCCTCAATGGGGCCATAGGTCTTGGTAATGGTTTCAACATCAATCATGATCACTACTCCTTTGCACAAAACCTCCTAATATTGGTTAAGAGCTACAAATTTAGCTATGAACTCTAGCACCGGCTACCTATCACGTTCACCAGAGGACCGAGCGCAAAGAACTTCAGTCTACTATCGTGCCACTCCGAGTGAGCGGACGAACGAGAGATCGCCTCCAGGCGAGCAAGTTTCCTTGGC
The DNA here is from genome assembly GCA_964474655.1 of uncultured Anaerolineales bacterium. Classification (GTDB taxonomy): domain Bacteria; phylum Chloroflexota; class Anaerolineae; order B4-G1; family B4-G1; genus CAYYTU01. Next base: position 16,532 of record CAYYTU010000043.1, read on the forward strand.
TCGACGCTGCTCACCGCAGGCGACTTCGTCTCCTTCGCTCCGTTCGGAACGCTGCGCTCGGAATGACGATGGCCCTGAAAACTAAAGTGATAGGCGGCTAGATTCTAACATACCAACGAATATTCTCAACTGCAGTCAGATCGCAGACCGTTTGCAAGAGCTTAACCCGCACATAGCCCCGTAGCAAGCTGCGGGGCTATGCTTGCGCCGCACGGGTCAGATCGCAACGGCGCTTTATGGATTCTTATCCGCTGCAAGCAGCAACGCACTCGAAATTGTCAGGATACGTCATTCACACCAAGGTCCAAGTCGATATCAAGCGTAGCCCCGTGAGGAACGTCTGCCATTCCCCTGCCAAAGCTCAGCCGAAGCATCCGACGTCACATCTAGCGCAGGTAATCCCGCAGTTTGCGGCTATGGCGCGGGTGGCGCAGTTTGCGCAGCGCTTGCCGCTCGATCTGGCGAATGCGCTCGCGGGTGACGCCCAGCTTCTCTCCCACCTCGCGCAGCGTGTACGTCTCCTCGCCCTCCAGCCCAAACCGCAAGCGCAAGATGCGCGCCTCGCGGGGTGTAAGGGTATCCAGGGTGTCCAGCAGATCGTCGCGCAGGAGGTGATGCTCCACGCTCTGAACCGGTGAGGGGGTGCTATCATCCTCGATGAAGTCTCCAAACTCGCTATCCCCTTCCTCATCCATCGGTTTCTCCAACGAGAGCGGACGTCGCGAGACGCGGAGCAGCCATCGCACCTGACTGGGTTCCATATCCATCTCCGCCGCTATCTCCTCCGGAGTGGGGCGGCGGCCCAGGTTCTGCTCCAGCTCGCGAGCGTTCTGGTAGAGCTTCTTGATACGATCGCTGGTATGGACGGGGATGCGAATGGTGCGGCCTTGCTTCTTTAGAGCCCGGTTCACGGACTGACGGATCCACCAGGTGGCGTAGGTGCCCAGTTTGGTGCCACGCTCATAATCAAACTTATCGACGGCCTTGATCAGGCCCTCGTTGCCAGCCTGGATGAGATCGAGAAAAGGCAAGCCTCGCCCCATATACTTCTTGGCGATGCTCACCACAAGCCGCGTGTTGGCCTTGATGAGATGCTGACGCGCCTCCTCACCATCCTCCACCAGGCGCTCCAGGCGCCTTCTTTCTTCAGGGCCGTGACCGTTCTGAGAGAGAGACTTCTCCGCCTCTTCACCTCGCTCCATGCGCTTGGCCAGATCGACCTCTTGCTCCCGAGTCAAAAGGGGCACTCGCCCCATCTCCTTCAAGTAGAGGCTGATGGAATTATCGGCGGAGATGCCGCTCAAGTCGGAGGCGGGAATATCGTCATCAGACTCCTCGTTCATCTCCAAATCCTCCTCTGTGTCCAGTTCATCGACGACAACGTCCCCCTCACTATCGTAGATTTCCACTCCTTCGTCGTAGAGCCGGGTGAAGAGCGTCTCCAGCTGCGAAAGATCATCCTCGGCCTCAGGGAAAGTAGCCAAAATCCGATCCAGGGTCAGGTAGCCTTGTTCTTCAGCTTCTTCCAATAGTCCCTGAACCTCAGGCTGTGCTCCAATTTCTCGCTCCACTTTATTCATAAACTAATTATATCCTCTCCTTAGAAACCCACTCAAGTGGCGACATTTAGCCTGGAGATCCAATCACGTGCTATCACCATCGGAAGAGCATAGATAGGTCGTGTATCCGGCAAAGCCTTCCTGCTTCAGTCAAAAAGCCCGGCTCGCAAAGAAACCAGGCTTTTCAGCAGCCGATACACTTCTTACTCTGCATCTCAACCTCAATCGGCCCTAGCCCAGCCCCTTCGAGTTTCAACAGTCTTGTCCAATGGTCTATCGAACCTGTCGCCCAATATCAGTGAGCCCAAAAATCGTTTCATTATCATCCAATGGGTCAATGGGTATATTATTCTGTCTGTTTTTCCGCCCAAGTCATCGAATCGACGTTCCCAATGCGATCACAACGTCGTCACCAGAGTGTATCACAAAACGCCACTTAAATCAAGCAAAAAATAATCGAAAAGCACCCCACCTGCCAAATCCAAGCTGACGACCCAACTTTCGAATGAGATATATTATAAGCTTACGCACATAATAATCTCATTAGAATAACGTTAGAAATGCGTTAAAGCGATAACCGAGTCCTTGGCGTCAGAGATACCTCCCACAATCAGATTAACTCTTCCAGGCAAACGATTACCGTAATACCCCAGCTGCCGGAGTATCAACCAGGCCGCAAGTATAAGTTGCCAGAGGTGAACGACATGCTATACTTACCAGTCGGCGTATGTCAGCCTGTAGTGGAGTCAGTAACAGACGGTCAATTTTAACGAGCAAGCCCAATTCCTATGGAGACAAGCAAAGTTCAAGAGATAATTGAGGAGTTTCGCACCGTCGTCAGTGGGGGCGGTCGCATCATCGACTCCCTGGCGCCTCCGCTAACCTTTTTAATCTTGACTAGATTGGCAGACTTGAAAACGGCAAGCTGGGGGGCCCTCATTATCGCAGCCCTGCTAACTACATTCCGTCTGATCCGAGGGCAAGCTCCAGGGTACGCGCTGGGCGGCCTGGGCACCGTGACGTTGGCGATCCTGACGGCGTGGCTGGTCGATCGGGCGGAGGGCTACTTCTTGCCCAACCTGATCACCGGCGGGCTGACCGTCCTGTTGTGCCTGACGAGCGTGCTCACCGGACGGCCCCTCGTCGCCCTGACGAGTCACCTGGCGCGGGGATGGCCGCTACCGTGGTACTGGCATCGCCGGGTCCGCCCGGCCTACACGGAGGTGACGCTGGCCTGGGCCGTCTACTTCGCCCTGCGGCTGTCGCTCCAGTGGCTGCTGTTCCGACGCACGACCGGCGGGCTCCTCGGTGTGCTGAACATCCTGCTGGGATGGCCGGCGACGATCTTGCTGCTGGTCGTCAGCTACGTATACGGCACGTGGCGGCTACAAAACCTGGGCGGCCCGAGCGTCGAGGAGTTCGAGCAAGGCGCCAAGCCCCCCTGGGAAGGACAGAGCCGAGGATTCTAGAGCCCACGCACCACGCTCAAGGCTCCAGGTATGGCACCTGCGGGCATCGCTGGCAAAATCCTCAATCAAAGAATTGCAGCTCATAGCAGTAGAACAAGGAGATACATTCTGATGGGAGAAATCGCCGCTTTGGCGGTGTCGTTTTGTTGGACGCTTAACTCGATTCAGTTCACCCTGGCCGGCCAGCGCGTCGGTTCCCAGGTCGTCAACCGCGTTCGATTGATCCTGGCGGTGCTGTTCCTGTCGCTGACGCACCTGGCGACCCAGGGCCAGCTGCTCCCCGCCAACGCCGAGGGATTCCGCTGGCTCTGGCTGGGACTTTCCGGTATCGTCGGGCTGGTGCTGGGCGATGGCTCGTTATTCCAGGCCTATCTGCTGATCGGGCCCCGTCGTTCGATGCTGCTGATGACCCTCGTGCCGGTGATCAGCACCATTTTCGCCTGGGCCTGGCTCGGCGAGACGCTGTTGCCGCTGGAGGCGGCCGCCGTGCTGGTGACCGTGGCCGGTATCGCCTGGGTGGTCGCGGAGAAAGAGGAACAAGACGCAGCGCCGGAGACCGCCGCCGAGCGCGACGCCAAGGACTACGCCCTAGGAGTGCTCCTGGGATTGGGCGGAGCGATGGGCCAGGCCCTGGGACTGGTCCTGGCCAAGCGTGGCTTAGCGGGGAACTTTCCGGCGCTGTCCGCCACGCTGATGCGGATGGTGGTCGCCACCGTCGTGATCTGGGGCCTCACCCTGATCCAGGGACGAAGCGGCGAGACGATCCAGGCCCTGAAGGATCGCAAAACGGCCTTCTACCTCACGGGAGGGGCGGTGATCGGGCCGTTCATCGGGGTGTGGTTATCGCTGACGGCCGTACGCAACGCGCCGGTGGGCCTGGCGTCGACGCTGATGGCGCTGAGCCCCATCATTCTGATCCCGTTCGATCACTGGCTCTTCAACGAGAAAGTCACACCGCGCTCCGTCGCCGGGACCGTCGTAGCCCTGGCCGGCACCGCGATCATCTTTTTGACGTAAGCGAAAGGCGTGAGAGAAAAGCGTGAGAGAAGAAAGTCGTCACGCGACCAGACGCGCCATCCGCGGCGGAGCCATCAGCTCGCGCTTGATCAGCGATGCGTCCTGCGCCCACGACCACTTGACCAGCGCGATCCTCCCACCCCAGATCTCCAGCCCCGTGATGAAGTCATCGAAGATGCAGCTGCCGGTGTTGAAGTAGGGAGGCGTGTCATCGGCAGAAAACATCGGCGTGTGGGTATGGCCACAGATCACCATCTGGCGATGGGCCTCCACCCACTCGGTGACCCGCTGGCGGAGCGTGCCGCGGTTGCGCGATTCCTCCGCGTCGCTCGGCCCATCGGCGATGCCCAGGTTCTGGATGCGCTTCCAGATGTGGCGCGTGACCAGCCGGGAGAGACGGTAGAGATAATCACTCTTGAAATCGACCTGATGGCCGTGTACGACGAAGATCTGCTGATCGGTCTGAGCGTGCTGGAAGATCAGACCCTCGTGCGCGACGAAGCCATCCTTCTTCATCCGGTGGCGCTGGACGCCCTGGATGTCGTGGTTGCCGAAGATCATATGGAGCCGATTGCGCCGATCGAACCGGTGCAACAGGTCAAAGGTGCGCTTATGGGCTTGCTTGACGGCATCGAAGGTTCGATTCTGCCACAGCTCGTCGCCGTCGCCCACCTCGACGTAGGTAAAGCCGTCGCGGTAGTAGTGGCCCAGCACGCGAAGGAACAGATCCTCGTTCTGGGCGAAGGCGTCCGCGCGGCTGTTATCGCCCCGATGGAGATCGCTGAAGAAGACCAGGCGAGAGCTATCGTCGAACAAAACACGTCGGGCAGCATTGAAGGCCTGCGTCATTCGCCGATAAGCCCGTAGACGCATACTGTTTCTCAGCCTCTTCAGCTGTGCAAAAGGAAAAGCATCCCAGCTAATTGTGTCAGAGAGAGTTGTTATCATCAAACGGTAAACGATATCAAATAGCACTGTGGCCAAGCTAACATACGCTGTTTAACACCATTATATAGGCTCGTTAACGTCCTGTTAAGCCAAAGTTGCGCAATCGTACCCGGATTTCACCGCTCTGCCAATAGGACTTTTGGGCTACGTGGAGTAAGATGTTAAACAAAGCACAGAATTTTCTGGATCTGATCAAGTTCGAGCACACCATCTTCGCGCTACCCTTTGCCTATCTGGGTATGCTCTTGGCACCAGAGAACGGCTGGCCCACCTGGCGGCAGTTCATCTGGATCACGGTGGCGATGGCCTCGGCGCGGACGCTGGCGATGGGCGCCAATCGCCTCATCGACCGGGCTATCGACGCCCGAAATCCGCGTACAGCAAAGAGGCCGTTGGCCTCCGGGCGCGTTCGGGTCTCGACCGCCATAGTCGGCACCGTGATCTCGGCCGCGACGCTGACGCTGGCAGCCTGGCAGCTCGGCCCGTTGCCACTCCTGCTCCTGCCCGGGGCCGTCGTCTTCCTGATCGGTTACTCGTTCACCAAGCGCTTCACCTGGCTCTCGCATATCATCCTCGGCTTCACGGATGGGCTGGCGCCGATGGGCGCGTGGGCTGCAGTGCGCGGCTCGCTGTTCACAGAGGAGGATCTGCCAGCCTGGTTGCTGCTGGGCCTCGTCACCACCTGGATCGGCGGGTTCGATCTGATTTACGCCTGCCAGGACGTCGACTTCGACCGCGAAGAAGGCCTACACTCGGTCCCGGCCCGGTTCGGCGTCGCGGCCGCCCTCTGGCTCTCAATCCTCTGTCACGTTTTGACGGTCGGGTTCCTACTGGGATTGGGCGCCTGGCTGGGGCTGGGATGGCCGTATTGGGCTGGGATGGTCGTGGTGACCGGCCTGCTCGCTTACGAACATACACTGATACGCCCGGACGATCTATCACGCATCGACGTGGCCTTCTTTAACATCAACAGCTATATCAGCGTAACGCTCTTCGTCAGCGTGCTGGCGGCGCTGTGCCTGTAGATGCTCCCTCGGACAGGTCGCCCAGCTCCCGACGGAGAAGTATCCATTGAGCAATCTCAAGCATCGACCACGCGAAATCCCAAAGAGCCACAAGGATTACCAAGCACACAGAAAGGAACCTATGCCCCAAAATCATACGTTCATCCTCATCGCATTCATATTGGCGCTGATGCTCACAGGCTGCAGGCAAGAGGCCAAGTCGGTTCCCTTGCGTGTAGCAGCGCTGCCGATCCTGGATGCGCTGCCGATGTATGTCGCAGAGGAAGAGGGTATGTTCGCCGAGCAAGGCATCGAGGTCGAGTTCATCGCCGCTGCCTCCGCCGCCGAACGCGATCAGCTGCTCCAGGCCGGCAAGGTCGACGCCACGATCACCGACTTGGTGGCGCTGACGCTCTACAACCGCGAAGAGACGCGCATCGTCGCCGTACGCTACGCGATGACCTCCACGCCGCAATTCGCGCAGTTCCGCGTGCTGGCCTCCGAGCAATCGGGCATCACCACCGCCGATGAGCTGACCGGCGTCCCGATCGGCATCTCCGAGGGCACCGTGATCGAATACGTCACTGATCGCCTGCTGAAGGCCGAAGGGCTGACGGCGGACGCAATACAGACGCTGGGCGTGCCCAAGATCCCCGACCGGATGGCCCTGCTCGGCTCCGGGGAGCTGAGCGCAGCGACGTTACCCGAGCCGCTGGGCTCGCTGGCGATGCAGAAGGGCGCCGTCGTGGTGGTGGACGACACCGATCATCCGGACGTCAGCTGCAGCATCTACGCCTTTCGCAAGGCGGTCATCGACGGGCACCCGGACGCTGTGCGCGGCTTCTTAACCGCCGTCGCGCAAGCCAGCGAGGCGATCAACGCCGACAAAGACCAATGGGGTAACCTGTTGGCGGAGAAGAAGCTGGTGCCAGAGCCGCTGATGGATACCTACGAGCTGCCCGACTATCCTGGCAATGATATCCCGACTGAGGCCCAGTTTCTCGATGTGACGGCATGGCTCCAATCTCTCAACCGGCTGCAGGAAGCGCCATCCTACACGGACACGGTGGACGGATCGCTGCTGCCCTAGCGCTCACGTCACCCATCACGCGCACCACTTCCCGATGATCACAGTACAGGACGTTATTTTCGCTTACAACGACCATCCGCCCGTCTTCGACCGCTTCACCTGGCGCGTGGCGACCGGCGAGGTCTGGTCGGTGCTGGGACCTTCCGGCTGCGGCAAGAGCACGCTGCTGATGTTGCTGGCAGGCTTGATCCAGCCTCAGGGCGGCGTGGTGCTGATCGATGAAGAGCCAATCCAGCGTCCACGCCCGCGCACCGGCCTGATTCTACAGGAGTACGGTCTGCTTCCCTGGGCCACAGTGTGGGATAACGTGGCATTGGGCCTGCGCATCCGCCGCTTCTACGGCCCCGACGGGCGCCACGTCCCCCGCGACGAGCGCATCAACGAGGATGAGATGAAAGCCCGCGTGCAGCACTGGCTGACACGGCTAGACATCGCCGAAATTGCGGACAAGTATCCGGGCCAGATCTCCGGCGGGCAGCGGCAACGCACAGCCATCGCACGTACCCTGGCGCTCCGACCCGATCTCCTGCTGATGGACGAGCCATTCTCCGCGCTGGATGCACCCACCCGCGAGAGCCTCCAGACGCTCACGCTGGCGCTCTGCGCCGAAGCCGGGCTGACCGTGGTGCTCGTCACCCATAATATCGAAGAGGCTGCCTTTATGGGCCAGAAGGTGCTGTTGTTCCACGACCCGCCCAACCGCGAGGCGCAGGTAGTCAAGAATCCACACCGCGCCGAAGAGACGTATCGCTGTTCGAGCACGTACCAGGACACCTGCTCGCTGCTGCGGAAGCGCGTCGGTGAGGCGGCGCATCAGCGAGGCAGCAAATGAGTGAGAAAAGACATCAACGGACCGGGGCATCAGCGTATCAGCCGACCGGAGAGACGACTCGGCGGCGAGGCCTCTCGGTGCTGGGAGCAGCGTTGGTACTACTGGTGGTATGGGAAGTCGTAGCTCTAGTCGTCCAGCTGCCGATCCTGCCCACGCCGGTAGCGGCTTTGCGGATCTTATTTCACGAGTTGTCGCGCGAGCTGGGCCATCACTTCCTCGTCAGTCTCCTCCGCGTGGTGGCAAGCATCGCGCTGGCAGTGGTGCTGGCGACGCCGGTGGGATTGGTACTGGGCCAGAGTGAGCGCCTCAATCGCATCTTCTCACCCTTCGTCTATCTGCTCTATCCCATCCCTAAGGTGGTGCTGGTGCCGATCGTGCTGCTCTTTCTGGGCGTGGGCAATCTGCCCAAGATCGTGATCATCACTATGATACTCTTCTTCCAGGTGCTGGTGCTGGTCCGCGATAGCGCAGCAAACATCCGCCCCGAGCTGCTGACCAGCGTGCGCAGCCTGGGGGCCGGGCGGCGGGGATTGTTCCGCTTCGTCTACCTGCCCGCCAGCGTGCCCGCCATTCTGACCGCTGTGCGACAATCGATCGGCACCGCCGTAGCCGTGCTCTACATCGCCGAACTCTTCGCCACCCAATACGGCCTAGGCTACTACATCTATCTCCAGGGCAGCACCTTGTTTGACTATCCCAGAATGTACGCCGGAGTGATCGCGATGAGCCTGCTGGGGCTGGGGCTCTATTTTGCGGTGGATGCGGTGGAACGGCGCGTCTGCCGGTGGATGGAAGTGTAAGGGGGATGACAACTGCCATCCCCCGATTCGCGTCAAGCGTCATCTACTTCTCGGCCGGACTGCTCATTCGAGCGCGTGAATCTCGTCGATGACGATGTAACCATTGCCGGGAATGCCACCAGCCTTGTTGGAAATGGCGAAATCGATCCGCTGTACCTTTTCGATATCGACCCGCTCGCCTTCCGCGCAGGGCGTCTCGACCCAGCAAGCAAAGTCGCTGAAGGGCGCCTCCAGCGTCCTCCACCCGGCGGTCTCAGTGACCCGCCCCCACTCAATGCTGAATACGGCGCTCTCGCCGCTAGCATCCGGGGCATACAGCAGCTTGAGCTCGATCGTGTTGGAGGCTCCGCTGCCCCGGAATCTGAATGCGAGCCCGCTGGCATCGGCTAACCTCGCTAACACCACCGAACTGACCGGTCGATAGAACCCTACCCAACCGTTCGGACGCAGGTTGTAGACTGCCTCAATGGCCTCATCGTCCACGCCGGTCGTCATATCTAGGTTAAGCGAAGAGCCCTTATCATCGCCGTAGGTTTTCCAGACCCTATCCTCGTCCATATGGTCGATGACTTGAGGCGTGGGCGTGGGGCTTATGGTCAGCGTCGGGGTGTTGCTCGGCACCGGCGTGAGCGTCGGGCTAGGCGTCGGCGAGGGAGTGAACGTCGGGCTAGGCGCGGGGCTGGCCATACGCACGAAGGAGCCCATATCCACCCGCGGCGTCAGCATCCGTATCCAGCCCGAAGGAACACGTCCGCTGACCAACAGCTCGCCATTGGATATGACGGTAAATCTGCCCTCGGGCACACCCTTGATCTCGAACTTACCCTCTTCATCGGTGACGACTCGATGATCCACACCGTTGGAATCCGTGAGCACCACTGACAGGCCCGACACGGCGTCGCTCTGGTTATCGATCACCTGCCCAACCACGGTAGCCGGGTGGGAGACGATCAGGTACACCACCACCAACAGAATGCCGACCGCCAGCCAGATGGGCAGCACCGACTGCCAGGTCGACTGGCCCAGCCAGACCAGGAGC
>CAYYTU010000044.1:0-4641 GCA_964474655.1 uncultured Anaerolineales bacterium
GGGTCCAGATTCAAATATGCGATTATCTGCTTTTCGGTCAAAGGTGATGCTAAACGGTCAAAAACCTCACCTTCAGGCAATCCTCAGCTCGTTTCATCGCGCTTGAAAGCTTTCGGGAAGATCAAACGAGATTTGTCCAAAGTCCAATTCTAGTGCTCCCTCCCATAAATTCTTGAGCTAAAGTCTTCCGAAGACTTTGAATCGTATTGGGGTCAGTCGCCAACCTCAGCCTATCGCTGGCAGCGTGAAGTAGAAAGCGCTCCCTTCACCTGGAGCCGATTCCACCCAGATGTGCCCCCCGTGACGCTCCACTACCCGCTTGCACAGCGCCAGGCCAATACCCAGGCCAGGATATTCCTCCTCAGTGTGTAACCTCTGAAAGACGCGGAAAATGCGCTCGCTCTGCTCCGGGGCGATGCCAATGCCATTATCCACCACCGAAAAGAGCCACTCATCCCCCTGGCGTTCGGCCGAGATATGGACGCGCGGCTCTTGATCTTGCTTGTGGAACTTGAGCGCGTTGGCGATCAAGTTCTGGAAGATCTGGCCCAGCTGGGCCTCGTCTCCCATCACCGTAGGCAACGGATCGTGCGTCACCTCGGCCTCCGTATCCTCAATCGCGCGTCTTAAAGCGGACAGGGTCTTGTCAAGCACCTCCTCGACTTCGGTCGGCTTGAGCTCCTGGCCGCGCGTCCCTACCCGCGAGAGATCTAATAGAGCGCGGATCATCTCTTGCATCCGCTCGGCGCCATCGACGGCATAAGCCACAAACTCCTTCCCCTTGGCGTCCAGACGATCCTCGTAGCGTCGCTCCAGAAGCCGCAAGAAGCTGGTCACCATACGCAACGGTTCTCGGAGATCGTGGGAGACCACAGATGCAAATTGTTCCAGGTCTCGATTGCTCCGTTCCAGCTGAGCCGCGTACCGCTCCACCTTCTCTTCCGCACGTCGCTGCTTGGTCACGTCACGGGCATTGGCCACCAGGCCCTCAATCGCGGGGTGATCGAGCAAATTGCTGGCGGTGGTCTCAAGCACCCGCCACGATCCGTTCTGATGCAAGAAGCGAAACTCCTCAGAAAGCCGTCCATCCGAGCTCTCGACCAGCTGCGTGAAGACCTCGCGCGCCTTAGGGAGATCATCCGGATGCACAAAATCCAGGGCGCTTTTCCCCACCAACTCCTCCGGCGAGTAGCCCAAGATCCGCTCGCAAGAGTCACTCAGATATTGAATCACGCCATCGGCCTTGAGCACGGCGATCACGTCCGAGGAGTTCTGGACCAGAGAGCGGAAACGTTCCTCACGCCGCCGCAACGCCTCCAGAATTCTCCGGTTCTGAACCGCATAACGGATGGAGCGCTCCAGCAGGTAGGGGTTAAGTTCGCCCTTGATCAGATAATCGGCCGCGCCGGCCTCCATGGCCTCCACGTCCACGTGATGATCGCCCAGCCCCGTCAACATAATGATCGGCGCCCCGTAGCCGTTGCTCAGCGCCTCGTGCAGCAAATCCAGGCCAGTGCGTTTACCAAGGTAATAGTCTAGCAGATAAACATCGTGCTCCTGATGGGAGATCACGACCTGCGCTTCTTCGTAGGTAGAGACCCAATCCAGTCTCAGGGTTTCCTGTGTGAGGTCGGAAAGCATATCACGGATGATGATATAATCGTCCTCATCATCATCGATCAGCAGAATACGCAGCTGGCCAATGTCGATCGGCGATTCCCAGGTACTGACGTTCTCCTCTCCCCAAAACATCCTCTGCAAAAAGGGGAAGTATTTCTTCATCGGAGTTTCGGGTCTCTCTCTCATCTAACTCTCCTCGGATATCGGCAGCTGGACGATCTCAAACCAGAACTCCCCTAGCGCCTTCATCACCTCAACGAGCGCCTCGAAAGTCACCGGTTTGGTGATATAGGCGTTGGCGCCCATATCGTAGCTGCGCAGAATATCCTCCTCCGCCTCGGAGGTCGTGAGGACCACCACGGGGATACAACGCAGGTCGGGATCCGTCTTGATCTCTTTGAGCGCTTCGCGCCCGCCCTTGCGAGGCATATTGAGATCAAGCAGGATCATGCCGGGGCGCGGGGCATTGTCCAGCGCAGCGTACTGACCGCGCCGGTAGAGGTAATCCATCAGAGCCTCACCGTCGTGGACGAAGTGGAGATCGTTCGCCAGCCGGTTTTCCTCCAGCGCCTCTTGCGCCAGGAAGCGATCGTCGGGATCGTCCTCTGCCATCAAGATGGTGATTGGATTCGCTCGTTTAAGTCTCGCGATCATGTTGTTCCTCCATTTGTTTAAGCGGTAACGTGATGATAAACTTGGCCCCCTGACCGGGTTCGCTTTCGGCGGTGATATGCCCCCCGTGGCGCTCTACGATCTTGCGACAGATAGCCAACCCTATGCCGGTTCCCTCATACCGCTCGCGTCCGTGCAGGCGCTGGAAGGGGGCAAAGACTTGCTTGATGTAAGATTCTTCGAAGCCGATACCGTTGTCCTCCACGAAGACGCGACAGAGCCGCTCGACGGGAGGGTCGCCTAAGACGGGATCTTCCTCAGCTTCCAACGTCTCGCTGTACACCTCCACCACCGGGGTGCGCCCCTCCTGATGAAACTTCAGCGCGTTGCCGACCAGATTCTGCATCACCCGCCGCATTTGAACCCGATCGGCCTCGATGGTGGGCAGATCGCCGATTTCTACGCGCCCGTCGGTCTCCTCAAGGCGCACGTGGAGATCGGCGATGACATCCTCCATCACGGCGTTGAGATCGACCGGCGCAAACGGCTTGGCCCTGGTCGTGACCCGTGAGTAGGTCAACAAATCGTTAATCAGGGCCCGCATCCGAGTCGCCGCACTCTGCATCCGCGCCAGGTAATCACGCCCGCGATCTTCAAGCACGTGACCATACTTAGTCTGCAGCCGATCCCCAAAGGCCTGAACCTTGCGCAGCGGCTCCTGCAGATCGTGCGAGGCGATGTAGGCGAACTCTTCTAACTCGGCGTTGGAGCGGGCCAGCTCGGCAGTCCGCTCCGCCAGCGCCTTCTGAACCCTCTTCCGTTCAGTGATGTCCAGGGTATATTCGATCATTTGCACCACGTCCCCGGCCTCGTCGAAGATGGGATAGCCGTAAACCTCGACGTATCGGGGACTGCCGTCGGGCGCGCGATGAATATGCTCCACTTTGACCGGGTCGCCAGACGCTCTGACCGCATCAAGCGGGCAAAGGTGCTCCTCGCTCTCACACGGCGCCTCGGCCTGATGCGTGAGCGCGTAACAATTGGCGCCCGCCGGTATCCCCTCGGACGGGGTAGAGGCTGAGTTCGCCACCTCGATGGTATAATCGTCGGTGTTGATTACGAAGAAGGGATGGGTCAGGGATTCCAGCGTGTTCTCCAACATATTCTTCTGCTTTATGATCTTCTGCTCGCCTCGCTTTCGCTCGGTGATGTCGCGATCGATGCCCACCAGGCCGCTGGGCTGCCCCTCCTCATCCACCACCAACGAGATGAACGTATCAGCCCAGAACCAGGACCCGTCCTTCCGCCTCTGTCTATACTGACCACGCCAGAAGCCGGTTTCGAGCACATGCTCCAGTCGTTTCTCTTCTTCCTCCACACTGTCAGGCTCGGTGATGAACGTGATGGACTCGCCCACCACTTCATCGGCGGTGTAGCCATACAGATCTTCGGCTCCCTTACCCCAATAAATGACACGCCCATCTAAATCCGTGGCCACCACGGATTCCCGAACGCTATCCAGTAACTGCGATTGGAACCGCAATCTCTCTTCCGTCCGGGTGTGATGGAGCGCCAGCGCGTAAAGCGAGGCTAAACGCTCGACCAGCGCCAGATCCTGGCCCGTATAGTCGCTGTCAGCGTTCACCAACGCAATCTGCCCTACCAGCTGACCCTCTACGGCCGCCGGGGCCGAAAGGAATCGCTTGATCGGCACGTGCCCCTCGGGGATACCGGAAGAACGCCAGTCATCCTGCGGCTCGTTCGTCATCAATGACTTGCGATTTTCCAGCACCCAGCCCCACAGGCCGCTGAACTCCTCAAATACGCACGTCTTGTCCGGCACCTGGCACTCTTCCCAGATCTCTCTGGTCAGCGTGGAGGAGACCAGGTGGCCGGTCTCCGGGTCAATGTAACCGACGTACCCGAACTTACTACCCGTCAGGCGCTTGGCGTGGGCCAAGACGCGGTAAGCGATTTCATCAATCGAGATCGGCTCAAGCAGCGCTGAGGAAAGCTCTGCCACCGCTCCCTCCATCTCCGATTGCCACTGGAGCGCCTCCTCCATCTCTTTGCGGTCGGTGATGTCCATAAACGTGGTGATCACCTGAACGATCTCGCCCGTATCAGCGAAGACGGGGTCAGCGTCGACCAGAGCCCACCTGACCTCGTCATCTCCCTCGCCGGGAATGCCGACGACCAGATCGCGCACCGCCGCTCGTGTGGCGAAGACCCGATTGACGGGGTAATCCTCGCTCGGCATCGGCGCCCCATCCTCCTGCAAGAAGCGCCACACTTCGTCCCGTGTTCCTCGCCCCACTAGATTCTCGTCGGACAATCCCAGCAACTGACGGGCGGCCGGGTTGCTGGTGACGATAGTCCCATCGGCGTCGTGAACGACCACAGCAGCCC
>CAYYTU010000044.1:4741-7529 GCA_964474655.1 uncultured Anaerolineales bacterium
GCCGGGTTGCTGGTGACGATAGTCCCATCGGCGTCGTGAACGACCACAGCAGCCCGAATGGCCTGAAGCAGAGAGCGATACCGCATCTCGCTCTCCTCCAGCGTCTTCACGCTGCCCTGGAGCGCATACCCACCTCCGCCGATGATGACCAGCCCCAACCCCCACAAGAGGCTATGTCCCAGCCAAGTGAGGCGTTCGTGCTGTTGTGCCACCGCCTGGAGCGGCCTCATAGGGACAGAGACGCTTATGCCGCCGCGCACCTCCCCTACCTCGTACCCTTGCTCGGCGTGGCATTGGAGGCAGCCTTCCTCGGTAATGAGCGGGCGCATCAGACGCATATGGCTCACCCCGTCCAACACCTGAATGGTACTGGCTTCGTCCTGGCCCTCCTCGAAGTCCCGCAGCGCCTCACGCTCCCAGCCGTCGGGAGCGTTGGCGGGTCGGATCGGGTCCAGGCTGGTGATATGGCCTTGCACCCCTTGAAACTCCGCTGCCAGCTCATGGACCTGGCGCGTCATATAGGCCGGGTTGACGAGTGTAAGAGCCATCTCTTCTCCAGAAGCGGAGCCTGGCGAAGAGGAGGCCGTGATCTCAACCGCACGCTCGGACATCTCTTGGAGATAGGGGTTAGGCGGCGTCTCCTCGGTGATGGGCACGTAGACGCCGCCGTGCTGGGCGTTCCAGCGTCGATAGATGACGTCCTTTTCGTAAGCGGTACGGGCTGTGGTGCGGGCCATTTCCAACACCTCTTGTCGTTGCTGGCGCAGGTTATAGACGAGTGAAACGCCCACCACCAGAGTCCACATCACCCCTATCGCCAGCACATAGACCGCCAGACGCGGGCTTGGCTCATCGCCTGACAACAAATTCCCCTCTCTTATCACCCTTCGCTCTCCTCTCATCGCTCTGCATCGCTCTGGACTTCCGACGCTTGCAACATAACCATCTTGAGCTACCACCACACAACATTCCCCCGAGCCATCGCACCCAGGGCAGCCGATCCTCACGTGCCCGGCAGGGTAAAATAGAACGTGCTCCCCTCGCCTGGTTCCGACTCCACCCAGATGTGGCCACCGTGACGCTCCACGATACGCTTGCACAAGGCCAGCCCAATGCCCGTGCCCTCGTACTCATCCCGCGTGTGGAGCCGTTGGAAGACCTCAAAGATACGATCGGCCTGCTCAGGATCGATCCCGATACCGTTATCCGCGACGGAGAATCGCCATTTACCGTTCACGCGCTGCGCGGAGATGTCTACCCGCGGCGTTACGCCCTCGCGGCGGAACTTAATCCCGTTGGCGATCAAATTCTGGAAGACCTGGCCCAGCTGCGCTTCGTCCGCCATCACCGTGGGCAAGGAATTGTACGTCACCTCGGCCTCGGCCTCCTCAATCGCTGGCCGCAACGCCTTGAGCGTACGTGCCAGCACCGCTTCGGTGTCGGTCGGGGCGAGATCCTGACCGTGCGTCCCGACCCGCGATAGATCGAGCAGCGATTGAATCATCTGTCGCATGCGCTCAGCGCCATCGACAGCGTAGGCGATGTACTCTTTGGCCTTGGCGTCGAGCTGCTCGCCATAGCGCCGTTCCAGGAGATTCAAGAAACTGGACACCATGCGCAGCGGCTCCTGCAGATCGTGCGAGGCGACGTAGGCGAACTGCTCCAGCTCCTGATTGCTGCGCTCGATCTCCTCTTCGGCGCGCTTCCGCTCGGTGATATCAAGCGCATACTCAATCATCCGCACCACTTCCCCCTTCTCGTCCATGATCGGATATCCGTGGACCTCGACGTAGCGGATGTCGCCATCCGGGGCGTAGTGGGTATGAACCACCTCGACCGGCACGCCAGAGGCCTTGACCTCCTCCAGCGGGCACGTATGGTCCGCGCCACTACACGGCTCCTCAAGCCGGTGGGTGAGCATATAACACGTCACGTCCTCCGGCAAGTCCTCCGTCGAGGTAGCCGCCGAGTTCGCCATCTCGATGGTGTAATCGTCAGCGTTCAGAACGTAGAAGGGGTGCGTCAGCGCTTCGAGCGTGCTCTCCAGCATCTCCTTCTGCTGGACAATCTGCCGCTCCGTCCAGTGGCGCTGGATCGCAAAGGCATAGAGCGATGCCAGCCGTTTGACCAGCGCCAAATCCTGCGCTGTGTAGTCCCTCCCGGCGTTGGCCAGCGCGATCTGGCCGATCAGCTCCCCGTCAATAATCGCCGGTGCCGAAAGGAAACGCTCAATCGGCACGTGGCCTTCGGGAACCCCCGTGGAGCGAGGGTCATCCTGCAAGTTGTTCGTCAGCAAGGCCTCGCGGTGTTCCAGCACCCAGCCCCACAGGCCGCCAAACGTCTCAAAGACGTAATCCTTATCCGGCACCTGGCATTCGCTCCAGATATCCCTGGTCATGGTAGGACAAATCAGGTATCCTGTTTCCGGATCTATGTAGCCCACGTAGCCAAACGCGCTGCCTGTCAGCTGTTTGGCTTGCTCCAAGACGTCGACAGAGATATCCTCAAGCGATCCCGGCTCCAGCAGAGCGGTGGACAGCTCGGCCACAGCACTCTCCACCTCCGATTGCCACTGAAGCGTCTCCTCACTCTGCTTCAAGTCTCTGAACAACAAGTTGTAAGGTTGCGTCAGGCCGATCTGGACGAAGGCCACGTAGATGAAATAGCCGGAGACGATTTTGAGAAAATGCCCGATCAGATTAGGGAGCCCATAGACATCCTCATAAAGCGTGAAGGCCAGCTCAGAGACAATCGTCACAGCAATTGAGGCCCCCAGCAGATTGAACAC
>CAYYTU010000044.1:7629-24910 GCA_964474655.1 uncultured Anaerolineales bacterium
GCGATCCAGAGCTGAGTCGGTAGATTGGCGCCATAGTCCGGAAAGACGCCCATCCCTTTGTAAGCCAGGGTATGCACCAGGTCCAGCCCGCCGATGAAGAGATAGGCGATGCCCATAAACAAAAAGTAGCCATTTTCCATAAACCGCCGGGCGCTCCAAAAGAGCATAAAAATGCTCACGGCTACGACTACGCTGAAGATCTCAACCAGGCTATGGAAGAGCAAGTAATTATACTGTCGGCTCAGCCGGAGGCCCACCAGCACGACGCCCGCCGCGAGGATCCGGGCCAGCACCTGGCGCGGGGTCCATCCCATCTTCAACGCGCCCTCAGATCGATCGGTCATTTCAACAGACGTTTCAGCGGACATCCTCTCCTTTCAAGAAAGCGCTGCAAAGTAAACGCGGCGTTCCACGCTGCGAGTGATGTTATACACCCGGCAATTTAGCGCAGCGCATCCAAAACTCCTCAATGGCCTCGACAGTAGCGAAGAAGCTGTCCAGATCGGGCGGTTTGGTAATGTAACAATTCGCCCCATAAGCGTAAGTCTTATCAATGTCCGATTCGGCCTCGGACGTAGTCAAGACGATCACCGGTATGCGCCTCAGCCGTTCATCATCCTTGATGGTTCGCAACACTTCATCGCCGCTCATCCTGGGCAAATTCAGATCCAACAGGATCAGCTTGGGATAAGGCGCCTCGACGTATTCCCCCTCCTGATAGAGAAACTGCAACGCTTGTTCCCCATCTCTTACGACGTGCAAGCTGGCCTGTATCTGATTCTCCTGCAAGGCTTCTCGGATGAGCATAACGTCACCGGGATTATCCTCCACCAACAAAACATTCAACCAATCACTCATGTGCCCCCTTGACTGGAACTGTAAAATAGAATACTGAGCCCTCTCCACAGCTCGACTTCACCCAGATATCCCCCCCGTGATGCTCCACTATCTTTTTACAGACAGGCAGACCAATTCCGGGACCCGCGTAGTCTTCTGGAGAATGGAGCCGATAGAAGAGGTCGAAGATATGATCCGCATAAGCGGGTTTGATACCGATGCCATTATCGCGCACGGAAAACTGCCATACATCGTTTTGCTCCCTCTCCCGGCGTTCCGCCCGGATGTGGATGCGAGGAGGGGCCGCGCTACGAAATTTAAGGGCGTTATCGATCAGGTTCTGGAAAACTGTCCGGAGCTGGTAGCGGTTCCCCACGACGCTGGGCAAAGGGTCGTGCGTGACAACGGCTCCACTCTCTCTAATTGCCGGCTGTAGATTAGCGAGTGCTTCGGCCAAGACTTCCTCACAATCGACCGAAACGAAAGGCTCGCCCGCCCTCCCCACCTGCGAGTAAATCCTTAACCCTCGGATCATCTCTCGCATGCGGAAGGCCCCCTCCACGGCGTAAGTCAAGGAGCGTTTCGACCGCGCATCCAGCCTCTCACGCTCCCGACGTTCCAACAACTGTAAGTGGATGATCATTGTACGCAGCGGTTCTTGCAGATCGTGAGAGGCCGCGTAAACGAATTGCCTGAGATCGGCATTCGCCCGCGCCAATGCCTTGCGAGTCCGCTCACGCTCCTCTTCCATCTGAATATTGTGCAAGGCAAACGCAATATCACCGCCCACCTCCTCGAACAAAGCCCGTTCCTCTCCTCGCCGGTCGACAAACCGGGCCGGGGTAGACGCGGCCAGCGCGCCGTACGTCTCTCCACCATACCTCAGGCATACTGCCAGCCCGGCATCTCCCCCATAGGCCTCCGATAACGGACAATCGACACAAAGTGTCGCCGGGTCCTTGATCACCAGCGCGTCCGGTTGCGCCATTGCTCGCGCTACACACTCCGGCCACTTCCCTCGTTCTAGATTCTCCCGCAAGGGCGCGAAGTCCTCCCCCAGGCCAGATTCGGTGATCATCATCGGGTGTCCATCCTCGTCCACCAGAGCACTCCACGCACAGTGGTAGCCACGAGTTTCGACGAGGCAATCACAGGTCTGCTGCATTAAGCGCTCGCCATCTTTCTCCTGGGTGATGAGATGATTCACGTTACGCACAGCGCGCAACACAGCATTCAGGTGTTCTACCCGCTCTTGTGCCCATTCACGCTCGGTCACATTGATGGCATAGTGGAGATACCTATCCTTCTCCAGCGGCAACCACCAAATATCCCACAGACGCTCAAATATAGACACGGCGGCCCGGCTGGTCGGCTGCCCAGAATCAAGCGCCGCGTCCGCCAGGCAAAAAGTACACATCGTGCCTCCCGGCGGCGGCATCCCGTCGTGCTCCCTCACGTAACGTCTGTCACATTCGGGGACATACTCGCAGCCGGCGAAATCACGCCAACAATAGCCCCCTACTCTGGCGCCTGTCTCCCGTGCCACACGATTGGCCTCCAAAATAATCCGATCCTCACGGATCAGCATAACCGGATGGGGCAAGCTATCGAGCAAAATATCTCTCATAAATCCTTTCTAGATTCATCACCAATCGCCCGACGCGATGCCCAACAGGCGAGTTATGATATGTAACTCATACGTAACAAAGACCCCCTGCGGCAAATAGCAGGGGTTGGAGCACGCAACTTTAAGGTGTTGAAGTCCTTGACGTTCACAATGATCCACCCTTCAGGGAGCTGGAGAGGCTTCCCCCAACACCTACTCCTCCATCGCGCCCGCGCTCCAAAGATCCGCAAACTTCTCATCCAGTGCATCCAGGGCATTCTCATCCAGCAAGCCAGCGGCCTGGATCTCATCCAGCGTGTAAAGATCATCGGACTCAGATCCCCCCGCGTCTGCTCCATCATCTGGTGGGGAGGCTGGACGCTGGGGCGCGGCCGAGGCCCGCTCCTGGTCCGGCTCGACCGTGGGCGTGCTCACCGGGGCGGCCTCGGCCGTGCTGGGCGGCCTCTCCACCCCCTGGCTGGCAACCTCTCTCAAGTCGGGGACGACTTGCTTGGCGTAGTAGAGCACAGAGCCGAGCTTGATATCCTGACCAAAGATGATCAAGAGAAAGACCTGCGGGGCCACCTGGGCCGAATAGACGCTGTAATACTCACCTTCGTGGTAGTTCATGCGGAAAGCGTCATCCTCACCGATCAGCGAGGCAATGCTGGAGGTCGCAGCGAAGTCACCGGCCACCAGTGAAGCCAGCGCGGCGACGTTCAGATCGTCTATGACGCCCTTGGCGTCGATCAGGTGACCGGTGCTTTCAATCAGAAGCACACACCGCGCGGCAGTCTCTGCGCGCAGCTGGGCCAACATCTGCTCGATCTCATCCAGCTGCTGCGAAGAGAATTGGAGACCAAGGGGCGCCCCCATATCCTCCATCGGCGCGACGGCCTCGTGGCGGGCCACCTCGCGATCCACGATCGTCAGAATCTCCTCCGCCCGGAAGG
Source organism: uncultured Anaerolineales bacterium (assembly GCA_964474655.1). Taxonomy (GTDB): domain Bacteria; phylum Chloroflexota; class Anaerolineae; order B4-G1; family B4-G1; genus CAYYTU01. The sequence continues at coordinate 11,026 of CAYYTU010000044.1, forward strand.
GTTTGGTCACGAAGTCGCTCACGTCATGTCGCAGGGCCTGGATCACAACGTCCATCGTGCCATAAGCAGTGATGATGATCACCGGCAGCTGCGGGGAACGACGCTTGATCTCCTCAAGCAGATCCAGCCCATCCATACCGGGCATTTGCAGATCCGTCAGCACGAGATCGAAAGAATCCCCCGCCAGCATATCCAGAGCTTCGTTGGCATCGCCAGCGGCCCGGGCCGCGTAGTCATGTGTAGCCAAGATGCGCTTCAGCCCCTCGCGCACGCCCTTTTCGTCATCCACCACCAGTATATTCGCTCTTTCGCTCATAACCACTCCACATCTCACTCGCCAGCGGGAATCCACGTATCAGCCCGCCTTCTCCTGATCCACAAGTGGGCTGATACGCAAGCCATATCCAATCGCCCAACCAGCATACGTTACGCAGGCAGGCGATACACCTCTCTGAAGAGCTCCACGCCACATGAAAGCCCTTCGATCCAGTCAATGAACCGCTCGACGTGCTCTCGCTCCATCATCATCGCGCCGTGCTGGGGGGCAATATGCTCAATATCGAGTTGCCTGACCATACCGACCCACCATTTGAGCACCTTATCCGTGGCGATATACCGTTTGTGGAAGCCCTCCATATACTGGATATGATCGTCGAAGTTCTGCACCACGGTATAAGTCTGTCCCAGCGAGGCCCCCAGGTCGCCCGAATAGAGTATCTTGGAGACCGGATCGTAGACCTGGAAGTTAGCCGCCGAGTGCATAAAGTGAGCCGGCAACACCAACAACTCACAGCCAGCCAGATCGATCGTCATTCCCTCATCGGGCACAGGATGGATGCGTTCTATCACCATCTCGTCCACGCCGAAGTGAGTGATGAAACGAATCCACGGCTTGGGCAAGTAGGCCTTTGCATTGGTGGACATCAACCACCCGTTGGCAGCTGCGATAATATCGGGGTCTTGATGCGAAAGGAAGATATGTTGCAGCGCCCCCAGCGGTACGATCGAGGATATCTCATCGACCGCGGCCGAGTAGACTTTATGTCCACCCGGGTCCAGAAGCATCGCTCGGCCCTGGTGAATGATCAGGTGCTGATTGGCCTGTATCATCTGACCCGAGGTGAAATCCTCAAGCAACACGTTCCGGTGATCTTCGCTTTCGAACAACACCTGCGTAGGCATAGTCTACACCTCCTCATTCAGCATATTTTCGAAGAGGTCTTTGCTAAAGCCGGTCACCTCCAGGAACTGTTCAACGCGCTTGTCGTCATAGGACTGGAGCATAATATTCAAGTCGAGATCCATCACTTTGTTCAGCACCACGCAACGCGCATCCTTATCCGAAGCGTCGCCGTACTCAGCATCGACGATCATATCGACCGCCTCGGCCCGGCACCATGCCATAGCGGCGATGACGTAACGAGGCTCAAGCCCAACTTCGACGTGACGATGACCGACGCGATATCGCTTATCGAAGTAACTTTCATCGTAAGAACCACTAACTAAGCTGACCAGCCACTTCTGCAGATGGCCTTTGAGGCGTTCGATACGCCCTGGCTCCGCATGCAAAATCTCGCGCGTGCGTTCATTCTGCTCCAGATTCTCGTAAAACGCATCGATGACCTCTGCGGCATGCTTCTCCACCGCCGGCTTCATATCCACCAGCAAATCTTGTTCCTCCGCGGTCAACCCACCACTCAACTCCGTCACCTCAGCAATAAACGTCTCATTCATAACAATCCTCCTAGCCCAGAATCTCGGCCACGGCTTGCGCACCATTGCTGACTTCCAGGAAGGCCAACCCCAGGTTGACATCAGAGCCTGTCAACGCCGCAAGCGCTGCGTTCTTGCCCGCGTTCATAAGAATGATGTTGCCCTCCGACCCCTGAACCATCGTCCGTTGGAGCGAGCCCCGCGCCAGCTGCTCCACCGAGCGTCCCGAGAGGCTCAGAATACCGGCCGTGACTGCGCCCACGCGGGTCTGCTCCATCTCCTGGGGCAGGACGGCAGCGATAATCAATCCATCCATACTGATGACGGCCACGCCCTGAATATCAGATGATTGCTCCGTGATGCCACGGAGTGTCTCTTGCAACCGCTCCTTGCGTGTTTTAGCCATTACTGATCTCTCCTTTTCATCGTTAATTACCGTTTCCCTTACCGCCTCCGGGTCCTTTGCCGCCTCTTGCTCCTCAAACCGCCCCGATCCGTGCTCCTGCTGCCGTCTCTCGTCCCGCCGACGCATCCCCTCCATAATCAGAGCCGACCAGGGCGTAGTAACCGTCCTGGCAGGAGGCCCCACGTCTCGTTCCAGCTCAAACGTACCCGTCTCCCAGGTCAACAGCTCATAGACCGCCTCCTCACCCTCTAGATCGCCCAGCTGAGCGTGCACGACGTCGCCATCGTCGAAATAGAGCGTCGATTCCTGGTCGTTATGCTGGGCTGTCAACCGGGCGCGTGCCCCCGATTGACAATTCAGTTGTATCAAGTCCTCAATCTCAATATCGCGTAGATTTCCTTCCAATGCCATAATCAAATTCTCACTTTTCCGTCTCTCCGGCGTCGGCGGTTAACCGCACGTCACGCTGTCCCGCCGCGGTTCAATTGGAGCGAGATCTTACGCTGCACATCGGACAGCACAGCACGCATCGCAGTATGAAGCGTCTTCACCACGCCCACCCCCTCAATGGCGATACTCTCGTAACAGGGATAGATCTCTACATTCAAGGCCGCTTTCATCTCGTCCACGGGGGTGATGTCCGGCAAGTCGCGCTTGTTGAACTGGACCACAGTGGGGAAATCGGGCAGCTGGCGTCCCATCTTAGCCAGGTAACGTCCCATATCGCGCCAGGACTTCTGATTATGGCTCAATCGATCCGTCTGCGAGTCGGCCACAAAGACCACTCCATCGGCGCGACGGAGCACGGACTCACGGGTGGACTGATAGTAGACCTGCCCCGGCACGGTATAGAGGCCAAATTTAGGCCGCAGCCCGCCGATCTCTCCCATCTTCAGCTGCATAAAATCGAAGAAGATGGTACGATCCTCGCGCGTGTTCAGCGTGAACAGATCACTGCGCATATCGGGGTTGAGCCGCGCGTGGATCTGTTGTAGATTCGTCGTCTTGCCGCTCAGGGCCGGACCATAATAGACGATGTTAAGGTCGATCTCTTGCTTCTTCCAGTTAATGAACATTCGCTCTCATCCCCCGTTCCCAATCTTGGGCAGACGAAGGTTGAACCGCGTCCCTCGTCCGACCTCACTATCCACCTCAATCTCACCGCCGTGCTCGTCGATGATACTGTGAGATATAGCCAGCCCCAGCCCAGTGCCCTCCTTGCCCTTGGTGGTAAAGAAAGGCTCGAAGATACGATCCTTAACTTCCGGGTCGATGCCCACGCCGGTATCGATCACCTCGGCCTGCACGCAGGATTCGTCCATCCGAGTGCAAATCATCAACTCCCCTCCATCCGGCATCGCATCCCTGGCGTTGAGGATAAGGTTCATGAAGACTTCCTCCAATTGCCCCTCCGAAGCTTCAACGGGCGGTAACGGCCCCTCAAGATCAAGATCGACGTCGATATGATGCTTCTGAAGGTCTTTGCCGGTCAACGCCAGCACATTCTCCACCACCTCGTTGAGGTTGACCGGACCGCGTTCCTTGCGGGGCGGCTTGGAGAACTCGCGCAATTGATCGACCAGATCGGCGATGACGTCCACCTCTCGCTCAATTACGTCAAGGCTCTCCCCCAGAGAATCGTCCTTGTCAGGAAGATCCTGCTTCAGCAAATAGATGTGAGCCATGATGGCGCCCAGCGGGTTGTTGACCTCGTGGGCCACCGAGGCGGACAGTCGACCCAGGGCAGAAAGTTTCTCATTATGTCGTAACTTGGCGTGCGCTTCCTCCAGCTGGCGCGTCCGCTCTTCGACCTTCTGATCCAAGGTGGCGTTCAGCTCAGTCAGCTCGTCGGTAATGCTCTTCATGCGGAGCATGGCCCGGATGCGCAGCAGCAGCTCGGCGTTATCGACTGGCTTGCTGATGAACTCATCCGCGCCTGCATTCAACGCAGCGGCCACGTCCGCCTGCCCAGCCGGGGCCGTCACAATGACCGGGACGAAGGTGGATTTGTCGCGCTTTAAGCGCCGAGCCACCTCGTAACCCGTCATATCTGGCAGCGCCGCGCTTAGCAAGACAAGATCCGGCTGATCCGAGCGCACAGCCTCCAGCGCCGCTTCGCCGCTGTTCGCATGGCGCACGATGTAACCAGCGGCCTGCAACACAGCGCGTACCGAACGGACGAAGTCCGCCGCCTTATCCACGACCAGAATGTCAGAGAACAAACCTGCCAGTTCCATATCAAGATCCCATTTCAAGCTAGGATGATCAATCCGTACTCACTAGGTCCAAGGGGGCTTAGGCGCTCTAGGTTGTCTCCAATCCTGTTTGCCAAGCGCGTCAACCTTGGCTTCGTTTGCTTTGTTCGCGTCTAAGCACGCTCTGCGGTGTTGAGAGCGTTTTCGCTAGACGACCTGCTTCGAAATCCCATCACGTCCCACAAATCCTCGGCGTAAGTGCGAGTCAGCAGGCGTACGTTGCCCAGGCTGCTCACCTCCCGATCGACGATGACGACCAGGTAGTAAGTACCATCGCCCAGGAAGCGAATCAGCATATACGTATCGCCCGTCGTGACCAGATTGTCCGCCACGCGCCCGGCGTCGAGCTGATTCGACGTCCTCTCGACCAGTTTCATCACCAACGCGATCTGGGCCGCCGACTCCTCCGCATCGTATGTCGAATCAACGGTATAGCTGGCCAAGGGGATGCCATCCATCCCGCCCACCTCGGCCGAAACAAAACCGGGGATCTCGTCGGCCATCGCCTCCAGCAGCTCATTTAGACGCGCCACGCTCTCTTCGTTCGCCGGCTGGAACGCTGCCGCAGGCTCCTCCTCCCCGGTCCCCTCCGCCCACACCTCATCGCCCCACGCCCCATCGTCCCAGGCAAGTTCGGCATCGTCGCCGTCGTGGTCCCCTTCAGCCCCACCATTGTCCCTGGCAGCATCGTCGGCGCTCTGCTCGTCGATGCGCTGGATTCCTGACAGGACCAGATGTGACCAAGGGGCATCTACTGTGTGATCCGGCGGGGGCACGTCCATCTCCAGCTTGAAGGCCCCCTTTTCCCAAGTCAACAGGTCGTCCAGGACCTCCTCTCCCTCCTGCTCTCCCTTGACCATGTGCGCTATGTTGCCCGCGTCGAAGTAGATACAGGCGTCCTCATCCTCTTTACGCAAGGTGAGCCGCGCCTGATTGCCTTCGTTACAGTTGACCGAGATCAACGTCGTCAGTTCCATCTCCTGCAAGTCACCACTAACGGCCATATCTCATCCCCTGTTCCTTATTTCACTCTCCGGCGAAGCCGAATTTCAACTTCTGCCAAGCGTCGCGCCGTTTCTCGCTAAACATCGTCTTCGCTCAAGACGATGTCGAGTTCGTCGGCCAGCAGCTTCTCGAAAGACTTGCTGATCACGGACTGTCTCTTGGACGTTTGCTCATTTTTAGCCTGTTCCATGATCGCGTTCAGCTCGTCCACCACGTTACGGGTCCACAGTCGAATCATCCCAATAGGAGTGGTATTGTCAAACACCGTCACGAGAATCATCTCCCCGCTCACGTCGGAGAGGTATACACTCTGCTGCACACCCTCGTGCAGAAGCAGCTTGAAGCGTGCTTCCTCCCCCACCAGACGGGCCATCTCTTTCGTCGCGGCCAGTTCGCCAGCGGCAAGCGCAGAAAGCGCTGCAGTATTGAAAAGATTATTACCGTTCCCCTGCTCTTCGATCAAGTGCCCCGTGATGTCGGCCAGCATGATGCACCGGGCCCGCGTCTCCCGCCGCATATCCTTTATGCACGCGCTGATCTTATCGAGCTGCTCCGATGATAGGTCTAATTTCTCAAGCACCAACCTGTTTCCTTTCTCCCCCTGATCTGTCGCTTCGTTCGGCTGCGTATGTTACACTCGCGATTCCTGCCGTGCTGACGAATCTTTCAGCCATATGGTGACGGGCTCTTGACGTTCGATAGAGCTAACGTTTAGCACCGCACATTCGTTATTCTGCTCCGGCGGCAATCTGTGCTCATCCGGTCGGCGTTTTGCCCTTTTCCTAACACTACAACGAGATTTCAACGAAGTTGATCCCTCGATAGTCATCCTGAGCCGTTCGGCTGAGCTCACGCCGAAGCCTGTCGAAGGATGATGACTGGGCGAAAATCGCACCCTTCGACAGGGTCGGCAAAGTCTCGTTGTAGTACTACTCCTGCTCACACCACTCTTCGGGGACAAGTCCAGCCGAGGCAGCCTCGTCCATCCCCATCAGACCGCCATCTTCACCTTCACATTCGGAACCGTTACTATCTTCGTCAAATAGGTCATTGAGCGCATCGTCCAGGCCCTGGGTCAAATCACCCACGCCATCCTTCGATTGCATCGAAAGTTCTCGTTCCAGTAGCGGGCCGATTTCACCGGCTGCCTGTTTGGTGTAGAACCAGACTGTACCGGCCTTGCGATCCGAATCGGTAATCACGGCCAGCAGCAGATCGTCTTCCAGGTCGTGAGCATAGATATTGTAATCTGTACCCTCGTGATAGCTGGATTTGAAGACGGAGCCGCTGCCCAGCAGTTTGGCCAGCTCGGCCGCCGCCATAAAATTGGCCGCCACCAGCGCGCTCAAGTTCGATATCTCCAGATGCTCAGTGGCGCCAGCCACCTCTATCGGATAGCCACCGGAGCTCAAAAGGAGGACACAACGCGCTTGCGTATCGGCCCGCAAATCCTCCAACATGTCTCTCACCAGCGGCTCGTCAACCGTGATATCGCCAGAGCGATAGGGGTCGTCATCATCACTCGTATGCTCGACCGCCTTTTCGACGATGCCCCGAATCTGCTCCATAGTGAATGGTTTATCCAGGTAACCGCTTAACTCCAGGTGACCGACCGTCTCCCGCAGCTCGCTGGTCCCATACGCCGTCATCAGCACCACTTGCGTCTCTGGCGAGACCGCGTTGATGCCCCGCACCAGATCGAGACCACTCATGCCGGGCATCTTGTAATCGGTGATCACCAGCTGATAATTCTCTTGCCGTACCCTCTCCAAGGCTTCATCGCCACTGGCGGCCGTCTCTACGATGTAGTCGCTATCCACCTTTTGGAGGCTTTCCGCCAGAATTGTGGCTACCGTCCGATCATCATCCACAATCAACATCTGTGTTTTACGCATATCTTCTGTCATACTCATCCCCTTCCTTATGTACCGTGGTAAGGCTATCTCGGACCTGAAAAGGGTTTTCTCACATCACCTGTTCCGATGAGATCGCCGCAGGCCTGTCGGCCGACTCGACATAACAAACGATGGTTTCTTTCCATAACATCATTCGTGCTTGTCGCGATGGGACTTGAACCGTCCCAGTGCCTCCAGCGTGACCTCACGAATGTCGGCCAGGCGCACCGGCTTATCCATGATGCGCTGGATGGACGATTCGGAAGCTTGTTCGCGCAACATATCATCGCCATAGGCGGTGACCATAATGATCACTGTCTCCGGGTATAGATCCCGAATCTTGGCCGCCAGATCGATTCCGTTGGTATCCGGCATCTTATAATCCGTGATCAGAAGGTCAAATGGCTGCTCTTCAAAGAGATCCAACGCCTCGGCGGCGTTGGTCACCGCGCTCACCTCGCAGTTTGGAAGGCTGGATAATGCCTCGCTCAGCGTCAAGGCCACAAATTCCTCATCGTCCACGATCAATACATGCTGCAAGATAGTTTCCCCTTCAGCGGCGTGTTCCACCTCGTCGCCGGATGTCATCGCGGGAAGCCGGACAGTGAATCGACTGCCTTGCCCAGGCTGGCTCGCCACCTCGATCCGGCCCTGGTGTGCTTCTACCACAGCTCTGACGACGGTCAAGCCCAACCCTAACCCGCCATACCGACGTGTTGTCGAACCATCCACCTGATAGAAACCAGAGAAGATATGTTCCAGCTCAGATTCCTCAATACCAATCCCGGTATCGGAGACCGAGACGGAGACCCAGGCGGGATCGGCCTCGAGCTCCACCAGGATCTTTCCTCCCTCTGGCGTGAACTTGATCGCGTTTTCCAACAGACAATCGACGACTTGCTCCAGGTGATAAGAATCTCCCAGCAAGGAGGGTGGGTCGCGCTCCATAGATAGCTGCAAGTTGAGACCTTTTTCTAAGGCGACTGATCGATATGCATCCACAGCCTCCGCCACGATCTGGTCCAGCGCAACGGGTTCTTGAACGTCCCCGCTGCCTTCAATGGCCAACAAAATCCCGATACGCTCCACCAGGGTGCGCAATTCGTCGGCCCGGCTGGCAATAACGCTAACCGCCTCCTCCTGCTCTGGAGCCAGTGCACCCAGATCGCCATCGCGCAACAGGCTGACGTACCCTTGCACGATCTGCAAGGGCGTCCGCAGCTCGTGGGAGACATTCTGGATGAACTGGGTCTGGAGATTCTCCAGCTCTTCACTATCGGAAGGCTGGTCGGTTGGCAAAGTTATCTGAGCAGATGGTGGATAATTCATTGATCTTCCCCAATTTCACTTGGATCGACAATCTGTGCAGGCCCGAAAGCTTTCGAGAGGTTGTGCCAGGTCCGTCCAGAGTCCGATCGCATATGGCTATCTATTATACCAGATATTCAAGGTCATAAGGTTGAGGTTTTGTAACAAAACTGCAACAGTTTCATTCAACCTGTGGCTCCTTGAGGGTTGATGAGCCACTCGAAAGCACATACGAGGCAAGCACACATGACGCTATCACGTTTCTGGCGTAGTCTCGGCCGGCCCTATGGCTTGCGGAAGATTCGAGAAGGCGTCTTGTATATTGATACGGAAAGAAGAGAGGGATGAGAAGACCTCTTCGCCACACAGAAATGTCTTCAATCCCTTACATCGGGGAGGACTCACACCATCGCACGCAGGAGACGCCGTCACGCGTCGATCTTATAACCGACGCCGTGCACCGTCTGCACAACTTCCGTCCGTCCGGTAGCCTCTTCTATCTTCTGCCGAATGCGATAGATGTGCGAGCGCACGACGTTACTCGCATCGCGCGGGTCGCTCTCATAGCCGTGCACCTCCCGCACCAGCTCCTCCGGTGAGATGACACGGGGGTGCTCGCTGACTAGATAAGCCAGCAGGTCAAACTCGGTCGGGCTCAGCTCCAGCAGCTCGCCATCAAGCGTGATCACATGACGAGCGGAATCGACGATCAGCCCTTCCCGCTGCAAGAAGCGCCCTTGCTTCTTATCGGCTTGATCGGAATCAACCGATAACACATCAGAGACCGCCACGCCGGTGGAGCGAATATTCTCCAGGTTGCTCACCAAACTCCGCTCCAGCTGACGGAGAACCTCGCGCCGCTGCAACTTATTCTGACGCTCAATCAATCCACTTCGCACACTCTCACGGAGATCCACCGTCTTGCAGGGCTTGAAAAGGTAGTCGTGTGCCCCATGACGCAAAGCCTCAACCGCGGTCTCCAGCGAAGCGTGAGCCGTGAGCACGATGTAGATCATGTCCGGCGCCTTTTCGCGCAGCTTCTGCAATACCTCCAGCCCATCCATCCCCTCCAGCCGCAAGTCGATCAGCGCCAGATCGAACGTATGATTCGCGTTGGCCCGTAGCGCCTCCTCGCCGTTTTCCACGCCCACCACCAGATGACCATCCCGCTTGAGCATCTCCTCCAGCGCAAAACGGACCGCTCGATCATCATCCACCACTAAGATATTAGCTTCAATCATTCCTCTTTACCTCTACCACTTGTTCCACCGGAAGCAGAATAGAAAAAATCGTCCCTTTCCCCTTCTCACTTTCGACCAAAATCTCTCCTTTGTGAGACCGAACGATGTTGAAGCTGATCGATAACCCCAGGCCAGAGCCGTGATCCTTGGTGGTGAAGAACGGCTCAAACAGCCGCTCTTGGATATCCGGCGACATCCCCACGCCCGTGTCCTGGAAATCGATCCGGGCCGCCGCTACCGGCGGATGCCCCTCTTCCACCCGCATTTGATCGGGCCTGGTCATCACGCGCAGAGTGCCCCCTTCCGGCATCGCGTCGATTGCATTGATGATCATATTCAAGAAGACTTGCTTAAGGTGATCAGCGTTCGCCTCCACCAGAGGCAAATCTGGGAACCAGTCACGTTCCACGCTTACATCGGCATGCTGAAGCTGCTTGTTGGCCAAGGTCAGCACGCCGTCTAACACCTCGTGCACGTCCGTGGGCTCGAACTTCTTGCTCGACGGACGATAGAAATCGCGCATACGACGCACGATGCCGGAGATACGCTCGATCTCCGTCTCCGCGATCCCCAGATACCGTTCCAGCTTCTCCTCGCGTTTCTCGCTCTGGATTTCCTCATCGACCAGGGTGAGGCAGCCCTGCACGGCCTGGAGCGGGTTGTTGATTTCGTGCGCGATTGAGGCCGCCAGCCGCCCCAGCGCCGACATCTTCTCGGCGTGGATCAGCTGGGCCTGGGTCTCCTCACGCTCGCGCAACAGACGCTTCTGCTCGTTATAGAGCCGGGCGTTCTCCAATGCCACCGTCAGCGTCGAGCCCAAGGTCTGGAGGATATGAAGGTCATCGCGATCATAGGCCGCCTCCTCCTCGCTGAGCACCGCGATAAGCCCTCGGACCCCCTCAGGCGTGAGCATTGGCGACGCCATCACCGAACGCGCATCTACCTCCAGATACTGATCGGCCTTTTGTGGGAACCGCGGATCCGACCGCCCATCCTCCAGCAGGAGCGGCTGCTGACGTTTCACCAACCACTCGACCAGCCCGCTGTCGGCCGACATACAGGGCGGCGATTCGTACAACGTCTCTCCTCCCGACGCCGTCTGGACGAAGCAAAAATCATCCATCTCAAGATCGGTCTGGAGGAGGAACATCCCGTCGGCCTGGAAGAGACGCCGCACGTGGGAAGCAGCCTCCCTGACCACTTCATCGTAATCAAGGGTGGAGGTCAGCGCCAGCCCAATCTCGTTCAACAAGGCCAGCTCCTCGGCCCGGGCCTGCGTATCCGCGTAGAGACGCGCATTCTCAATCGCCGTGGCGGCGATGGAGGCCACCGCCTCCAGCAAGTTCAAGTCCTCGTCGTTGAAGTCGCCCGTATGTTTGTTGACCACCTCAATCACACCGGTGACGCGATCCTGATGCTCGAGCGGGGCGCACAGCAGCGAATGGGTCTCGAAACCCGTCTCTTCGTCGATGCCCGAATACCAGCGCGAGTCCTTGCTCACGTCATTCACGTAGATTGCCTGACGGTTTCTGAACGTCCAATCGGCCAGCCCCTGTCCCGGTTCGAGAGAACGGCCCACCAGCCTGGTTGTATCCTTGCTCGTGGTCACGGCGAACCTCAGGCTCTTGCTCCGCCCGCTGCGCAAAAGAATCGAGCCCTCGGCCGCTCCCAACGCCTCACAGGTCATATCCAGAACGCGGCACAAGATCGTATCCAGGTCAAGCGAGGAGACGGCCGCGCTGCTGATGGCGTTCAGCCGTGCCAGACGCTCCGACTTCATCTGACTGGCCTGAAAGAGCCAGGCGTTCTGCATCGCGTCCCCCACGCGATTCATCGCCGTCTGCACCAAGACCCGGTCTTCCTCCGTGAAAGGCCGCTGAGAAGAGCGACCTCCGACCGCCAGAAGAGCGACCACGTCGTCCTCATCCCGGATCGGAGTGATCAGGCCAGGGGAATGCCAGCGGTCGGCCAACTTTCGATGCCCACGGGGGCAAAGGTTCACCAGATCCTCGCTGGTCAAATCAATCGGCTTCCGCTTCTCCTCCCAGCGCAGCAAAAGATCCTCTAATCTCTCCTCCTCGTCCTCCTCCAGCGACATATCAACCCAACCGCGACCAAGCACAAAGGCACGCACCGGACTTCCCGAATGAGGCGAGAGATGGAACAACACCCCCATAGAAGTATCCAGCGCAGCCGCAACGTGTTCCAGCGTGGTCTCCGCCACCTCATCCGGGTCCAGGGTGGACGCCAGGGCCTCATCCAGGTCGCTGAGCACCTGCAGGCGGTCCACCTGCCGGGCCGAGCGGTAGAGACGAGCGTTTTCCATCGCCACCGCGATCTGATCGGCCAGCGTCTCCATCACCATCTTGTCGTTCTCATCAAAGGCGTCGAGCTCGGGGTGTTGAACATCGATCACGCCGGTGACCTCGCCACCAATAATGATGGGCACGCTCAGCTCAGAAAGAGTCTCGATTCTCGCGGGGCGAGGATTGAAGTAACGCGAATCCTGCCGCACGTCGTTGACCAGCAACGTTTCCCCGTGAAGAGCGGCCCAACCGACCATCCCCTGCCCCAGTTCGACCTGGGAATCCTCCAACAAGATGTCGCTGAGTGCGCCAACGCTGGCTCGAACGGTCAACTCGTCGCCCCCCCGCTCATTCAAGGTCAGAATAGCGATGTTGTAATACCCAAAAGTCTCTTGCATCATCCGGGCCGCCCGCTCCAGGAGTCTCTCCCAATCCAGCACGGAGACGATCCGCCCACCGATGTCGTTCAAGAGCGCCAGCTCGGCCGCCCGCCGTTTGAGCATCTTCTCCGTCCGGTGACGCTCAATCGCATACCGGATGGAACGTCCCAACAGCCTGCTATCCACCTCTCCTTTGACGAGATAATCCTGGGCTCCCTTGCGCACCGCCTCCAGGGCCAGCGATTCGTCGTCGAGGCCGCTCAACACGATGATCGGCACTTGCGGCGCCTGGGAATGCATGCGGTCAAAGGTCTCCAGCCCCTGACTATCCGGCAGCAACAGATCAAGCAAAACTACGTCGACGCTATTTTTCGCCAGCCGCTCCAGACCGGTCGAAAGGCGATCCGTGACATCCACCAACTCGAAAGAAGCCCCGGAGGCCTCCAGCAACATCTCCTCCATCAAAGCCCTCTCAGCTGGATTATCCTCAATCATCAAGACGCGAATAGTTTCACCGTCCATAAGTACAACTCACCATCCCAACCCGGAGAAACCGGAGTCGATCTGTGCTCATTTCCTCAACGCCAAATCCTCGCCGATCGGGCAAGAACCAGATCGCCAGGGGCCTGACACCGATCAAGTTCAACAATGGTCGACTATCACACCATTGAAATATAGCAAGCCGCCGTAGTCAAAATCTCCAGCGAGGTTATACCCCCGCCTTGAGCGTCAGAAGGACGTGGCGGGATCTGCCCATCATTATATAAGTGAGAGGTCATCAAGGCAAGCACCTATGCGCCAAGAGCTGCCCGCGTCCTGGAGAACCACACCCCACACAATCTGGCGCCACCGAACAATCCTGAACCCCCAACACCAAGACAATCGGGTAGTGGTTAAGTTTTGACTGATGGAGGACTTTGCTTGCAAGTAAGCACTACCGTCAATTCCGGATATTAGCGGCCCTGCCCCCATAATGGGATTTTACGTCGAGAAACAGTATATGTGGGGGTGGAAAGCAATTTATCCAATGTGCAGAGCGAGGCTGTACTTGAATCAGTTAATATGTAACCATTACCCGCGCTCTTTCAATATCGTAGACATTGAGGTTACTCCTTTCACTGGTAGTTAAACTTGACTTCGTTTTATTCTACCACGATATAGTTGTCGCGCATCAGGTATTCAGAACAAAAGTTCTGTAGGGTAGCGAATCATAGGATTTGGAAGCCCCAAATCGGGAAGTTATTTATAGATGAATCCTAGGGCTCTATGCACCACAAGCGATGACTGGGACAGGAAGGATGACACAACTTGGCCTAAATGGCAAGTCCAGATCGGAAGAGCGTCGTGTAGGGAAAGAGTGTAGATCTCGGTGGTCG
>CAYYTU010000045.1:0-24241 GCA_964474655.1 uncultured Anaerolineales bacterium
ACCGACGGCAGTGACGCGGCCTTGCTGGCCAGCATTATGCGTACCGACCGGGATAGCCATCGCCGCCTGCGACCCAACAAGCCCTTGACCCGGCAGATGCTGGCTCAAGTACGCCTCATCGAGAACCTCCGCCGCTCCATCCAGCGGCAGGAGAACCAGCTGCGGGCACTGGTGCTGCGCGTCTATCCTCAAGCCCTGGGGTTGTTCAACGAGCTGAAGGCCCAGATCAGCCTCCAGTTCCTCATTGCCCATCCCACAGCCCAGGAAGCTCAATCCTTGAGTCTGGAACAGTTCGAGGCTTTCTGCCGAGAACCTCACTACACTCGGACTGACTTGATCCCGCAGCGGTATGCCCACCTGATAGAACCGGCTCCCGAGGCTATCCTCGCCGACGCTCTGGCCCATCGGGACCAGATCGCCGTCTTGGCCGAGGTGCTCCTGCTTCAGGTAAGGAAACGGAAAGTGGCAAAGCGCACATTGAAACAGCTCTTCGCACAGCACCCCGACGCTTTCATCTTCGACTCCCTACCCGGAGCTGGCGATCTCTTGGCGCCGAGCTTGTTGGTCAAGTTCGGCGATCATCGTGACCGCTTCCCCACACCCGCTAGCGTTCAGGCCCTGGCTGGGACCTGCCCGGTCACCGAATCAAGCGGGGAAAAGGAGAAGAGTTAAGTTTCGGACCGCATGCGACAAAGAGTTCCGTCGTATCACACAGCAGTTTGCCCGAGCTTCATTACGGGAATCGGGTTGGGCGTCTGCCTATTGGAAAGAAGGTCGTCCGCACTGGAACTCCGACTCGCATGCCTATCGCTGTTTGGCCAACCGCTGGCTGGCCATCATCTGGAAGATATGGCAAGAGCGCGAGCCCTACGACGAAGGCTATCACTTACGACAACGGGCTCTTCGCCGCCGCCCACGGTCGTAGACCGGGTGGCGGATATACGTTAGGTCTTTCGATATTCGCTGTCGTGCCTCAATCTGTTGTCGTGCGTCCGTCGCCTCACTCGACAAACGGACACAGATCCTGTGGCTCCCACCAGGGGTTGGCGTAGCCGTAGTTCTGGTTGAAGAACTGGAGGATCGTGTCATCCTCGTCCACTTCGGCAACGATAACCTCACAGCCAGCCGTGAGGCTATTGTGCTCAAGATAGGTGTTCCAAAAGGTTTCTCCCATTACGGCTACATCATGTCCCGGAGTGTCAGGAGGATGCCTGGTTTGAAGCTGGTTATAAGCCACTTGAGCATCGTTCACGCTCCCCATTAACAATTGCGTCACCACCATACGCCAGCGGGCAAAGGCGCTGAGCGTAGCCCTCTCTTCCTCTGGAGTCATCACGCCGAAGGTTTCGCCCCACTCCTCCAGTGTCTCACTTTCGATTACCGTTTCATAGCTGGCGAGGGCTGTTTCATAATCCTCTTCGAGCAATGCCCGTTCGCCATCAAGTAGAGCGTGGTAGCGATAAGTCGGAGGCGCATACACCATCTCAGTGACGGTGAAGAGACTACCAGTCCAAATCCAGGTCTCGGTATAAGGACGTTGGGGTTCCGCGCCCGCTGATCCGATGCCGCCGCTTCGCGCTTTGATCTGGCCTGGGGTGACGGTGTAGGCCGGATAGGGCATCGTCAATTCGCCGCCCATCAATCTGACGAACTGGTCGCCGTCCCAGCCCAGGATCTGGAGCGTCTCAAAGCAGGTGTGAGCGCCGCACGACCGGACGATATAAGCCAGGTTCGTCAGACCATCCTCGGTCATATCGGCGATAGTGTGGATCAGCATCGTGGGGCCGAATTCTTCATCCTCGATGCCGTGGCGATAGAGGCGAGTGTACGTGCCCTCCTCGCAGCCGAAGACGAACAGATCGCCTGGGGGGGGAGTTACCACTTGGGCGTTGGGGTTGATTACAGCGACGACCACTTCTGAAACCTCATCCCCGGTCAGATCGACGCTTACTACCTGTGGCACGCTTTCTTCTCCGTCCAGACCGGATCCGGCTGGAAGAGCATTCCATTCGGTCAATTGCTCCCGCAACCTCTCCATGCTACCGCCGGCGCTGAGGAACTGCCGGATTGTAGCTGGGTAGTCGGGGAAGTTGGCCGGTTCGATCAACTCGGGCGATCCGGGCGGCGGGCAGACGGCGCCCGCGGGCGTGGGGGTCGGCGAGGGGGTGGGCATAGCGGTTGGGGTAGCGGTGGCCGCCGCGGTCGGCGTCGTGGTCGGTGGCTTGGCGGTGGAGGGCGCGGTGGTCTCGCGGGGTGTTGGCGTGGACGGCGCTGAGGGGGCCAGGAAGCTGCAGGCAAGCGTCGTCAGTATCACCAATGTGCATAAGATGAGCATATCTTTCGGTTGCATATCTCCTCCGATTTTGTGGTGGCTGAAACAGCGCTAGGAGTATAACACAGGGGGAGCTGCTGTCAATGCTTGACAAGTTCTGATAATACGTTAGAATTACACTTAGCGCTGTGGGGCTGTGGCTCAGTTGGGAGAGCGCTACAATCGCACTGTAGAGGTCAGGGGTTCGAGTCCCCTCAGCTCCATCATAATCTCTTTTTTCGTGGGCCCGTGGCACAGTTGGGAGCGCACCACAATGGCATTGTGGGGGTCGAGGGTTCGAGTCCCTCCGGGTCCACTTTTACTTTGTCGCACCACAACTGCATGCCAAAAGCTGCGATCAGGAGAAGTAGGCCATCTCTGCAGCGAGTCGGGAAAGACTAGGTGGAAGCCCGACGCCGGCGTTCCGGGGAGCGCCATTTACAATTAAGAAGGCCGAACTCGCCTGGGAGCCGCGACGCTGAAAGCCAGGATCTGGCGGTAAGCGCCGCCGTTTAGCCCGCGTTAATGGGCCCAGAGCGGGAGGCATCGGGATGGGAAGATGCCTTCAATCAGGGTGGTACCGCGGAACGTGCCCCTTCGCCCCTGAGGCGATGGGGTTTTTTGCTTCAAGGGGGGCTATGCAGATCGACGAACTGCCTCGCACGTGCGTCTCGCATCTGGTGCGGTCGGGCGATTTGAACCATCACGGGACGCTTTTCGCCGGGCGTATGTCGGAATGGGTGGTGGAGGCCGGGTTCATCGGGGCGCAGCACGCGCTGGAGATCGATCCGGCCCATCTGGTTTGCCTCAAGATTCACGGGCTGATCTTCACCAAGGGGGCCCTCAACGGCAACATCGTCGATCTGGTGGCGCGGCCGGCCTACGTGGGGCGGACGAGCATCACGGTCTACGTCGAGGCATTCATTCCGCGCCGCGATGAGGTGTCGGTTCTGGATGGATTTATCACCTTCGTCTGCGTGAAGGACGGCGAATCGGCGCCGCACGGCCTGGAGGTCGAGCGGCCCGCCGAGGGCGAAGCGTTGCGCCTGTGGGAGAAGGCCGAGCAGCTGCGCAAAGCGTGAGATCGGGAGGTCGCGATGGAACAAGTTGAGCTGGCATCCGACGTTTACCATCTACACAGCGGCTCCAACCTGGGGCTGATCGTGCGAGATGGCAAGGGGTTGCTGATCGACACGGGGCTGGACGACGACGCCGGGCGGCGAGCGCTGCGTATCGCCGAGGAGATGGAGGTGACGCTGGAGGCGATCTTCGTTACCCACGCCCACGCCGATCACTTCGGAGGCGCTCATTTCCTGCAGCGCCGGCTGGAGCTGCCGCTGTACGCCCCGGCGACGGAGGCCTCGATGATGGAGAGCCCGATCATCGAGCCGCTCTATCTCTTCAGCGGCGCCTCGCCGATCGGGGAGTTGCGCGGCAAGTTCACCCTGGCCGAGCCCTGCCGTGTGGATTGCATGGTGGAGCCCGGGCCGCTGACGATCGGCCCGTTCGCGCTGGAGGTGGTGCCCCTGCCCGGTCACGCGCTCAATCAGGTCGGCGTGGCGGTGAATGGCGGCGCCGGGCGCCGCGTGCTCTTCTGCGCCGACGCCGTCTTCCCGCAGGAGACGGTTCGTAAGCACAAGGTGACCTTTTGTGTGGACCTGGACGAGACGCTGGCGACGCTGGAGCGGCTGCCCGAGCTGCCCTATGATTTCTTCGCGCCCGGGCACGGGCCGGCCTACGAGGCTGGCGAGGAGATCGCGGCAGCGTGCGCGTTCAATCGGGAGCGGCTGGAGGCGGTCCGGGAGCAGGTCAGCGCCGCATTGAAGGCTCTGCTGGAGACGCCGGACCTGGTGCAAGAGGTGGCCGATCATTTCGGGCTCAGGATGACCACGCCGACGGCCTACTTCCTTACCCGGACCACGGTGCTGGCGGCGATCTCCTCGTTGGAGGGGGCGGGGGAGGTGGAAGCGACGATGGAGGGGAACCGTCTGCTCTGGAAGCAGAGGTAATCAAGCTATTATTCTCGGGAATTGAAGCGCTATTTATAGATGATGGTGAGCGAAGGCAAGGAGAAGAAAATGACAGAGCAATACGTACCACAAGAGGTTGAACCCAAGTGGCAGCAGCGATGGGAGGAGGACGGGCTGTATCGCGCCGAGGTCGACCCCGACCAGCCCAAGCACTACGCCCTGACCATGCTGCCCTATCCCAGCGGCGACCTGCACATCGGGCATTGGTACGCGATGGCGCCCAGCGACGTCCGCGCCCGTTATATGCGCATGCAGGGCTACAACGTGCTCTTCCCAATGGGCTACGACGCCTTCGGCCTGCCGGCCGAAAACGCCGCCATCCAGCGCGATATTCACCCCCACACCTGGACAATGGATAACATCAAAAACATGCGCCGTCAATTGAAGACGATGGGTGCCATGTTCGACTGGGAGCGCGAGGCCATCTCCTGCCTACCCGATTACTACAAATGGGATCAGTGGTTCTTCCTCAAGTTTTACGAAAAGGGACTGGCCTACCGCAAGGAGGCCGCGGTCGATTTTTGCCCCCAATGCAACACCACCCTGGCCCGCGAGCAGGTCTGGGGTGAGGATCGCCACTGCGAGCGTTGCGGCACCCCGGTGGTCAAGAAGGAGCTGGAGCAGTGGTTCTGGCGCATCACCGACTACGCCGAGGAACTGCTCGACTTTTCCGACATCGACTGGCCGGAGCGCGTGGTCACCATGCAGACCAACTGGATCGGGCGCAGCGAGGGTGCCAACGTGGTCTTCTACACCGAGGACGGCGATCCGATGGAGGTCTTCACCACCCGCCCGGACACGCTCTGGGGCGCCACGTTTATGGTGCTGGCCCCGGAGCACCCGCTGGTCGACAAGGTGACCACGCCGGAGCAGCACGAGGAGGTCGAGACCTACAAGCAGCAGGCCGCCCGCCAGACCGAAATCGAGCGCCTGGCGGCCGACAGGGAGAAGACCGGGGTCTTCACCGGCGCCTACGCCATTAACCCGGTCAACGAGGAGCGCATCCCGATCTGGGTCGCGGACTACGTGATGATGACCTACGGCACCGGCGCGATTATGGCCGTGCCGGCTCACGACGAGCGCGACTTCGCCTTCGCCCAGAAGTACGATCTGCCGATCCCGGTGGTGATCGAGCCCCCGGAATGGGACGGTGAACCGCTGGAGGAGCCCTACGCCGGCCCTGGCCCGATGGTCAACTCCGGCCCGTTCAGTGGCACGCCGGCCCACGAGGCGGTGGAGAAGGTCACGGCGTGGCTAGAGGAGCAGGGCATCGGCGAGTACGCCGTCAACTACCGCATCCGCGACTGGCTGGTCAGCCGTCAACGCTACTGGGGCGCGCCGATCCCCATCATCTACTGCGACGATTGCGGCACCGTGCCCGTGCCCTACGAGGATCTGCCGGTCGATCTGCCCGAGGACGCCGAGTTCCGGCCCACGGGTGAGAGCCCGCTGAACTACCACGAGGGATTCCTGCACACCACCTGCCCGCAGTGCGGCGGGCCGGCCACCCGCGAGACCGACACGATGGACACCTTCGTCGATTCCTCCTGGTACCATTATGCTTACCTGAGTCCCTACTACAGGCAAGACGAAACGATCCACGCCGACTCGGTGCCCTTCGATCCGGAGGAGGGCGAGTACTGGCTGCCGGTCGACGTCTACACCGGCGGCATCGAGCACGCCACCATGCACCTGATCTACACTCGCTTCTTCACCAAGGTGATGCGGGATATGGGGCTGGTCGATTTTGACGAGCCGATGAAGATGCTGCGCAATCAGGGCATCATCCTGGGCGAGGACGGCGAGAAGATGTCGAAGAGCCGCGGCAACGTCGTCGCGCCAGACGAACTGGTGGAGCAGTTCGGGGCTGATACGGTGCGTGGCTACCTGATGTTCGGCTGGCGCTGGGATCAAGGCGGCCCCTGGGACCCGCAGGGCATCCACGGCGTCCACCGCTGGCTCCACCGTATCTGGCACCTGGTGCTGGACCCAAGCGAGGCGAGTGAGGCGGAAGGGATGCCCAACGACGATCAGATCGCGGATCTGCGCCGCACGACGCATCAGACCATTCAGCAAGTCACGCAGGATATGGAGGATTTCTCCTTCAACACGAGCATTGCGCGACTGATGGAGTTCACCAACACGCTGCAGAAGGCAAAGCGGACGTCTGTGTACAGCTCGGAGGCGTGGGACGAAGCAATTGAGACGCTGCTCTTGCTGCTGGCGCCCTGCTGCCCGCACATCGCCGAGGATCTGTGGGAACGAACCGGTCGGCCCTACAGCATCCACGAGCAGGTCTGGCCCGAGTTTGATCCCGAGCTGGCGGCTGAGGAGACCATCACGCTGGTTGTGCAGGTCAACGGCAAGCTGCGGGCGCGGATTGAGGTGCCGGCCGAGATCGACGAGAAGCGGGCCAAGGAAGTCGCTCTGGCCGACGAGAACGTCCAGCGCCACATCGAGGGCAAAGAGGTCAATCGGATGATCTATGTGCCGGGCCGTCTGGTGAACGTGGTGGCGCAGTAGTCTCTGGTGGGGATAGCGACCTCAGCTTGTCGCTCTTTACGTCACTGGAAAGAGAGCCCAGGGGTTTCTAAAAACCTGGGCTCTTTTGACGTGAGATAGGGGCTTGTTTATCGGCGGCATCCGTTGGGACGCCAGTATCCCCGCTGCACCGTGCGGGTCTCGGAGACGGTGGCGATGGCTTCGCCGTCGATTGAGCGTCCAATCTCAAGCACGGCGTTCACTTCTCTACGCGGGATGAGAACCGCGACGACGTCCACGCTTTTTTCACGCCCGTGTCCTTTCATCTCCGTGACGCCGAAGCCGGCCTCTCGGAGTGTGTCCGCCAGCGAGTGTCCCTTTTCGGCCGAGATGAATCGCACTTCGGCGAAGCCCATCGCGAGGCGTTGATCCAGCATCATCCCCACCAAGGTGCCGATGGCGTAACCGCCAGCATAGGCCAGTACGTTCCAGACATTGTTCAGGTTTGTCACCACTTTCCCGATGGCGATAACGTAGACCAGCGAGCTGATGAACCCGGCTCCCACGGCGTAGGCTTTCCGCCCCTGGACTATCATCAGCGTCGATAACGTGCTGATGGCTATGCCCAGGACGCGTAAGCCAAAGATTAGTAAGGCTTCCAGTATCAAAGTCATTTCTTCGTCTCTTTTCGTTAGCTTGGATATACAGGAAGTCCGTCGGCAAATCTAGAAATCGCGTTATCTGACTTTGCCACTCCATATCTGGGTTTAATTTGTCAAAATAACTCAGATGTGGGGTTGGGCAAATTAAGATGCCGAATTGTGTGATCCGGGACGGACCCCCCTGATATACTTGTTTTTATGATAGGTTGGGCCTTATTGCGTCTACCCATACACGCGAAAAGAGAGCCGGGACCTCTGCCCCGGCTCTCTTTCAAAAGGAGGAGAAGAAGAGAAACCGCCCCTAACTCGACACAAAGTATACCACGACCAATGATATGTGGCTTGACGCCAACCTGACGCTTACCTGACGTTTAAAAATTGCTTAAAATTCGTCGGTATCTCCACTGGACCAGAGTCATCATTAGCCGCCGTTGTCCTCCAACGCTGGCATCACAAAGCTGAAAACGCTTCCGACACCGGGGGTGCTTTTAACCCAGACACGGCCTTTATGCTTTTCAATCACAGCCTTGACGATGGAGAGGCCCAGCCCGGTGCCTGTGATGTCGGCGGTTTTTTCCGTCTCCACGCGATAGAATTTATCAAAGATGTAGGGTTGCTGGTCAGGGGGGATGCCAAGGCCGTTGTCGGCGACGTTGACGACGATGTGTTTGTTCTGTTCTTGAGCGGTGACCGCAACCCAACCGCCTTCTTCTGTATACTTGATTGCATTACTGATCAAGTTGTCCATAACTTGTCGTAAGCGACGAACGTTTCCCTGAACCATCAAGGAATGCTGAGGCGTCTTCCATCGGAGATCGATCTGCTTATCTTCCACTTGCGGTTGTAGATCTCGGGTGGCCTCGTCGATGATGTCCCCCAAGTCGCACGGCTCCATCTCCAGATCGAAGCCGGCTTCAATGTGCCCCACGTCCAGCAGATCGCCGATCAGGGCAGTGATGTCGTCGAGGCTCTCCTCCACGCGGCGGATGAAGTTCTCCTGTTGTTCGTTTAATGGGCCGACTTTGGAAAGGAGCCCCACGTAGCCCCGGATGCTGGTCAGCGGGGTACGCAGATCGTGAGAGACGGTTGCTACGAACTCGGACTTTACGCGATCGAGCTCTTTCAGGTGCGTGATATCCTGCATCATCAGCACATATCCTACGTCTTCAATAGGCGTCAGCTGGGCGTTGAACGTCTTTCCTTCGTACAGGTTTACTTCGCGGTGGACGACTTGTTTGGTTTCGTATGCTTGCTCAAATATTTCCCGCAAGACCGGGGATGAGAAGACTTCCTCCATCGGCTGTCCTACTACGTCATCCTCGGTCTCCCCCAGTGCATTACACGCGGCGGCGTTGCACAGGAGAATCTCGTTACGCTCGTTAGTGAGGATGACGAATTCCTCAGCTTCTTTGAGAACTGTTTCCAACTTGGCGCGTTCGTTCTCCACTTCGCTAAAGAGCCGGGCGTTCTCAATGGCGATGGCGGCGTAGTCCGCAAGGGCCGAAAGCAGGAAGACGTCGCGCTCCGAAAATGCCCGTTGGGTTTTTCGGTTGGTGACCCCCAAAACGCCGATAGCGCCCCGATCAGGAGCGCGGAGGGGTACGTAGAGCAGGGCTTGAACCAGGTAGCCGGTGGCGATCTTGGCGCGATCACCGGTCAGCAGCACGGGACGCTGTGTCTGGAGCGCACGCCCGGCCGCGCTGTCATTGACGCGCACTTGCAGGTTCCGGGCTGTCTTCTCGTCCACGTCCTTGGCCGCGCGCAGGTAAAGCTCTTTACCCGTTTCGTCAAGCAGCATCAGCATACCCTCTTCGGCCCGGGTCATATAAGCCGCTGCTTCGACGACGCGATTGAGCACTATGTTCAGATCTAACAGCGAGCTGACCGAGCGTCCGATGATATAGAGCGTGTTGAGCTCCTGTAGCCGACACTCCAACTCGCGGTTGGCCTCCTCCAGTCGACGAGGCAAGTCTGGTTTATGCTTCGTCGATTGTCTCGACCGGGTGACACGCTGGATCGTCTCCA
Organism: uncultured Anaerolineales bacterium; assembly: GCA_964474655.1. GTDB lineage: Bacteria > Chloroflexota > Anaerolineae > B4-G1 > B4-G1 > CAYYTU01. Next base: position 9,510 of record CAYYTU010000045.1, read on the forward strand.
GCATATTTTGGGGGGCGAACGGTTTGACCACAAAATCCTGGGCTCCACTGCGAAAAGCGCGTAAGATCAGATCAGGCGATCGACGGACGGACGTACAGATAATTGGGACGTTCACATCGCGCTGCCTCAACGCCTCCAGCACCTCAAACCCATTCATCTTTGGCAAGTTGACATCCAGGATGATGAGCGATGGATGTTTCTGGAGGGCTAGTTTCAGTCCCTCTTCGCCATCTGTGGCCTCAATGAGCCGATAGTTATTGGGCTCAAGCACTAGTTCGGCCAGAAGACGTTGCATTTCCATACTATCTTCTATAACTAGCACGCTTTTTTGTTTCACGAAATCCCCCTATTGTCTCTCAAACCTAATATACATAGATTTGCCTTACAGGTCAAACGAGAGATTGAGGAGCAGTGAAGAAAGCTGAGGAAGAAAGATGAGCTGAATTAGGCCGGGAGGGTGAATTTGATCGTGAGCCCGCCGCCGACCGTCTCTTCGGCCCAGATGCGACCGCCGTGGCCTTCCACGATGTGCCGGGCGATGGAAAGCCCCAGGCCGAAGCCGCTCGTCGCGCGGCTGCGGGCCGGGTCCACCCGCCAGAAACGCTTGAAGATGTGCGGTAGGTACTCGGAGGGTACGCCTGGTCCATCGTCCGCCACCGATATGGTGACGGATGCTGTATCCCGCTGGGCGCTGACCGTGACCGCTCCTCCCTCACTTCCGTACTGGAATGCGTTGCTCAACAAGTTTCCCATCACCTGCGTCAGCCGATCTCGATCCGCTTTAATTGGAGGGAGCGGAGGCAGTGGTTCCAGCCTGAGAGCGATGCCTTTCTCTTGTGCTTGAGGGCGATGGCTGTCCACTGTTTCGCGCAGGAAAGCTGCCGGGTCAAGCCGAGTCCGGTGTAGCTCGAGCTGGCCGGCATCGGCCAGGGCCAGAATGCGCAAGTCTTCGATCAACCGGGAGAGCGTTTGGGTCTGGGTCAAGGCGGCTTGTAGGTTCTCTTGGTCGGTGGGATAGACGCCGTCGAGCATTGCTTCCAGCGTGCCCTGTAGGACGGTCAGCGGCGTCCGCAGCTCGTGGGCGATGTCGGCGGTCTGATTACGGCGGGCCTTCTCCATCTGATCCAGGCTCTCGGCCATCTGGTTGAAGGCTGCTGCCATCTGCCCCACCTCGTCCTGGCCTCGGACGGGAGCCCGAGCCGAAAGGTCGCCCTCGGCGATGGCCTGCGCGGCGGTGGTCAGCTTGCGCAGCGGCGCGGTGATGGAGCGGAAGAGCAGCCCGCCGATGATTAACGCCACGCCCAGCGCGACCAGCGCCGCGATCCAGAGCGTGCGTCGGATACGCGCCAGGAAGGCGACCTGGGCGGCGTCTAGCGGCCAGTTGGGCGGACGGACTGGTGCAGGGACGAGATAGCCTACCGTCTCACCACCAGCCGTGATGGGGATGCCATTGTTCAGCTGCGTCCGCGAGATGGACCCTCGCGGTGGGCCCTGGGTGTCGGCCACAACTTGTCCGCGCCTGTCGGTGATGCGAAAATCGATCATCGTGTCCGGAGGACCGCCCATCATACCTTCTCTTCTGCCGCGCATATGCTGGCGCTGGTCGATGAGCGCTTCCAGTGCCTCCTGGAGCCCGGCCCACGCCCCGCGTCGCTCGTAGTAGGACGCCAGCCGCTCGGTTGTCTGGTCCCACATCGCGTTGTGGGTGAGCGTGTAGCGCCGGAAGGCGGTCTCGGTGAGCCGGCCGGTCAGCGCTGCCACTGCCCCGACGGCGACGATGATGACGACCAGGAAGGCCAGCATCCCCTTCCAGAATAGGCTATTCATCCTCAATCTCCGGGTTCAGGCGGTAGCCCACGCCGCGCACGGTAAGAATGTAGCGCGGATCGGAGGGCTCTGGCTCGATCTTGTGACGCAGGTTCTTGATGTGGGCGTCGACCGTCCGCTCGTAGGCCTCGAAGGCGACGCCCTGCACCGCCTCCAGGATCTCCGTTCGCGAGTAGACGCGTCCGGGCGTGGTCATCAGTACCTCCAGCACGTCGAACTCGGTCGGCGTCAGGTCGGCTGGCTCGCTGTCGACAGTGACGGTGTGCGTGACGCGATCGAGCGTGATCGGCCCGACGCGCAGCACCGGCGGCCCCTGCTCGTCGGCTGGCTGGGCGCGGCGCAGGACGGCCCGCACGCGGGCCACCACCTCGCGCGGGCTGAAGGGCTTGGTGACGTAATCGTCGGCGCCCATCTCCAGCCCCACGATGCGATCGGTCTCGTCGGCGCGGGCGGTGAGCATAATGATCGGTACGTCCTGCTCGCGGCGCACCCGGCGTGTGAACTCCAGCCCATCCATCCTGGGCATCAGAATGTCCAGCACCACCAGGTCGGGCTTCTCGTGGCGGGTGGCGTAGAGCGCCTCCTCGCCGTCGTAGGCCGTCACCACGCGGTAGTCCTCTTGCTCCAGGTAGGAGCGGACCAGGCGCACGATTTCGGGCTCGTCGTCGACCACCAGGATGGTTTGAGTCATTGGATTCTTCTCCGTTACCCGTCTGCCGGGCCTTCTGCTGATATAAGGAGTCGGTCTCGATTCCCTTCGACGTCAGCCGACGCCTCGAATTCCATACGCTTAAGGTATCATAAGTGGCAAGTTATTGCAATGGTTTGCTGATGGATGAGCAAGCCGGTCAATGCCTCCCCCGTAGATTATAGCCGGATTCCGAAGCAGGTCACTCAGCAAAAATGCTCTCAAGGCCACAGAGCGTCCTTAAAGCGTGAACAAGGCAAACGAAGCTGGGAAGGACCGCTATTCGGCGCGGAGGTGTGTGTTTTGTCCGTCGAGAATGCTTCAGGAGGTGCGGAGCAGCCGACGTGCGGCGGCCTTCAGACGATGGGCGACCTCCGCGGGCAGCGGCAGGAGCGGGAGCAGCTCGATGCGGTACTTCGGCCCGCCGATGGACTTCATCAGCTCACGGGCCCGTTTGAGGTCAGCGCGGGATGCGGGGTCAAGCGTGTACAGCTCATGCCAGGCACAATCCGAGGGCGCTGCCGAGAGGTGCTCAAGCACATCGAATTGGCGTTGCCACGCGATCAGCTCGCCGCGCACCGATAGCGCCTCCAGCAGGCTTTGCTCCAGGTGATGAACCTCGTGGGCCAGCAGCGAGCAGAGCCAGGGATCGTCCGGCGCTCTATCCGCGTAGTCGGCGTTCAGGAAAGCGCCGAAGCGGAGCCGACGCCAGTCGAACCAGGAGGCGCCGGAGCCGCGCTGCCGGGAGAAGCCGAGCTGCGTCCCGCGCCGCCGGATGTAGGCCACGCTGGCCTCTCCGATCGGCCCAGACCTTTCCAGGACGCTCAAAGATTGCTCGAACCAACCTTGTTTCTCAGATTGAGGTGCCATTGTGTGCTCGACACTGATGGAACGGCGGTAGCACGTCCGTGGCGTGCCATACCCTACGGATCCTCTCGCTCTCAAGGATGTGAACTGCTCTTGCAGTGTAGCACGGAGCAGCGATCCAGGCAAGAATTGGAATTGGGCGTTAGTGCCAACGGCGCAGCCTGCACTGGGTATATAATTGGTGATAACAGCAGAGGGAGCGTCACGCGGCGCTCCCTCTGTGGCTCTGTGCTAGCTGATTGTCACGCTTCGCGCGGCGTCACGCGCTACCAGCTCATCCTCGGCCTGTGATGACCGCTGTGCCCAGGCCGGAAGCCGCGTCCGCGGCCAGAGCCTGATCCGCCGGGCACGAAGCCCTGCTCCAGCCCTTCGATCATCCAGTCGGCCTGCTCCTGTGTCAACCGTCCGTCCTCCACGGCCTGCTCGATGGCCTGCTTCCGGGCCTCGACGCGGGCCTCCTCCAGCGCCTCGTGAATCGCCTCCAGCTCGACGCCCTGTTCCTCGGCCACTTCGGCCATGCTCTTACCGCCGTGCAGCTTGCTGAACAGCGCCTCCGGCGTCAGCCCCAGGGCCTCGGCCACGGCGTCGTATATCGTCCAGAAGCCTTCGTTGAACTGACCAAAGAGACCGCCCGCTTGCCGGGCCGGCCAGGATTGCTCCAGCCGCTCCGGCAGATCCTCGGCTAACCGCTCCAGCATCTGCTCCATCTGCTCCTCGGTCAGCCGGCCGGCGTCCACCGCCCCCTGCAGCCGGGCCTCGGCCTCGGCGACGGCGGCATCCACGATCTCCTGCGGGGCCACGCCCTCGCCCTCGGCGATCTCGGCGAAGGTCTGCCCGTCCTCCAGTGCCTCGATGACCTTGTCCTCGCTCAAGCCCGTCAGCTCGGCGGTGAGCTCCACCATCGACGCCCCGACGTGTCCCTGGAAGGGACCGCCGCGCATCGGGGCAGTCCCGAACGCGCCGCTGTCAAACGTGCCCGCGCCTCGCATCCCGCCACCGAACAGCCCGCCGCTTTGGGAGAACCGATCGCCCAACGGCGGCTGCGGGCCTTGCGCGTAGGCGACGCCCACGCCGCCCAACAACAGCACCAGCGCTCCGGCTGCACCCAGCATTGCGTACCACTTCTTGTTCTTCAACATTTTGCACCTCCTTGAATCTGAGTAATTTCTTTCACGCTGATAACTATACCGGAGGTTTGTGAAGATTCTATGAAGACCAGATGAAGGTTATGTGCAGATAGGCTCTTGCCCGCCGGAAGGGGTGTGCTACAATCACATAGGAGGTTGTGATGGGTATCCGAGTTTTGCCGGAACACGTTGCGTCGCAGATCGCCGCCGGCGAGGTGGTAGAACGCCCCGCGTCGGTGGTCAAGGAGCTGGTGGAAAACGCCATCGACGCTGGAGCGCAGAACATCCACGTCGAGGTACAGAAGGGCGGCAAGCAGCTGATGCGCGTGACCGACGACGGCTGCGGCGTGCCGGCCGATGAGGTGACGCTGGCCTTCCAGCGTCATTCGACCAGCAAGCTGACCACGGCGGCTGACCTATCCCACATCACCACCCTGGGTTTCCGGGGCGAGGCGCTGGCCTCCATCGCCGCCGTCAGCCGCGTGACGTTCGAGACGTGCGCGGTCGACGAGCCCGTGGGCACGCTGTTGCGACTGGAGGGCGGTCACACCCTGACCAAGCGGGAGAGCGGTCGCCCGTCGGGTACGGCGGTGACGGTGGAGAACCTCTTCTTCAACGTCCCGGCCCGGCGCAAGTTCCTGCGCACCGACCGCACCGAGCGTCGACACATCGACGACTGGCTCACCCGCTACGCGATGGCTTACCCCGGGCTCCGCTTCACTCTCAGCCACAACGGCAGAGAGTCGTTCCGCTCCCCCGGCAGCGGACAGCTGCGCGACGTGCTCGCCGCCATCTACGGGCTCGACGTGGGCGAAGACGCGCTCGACATCCTGCCCCAGGATGACTCAGCCGATATCCGCGTCAGCGGCCTCGTCGGGCCGCCGTCCTTCCACCGCGCCAACCGCACCTACATCACTCTCTTCGTCAACGGGCGCTGGGTGAAGGACAACAGCCTCACCTATGCCGTCACCCAGGCCTACCATACACTTTTGCCCAAGGGGCGACATCCGCTGGCCGTGGTCAAGATCGAGCTGCCGCCGAACGAGGTCGACGTGAACGTCCATCCCACCAAGGCGGAGGTGCGCTTCCGCGACGGCAATGCCGTCTTCCGCGCGGTGCAGAAGGCCGTTCGACAGACGCTGCTCGAGCGCGCGCCGGTGCCCCGAACGCGTCGCGATGATGAGCGCACCACGTCGGCCTGGCCCAGCGCTGCGGATCCGGGCACGGAGCAGCGCCGCGAGCGGCTGGCCCGCCTGGAGAGCTCGACTGAGCATCAGCTCCATCTGGAAGGTGGCGCTTCCGAGACACCGGGCGCCGAGGACGGTTCGATCCCGCCGCTGCGGGTGATCGGGCAGCTGGGCACGACCTACATCGTGGCCGAGGGGCCGGAGGGGATGTACCTGATCGACCAGCACGCCGCTCACGAGCGGGTGCTCTTCGAGCAGCTGCTGGCGGAGCGCGAGCAGGCCGATGTGCCGTCCCAATCGCTGCTGGAGCCGGCCCTGGTGGAGCTGGCCCCCGAGGCGTCCGGCGTGCTGGCGGAGCACCTGGAGGTGATGACCAGCCTCGGCTTCGAGGTCGAGCCGTTCGGCGGCTCGACGATGATGGTGCGGGCGCTGCCGGCGCTCGTGGCGGAGGAGGAACCGGCCCAGGTGTTGGACGACGTGGCGGCGGCGATCCTGAACCACGACGACCCACTGGCCCATCCAGTCGAGGAGGCCGTGGCGCGGGAGGTCTGTAAGCAGGCTGCGGTCAAGGCTGGGCAGACTCTGAGCCGTCAGGAGATCGATTCCTTGCTCCGTTCGCTGGAGCAGAGCGAGAGCCCGCGCACGTGCCCTCACGGGCGTCCCACGATGATTCACCTCAGCGTCGATTACCTGGCGGGTGAGTTTGAGCGGCGCTGAATTTCAATGCCTCCGCGGATGAGAGGCCTCTCCTGAACGCGAATCGAAATCACGGAGTTGCGTCTCCACGCTATGTGTGATGATAAGAGAGGAGGACGGCTATGACGACGTTTGTGCTGCTCTCAAAGATATCCCCGCGCAATGCCAACGAGATCAAGTCGATGGGGGAGATGGATCGGGAGTTCGAGCGGAAGCTGGCGCGTCAGTGCCCGGAGGTGGAGCGCATCGCCAGCTACGCCCTGCTGGGCGCGTATGACTTCCTCCACATCTTCGAGGCGCCTGACGCCCAGACGGCGGCGCGGGTGGCGCTGCTGGCCCAGAGCTTCGGCGCGGGGAAGACTGAGACGCTGACCGCGTTGCCGTTCGATGAGTTTCGCACCATCGCGGACGAGCTATAACCTCTCATCCCGCTTCGGCGTGGGCCTCTCCCATCAGCCGGCGGATCTCCAGCGGTTCGCCCCGGGCCGAATCGCGCACCAGCGAGAGCGCCTCGTGCGTGCATTGCCCGATGCAGACGCCGCAGCCCATACACGCCTCCGCGTCCACGAGGACGCTCCCATCCGCCACTGCCAGCGCGTCGAACTGGCAATGCTCGGCGCAGACGCCGCACTCGACGCAGCGCTCATCGTCCACCCGAGCCACGTAGCCGGAGGAGGCCAGCATCGGTGTGCCCATGCGGTGTGCCTCCATCGCCCCGCAGCAGCAGGCGCAGCAATTGCAGATGGCGTAGAAGCGGTTCAGCATCGCGTCCTTGAAGAAGGCGTGGTGGACGTGCCCCCGCGCGTCCTCCTCGCGCAAAATCGTCACCGCCTCCTGGGGCGTGATCCAGCGGGCGCGGCGGGGATGGTGCTCGGCGACGAAGCTGGCGAACGGCTCGCCGATGATGAGACAGACGTCGAGCGGCTCGCAGGGATCGGGGCGGGCGGCGCGGCAGGGGCAATCGAGCACCACGATGTGATCGGGATTCTTCAGCACAATATCCCGCGCCCGGGCGTAAGGGATCACCTGCTCCAGATCGGTCAGCTGAACCGGCTCATCTACCGTGACCAGCTGCGTCGCGGCATCCAGAGGAACGGCTTTGCCGTGGTACGTGTCGGCGAACGTGACGGCTCCAGCGGTATCCGAAGGAGCGTCCGAAGGCTGACCGGGCAGCTGGTCGAGCAGCCAGGTCGCGATCGGCCGCAAGGCCCGCACCAGCGGATGCTCGCCGGTGCCAATGCCGATGTAGAGGTACGACCAGCGCCCGTACACGTAGCCGTGCAGCCAATCGAAGGGCGAATAATCCGCCGTGCGCTGCGCCTCTCGCAGAAAATCCCTCGTCGAGGGATGCATCAGACGCGCTGCCAGCCACTGCTTCAGCGCCTGCCATCGGTCACTCATTGACGACCTCCTTATCGCCGGTGGACATCTCGGTGACGATGCCTCCCTCGACCCGCATCGTCCGCGCTTGCTCCAGGAATTCGGCGCTGAACATATCGGGATCCGTGGCTGTGAGGATCGCCTGTTCGACCTCGTTCACACGGCTCAGCAGGTAGGACCGTCGATCCTGATCCAGCTCGGCCAGTACCTCGTCGAAGAGTAATACCGGCGCCTCCCTGGTCTGCTTGCGCATCCAGCCCATCTCCGCCAGCTTGAGCGCCAGCACGGCCGTTCGCTGCTGTCCCCGCGAGCCGTAGGTGCGCAAGTCGATCTCGTGCGAGCCCTGGGAGGGGCGACCGGCGATAAAGTGCATCTCGTCGCGGTGAGGACCGAAGACGGTCACGCCGCGCGCGATCTCCTCTCGGCGCCGTTCCACCAGCGCTTGCCGGTATGCCTCCACCAGATCCTGGGCGCTGATCTCGTCGGGGGGCGACTGTTGACCCGCCAGATCCATCCCCATCTGGTACTTCAGGATCGGCGGCGTGGCCGGGTCGAAGTTCGGCTCGTACACCAACCGCATCCATTCCGCTCCTCCGGTGAGCTGTTGGTGGATGCGATGAGCTCGCTGGGAGAGCGCGTCCAGCAGCTCGCGGCGGCGATTGGCGATGATGACGCCTTTCCGGGCCAGCACCTTCTCGAATGGGACCAGCTGCGCCGGGTTCCCGCCCTCGTCGCGCACGTGGCGCAGGGCCGCGTTCCGCTGGCGCAGGGCCTTAGTGTAGCGTGTCAGCGCCTCGCTATAGACCTCGTCGACCTGGCAGAGCACATCGTCCATATACCGCCGCCGCCCCGAGGGCGACCCGGCGACCAGATCGACGTTTTGGGGCATAAAGAGCACCACGTTTAGTTGATTGGCCATCTCGCTGCGGCGCTTCTGCGAGCGGTCGACGCGGATCGTCTTCTGCAGCTGGGTGGCGCCGTTGGAGAGGGTACGCTTCTCCAACACGACCTCCATCTCCAGCACACGGTCTCGGCGCTCGATCTCGGCCCAGGCGCGGGCGTAGGGCAAGCCCTGCTCCTCGGCCTGCCACTGAATCAGCTGACGGTCCGATGAGGCAATGGGGGAGGCACCGGTGGCCAGCAGGAAGATGGCCTCCAGCAAGCTCGTCTTCCCCTGGGCATTCGCGCCGCAGAGCAGGAGCGGGTGTTGGGGCAGAGCCAGCTCCAGACGAGTATAGTTGCGAAAATTTGTCAGGCTGAGGTAACGGATGCGCATCGGTGGGTCTATTGTACCCAGGGGTCCGCATGTGTGCAATGCCCGGAAGGAGACGGATTCCGAAGCAGGTCGCTCAGCAAAAATGCCCTCAAGGCCACAGAGCGTCCTTAAAGCGTGAACAAGGCAAACGAAGCTGGGGTTGATACGCTCGATAAACGTGACTGTAGGCAATCTAATGCGTCGGGGCTACCCTAGAATCGCTTCGTTTGCCCGGACACGGCGTAGGTCCCGGGGGGCGCGCGGACAATTGCCTTGGCTTCGTAGATCCGCTTGAGCCTCTTCTGCTTGACGAAAAGGGGCTTTTCCGTTACAATCGCTTTGTATTTTGTGAACAATGATTGCATAAAAGACTATGTTTGAGAATTTGACCGACAAGTTACAGACGGTATTCCAGCGGCTAGGCAACCGCGGCATCCTGCGCGAGGAGGACGTCGACGAGGTGCTGCGTGAGATTCGTCTGGCCTTGCTGGAAGCCGACGTCCATTACACTGTCGTCAAGGACTTCATCGCACGCATCCGGGAGCGCGCCGTGGGCGTCGAGGTCACCAAGAGCCTCAATCCGTCTCAGCAGGTGATCAAGATCGTGCACGAGGAGCTGATTGAGACGCTGGGCGAACCGGGCCGCCTGCAGATGCAGGGGGCGCCTCCCTACGTCATTATGCTGGTTGGGTTGCAAGGATCCGGCAAGACGACCACCGTGGCCAAGCTGGCGCGGCATCTTAAACAGCAAGGTCGGTTGCCACTGATGGTTGCCGGCGATACCTATCGCCCGGCTGCGGGCAAGCAGCTGGAGGTGCTTGGTCGCCAGCTGGAGATACCGGTCCACAGCGATAGGCAGAATGAGCCGCCGCGGATTTGCGCCGATGGCCTCAAGGAATCTCGCCAGCGCGGGCGTGACGTGGTGGTGCTGGATACTGCCGGTCGCCTTCAGATCGATCAGGAGATGATGTCGGAGCTGGAAGCGGTTAAACGGGCGACGAATCCGGACGAGACGCTGCTGGTTGCCGATGCGATGACCGGGCAGCAGGCCGTCAACGTGGCCGAGGGTTTCCACGAGCGCATTGGGTTGACGGGCCTGATCTTGACCAAGGTGGACGGCGATGCTCGCGGTGGCGCCGCGATCAGTATGCGCGCCGTCACCGGCGTGCCGATCAAATTCCTGGGTACGGGCGAGAAAACCGATGCTCTGGAGACGTTCCATCCCGACCGCCTGGCCTCTCGCATCTTGGGGATGGGCGACGTGATGACGCTTATTGAGCGCGCCGAGGCTACCTTCGACGAGGAGCAGGCTCAGAAGATGGAGCGCAAGATCCGGGAGGCCAGCTTCGACTTGGAGGATTTCCTGGAGCAGCTCCAGCAGGTCAAGCAGATGGGCCCATTGGACCAGCTGCTGGATATGGTGCCCGGGATGAGAGGCCTCACTCAGCAGATTTCGCCCGAGGTGACCAACGAGCAATTCAAGCGCATCGAGGCGATCATCCTCTCAATGACGCCGGAGGAACGGCGAAACCCTCGTATCATCAAAGGAAGTCGCAAGAAACGCATCGCGCGTGGAAGCGGCACCACTGTTCAAGAAGTAAATGCTCTGCTCCGTCAGTTCCGTCAGATGCAGCGCGTGATGAAACAACTCGGGAAAGGCCCGCGCGGAATGCAGGGACTGATGCGGATGTTTGGATAGAGAAGGTAATTTGAACAGTTTGTCAGTGGCAGGCTTTAGGGTAATGATCTATCTATCCATTGGTCTGCCATTTTCTATTTGGACTATTTCTAGTATGAACGATCGACAGGAGGTTTATGGTTAAGATTCGATTGCGTCGCGTAGGCGCCAAGAAGCAGCCCAGTTTTCGCGTCGTTGTAGCCGATCAGCGAGCAGCTCGCGATGGCGCTTTCATCGAGAAGATCGGCGTCTATAACCCGCGTACCGAGCCGGAGACGTTGCGGATTGACGAAGCGCGTGCTCTCTACTGGTTGAGCGTTGGCGCTCAACCCACTGAGTCAGTAGCGCGTCTGTTGAAGACAACTGGCACGATGGCCCGGTTTGAGCGATTGAAGGAAGGCGAATCTCTGGAAGACCTGGTGGCGGAGGCGGAAGTGCCAGAGCCGACGATGGAAGCTGAATCGGAGGAGATGCCGGTCGAGGCCGAGGAAGCGGAAGAAGAGACATCAGAAGAAGAGGCACTTGAGGAAGCGACTGACGAAGCGACTGACGAAGAGATCGCTGAAGGGAGTGCCGAAGCTGAAGAATCTGCGGGAGCGCCAGCGCCGGAGGAAGCCTCCGATGCGGAGGCTGAGGAAGGAATAGCGGAAGAGGACTAATCCTTTCGCTAGGCGCGGACATTATTCCGCCATTACGGCTTTGTAACTTCGTTGTCACTATACAAGGAGGGGAAGCATCAATGGCTTCTTCGATGAAAGAGCTCGTTGAGTTTATCGCCAAATCCCTGGTCGATGATCCTACCCAGGTACATGTATCCGAGATAGAGGGAGAAAACTCGGTTACTTTGGAGCTGCGCGTGGGCCCCGAGGATATGGGGCGCGTGATTGGCAAGAACGGGCGCACGGCAAATGCGATACGCCGTCTCATCCGCGTGCTCGCGGCCAAAAAAGGGAAACGAGCTGACTTAGATATCATCTGAGTGGCGTGTGAGTATGGAACCTGTTGTTGAAGAACCTCAGGAGGACGAGGAGCGTTCCTACATCGTTGTCGGGCGCGTGCGCCGACCCCATGGCATCCACGGCGAGCTGCGCGTCGATATTCTCACCGACTATCCAGAGCGCCTGCGGGCTCACGAGTATTTCTATCTCGCCTACCCGGACGCACCGGACGTCGTTCAGCGCTATGCCGTTGAGGGCATGCGGCCTCATCAAGGATTGATGCTGCTCAAGCTGGTCGGCTGCGAGACTCGCGACGAGGCCGAGCTGATGCGCGATATGCTGGTAGAGATCCCTCTTGAAGATGCGGTGCCTCTAGAAGAGGGTGAGTATTATTACTTCCAGCTGATCGGCATGCGGGTGGAGACGAAGGAAGGCAAATGGCTGGGGCGGGTGACGCAAGTGGTGGAGGCTGGTGTGCACGACGTCTACGTGGTGCGAGGGCCACGCGGTGAGATCTTGGTGCCCGGTGTGAGCCACGTGGTGTTGGATCTGGACGTAGAGGCTCAAAAGATGGTCGTGGACTTGCCTGTTGGGTTGCTAAGGGATCATCAAAAATGAGCAACTTGCGCTACTGGGTGGGGTTCAACAACGTGCGCGGCATTGGACCGCTGCGGTTGAGGGCCCTGCTTGATCATTTTGGCGATATTGAGCGTGCCTGGTATGCTTCGGAAGAGATTTTGGAGGACATCGGGCTGGATAGCCGCTCTCGGAATAACCTGCTGGCCGCCCGCGCTGAGCTGGATCTGGATCACGAGTTAGATCGGATCGCGGACGAGGGGGCCCGGGTGCTGACCTGGGAAAGCCCCGATTATCCTCGACTGCTGTTAGAGATCAACGCCCCGCCGCCGGTGCTTTATATCAAAGGCACGTTGACGGAGGAGGACGCCTGGGCGGTGGCCGTGGTCGGTACCCGGCGGGCCTCAAGCTACGGTCGTGAGGTGACCCGTCGCCTATCTGGGGCATTAGCCCGCAACGGCATCACAGTGGTCAGCGGTATGGCGCGCGGGATCGACAGCGTGGCCCATCGGGCAGCGTTGGAGGCCGGTGGCCGTACGATCGCCGTCTTCGGCTGTGGCATCGACCGTATTTATCCTGCCGAGCATCGCAAGTTGGCCCAACAGATCGCTGAGCGCGGCGCTCTGCTCAGCGACTATCCCCTGGGCACACCGCCGGAAGGCCGTAATTTCCCCCCGCGCAACCGTATCATCAGTGGGCTCTCATTGGGCGCGCTCGTCACCAACGCCGGGGAGTCCAGCGGGGCGATTATCACCGCCGAGTATGCCGCCGAGCAGGGACGGGATGTGTTTGCAGTGCCCGGTAGTATCCTCACCAAAGGCAGCGTGGGCACGAATGCCCTGATCCAGAACGGCGCCAAGCTGGTCGCCAAGCCGGAGGACATCCTGGAGGAGTTAAACTTGACGATGGTGGCCGAGCAAGCCAAGGCGCGTCAGGTGTTACCGGAAGATGAGACCGAGGCCTCGCTGCTCAAGCACCTTTCGGCTGAGCCGACACACGTGGACGATCTCCAGCAGAACGTCGATTTATCCATCTCCCAGGTGACCAGTACCCTGGCGATGATGGAGCTGAAAGGCATGGTGCGTCAGGTGGGCGGGATGAAGTACGTCGTGGCCCACGAGCCAGGCGTGGAATATGTGGTGGAGTAGCTGGTACAGATCGTGATTCCAGGCCTGGAGCCCCGGCGGCTTCAGGTTTTTCGTTTTACGATCCGTTTTATATCCTAAGGGAGGCAAGATGGCTTTCTATGCGTTGATTATGGCCGGTGGGACCGGAACGCGACTGTGGCCCGTCAGTCGCCGTGATCGTCCCAAGCAATCGCTCAAGCTGGTAGGTGAGCGTACGATGTTCGAGCATGCTGTCGACCGCATTGCGCCGATCTTCCAGCCGGAAAATATTGTGGTGGTGGCCGGCGAGGAACATGTGCCGGATCTGGCGGCCCAGGCGCCGGAGCTGCCGGAAAAGAACTTCATCATTGAGCCCGTGGGACGTGGTACGGCCCCTGCTATTGGATTGGGGGCCATTCATCTCCATCAGCACGACCCGGATGCGGTGATGGCCGTTCTCACTGCCGATCATTTTATCAGTCAAGTGGATCGTTTCCAGCATGTGCTCCAAGCTGCGGAGGAAGTGGCTCAGGAGGGGCATCTGGTCACGCTGGGCATCACGCCCTCATCGCCCTCGACCGGCTATGGCTATATCCATCAGGGCGAAAAACTGGCTACGGCAAACGGCTTCGACGTCTTCCGAGCCCGACGCTTCACCGAGAAACCCAGCCAGGAGACGGCCTTCCATATGGTGGAAAGCGGCGAGTATACCTGGAATAGCGGTATGTTCATCTGGCGCGTGGGCCGTATTATGGAGGAGTTCGAGCGGCAGATGCCCGATTTCTACGTCAATCTGGCGGAAGTGGAGGCTGCTCTGGGATCCAAGGGCTACGAACCGACGTTGGAACGAGTATGGCCCAATGTGACCAAGCAGGCCATCGACTATGGAGTGATGGAAGGCGCTGACGATGTGGTCGTTATTCCGGTGGACATTGGCTGGTCGGATGTAGGCAGCTGGGGCAGCCTGGCCGATCTGTTGGCCTCCGATGAGGATGGAAACGTCGTCGTCGGGCCGCACGTGAGCATCGACACCGAGGGTTCCTTGATCTTTGGTCACGAACGCCTCATCGCCACCATTGGCGTGGAGGATATGGTGATCGTGGATACCGAGGATGCTCTGTTGGTCTGCCCCCGTGAGCGGGAGCAAGAAGTGCGGGATCTGGTGCAAAAATTGGAGGAACAGGGCGAGAACGGCTATCTCTAGCGTTCGTAAGGCCAGCCCGTTCGGGTCAAGTCCCTAATCACCAATCGTTGACATGATAGATGTCGCGAGAGGCACCTTAGGACCGCCCGTCCCTGACCCGGTGGTTTGTTGGGTTTTCGAAGCGAATCGTCTGCGAAAGCACCTTCAGTGCCACAGAGTGTGCTCAGATGCGAACAAGGCAAACGAAGCTGGGGTTGATACGC
>CAYYTU010000046.1:0-23567 GCA_964474655.1 uncultured Anaerolineales bacterium
AGACTGATGCTCTATTATATGTATAATAGCTATAATGTCAACATTGGTGCGAGGGTCCAAGAGGTGCGCAAGTTTAATCACGAAATGAATGCCAACTACAGCCATCGACAGAAGACGGGATCTTCGGCGCGGAGTGGGGGGGGGCGGGGCAGCTATGAAACAAATCTTACTCAAGGCCACCAGATATTTCAGACGATGTTGAACCAATCTCACCTGCTTTTCTTCGTGTAGTACTAGATGATACCTCCCAGGACGTTACGGAGAAGCGCCCATAAAAGCTCTGCCACAATCTCTTTTGAAGGTTATGGTTCAATGATATAATGCTACAGAAGCGATCCCTTCCGCCCCAGGACACTGAGTTTGGCGTGAGGCTCAAAGCAGCTGACAACGCGCCCATCTCTTCCATCTAGACCAGATGCCATCCGGTTCGCTACTGATCACGCGAAACGCCACAATCTCCGTTTTTTCGGAGGAGCGATGCGCTGTCCGAAATGTGATGCCGAACCCTTCACCCCCCGGCAATCTTGCCAACGCTGTGGCTTCCGCGGTGATCCCGAGCAGATTGAGGAGCTCCTCCACCTCGAATGGACCCTGGATGAACTCGACGACTGGCTGGCCCAGGACGTCAACCGGCTGACCGAAGTGCGGCGGGCATACGCGGCGCGGCAGCGCGAGCTCGAGATCGCGCTTGACCTGCGCCCACCGCCCCTCACCGCCGACGAAGCCCGTGACGTCTGGCCCCGGCTCTATCGAAAAGCGCGGTTTCTCGACCTGCTGCGTACGTGGCTGGAGGAAGGCCTGGTCCGCCCAGAGGTCGTGCGCGGGCTAGTGAACGAGATTGAGGCGTACGTCGAGACCACTCAGCAGCGGCTGGAGCACCTGGTCAGCTTCGACTTCGTGCTCACCGATACCGTCCGCTTGAGGGTGACGAACTATCTTCTGGAGCGGGTCTGGTATGTGAGGAACAAAGGGGCATTCAGGGATGATGACGCCTACGCAGCGGCCATCGCCCCTCTGAAGGCACAGCGAGCCGCTCTCAAGGACCGGCTGGGGCTGACGCCGGAACCACTCCCGGAGGAAGCCCCCGCGCCTCCCTCGCCTGAATCCGCGCGGCCCGAACCCCCTGCTGAGCCCAAGGCCCCGCCGCAGCCGAGGCTACCCTTGCGCGAGCGGCTGGCCCGCTCCCTGCTTTCCGAACGCACACTGCACGCCATCCTCTTCCTGGGCATCTTCCTCCTCTTCTCCGCCGCTATCACCTTCGTCATCTGGGGCTGGAGGGACTTCACGCCCACCCTGCGCGTCGCCATCCCGCCCGCCTTCACCCTGGTCTTCTTCGCGATGGGCTGGTACCTGCGCACGCGCACCACCCTCTCCCAATCCGGCGTGGCCCTGACCGCCGTCGCTGCCCTGCTCATCCCGGTCGATTTCTACACCGCCTACGTCACGCTGGATCTGATGCCCGGCCGCTGGCCTCAGTTCTGGCTGCTCACCTCGCTGGTCTGCCTGGGTCTCTACCTGGGCGTGGCGCTTCACATTCAGAACCTCTTCTTCGGCCATCTGGTGACCACAGCAGCGGGCAGCGCTGACCTGGCCGCCATCGAGGTGGGTCATCAGGCCGGCGCTCTCTCCCGCGATTGGTACGCCGCCGGTCTCTCGGCGCTCTCCCTGAGCCTGATGCTGCTGGCTGCGTACCTGGAGGCGCGCTCCCGCCGAGACCGCCTGCGATTCTACACCCCGTCGCTGCGCACCTTCGCCCTGCTGACCGTGGGCGTGCTGATGCCGCTGGCGCTCGGTTGGCGCGTCATCGACCGGACTACCTACGACGCGCTCCACTGGTCGGCCACCGTGACCTGGTGGATCGGCGGCTTTCTGCTCGGATGGGGCGCGGTGCTCCATCGCAGCCGGGCGCTGGGGCTGATCTCCGTCATCGCCCCGCCAGTGGCCGTCTACCTGACGCAAGCCGCCCTCTTCGAAAGAACCGGCGTCAACCCCGCCTGGCACGCCTTCGGCTGGGCCTGGCTGGTCCCGCTCTACGTCGCCGTCGGGCGCTGGCTGACCCTCCGAGAGGACGAGGCGCTGCGCGATCAAGGACGCACGTTCAACTGGGTCTCTGCCCTGCTGATCCTGGCCGCCGCCCTCTGGTCCCTCACCGATCTTAGTCGAGGCACAGCGGCCGCCGCCAGCCACGCTGTCCTGGTCGGCGCCGTCGCCCTGGCCGCGGCGCTCTGGCGAAGGCCCGCTTACCTCTACGGGGCCTCGTTTTTGGCGCTATCGGCGGCCACCTTCGGGATGACCGAGCTCTCGCTCACCATCGCCCAGTTGAGCGTGGGCTGGTGCTCCCTGGCCCTGCTCCACGTCCTGGCAGCCCTGGCGCTGGGACGACGTCTGCCGGACGCCGCGCCCGATTTCGCCGTGCCCGTGGTGCGGGCAGGCTACGCCATCGCCGGGTTGGCCGTGCTGTTGCCCCTGGCCCCCTTCGACCGCGACCTCGATCTGGCGCTCTACGCGCTGGGCCACTGGATTGCGCTGACCGGTTGGGGCGCTCACCTGGCCCACACGGAGCGAGCGGGCTTCGCCGCAGCGTGGTCCAGACCCATCTTCCACTGGATGACCGCGCTGCCCTTGCCCGGCTGGCTCTGGATGCACTTCACCCGCCATCGTCCGGCCGACGTCAGCCTGGCGCTGGCTCTGGCAGCCCTGGCCTGGGGCATAGTGGCGCTCAGTTATCGGCTGAAGCGGGCCGACCGCGTCTACCGCTGGCCCTGGTACCTCACGGGCTGGGCCACGAGCGCCGCAGCCGTCGCCGTCGCCTTTGCCGTCGACGCGCCGGGCCTGGGTCCGGCCCTGACGTTACTATCGATGGGCGTGTTGGCCTTCGCCGACACCGTGACCATGCGCCAGTCACTGGAACTATCGCCGGCCGCGCTGGTGACCGCCGCTGGCCTGCTCGTCCTCCTCGACCGGCTGCACACCTCCCCCAGCACCGCGACGTTCGGGCTGAGCCTACTCATCGCCCTCTACATCCTGGCGGGCCTGGAGGCGGAGCGCCGGCGCCTGGTCGCCTTCCCGCACCGCTTTCTCGTCCCGCTCTATCTCACGGCCCACGCGCTGGCGCTTTACGCTCTGGGGCGCGTCTACGCGCGGCCTCTGGCAGATCTGGCCGGCGGCGATACCTGGAGCGACGCGATGAAACTCTGGGGCGCGGCGACCCAACTGACGCTGGGCGTGCTCTACGGGCTCTACGCCTGGGGCACCTACAAGGAGCGCTGGGGCCACGTCGCCGCCTGGCTGGGCACGGCCGCGGGCGGCTTCCTGGTCATCGTCTACAGCCGGGGGCGCGGCTCCTCGGCCGTCAAGGCCGCCTTGATGGTGGTGGCCTTCGTGCTGGCGGAGCGCGTGCTTCACCGGCTGCGGGACGAGCGGCGGCTGCATCGTCGGGTGCGAGCCTTCTTCCGCCTGGCCTGGCGCCTCTACCGGCGGCCCTTCCTGCTCACCGGCTGGATCCTCTCGGCGGCCACCATCGGCCTGGCCCTGATTCGCAACCTCTGGCTGCTGGGCGGCGGGCGGACGCGGCAACTCTGGGCCATCGCCGGGCTGCTCATCATCACCGCGCTCTATGCCCTCTCCGCGCGGCTCTTCCGGCGCCCGCTCTTCGTCTGGCTGGCGTCGTTGCTCGTCTTCGCACCGTGGACCATCCTGACCGACCTGGGCTGGCTCATCGCCCCCCGCCCGACCGCGCCCGGCTTCGCCGTAGCCTGGGCCGTCCTGGCCTGGTGTCTCTTCCTAATCGGGCTGCTGGTGCGGCGACGAGCGCCTTCGGCCTACGCCCGGCCCCCGCGCGTGGTGGCTCACCTGCTGATGCCCTTCGCGCTACTCTGGGGCGTCGCCGACACCGAGACCAGCCGCATCACCTTCGGCCTGGCGGTGGCTTTCTACGGCCTGCACGCCTGGCTGGATCATCGGAAACTGCAGGCGGGCAGATTCTCGGTGGCCCGCGCCTCGACCTGGCTCTATCCGGCGCTGGGCTTGATCCCGATCTGGTGTGTCTATCTGCTGGCCTGGCACCTGCCGGCGGCGCGCCATGAGCACCACGGCCTGATGCTGCTGACCTTCGCGCCGTTGGGGCTGGCGGCCGGGGAGGCTCTGCACCGCCTCCCACCCGCTGGGCGAGCGTCACCACGCCGCTACGCGCTGCCCGCCTATCTGACCGGCTACGTGGCCCTCATCGTGGGGACGATGCTCACGGCGCATCTCTCTACCCTGCTGGCTTTGGTGCTGCTCTTCGACGCCCTGCTGATGCTGACGTCGGCATGGTATTTCCACGAGCCGCTCTGGGACTACCCGGCAGCGGCGCTGGCGCCCGTCTCCCTGCTGATCGCGCTGAACGAGGCCAGCGTGGAGGCCCATCGACACGGCTGGTGGCTGCTGGGACTGGCCGTGCTCTATCTGGCGCTGGCCTGGCTGCTGCGCCGCGTCCGATTGCCGGTCCACGCCTCCCCCGCGCTGGCGGTCGGCTTCGCCCTGGTGGCCCTGAGCCTGCCGCCCTCCAGCCAGGATCAGATTGGCGCGCTCTGGGGTTACGCCGGCGCCGCGCTCCTCTACGCCCTCACCGCCTTCTGGCTGCGCCAGCCGCTCCTGCTGACGGCGGCCTGCGGGCTGGCGGTGGTGCCCTACGCCATCGCACTGGATCGCTCGGCGCTGGACCCCGCTTACCACGGGTTGGCCCTCCTCCCCGGCGCTGTGGCGGCTCTGACGGGCGGCGTGTTGCTGGATCGGCGCTTTGGCGCGTGGCGGGATTTCCCCTGGGGTAAGCCGACGCACTGGCTCCAGGCGGTGACGGAGCGCGTGTTGGAATGGTGGGCGCTGCCGCTCTACGCGCTGGGCTCCGGGCTGGCGTGCGCCGCGCCGTTCTTCACCGCCGGGCGGGCCGACCTTTCGGCGCTCAATTTCCTGCTGCTGATGCCCATCTGCGGCTGGGCGCTCCACCGCTTCCGCCGGCGCGGCTGGCTGCTGGCACTGGCCCTGGCGGGACACCTGGCGCTGGCCCGCTACTTGGAGTTCCTCGGCTGGTGGCGCTTCCCGGCCCACGCCTGGCTGCGCTTCTTGCCCGTCACAGCAGCAACGACGCTGGTTGCGCTCTGGATCGAGCGCCGCCGCGACGAGGGCTCGCCCCTGGCGCTCGACCGGCTCCTTCTCCTTGGCGGCTGGTCCCGCCCGCTGTACGCCCTGGCCGCGCTCGATGTGGCGCTGGCGCAGGCCTTCTGCCTGAACGGAACCGACGCGGCGGCCCTGGTGTCGTTCGTCCACGCGCTGCTGCTGGCGCTGCTGGGCTCGGCCTGGGCAGCGCCCGCGCCGGTCTATGGCGCGACGCTGCTGGGCGCGGCGGCGCTGGGGAATCAACTCCACTTCCTCCACCGCCCCTTGCGGCAAGCAGCGGTGGCCTTCGCCCGGCTGGCGCTGGGCTACGGGCTGGTGGGTTTCGGATTGGCGCTGGCGCAGGAGCGGCGGCTTCGGCATCGACGCGCACCCGCTTGGCTCCGCGTCTGGGAGCGCCCGCCACAGATCGCGGGGCTGACCATCTCCGCGGCAGTGCTCGGCGCGACGGCGGTGCTAGGCTTCGACCTGCCGACCTGGACGCTCCGCGCCCTGGTCGGCTTGCCCTTCCGGCGGATCGTGGATCTGGCAACGGTGCGGATGGTGGTAAGCGTGCTGGCCTTGCTGGGGCTGCTCTACGTCGCCGCGGCGGTCGTCTATCGCCGCCGACGTCTGGGCTACGGCGCCGTGGGCATGCTGCTGGCGAGCTGGATGATCTACGCCTTCTACGTGCAAGAGTGGAGCAGCGCCGCGCGCGTCCAGTGGTACGCCGTGCCAGCCGGGCTCTACCTGCTGGGCATCTCGGCCCTGGAATGGCGGCAGGGGCACAAATCTCTGGGCCGCTGGCTGGATTACGCCGCGCTGTTGTTGATGATGGGATCGCTCTTCTGGCAAACGTTGCTCTACGGCTGGCATTATGCCCTGATGTTGGGCGCGGAGGGACTGGCAACGCTCTGGTGGGGCAGCGCCCGTCGCCTGCGCCGCTTCCTCTACGGGGGGATGGCGGGCGTCATCCTGGCCACGCTGGGTCAGCTGATCCACTCGCTGCAATCGGTGCTCCAGTGGATCATCGTGAGCGTGATCGTGGGGCTGTCCCTCTTCTTGCTGGGCGCCTTCGTGGAGCGCCACCTGGGGCAGATCAGGGATTCGCTCCAGGAGGCGCTGGAGACGTGGGAGTGAGGTCTCTTCTCAATGTCTTGGAGGAGGCGGATCCTGCACCTGCCCATGAGGGTTCCTTCTTGCTTCTTGGGAAAAAGGGGGTGAGATAATGAGATTGCTCGAAGGGTCGATCCCCAGGTGGCAGAAGAAGATCATTCTGGTGCTCGGCCTACTCATGGCACTGGTGGGACTTCCCCTGGCGCTCGGTTCCTGTCTGGCTATCTCCCTGGCCGCGTCGGAGGGCGCCACCGAGGCGCGTCCTTTCCTGGCCGCGCTGCTGACCGCGCTGTCGCTCACCCTGGGCGCGGGCGGCCTCACCGCCTGGCACGCCTTGCGTTCCCTGGGCCATAAGCCATCCCGAACGCTGTATTTGCCCTCCCCCTGGGTGCTGTTGGGTCTCTTCGGCCTGGCGATAGCCGTGGCCTTCGCGGCCTCCGCTGTGGACGCCTTGAACGTGCTGCTCTTCCCGCCGGCCTTCATCGTCGCGGCCGCGCTGCCGCCCCTGTGGGCTATCGCGTGGTTCATTCGCCGCTCATCCGCGCGTGCTGCGTTGACCTGGCGGCGGGCCGTGCCCGCCTTCGCGGGCGGGGCCACGCTGGGCGTGGCCCTGGCCCTGGTGCTGGAGGTACTGCTGCCGCTGCTGGTGCTGACGCTGGTGGCAGGCATGGCCGACGTGGCCCTGGGAGCCGTCGAATCTCTGCTGGAGGCGTTGGGCGGCGGCGAGGTAGCCTCCGCCGTCACCGGGCCGGGCTTCGTCTACGCCTTCATCCAGTTGGCCCTCATCGCGCCCCTGGCCGAGGAACTGGTCAAGCCGCTGATCACCCTGCCGCTGATGGGCCGGGTCTCCCGCCGCACGGCCTTTCTGATGGGGGCGCTGGCCGGCGCTGGCTTCGCGGCCCTGGAGAACGTCATCTACGCCGGGATGGGGCTCTCCTTCTGGGCCGGGATTCTGCTGGTGCGCGCCCTGGGCGGCGCCATCCATCCGCTGGGCGCCGGTCTGATGGCCCAGGGCTGGCGGGCCGTGTTGCGTGGAGAACCGGGCAGCGGTCGCACCTGGCTGGCGCGCTTCGGGCTGGCGACCGGGATGCACGCACTCTGGAACGGCGGCTCGCTCTTGGTCATCACTCTGGCGGGGGCCGGCTTCTTCGGCGATCTGCCGCCGACTATCGACTTGTTGGGCCTCTCGGCGGCGGGTACCACGCTGGCCTTCCTGATCCTGCTGGGCCTGGCGGCGCTCTGGCTGGGGCGGATTCAGGTGGAGCAGACAAAGGAGGACCTCGAACGCCCGACGCCGCGCTTGGTGCTCGACAACCGCGAGGCCGCCCTGTGGGCGCTGGCCTGCCTGCTGGCCCTGGCGCCGGCCGGCATCGCCGGGCTGAAGTTGGTGCTGGGAGGTGGCCCGTGAACTTACGTGATCGTCTGGGCGTGAACACCGTGGTGATCGTGCTGCTGATCGCCGCCAATCTCTTCGCCTGGGCGCGGCTGCTCTCGACGGCGGTGGCGCCCTACGAGGTGGAGCCACTGCGCGATCCGGAGATTGTGGCGCTGCTGGAGCGCATCCGCTCCGGCGAGGCGGAATCGGGGGAGGAGTGGGTGGTCCACCTGACGGAGCAGGAGGCGGAGCAGACCATCGCCTGGTACCTGGAGCGCTATCCGCAGATTCCCTTCGCCCATCCGCACGTGGAGATCGCGCCGGATTACGTCTTCGGCGAGGGCGATGCAACGCTGGCCGGGCTGCGAGTCCACGTCAGCGGGAAGGCACGGGTGACACTCGACGAGGAGGGCCTGCCGGAAGTGGAGATCCTGGAGCTGAGCCTGCCGCTGCCGCCTTCCATTCGCCGGGCGTTGGAGCGCGAGATTCAGGTCCAGCTGCACCGCGCTGATCTGTTGCCGGTGCGCTTCACCTCCGCCGACTGGCGGGAGGGTGAGGTAACCGTGCGAGGGTACATCCGCTGATCAGAAGCTCCAGCCACTTGACATATTTGAGCAGCTATGCTAGATTACAATCAACTGATTAACTGCGTTGAACAGATGATTCCTCCGGCTCCTCCGCCGGCAGGATAGGAACAGAAGTATCCCCAACCGATTTGTTTGATTCCAACTGACCAACTAAATATCCGGCTTTTTGGGTTTGGTGGGTTCGATTCCCCCAAGTCGGTATGCCTTTGCGTTGTGACTGGCTATCGCCTGTTCACAAAGCAATCACCACAACGGCTGTCGCCTTGTGGTGCGTTCTACCCGGCTATCGCCTGCGTAGAACATCGTCACCTCACCCGGCTATTGCCTGGGTGAGGTGACGACGGAGACATTGGTCGACGGATCTGATCAACGCCTCTGCTCCTTTCTCAATCGCCGGTTGTGCAGGCTCCGGGGAGGTTCGAGGTGCCCTCTCAACAAAAGCCGCCCTGCTCCTGGCAGAGCCCGTGAGCAGATTTTCGCGTGGGCGGCGACTACATCGGAAAAATCAAGGCCGGAATCCGTAAACTGGACACAGGACTGAAAGATCGCGGTTGGCGCGATGCGAATGCCCCAGATCTCCTGGAGCCCGGCGGCGGCTGGCATTCGACCGGAGGCCGGAGCGGGCCTATTCGCCACAGCAAGCGCAGGAGATCATTGCCAAGATGGAAGATCACGCCAGAGATCCACAAACAGCCGACGTAGTTAAGCTACAGCGGATTGCCGGACTGCGCATCTCCGAGGCAGTGCTGCTCCGCGGCGAGGACATTGATGTCAAGACCTGCACGGTTCATCCGGTTAAGGGCACCAAGGGTGGTCGGCCCCGCACCATCCAGGTGAAGGAAACGTGCGTCGATGTACTGACCAGACTGAAGCGAAGGGCCGATAATCATCGCGATGGGTATATCTTTCAGGGCCGAGGGCATCGAGGCCAATCGGACGAGAGGTAGCGTGCGACACGCCTGCGAGCGGCTGGAGATTGAGTGCTACGGCACGCACGGCTTCCGCAAGACCTGGGCACAGGAGCAGTACCAGCAATTGCGGATGCAGGAACTCGACGACGAGGAAGCGCGCCGTGAGCTGGCGGAGGGGCTGGGTCACAACCGTCCCCAGGTGACCTATTCTTACGTTGCGCGGCGGGAATAGAGAGGGAGGACGAGCTTCTTGTGCCGCCTCACTACCGAACACTTTGGACATCCGATAACCAGTGAGGTTTCCCTCAAAGTCTTGACAAAGCCTTGAGGCTATGATACCTTTGGGCAATTGATAATCGTCTGACCAATATACGTGACGGACGGGCAGATTATTTATGAGTCAACTGATCCAACGATCAGCAACACTGGCTGATCAAGTCCTCGAAGTGCTTCGCCAGCGCATAGAAACGGGGCATTACGAACCGGGAGCGAAGATCCCGTCAGAGACGGAGTTGGCGGCCGAGTTCGACGTCAGCCGGGCGACGGTGCGCAGCGCCCTGAGCACGCTAGAGACTCAGGGCCGCGTGGTGCGACGCCAGGGAGCTGGCACGTTCGTCTCCCAATTACCTCACATCAGCAACCCCCTTGATCGCGCCATCGATTTTCAAGAGCTGATCGCCAGATGCGGGCTCGAACCCTCGGTTCAATTCGTCCATACCGCGGTTGCACAGCCGCCCGCTTCCATCGCCGCGGGACTAGACCTGACGCCAGACACGGCTGTGCTGGAGTCTCACAAGATATTCTACGCCGACGATAGACCCGTCATCTACTGCGTCAATTCGTTACCCGTCACCCACCTGGAGCCAGAATTACTGGAGACTATTCTGGAACAGCCAGAGACGGTAGAGCCCATCTACGAGTTCTTCGAAGAAAGAGTGGGCCGCCGGGTTGCGCTTCACCTCAGCAGCATTCGAGCGACGAGGGCTGACGAGACCGCCTTCCACAGCGGCTTGCCTCTCGAACCATCCGAGCCGGTGCTGGTCCTGGACAGCGTGGCTTATACCAGCGATACGCAGCCCCTCTTCCACACATACGAGTATCACCACCATCCTGATGAGATAATGAGCCTGGAACTGGTCCGCCATCGGTGGTGACAGAAATGGCATAAGAGCAAGCGTTCAAGACGAAGGGCATTGAGGAAAGATGCCCACCCCACGGTCGAGTTGAGGAGAAATTTATGACGGATTTTCTGGCACTGAAAGAAAGATTCGCCGCCTTGTTATTGGACGACGACGGCAAAGCCCCGGCTAACTGGGCGCGGGAGACGCTGCAGAGCGGCGTGACCGCGTTCGACTTTTTCCAGCAGGTCTTTACCCCGGCTATGGTCGAGGTAGGCGACAAGTTCGGACGGCTGGACATCTTCCTGCCGGAGCTGATCGACGCCGCCGAGCGGGCCACAGCGGTCAGCGAGCAGGTGGTGAAGCCGAAGATGGCGGAGGAGCAGAGCACGGCCGTCACCTCACGCGGGAAGGTGCTGATCTGCTCCGTGCAGGGCGACCTCCACGACATCGGCAAGAACATGGTGGCGCTGATGCTCCAGGTGAACGGCTTCGAGGTCATCGACATAGGGATCGACGTGCCGCCGCGTGAGATACTGGGACGGGCCCAGGATCTCGAAGCCGACATTGTGGCGCTCTCCT
The DNA here is from genome assembly GCA_964474655.1 of uncultured Anaerolineales bacterium. Lineage (GTDB taxonomy): Bacteria > Chloroflexota > Anaerolineae > B4-G1 > B4-G1 > CAYYTU01. The sequence continues at coordinate 10,823 of CAYYTU010000046.1, forward strand.
CCCTTATGACCACCTCTATGCCTTATATGAAGGAAGCGGTTGAGCTGCGGAACGGCTTTGGCCTTGAAGATGAGTTCAAGATCATCGTCGGCGGGGCGCCTATCACGCCTGAGTACAGCGACCAGATCGGGGCCGACGCCTTTGGCAAGGACGCGGTAGAAGGCGTCGCAGCGTGTGTGGCTTTAATGGAACAAGCAAGGAGCAAAGCATGAGGCATCGCGCGAGATTGACGGACGTGCTACACCGGGCGGAAACCGGCCCCATCATCGAGGAGAAGGCATTCGAGCGAAAATTAGTGGCGCCGACCATCAAGCGGCTGGTCGATGAGTATGGTATCGCGTTCGACGGCGCCACCCTGGTACCCAGCGATGACGATCTGGCGGATCGGGTCTTCCAGGCCGGGCTCGACTTCGCGGCCGAAGTTGGCCTCTTCTGCCAAAGCACCAGCCGTCGCATCGTCTTCTCCCGCGAGGAGCTGGAGGCTGGCCTGCGCTTCTGCGCCCCGAAGGTGACGATGGGCGCGGGCAACGACGCCGTGATCTGCCGGGCCCGGCAGCCCGAGGACGACACGCGCGTGACGGTCGTTGGCGGCGCATACGGCGTCTCCTTCCCGGAGGAGCTCTTCGTACCAGTGATGCTGAGCTTCGCCCAGGAGCCAGTCGTGGACGTGATCGAAAACGCCACGCTGGAGACGGCCTATGGCCATCCCATCAAAGCCGGTTCGCCCTGGGAAGTGGTGGGCGGCTGGCGGGAGGCGGAGCTCTCCTTCGAGGTGATCCAACAGGCAGGGCGACCGGGGATCTGCATCGGCTGCGTGGAGACCTCGCCGACCGCCCTGGCCGAGATATCCGCCTCCTCCTGGGGCGGGTTCCGGCCCACCGACTGGCATCACGTGGCCACCATCAGCGAGTTCAAGACCAACTATGACCTGCTTTCCAAAGTAGCCCACACGGTACGCATCGGGGGCGTGATGGAGACCTATTACAACCCTATCTACGGGGGCTACGTAGGCGGCGCCGAGGGCGTGGCCGTGGCCATCGCGGCGGCCCTGATCCTGCTCAACCAGACGAACATGTCGCACACCTTCGCCACCCGACCGGACCACCCGTTCCTGGGCTGCAACACCACCCCCGAGCTGCTCTGGGCGATGAGCATCGGTGTGCAGGCCCTGGCCCGCAACACAAACCTGTTGGTGGGCACGCTGGTCGGCCCGGCCGGCGGCCCCGGCACCGAGACGGTGCTCTACGAGATCGCGGCCTACACCATCGCCACCACCGTCTCCGGTCAATCGCTCATCGAGGCCAGCCATTCGGCCGGAGGGAAGGTGGCCCGGCACGTGAGCGGGCTGGAGGCCCGGCTCTGCGGCGAGATCGCCCACGCGGTGCGCGGGATAGATCGCAAGCAGGCCAACGAGCTCGCCCAGAGGCTGTACGAACGCTACAAGGCGGATCTGGACGAAAAGCCCATCGGCCAGCCATTTGAGGATGTCTACGACATCGAGCGCGTAAAGCCAACGCCAGCCTGGAAGGCCACGTACAAGAAGGTCTGGGCCGAGCTGGTTGCGATGGGACTTCCGCTAGATCGGCTTCTATGATAGAATCGCCGGCTGGAACTGAGGTCAGTCACGCCGAGGACCGAAGGAGGTGAGATTGAACCATAGCCCGTATCTATTATCTACCGTAAACGAGTGAATATCAGGAGGAAGAGAGATGATAAAGAGGAGAAATTACTTACTCATAAGTCTGTTGGTCATCGCAACGATGGCGTTGATGGCCTGTGGAGGACAACCGCCCGAGGAAGAGACCCCAGAGGAGGAACAACTCAAATTCGCCGTCATCACCAGCGGCCCGCGCGACGATAATTCGTGGAACGAGGCGGCCTGGAACGGCGTCCAGGCGCTGGAGGAGCAAGGGATAGAGACGGCCTTCTCCGAACGCATCGCCGAAGGCGACGAGCTGCGCACCTTGCGCGAGTACGTCGACCAGGGCTTCGACATCATCGTGGCCCACGGCTTCGGCTATCAGGATGGCGTCTTCGAGGTAGCCGGTGAGAACCCTGACGTCAACTTCGCCTGGGCTGGCGGCATCGACCGCACGGCGGAAAACGTGGCCGACTATGACCAGCCCTTCTACCAGGGCGCTTACGTGGCCGGCGTGGTGGGCGGGCATATGACGGAAAGCAACGTGCTCGGTTCCCTCTCTGGCTTCGATATACCCGTCTGCCACGCGATGGGCGAGGCCTTCCTGGCCGGCGCCCGTAGCGTCAATCCGGATGTGGAGCTGATCCGCACGGCAGCCGGCTCCTGGGAAGATGTGGCCGCCTCCAAGGAGGCCGCGCTGGCTCAGGCCGACGCCGGCGTCGATTTCTGGATCGAATGTGGTGAGGGGCCGGCCCTGGGCGCTATCGAAGCGGCCAAAGAGGTCGGCGGCTACACCACCGGCTACGTAGGTGATATGTCGGAGAACGGGCCAGAGACGGTGCTGGTCAGCATCGTCTGGAACCTGGAGCCTCTTTTCAACAAAATGGTCGAGCAGACCAAAGACGGAACCTTTGGTAACACCTATTACAGCATGGGCATTGCCGACGGATCCGGGTCGCTCGTGATCGAGTACAACGATAACCTTGTAGACCAGATCCCGGACGAGGCCAAAGAGAACGCGGACGCAGCGTTGGAAGGCATCGTCGCTGGCGAGATCGAGGTTCCGTTCTTGCCGGAGGGGAACCTGGACGAATAGCTTATCGGCCCCTTGTATGCGACCCGCGTAGAACAATGAGCGGCTTTCTACGAGCGAGAAGCGCCGGGCATAGCGCTTCTCGCTTCCCATAAGTCCGGAATCTGCGCTGACGACAAGTGAAGGAGACAACTATGCACAGTAACATCCTGCCAGAGATTGTGAAACGGTCGGAGAACGGGCCGTTTATGAAGGAAGGCGACTTTGAACGCACCCTCTCGCAGCGCACGGCCGAGCTGGTGCGCGAGTACGGGCTTGCGTTCGATCCCGAGACTCCGGTGCCATCTGACGACGCAATGGCGGACCGGCTCTATCAGGCCGGTCTGGAGCTATTCCTGGATATGGGGGTCTACAATCAATCCACCGAGAGGCGCATTCTCTTCGATCGCGATGAGGTCGAGGAGCTGATGGCGCTGGCCCCCAGCCGATTGGAGCTGGGCGCGGGCAAGGATGCCGTGGTGATGCAACACCGCGCGGTCGAAGGCACCACCCCGGCCACCGTCCTCAGCGGCCCGACCGGGACGCCGTGCAGCGAGCGCTACCACCCACTCATCCTCTTGAGCTGCGCTCAGGAGCCGCTGGTCGATATGCTCGGCGCCGGGTCCGTCTCCACCTATATGGGGCACCAGATCATCCCCGGCACGCCGCTGGAGATGATGGGCTCACGACGTGACGCTGTGGTCGCTCGCGAGGCGGTCCGCAAGGCCGGGCGGCCTGGCATGCACATCAGCGACGTCGCCGTCTCCCTGACGTGCCAGGGGAAGCTGGCGGCGGTGGATCCGGAGAACGGCCTGCGGCCCTCGGATGCATTCCTCGTCTCACAGATGGTCGAGCTCAAGACGGATTATGATCAACTTTCCCGCGTGGCGTATCTCAAGGGAATCAATATGCACATCGTAGATCTGATGACGCCGCTGATCGGAGGGCTGGGCGGCGGGGCGGAGGGGACGGCAGTGGTGACGATCGCCTGCCACATCCTGGGCGTGGTGCTCTACAGCGCATCCTATCACATGATGAGCCACACGCACCTCCGCTGGGTCAACAACACGGACCGTATGGGGCTATGGATGCAGGCGATGGTGGGACAGGCGCTTTCCCGCAATACGCCCATCCCGGCCCTGAACGATATTTATACCGTCTCTGGGCCCGGTGCTCCGGAGCTGCTCTGGGAGTGTGCAGCAGGAGCGATTGCGGGTACCGTATCTGGGATGAATATGCAGGGCGCCGGGACGACCGGTGGCTTCGAGACGGACCACACCACGGGGCTGGAGGCGCGTTTCATCGCCGAGGTCTCCCACGCTTCCCTGGGCATGAGCCGGGAAGAGGCCAACGAGCTGGTGCTGGATCTGCTGACGCACTACGAGGATACCTTCAACAAGCCCAACCGCGGGCAACCGTTCCCGGAAGTTTACGATGAGGAGACGGTCGAACCTAAGGACGCGTGGTTAGAGGTTTACCATCAAGTACGCGATGGCGTGATAAGTATGGGATTGGACCTGGACGAAGGATGGAGGAAGGCACGACATGGCTAACGTTCCCGAACAAATCAACCTGGATCTGACTCAGGCGCTGCGTGAGGGCGATGCGGATAAAGCACAGGCCGTCACCGAAGCAGCCCTGGAGCAGGGGGTAGAGCCGCTGGCGCTGATTCAGGGCGTCATCGTCCCAGCGCTGACCGCCGTCGGCGAGGCATTCCAGAAGCTCGACATCTTCTTGCCCGAGCTGATGGGAGCCGGTGACGCAGCGGAACGCGCCACCACCATCCTGGAGGAGGCGATGGCGCGCTCCGGTCAGGAGAGCGCCTCGCTGGGCACAGTCGTGATCGGGACTGTGGAGAATGACGTTCACGACATCGGCAAGAACATCGTCGGTACACTGCTGCGCTCTCACGGCTTCCAGGTGGTCGATCTGGGGCGGAACGTGGCCCCGTCGACCTTCCTGGATGCAGCACAGAGCGAGAGGGCGAACATCGTCGCCATGTCGTCGCTGATGACCACCACCCGACCATCGACCAAGAGCACCATTGGTCTCTTCGAAGAAGTGGGCATCCGCGATCGCTACAAGATGATCGTGGGCGGCGGATGCGTCACCCAGGAGTGGGCCGACGAGATCGGCGCTGACGGCTTCGCCGAGGACGCCGCTGGGGCGGTCGAGCTGTGTAAGTCGCTGCTCGGAGCATCCTAACGCCCTGAGCTACCTGATTACGCAGCAGGAGGCATCTCCCAAACGCCGCTCACGTCGCCGTCTGGAGATGCCACCTACGGGGCACAAGACATCCGAGCACGCCAGAGCTGAGCCCGAGGAGGAATGACGTTGGCCAAAGCAGAAAAGCAGTTGAGGTGGTATCTGGTCGCTTTCGTAGCCACGCGGCTTGTGCTTGCCACCTCACTGCGGCTGATGTTCCCCTTCCTGCCCGCCATTGCGCGCGGGATGGGCGTCAGCCTGGAAGCGGCCGCGCTGCTGGTCACCTTCCGCTCCGCCCTGGGCGTCACGGGGCCGTTTCTGGGCTCGGTGGCCGACGCGTGGGGCCACAGGACTGGCATCATAGTCGGGCTGCTCATCTTCGTACTCGGCACCATCCCCATCGCCATCTGGCCCATCTATCCTGTGGTGTTGATCGGGGTGATCATCTCGGGGATTGGAAACATCATCACCGATTCGTCCATCTACGCCTACGTGGGCGCTCGGTTCCCCTACCAAAGACGAGCGCGAGCCATCGCCGTCGTCGAGGCCGGATGGTCCGGCGCCTTCCTGGTGGGCGTGCCGGCCGTGGGCTGGTTGATCTCACGCACCACCTGGAACGCCGCCTTTCTCTGGCTGGGGGTATCGGGGGGATTCCTGTTGGCCGTGCTTCACCAGCTGTTACCCCGCGATGGCAAGAAGCGCCGCACGGACGAGCCTCCCTGGAAGAACTTGAAGCTGGTGATGCGTCATCCCCACGCCTGGGTCGGGCCGTTCTTCAGCCTGTTGATCCTTTCGGCCCACCAATTCATCTCCATCGTCTACGGCGCGTGGATGGAGGACGTATTTGGCCTTCGGGTTGAAGAGCTGGGCGCTGCCTCGTCGGTTCTGGGGCTGGCCGGCATCGCCGGGGTGGGGCTGGTGTTCCTCTTCTCGGATCGGCTCGGGAAGCGCCTGGCGGTGGGGCTGGGCGTCGTGATCACGACCGCCTCGGGGCTGGTGCTGCCGCTGTTGAGCAACAGCCTGATCGGCACCTTGATCGCGTTGTTCTGCTTCTTCCTCAGCTTCGAGTTCGCGCTTACCACGTCCATTTCGCTACTGACCGAGCTGATACCCGCGGCCCGCGCCACTATCATGGCGGCCAACGTGGCCGCCATCGCGCTCGGCGACGCGCTAGGGGCCACGGCCGGGCCATGGCTCTTCCGGCGAGGATTGTCCGCCAACGTGCTGGCGGCGGCCCTCTTCAACGCGGCGGGGTTGGTGTTGCTGATCACACTCATTCAGGCCGAACGGTCCAATCGGCAGCCAGAAAGGGTTGCTGCATGAACAATTCGAGAGAACCCATCGTCCAGATGGAAGGGATCGTCAAGCGCTTCCCCGGCGTGGTAGCCAACGCGGGGATCGATTTTGAGCTCTACGACGGCGAGATTCACGCTTTACTGGGCGAAAACGGCGCGGGGAAGACCACGCTAATGAACATTCTCTACGGGCTATACCAGCCCGACGAAGGCCGCGTGATGGTGCGGGGACGACGGGTCCAATTCTCATCCGCCCGGGACGCGATCCAGCGCCGGCTGGGTATGGTGCATCAGCACTTCATGCTGGTGGAGCCCTTCACGGTGGCCGAAAATATCATCCTCGGCATGCCATCCCCGCGTGAGCCAGTGCTGGAGGATATGAAGCGCGTCTGCCAGCGTATCCGCGCCGTTTCCGATCAGTACGGGCTGGAGGTCGATCCGCAAGCACCGGTCTGGACACTCTCGGTCGGCGAACAGCAGCGGGTCGAGATTCTGAAGGCGCTCTACCGTGGGGCAGAGATATTGATCCTGGACGAGCCCACGGCCGTGCTCACCCCGCAGGAGGTGGACGAACTTTTGGTCGTTCTCCGGCGTATGGCCGAGGACGATAAGTCGATCATCTTGATCTCCCACAAGCTGCGCGAGGTGTTGGCCGCGAGCGATCGGATCACCGTCTTGCGCGATGGGTGCGTGATCGATACCGTGCAGGCAGCCGAGGCCAATCGCGAGATGCTGGCGCGAATGATGGTGGGCCGCGATGTGGTGTTGCAGGTCCACAAGGGACCAGCCACGCCGGGCGACGTGGCGCTCCGCATCGACGATCTGCAAGCACGTAACGATCGCGGGCTGATCGCGGTGAACGGCGTCAGCCTGGAGGTGCGCGAGGGCGAGATCCTGGGGGTGTCCGGGGTAGCCGGCAACGGGCAATCCGAGCTTGAGGAGGCCATCACCGGCCTCCGGCGAGTCGAATCGGGCCGCGTTGAGGTCTGCGGAAAAGACGTGACCAACGCCTCACCACGCCAGGTCGGGCGGTGTGGGCTAGCCCACATTCCCTCCGATCGTTATCGGCGCGGGTTGCTGCCCGACTTCTCCGTGGCGGAAAATATGGTGCTCCAGCGCGTGGCGGAGCCACCCTTCACCAGACACGGGCGGCTCAACTGGCAGGCGATTCGACGGGAGGCGGAGGAGCTGACCGATGACTTCGACGTGCGCACGCCGTCTGTTCAGGCAGCGGCCGGCAAGCTCTCCGGTGGCAACGCCCAGAAGATGATCTTGGCCCGCGAGCTGGCCCGTCAGCCGCAGGTGCTGCTCGCGGCCCAGCCCACGCGTGGCCTGGACGTGAGCGCCATCGAGTTCGTACACCAGACGCTGGTCGAACGGCGCGATGCCGGCGTCGCCATCCTGCTCTTCTCCACCGAGCTGGACGAGATCATGGCCCTCAGCGACCGCATCGCCGTCATATGCGGCGGGGAGATTGTCGACGTCATAGACGCATCCACAGCAGACGTGGACCAGCTCGGGCTGATGATGGGCGGCGTCGACCCCTGCAAGCTGGATCAGGAGGCTTTGTGACAGTCAAACCGGAGTCCGACTCGACGGGACGGAAGTTGAGCGCGCGCATCCTTTCGGCCAGCGCACCGATCCTGGGAGGTCTAATCGGCGTGCTGATCGGCGCGCTGCTCATTCTCATCGCCGGGGCGAACCCGATCGAGGCTTACGGTACGATGTTACACGGCGCTTTCGGCGGGCCCCGCCGGCTCACGGAGACGATCCTGAAGGCCGGCCCCATCCTGATGATCGGGCTGGGGCTGACGGCGGCCTTTCGCGCCCGGGTGTGGAACATCGGTGGCGAGGGGCAATATTATATGGGCGCGCTCGCCGGGGGCATAGTGGCGCTCTACCTCACTCCGCTCCCCCGCCCCCTGTTGCTAGTGGTGATGTGCCTGGCCGGAGCGGTGGGCGGATTTGTGTGGGCGATGGTGCCGGCGCTGCTCAAGGTCAAGGCGGGCATGAACGAGATCATCTCCACCCTGATGCTCAACTACATCGCCATTCTGCTGATGGAGTATCTGGTGCGAGGACCGCTGCAGGAGCCGGGCGGGTTTCTGCCCATCAGCGCACCGTTCGACCCTGTGACGCGCCTGCCGGCCATCCCGGGGACGCGAATTCACTTCGGCATCGTTCTGACGGTGCTGCTGATCCCTTTGATCTATTACCTGCTCTGGTACATGCCGCTGGGTTTCCGCATGCGAGCGATCGGCTCACGGGCCTCGGTGGCCCGCTATGCCGGTATGAACGTGGAGAAGACGATCGCCGTCGCCCTGGCGATCAGCGGCGGGCTGGCCGGGCTGGCCGGGATCATAGAGGTATCCACCATTTACACCCGGCTTAAAAGCGGCATCTCCGGCGGGTACGGCTTCAGCGGTATCCTGGTCGCCCTGCTGGGACGCATGAATCCGATTGGCGTCACTGTAGCATCGTTGTTCTTTGCGATCCTGGTCATCGGGGCGGAGACGATGCATGTGGTGGCGAATTTGCCGCCAGAACTGGCCGATGCCATCCAGGCCGTAATCGTGCTTTCCGTCCTGGCCGTGGACGCGCTGGTAGGGAGAAGGAGCCGGTAATGGATTGGAGCCTCATATTCAGGTGGAGCTTCTTGATCTCTCTGATGGTGGCGGGGATTCGGCTGGCGACGCCCGTCCTGCTGGCGATATTGGGAGAGATTATCACCGAGCGGGCCGGGGTGCTCAACTTGGGGCTGGAAGGGATTATGGCCGTCGGCGGCCTGAGTGGATTTGTGGTCGCTTACTACCTGGAGAGCGGACCATTGGCGATGACGGGAGGTCCCTGGACTGCTTGGCTGGGGCTGATCGCCGGCATGGTATCCGGTATGGTGATGGGCGCTATCATGGCCTTCCTGTGCGTCACCTTGCAAACCGATCAGGTCATCAGCGGGATCACCCTGGTCGTCTTTGGCGTCGGAGTATCGGATTATTTCTATCGACAGGCCTTCAGCACCCTGACAGCCCGGGTCAGGGGGATGGAGGCTTTCGCCGTGCCTTTGTTGAGCCGCATCCCCGTGTTGGGTAAAGTATTGTTCAATCATCAGCCGCCGGTCTATCTGACCGTGCTGCTGGTCGTCGGGATCTGGTTCTTTCTGTTTCGCACCACGTGGGGGCTCGACATCCGCGCCGTGGGGGAGAATCCCGGCGCAGCAGAGACTTCCGGCATCGACGTCACACGGGTCCGCTTTGGAGCCACGGTGATCGGCGCTGCCCTTGTGGGGCTGGGCGGTGCGGTGCTGACTGTGGTTCAGCTCAGGCTCTATCGAGAGGGAATTATGGCGGGGCGGGGCTGGATCGCTGTGGCGCTGGTGATCTTCTCTCGCTGGCGGCCTTCGCTGGCCCTGGCCGGCGCGATGCTCTTTGGATTGGCAGATTCGCTTCAGTACCGCATCCAGGCGCTGAGCCAGGTGGAGCGCGGCGTCGGCGCCATCCCCTATGAGTTTCTCCTCATGCTGCCCTATTTGCTGACGCTGTTAGCGCTTCTCTGGCAAACTGGCCGGAGCAAGCGACCAGAAGCATTGGGACGCCCCTACGTCAAGGGCTCGCGCTGAGCACGCTTCCGGACGCTACAATTCGTCGGGCGACCGTTTACGCCCCAGCAGCACTAACCCCCCGACAAGCAGCACCCCACCCAGATAGGGATCGGCCTCAAAGACAGTCCCATAGGGGAAGATGATCACTTGCTCACCATGCTGCTCGACGATCAGGTCGATCTCTCTGGTGACCAGCGCAGGTAATACCGGGCCGTGGCAAGAGTGACCTATATGATGTTTACCTCACTTGTTTCTCTTTTCTTCTTTTACGTTCACTACACGAAGCAAGTATTCCGCCTCTGCGACCAACCAGTGGCAAGCGAGGGTTTATCCCGATGATTACTTTCCAAGGTATGCCCTCTCTGCTAAAATGGGGCCACCAAGTGCCTCGCTCCCCTCAATCAAACTCGCACTTCATCACCAACGATAAGCAAGTAGAGCATATGTCATACCACCAATAGACTTTTAAAGCACCAGAACAAACCAATCACCTTTCCGCCAGGAGGTAATGTTGCAGGGCAATCGCATCTTATATGTTGCTCAGGACCTTGAGGAGATAGTCCTCATCCCAACCTGCCTTCAGTCGCTTGTTCTTGGTGCCACACGTCGCCGTGGTCTCCTGCCTGAGTAGATTGAGAGCCAAGCGGCGCAAGATAGCCAAGTTTTCTGCGCCATGGCCTTTCCGCACTCGGCTGTCATCTTCCCGAAAGGCGATATCCAGCACCCAATGCACGCAGTTCTCGATCCCCCAGTGACTGCGTACCGCGTGCGCAAACTCCTCTGCCTCGCTGGATAGACTGGAGATGTAGTAGCGTGTCTCCTGCTCTGTCTTCCCATCGAGCTGACGCTCCCCCTCGACCATCCCGATACTCTTGAGGTCCTCCCAGCGATCATCGGGGTCCAGCCAGTCAATGAACCCGGGGTCCGAGATGGTCCAGATGCGCCGAATCTCGATTCGCCCGTGCCCTCCGTCCACCGTTCTGTGGAAGTCGTGCTCCACCTTCTCAAAGTCTTCTTCGCGGGCATAGTCGAACAAGCTCTCAATGTCCTGTCGCAGGCTCTTCTGGTTGTTCTTCACCGGCAAGACGTAGTCACCTTCTCCTTCACGGATGGTCGAGACGATCTCCGTCTGGCAGCCCAAGGCATCGGTTGTGACAATGCATCCCTTCAACTCCAGCACTTCCAAGAGGGCCGGAATCGCTGTGATTTCGTTGGACTTCTCGTCAACCTTCCTCTGGGCCAACGTCAGACGATTCTCAGAGGCCCAAGCACTGACCATATGAATGGCGTCCTTTCCCAAGGTACCATCCTTGGAGCGCCTGAGGGTCTTGCCGTCGAGGGCAACGACTTCCCCCTCGGTTACCTCGCAGACTGCCTGCACCCAGTTCAGAAAGCAGCGTTGGAATTGTTCGGGGTCCAAGCGAGCAAACACCCGACCAAAGGTGTCGTGGGATGGAATACCGTGGGGGAGCTCCAAGAAGGTCTTCAATCAATCGATCTTTGCGTTTCCAAACTTCTCGATGCCAACCCAGCCGTCTGCGCCACAGATCACGCCGCAAATGGCAATGACAAGGATATCAGGCAGTTCGTGCCACTTGGTACGATCTACTCTAGGATCCTCCAGTGAAGAGAAATGCGCTATAATCGACGAAACGGGATGCTGAGACAACAGGTTCCTCCTTGTATAAAATACCTTCGGTATCTACTGTACTTTAACAACTGCATAGCGTAAGCCGCGTACTTGCGCCAATCGGGTACCCCGGTGACAATAGCCCTAGTTCGGCATGGGCCGAACCGCGGGCTGACCGGGCAAGGCTGAACCTCCTTGCCGGACCGGTACTGACCAGGTATCGGTCACGTCTTGATTAGTTTGCCTCCCGGTCTCGCTGGGGATTAACGTCTGACATCGCACCATGCCCCTACCTCTATCGAGCTGCAGGGTAGCAGCCTGCAGGATCCCTCGACTGAGCATGAGGGCTGATTTGCAGCAAGGATGCCGCTCCAGGGAGCACCGGGGTACCCGATTGTCCCGCTGACCGTACGCCTTATCTTTGAAAGGAGCATTCCTATGACGAATCGTCTGCAAGTGGGCATCGACTTCAGTCAGAAAAAAGCCGACTTCTGTCTGCTCTCTCCCGACGGTCGACCGCTCGAATCTCACGTCTCTTTCTCCAATTCCTGTTCGGGCTATGCATCGGCTAAACAACTCTTGCTCGATGCCCTCGACACGTACGCCTTTGACGGGGTCGACATCTCCGGCGAAGCTACGGGCTTCTTGTGGTTGCCCTTCTTTCTCCAACTCGCCACTGATCCTGACTTGTCCCTCCGCGATATGGACCTCTTCTTACTCAACCCGCGGTGGGTCAAGTGGTTCAAAAAGTGCTTCGCCGAGGACCACAAGACCGATGAGAAAAACGCCTTCTACATTGCCGAACGCACCCGCTCTCATCGCCCGGACGTGGCTTGGTCGCCACCCGATTGTCTGCCCTTACGCTTCTACACCCGTCTGCGCTTCCACATCGTCCAGAACCTGGCCCGTGAGAAATGCTACTTCTCCGCTTTCCTGTTCCTCAAGGCCAGTTCCTACCGCTGTCTCAAGCCCTTCTCTGACGTCTTTGGCGCCACCAGTTGCTTGATTCTGACCCAACAGCCCTCTCTGGACGAATTGGCCGATCTGCCAGTCGAGGACTTGGCCGCCCATCTCTACGAACTCAGTGGGCATCATCTACCAGAACCCCTCGGCAACCCACGTAAGCTCCAGCGGGTCGCCCAGGAGAGCTTCCCACTCCCGGAACCTCTCGTCTTGCCGGTGCAACGCATCCTCGACCTTTCTCTCGATCACATCCGCTTTCTCGAAGCCCAGATCGAGCAAGTCAACCGCTGGTGTCATGGGCCACACTGTTTGGTTGAAATAGGGCATATTCCGGCCAAATTGA
>CAYYTU010000047.1:0-22993 GCA_964474655.1 uncultured Anaerolineales bacterium
CGGGCAGCGGATCGTAGACAATCCCGTAATGTTCCGGATAGGCGCTGCCGAACCAACTAAGTCGCACGCGGGCGATGCCCTGCTGTTCCATCCATAACCGCACTCCCTTCAAATCCTGTCCCCAGTCGATGTTAGAGTCGGCCAAGATGTGCCAGCCCTTCTTCGGTCCGCCGCCGATAAGGTTGAAGTAGGCCAGGAAGTGGGGGTAGATGGTGAGGGTGCTGGTCGCCAGCCATACGGCGAGGGCGAGTGGGAGGAGAGAAACCAGGTTTTTCGGAAAAAACCTGGTTTCTTTCCCCGAAAGATTTGTCAGGCGGCCGACGTGAACGGCGAGGAAGGGCAGGATGGGCAGAAGGTGGCGGTAGCCCAAGTTGAGGCGGGCCGTGGTGAAGATCGCGAAGAGGGTCACTGGAGGAACCAGAAGGAACAGATCGTCGCGCTGAGAGCGGTAGATCATCGCCGCCGTCGCGAGCAGGATGCCTACCAGGGTTACCAGCGGGGTCTTGACGGTCAGGGCAATCGGAAAGTAGTACCACCATCCTTCTGTGCTGATCTCCCCTAGCAGATAACCGGGTCTTCCTCCAGAGGCGAAGTTCAACACTGCTTTTATGCCACGGATGTACGGCGGCGCTGGAACAGCAAAACTGACGCCCTCCAATGGTCCCATTTGGAAACGATAGCTGGTCCAAACTATCAGCAGCGCCAACAAAGCGATGACAAAAAGGGAACCTACCCGCTTCAAAAGATGAGCTCGGTCTGCTCCCTCCAGAATGCTCTCAATTAGGAATGTCAGGGCCAGGATCGGGCCAAACAGCAACGCCGATAGCTTGGCGGCGAAGGCCAACCCCAACGCCACGCCAGCCCACCCGACGCGCCACCAAGTGAAATGTTTGGTCAGTCGCCAGAAAGCGTAGGCCGCAAGAAAGACGAAGAACGCTCCCCCTAGATCGGTCGTGGAAAACCTTGCGTGGGCCAGGATGTTGGGGTCGAGCGCACAGAAGGCGGCCGCCAGCAGCCCGCCCCAGGCCCCGAAGCGCTCGCTGGCCCAGCGGAAGACCAGGGCGCTTAGCATCAGGCCTAAGCCGATTATCGGCAGGCGGGCCAGGAAGACGATCTGGTCCGGATTCCGATTGGCGTGCCACAGGAAATTATCGGCGAAATGGTACCACTCGGCAGCCTCCCACCATTGATCAAGCGGCAGTTGAAGATCAAGCAGGAGATGTGCTGGCAGAGCGCTGAGAGTGTTGACCAGTGGGGGGTGCTCAATGCTTAGCCGCGGGTCGCCTGTGCCCAAATAGGCCGCTCCCCGAGCGATGTGGTTCTGTTCGTCCATCGTCGGTGATTTTTGCACCGCGCTGGTGAGGGATAAGCCAAAGGACAAAGTCAACAATGCGATGACGATAAAACGAGATGTGTGCTTCACAATACCCTTAATTGCTTGTCACCAGTGGCTCGATATGCACTGAACCAATAATGCGATTATCAAGGAGACGCTCGCCATCCTCGTCTTAGTCCGGAAGGCGTTCCAGATGTTCGATGTTATACATTCCTATCGATAGATCATATAAGATCCCCAAGCCACTTGTTTATACGAGATCAGTTTTCGCTTTTCACAGCTCGTATCTGATTCAACACGATACGATCGTTTGCCCAACGTTCCCCATCCGGTCCGATCGCCGGCAATCGCTCTTTAGTGCCGTAATCGTACATCCCGACGGTGAGCGTGTACGTTCCTGGAGGTAAGTCAACATCGGAAGCCAACATATGCTCATCTACAATCACTTCGGTGTCGAGCCAGTTCCAGGTTGGTCGCTCGCCGTGTCTCGGTACGCCATCGTGCTGAGCAGCCAATTGTCCCTCTGAATCCAGCAGATGCACGAACACGTGATAGTCCGCTCGCATAGTACCGTCTGATTGCCAGGACAGCGTCACGGACAACTGATCGTCTGTCGATATCTGGTTCGAGCTCACCTTATAGCCCAGCAAGGTGATATGATCGCCCAATTGCACGTCTAGCCGGTGCTCAACGGCCTGATAGGGACGGTAGGTAGCAGGAGGGGAGTCACGCAAGTCAGCTACGGTATAAGCTGTCAGGTGAGGGCCTTCGTATGCAGGGGACACGTTGGCGAAATAGGACGTGAGCCACTCCGCATCCTCGTGCACGAGAATATACCGGAAGCCGTCTTTGTAGAGCTCTCCCACGACTTGCTTGGGATCGTAGCGCCAATTCTCCGCCGAGATCCTCTGACGCCAGGCTAGCAACAAGGGCTGGGTGTTGATATACTGATAGGCTTCCTCGGGCATGCGGGCGACTACGCCCTCGACGATTGGCCTTTCGTGAATGGTCTGCAAAAAGTCGTAGCGTTTGGCTTTGTTACGTCCCATCGGGAGGTCGATAATGGCACCGGGCTCTTCATTGACCTCTAAGTTGTAGTGAAAGGGTGAAACAAGGGGGTGTTGGATGCGCCACGGCATCTCACCGACCTCATACAGCATTAGCACGGCGAGCACAGTGAGCACGGCGTATCCCCACCGCTTTTTTCCTTTGAGCCACTCATTTATCTGCGCTGCTCCATAGCCGACCAACACGGCCCACGGCAGCGCAAAGATGAGCGCGAAACGCTTGGGTTGCCGGAGCGCGCGAAAGAGAATGAAGTTCTTGAGCACATAGTAAGGGGTCCAGATTTTGGGTTTGGGGACGGTGTTGACATGCAGAACCACGCCCAGAGTCATGATCCATAGAAATACTGCCAGAATCAGCCACACGAGCCGTCTAGATTGCTTTCCTTTGTACGCGGCTACGCCAATGATGACCAACCCTATGGAGGTCACCCCTACGTGAAAGGCGCCTCCATACCAGATTGTGTCCGACGGAATCCCCAGCAGATCAGCTACGTAGGGCGGTGCGAAAGGAGGGCGGCCCGGTGCGGGCATAATGAACGAATATAAGTCCGCCCCTTCGGTGTTGAACGTGTTGAGTGCGTTATCGACCCTGCCGGATTGCAGGAAAGGATAAGCGACTGGCATTACCAGGAGCAACATAAGTGCCAGCAGGATGAGCATAGTGATCCAAAAGGTTGGAACCTTCCACCAGCCAGCAGAGACGGCGCTCAATCCTGCATAGAGAGCTCCAAGCAGCGCAGCCAGCATCCAGACTTTGATGCTGATATAAGCGTTGAGCGACAGCGCCAGGGCCGGCAAAAGAAGTGTCGTTAGCGTTTGCGTGCGCGATTTTTCGGTAGAGCCAGTCCACGTTTTCGATAGTTTGCGCAGCGCTACGATCAAGGCCAACATAAACAGCGGAATCCATTGCACACTTCCAGTATTGGGCTGTCCCAGCGCGCGCTGAATGTGCTGTGGGTAGAAAGCATAGAAAGCTCCGCCGATCCAGGCGGCCTGTCGGTCCTGGGTCAAGTAGAGGAGTAACAGGTACGTCATGTATGCGCTCACGAGAAGCCCCAGCAAAACGTTCAAATTGTAGCCCGCGATGTCGCCGAAGAGGAAGGTCAAGGGAATCCAGGCCCCGAAGGCCGCCCAGCGACGGGGTTGGAACGTGATGTCCAGGCCCTGGGGATAGAACAGGTAAGGTGTAAAGTTAGGATTATGACCTTCTGTCACTGCCTTGACTAGCCACCACTTCTGCCATAAGGTGTTGTAGATGTCACGGCCTACGAGGCCAGTGCTGGGCAAGCCTGTTCTAATGTTGGGAACGAGGGGATAGGTCATCACAATGACCGCCAGGGCAAATAGCGCCAGGGCGAGCTGATCGTGTTGTAACCGTAGCCATACCCGTTTCCGTAAGCGATAGCAGAAGCGCATTTTGGGTTTAGCGTTGGTCATGTGTGCGGTATGGAGCGCCTCAATCGATGGCCTGGACGGCGATCTGCCCCAACACAATCCGGGCATTGGGCAGACGTTCCCCGGTTGACGTGTAAACAGGAAGGCGCTTCATGCTCTTGGGATCATACATCCCGATTGAGAGCTCATACTGGCCTGGGGGGGCGTCATCACTTATGTTGATCACATAGCTATCCTTGATGAAATCTCCCTCCCGCCAGGTCGAGGTGAGTCGAGAACCATTGAGTGGGAATCCATCTCTTTGTGCGATCAAGTTCTGGCTATCGGATAAGAGATGACAGAAAACTTTATAGCTCTTTTCTACATCTCCGCTTATCTCCCAGGTGGGGGCGACGATCAATTGCCCTCCAGGTGCCACCACCTCGGTACTGGTTTTGACTTCTCGCAGCCAGATATGCTCGCCTAGCCTGTGGTCGGTTGCATATCCGGGCCCTCTAACTTTTAACAAGTTCTGACTTTCGTAGATCCAGACAAAGGTTACGCCACCAAAGGAAACAGTCCATACAGGCTCTGTCTCCTGATCCAGTTCCCACAACGTTTTCCAGTCTTCAATATCCATCTGACGCAAAATCTGGTTGATCGTGTAGATCCGATAATCAGCAGCGGGATCGTCGATGGTCGTTATTGATCCTTCGAAGTAGCGCTTGAAAAAGTTGTCGCCGCGTTTGTGCAACCCTACCGTGACTTTTTGTGCGTTTGGCAGATCGTTGAGATACCGGGCGGCCAGATCTAAGCCTTCTTCCTCATGTTGGAGTGGAAGAACATATTGCGCTCCTTCTGTCCCTCCGAGCAGATGATTGAACAGCGTGCCATAATAAGGGTGCCGGGGTAGGATCAACCCCGCTTGGAGCATTAATAGCCCTCCTATGAGCGCCATCTCCGTCCAACGTTTCTCTTGCCGCGGAAGTATTTTATTTATCCATTTCCCCAGTTTAACCATACTAACCCCGGCTAATATGTCGACTGCCAGGAATGTGGGCAAGATGTATCTCATCTCTTTCCGGGCCGCCAGGCTCATCTGAGCGATGAAGAAGACGATGTAAGCTATTAGCAGCCAGGGGATCGGCTCAATCTGATTTCCTGAACGCAGTTGCCAGAGGGTAAATGCAATACTCATCCCCAGCATCGGCAGCGTTACCGCAGTTGTCCTCCAGGCCAGCGTTGCCAGGTAGAAACGGGGGCCTGGATCATCGAAGGTAACCTCTCCGTTGAAATAGATGGGATTATAATGGGGAGTCTCGACCTTGTCTGTGATATTTTCCACCATCTTCTGTGCGGTGTCGATTGGACGAACCCACATCGCTGGCCAGAGAGCTACAAAGACTACGGCTGCTGTGACGATCCAGAGCATTATGCGTGTCAGTGTCCGCTTGAAATAGCCCTTCCACTGTGGTTTGCTCCGCTGCATCATTGAGAGCAGGTCCCAGCTTGCTGTGACGAGCACGGTGTATGGTACCAGGAATAACGCTGGGCTTTTGCTCAGCAGCGCGAATCCTCCAAAGACGCCGCTCAACGCCAGATCGCTGTGCTTTTCACTTTGCATATGATTCATCAAGAAAAGCACGCTGACCATCATAAAAGTAGCCAGCAAGGCATCGACGTGCAACACCTGGCTCCGGGCTATATAGAATGGGTTCAACGCCAGCAAACCGGCGGCGGCAATCGCCACCCGTGAACCCGCCAGCCGTCGTATGAGCACGTAGGAGAGAGCAATGCACAAAGCGATGACGAATGCCAGTGGTCGTACGGCGGCGATAATCGCGTTGGATGTAACGCCGGGTTGTGCCGGTTCGATGCCGAGCAGTTGGTCTGGGGTCAGCCCCCGTGAGTGTGCAAAGACCTTCATGCCAAAGCCTGAAAGCCACATCGTGGTGACACCAGGATGATGTCTTTGGAACGTATCGCTCCAGTTCCCCGTCAGGATAGCCTCGCTAAACCGAATTGAGCGCCTGTACCACTGCATCGGCCAGGAGACTGGATAGAGCGCCCGTGGCAAGAAGGCCAGCAAGAACATTGCCGTAAGTATGACCAGTTGCCTGGTTTGTGTGCTTTGTAATTTATCTTTGATTCTCATCGTTTGCTTTGCCTACTCTCCCGGAGGTTCAATCAACACCCGGTCGGCGTTCCTTGCGGACAAACGCTGTTTGGACGATGGATTATACAGTCCCACGTGTAGCATGTAAAGCAGGTCGGGATGTTCCTGTGGCCAGGACAGAGTGTGCTTCTGGATGATGAGGTCGTCGGGTCTCCATCCTTGGGCCGGGCTGCCCAGACCGTCGCTTTGATCGATGAGATCGCCGGATTCATCCGTCAGATGGACGAAGATCTTGACGGGAAATGATGGCGGTTTCTCCACGCGCCAGTAAGTCAACAGCGTGAGTGGATCGTCCAAGCGCATCTCCAGCCATTTGTAGCCCAGGAACGTCAATCGCCCCTCGAAGGTCACCGGGGCGTCGCTCGGGACGCCGGTGGGCAAAGTAGCCTTCGTCTTCAATTTCCCCAGGTGCTGCTGCATAGCCGCTTCGTGAGGCAGGCGATAGCTGGTGAACGCTGCTTGACTTTCTTTCCGCGCTCCCCAGGTCGTCAACAGTTGCTCAAAATCCTCATCTACGGGGACGAACTGCGGGACAAAGAGCCGTCCATTGCCTCCTGCTGGAATGACGAGCGTCTCGCGCGTGTCGCACAAACGAACGTCGCCCGTGTCACTTCGTGTAGCGAGCTTGAGGCTTGGAGCGTCCAGCGAATGCACCGACAGCCCGGCCACAGCGACCGCTGTCTCCGATGGCAGCGTGTCTAGCTTTTGGCCCACGGCAGTCAAGTCGGCCTGGTAGACGAAGCGGGCGGTCTCGTTCTTCGGCCAGCGGACGAAGTAGTCGCGGGCGGTGAGGAAGAGGCAGGGCGTGAGCAGCAGGCAAAGGGCGGGAAGTAGGGAACGGCGATTGTGCCTCTCGCTTATTCTTTGTTGGAGCCATTGGCTGGCCTCGGCGAGGGCGAGGGCCGGGAAGATAAAGACTACCACCAGCCCTAGAATATTGCGGATCGAGCTGGGGGCGTCGGCGGTGGCGACGCTGGGTCCCAGCGCGCCGATCAGCCAGATGAGCAGGAAGCCGTAGCGCGGATCGCGCCAGCGCCAGAGCGCGATGAGAATCCCGACATAAAAGAGCACGGCGCTGATGGGATCGGCGAAGACGGGGCGACCCGGGATATTTTGACGCGGTAGAGCATCACCGGAGATCGTGAAGGACTTGAGGTTGGCGATGAAGTTCTGTGCTGTGGGTACGGGATTTCCAGCAAGCAGCTGATCCAGCGGCTGGCGGATCTCGGTGATGCGGTACTCGGCGTTGGGGTGTGAAACCAGCCAGATTGCGAGCGGGGCCGCGACGATGGCGGCCGTCAGCAGGTAGGCGACGATGTGGGGCCAGGGCAACAGTGGGCGGTCGGATGACGTGCGAGCGAATGATGACACCAGAATGGAATAGAGGAACCAGACAATGACGATAAAGGGCAGGATGCGGGCGGCCATGTAGGTGTAGAGCGAGAGGCCCAGGAAGCAACCAGCCAGCACCGCGTCTTTGTATCCGCGATTCGTGATCGTTCGACGAGCGCCGGTTTGTGGTTGGAGCAGCCAGGGCGCCAGGGCGCGGAGAAGGAAATAAGCTGCAAGAGCAGCCAGGAAGGGCAAACTGATGGCGCGCAGCGCGACGCGGGCATAGAAGACAGGCCAGAACCCGACGACCAACCCGGCGCTGGTCAACAGGGCCACGCGAAAGCCAAACAGACGGCGGATCAGCGTGTGAGTGGCGGCGATGCCCAGCAGCCCCAGGGCCGCCGAGGGCCAGCGCAGCCCCAGCCAGTGATCGCCGAAAAGCGCCACCGTGGCGGCCTGGATATACTGATAGAGCGGTTCGTGCCCGTAAGCTGCCGTGAAGTAGATGGCGTGCTCCCCGCGCAGGATATCCTCGGCGATCAGCCAGTTGGCGACTTCATCGTGGGCGAGCCCTGGCGGCACCTGGCCCAGCGCCCCCAAGCGGAGCGCGGCCGCCAGCAGTAGCATCAGCGTGATCAGGCCCCAGCTCTGCTTTCTGCTCACGGGTTCGGTGCCTCTATGATGACTTCCTCCCCGGCTAGCACCAGACGACCATCGGCATGGTGTTGACCACTCGCATCCATCACCGTAAGGCGTTTCATCGTCTCCGGATCGTAAGCCCCTACAGCTATCTCGTAACTCCCTTCCGGCACACCTTCCAGCGAGACGGACATTGTGTCCTTTACTGTTTCACCTGGACCCCAGAAAGATGTCGGATAATCCCATTGATGAGGCATCGCGTCGACTTGGGCAACTGGTGCCCCGGTCGCAGGGTCGAAGATGTGTACGAAGATTTTGTAGTCGGTTGCCATCCGCCGCTCCGAACGCCAGTATAAGGTGGCAGCCAGCCGACTCCCTGTGCGTTGGAAGTCATATCCTACTAATCGCAACGCATCTCCGAAAAGCGCGTTTATGTCGGCGGCTTCGGCCGGGGGGGCAAAGTCACACGTCTCGTGTTTTACCTCTACCTGTCCCGCCGATACGGAATGTCCCTGGACTTTTCCTGTCGTCGGATCTATCAGGGCCAGTTCAATCGTATACGTGCCGGGGGCAAGCTCGGGGTCCGTGTGCAGGATATAGTAGCCCCAGGCGACGCTGTTAGCGGGCCATTGGTGTGTGAGCCAATCAGATGAGACCGGGAATGTCTTCTCCTCGGCTGTTGCTCCATCGGATACCAGCATTAATTGGGCCCGAAAGTCGCGTCGGATGGTTTTCGACGTTCCCCATGCTACATCTATCTCTAGCACACCGCCGGGATTTAAGCAGTCGGTTGAAGTGATGATACTGATGGGACCAATGCTTGGTGCGATCTCATCTAGAAGGTTGAAATCGTGTCCTGCCGAAGGACTCGTTGTATAGACGACGATATATTCGTCCTCAAAGTGAGGCTCGAAGGCCAAATAGCGCTGCCAGCGGTCTAGCCGCTTAGCGCTGGCCTCGTCTTTGTGGAGGATCATATAGCGCACATCGTCCTTCGCCAAGTGGCGCAGTTGGCGGCTAACATCGGTCAGATCAGGGTCCATCTCGTTGGCGCGTCGCAACGTCCGTAGTAAGGGGTGACCGTCCAGGTAAGCGTATGTGTCTTCTGGGAAGCGGGCCGTCTTGCCTTGTAGAATTGGATGTTGGTGAAAGACCTGATTAAACATATAGAGCTTGGATCTTTGGGGGCCTATCGGCAGATTTAGTACGGCGAAGGTGTTGGCTTTTTGGCTTAGTTCTACATAAAATGAAGATCTTGACAGTAGTTGGGTTGGAGCAGGTATTATCAGGTATTCAAATAAAATGGCTCCTCCTAGAAGCCCGTGCGCGGCAAAAGCCAGCCATCTTTTTGGTTGGATTGTCTCGAGTGGTATCTCTGTAAGGCCGTAGCCAGCGAGTACAGCCATCGGCAAGGCCAGAAATAGGCTGAAGCGATCTGGCGTGCGAAGCAAGCGTATCACGAACGTCTTTTGGGCCACCCGGTAGGGCATTGGGATATGGGGATAGAGTGTTCCGCCTACACGCAGAACTGGCCCCAGCGCCAGCAGGATCAACCCCAGTGCCATCACAGCCCACGGCAGTGCGAGATCACGCGTCCTCCAAACGCCCCATAATGTCAATGCAAAAGTTATGATGCCGATATAAGCAGGGAAACGACGTCCTTCACTGCGGTCGGTGTAGTAGCGATTGTAAGCTGGTTGGGTAATTGTGCCAGCTAGCGGGTGAGAGTTACTTGGGGTTATGTAAGCGAGTAGGTCAGTCTGCATCGTAGATTCTTCACTCTCCATCAAGAGAGCAGCTGGGTTATTGAGTTGCTGATTCAACAGAAACAGGGCAGGCGGTGCCAGGGTGAGACACGCTATTCCCGCGGCAAGCACTACGGGACGAGCCCAATGAGGGAGCTTAAAGTCCCTTGGAGGGGAAAACTGGCTGTTCACAGCTAGGGTGGTGACGAAGTAAAGCCCTCCCATAACGGTGGTTGGAATAAGCAATTGCCAGCGTGTATAGCCGATCAGAGCAAAGAGGAGGCCTGTCAGCAGACCATCTTGCCAGCGCTTGTGGTGTATTGCACGAATCAAAAACAGGAAGAATAGCGGTATCCACTGGGTGCTGATCAGGTTGGGATGATCCAGTTGCGATAAGCGGTAGGGCCAATTTTGATAGATCAAGCCAGCGAGGAAAGCAGCGCGCTTATCGCCGGTAAGATCAGAAACAAGCAAGAAAGCAGTCAGACCGCACAGTGCTAAGTTTAGTAATAGGACGATGTTGTAGGCGGCGAACCCTCCAATTAGCAATTCTAACAGTGTCCAACCGAGGATGTTCAGCCAGGCGAAATTGTGGTAGACCAGACTCAACCCTTGAGGGTGGAAGAGAGATGCTGTATGAAATGGTGATTGACCGTGCGATAGCGCTTGCTGTGCCCACCAACCGTTCCAGTAGTGGACGAGCGTGTCCGTCGTGTGTCCGGGTAAGTGTGTGGAGAGCCGACCAGTGATAGGCCACGTCATTCCCACTGCCACGCCAGCGTATGCCAGCAAGACGATTAAGTTAAGGAAGGCTTTACGCTGTGCCGTGCTTTGGTTCATCGCTCGACTTGTAACTTGACCAGCAGTAACCGGTTGCCCTTTTTATGCCCGTTTTCCCCCAACACTTTCAGGCGATCTCCTGGTTTATACAGGCCGATTTCAATGTCGTAGAAATCCGCTGGCGTGGTCAGCCCCACCTCCAGCTCGCGGGTCTCTTTGACCACGTGGCCCGGTTCCCACGCGCTCGTACGCTCGCCATCGTCGATCAGCAAGCTGTCGCTGCCTCCCCAGATCTGATTGTCGACCCCCAAAATATGCGCGAACACCTTATAATCGTTCTCCATCGGGGCCAGCGCGCGCCAGTAGAGCGTCAGGTGAATTGTGTCGCCGGGCTGTGCCGCCCGCGGTTCGAGCGTGTAGCCGATCAGCTCGATCTTGTTGCTGAAATTGACGCTCACCGGGTTGGGATACTGATCGGCGTTGGAACGAATTTTCACCCTCGCCAGACGCACGGCGTCTCGTCCATCGCTGGTGGTCAGACGCGGGCCGTTGGGCTGATAGAGCCCCACCTGGACGTGACCCGTATCCGGGGCGTAGGCCGTCTCCGGGATGTGGACGCGATAGGTGTCGGCGAAGGCGACGCCTGGCGTCCAGGCGGTGGTCGGGTAGCGCCCCAGGCCAGGGTGCGTGTCGCGCTGCGCCACCATCGTGCCGACCTCGCTCAGCAGATGCACGAAGACGGCGTAGTCCCGCTCGGCGCGGGCCATCGCCTGCCAGTAGAGCGTGACCTCGACGGTGTCGCCGGGTTGGGCCGTCTTTGGCGTGACCTCGTAGCCCAGCAGGCGAGCTGTATCCCCAAATGTGATCTCGGTCTGGTTCGGGATCGCCTGGAGCTGAACATCGCTCAGGGGGCGCGGCGGCGCGAAGGCGGGAATCAGGACGCCGATCAGGGCATACATCGCCAGCGCCGCCATACCTACTGCGACGGTCGAGCTCACGGTCCAGTGCAGGCGCGAGGGCACGAAGCGGCTCAAGCCGGTGATGAGCAGCAGGGCCAGCGCCGAGAGCCCGGGGAACAAAAAGCGCCCCATCGCGCCGGCCGGCTGGATCAGGATGTAATAGACCACGACCGCAGCGGTGGTCAGCAGAGCGCCGACCGCCGGAAGCAGTTCCAGCCGTAGCGGCGTATCACGCCGCGGGACGAGGTAGCCCCCCAGCGCCAGCAGGCAAAACCCCAGTATCCCCTGGTAGATTGGCCTGGGCATCGGGACTTGCCCGTAGCCAAAGCGGCCCCAAAGGCTGCTCCACAGGTGTGTCCATCCCTGGCGCACGGCCCACCAGCTCTCATCGGGGGAGCGCCCGGCCCATAGCTCGTTGACGGCTCGCATACCAGTGGGGTCGTCGTAGAGGATCTGGTTACGCGCGAACCACCACCCGGCAATCAGCGCAGCCACGCCCAGCACGATCAGCCCACCGCGCAACATCGCGTGCCATTCGCGCGTCCGCCACGTGGCTAACGCATAGGCCAACCCGATCGGCGCTGCCAGGACCGCCAGGTTGAGCTTGCTCAGCAGCGCCAGGCCGAACAAGACGCCCAACGTGACGTCGGTTCGCACGCTCGGGCCGCATCGCACGAGCCGGATGCATATCAACAGGATCGCGGTCCCCCACAGCGCGGCCAGGATGTCGTTATTGACGGCGCTGCTCAAGTGGAGGAATTGGGGATTGAACGCCACTATAGCCGCTCCTCCAAGCGCCAGCGCGGGCTCATCAGGGAAGAGCTCCCGACCGACCCGATAGGTGAGCCAGACCGTCCCTGCGCCGATCAACACCGTCATCCAGCGCACCAGATAGACCCCCAGCGTCATGCCTTGGAACGGAAACGCTTCCGCTGGGCCGTGAAGGTATTGGTTCTTGTTATCGACGCCCACCTCCCATTCGCGATAAGCCCAGAACGGATTTGTGGCTGGCTTATAATAGACGTCTCGCTCAATTGGAACCCAGCTGCTGACCAGTGCTCCCAGCGCGTAGTAGAGCGGCGGATGATGGCTTTGGGCGCGAGGCGTTCCCTGGCGCATCACGGGCAGATGGCGGTGGACGGCGATGTGGCGCACGTAGCGGAAGTGGCGCAGCTCGTCGGTCGGCTCGTAGATCGGTGAGGCCAGGCTGTAGGCGACGGCCAGCGCTATGTAGATGAGTAGCAAGGCGGTCAGAGCCAGATGGGCGGGGTTCGATGTAATCGATTCGACGATGGAATAAAGCTGACTGGAGCGTTGGACTGGATGTTGCATCGCTTTCGTTGATCGGTCAGCTGAGGACGTGATTGCAATGGTCGTTGCCTTCACGGCCCGAAACCATATTCTTTGTTTGCTGTCCGACCTTGAGCAGTTTCCGCATAGGGCGGTAGTATAGCACGATCGACGGCTCCTGCAACCGGCAATTGAACTGGGATGTTGACACCCTCATTCTCCCCCGTATAATAGCCACGCGCTCGTCTGATCAGGTCTATCGGCATCAAATGAAAGGGTGGTATGGAGAACAAGATTCGCTTGTTGCACTTCGCCGACATTCACGTTGGGATGGAGAATTACGGACGACTCGATTCGTCGAGTGGTCTCAACAGCCGGGTAGGCGATTTTCTGGGTCGCTTCGATGAGCTGATCGACTACGGTCTGGCGCACGGGGTTGATCTGGTGATCTTCGCTGGCGACGCTTACAAGCGCCGTAGCCCTAACCCGACCTACCAGCGGGCCTTTGCCAGGCGCGTCAAGCGGCTGATCGATGCCGACGTTCCCGTTGTGCTGCTGGTCGGCAACCACGACCTGCCGACGATGGTGCAGAAGGCCTCTACCGTCGATATCTTCAGCACGCTCGACGTGCCCAACGTGATCGTCGGGCGCGATGAGCGAGTGCATCGAATTGAGACGCAGCACGGCCCGGTCCAGGTCGCCACGGTGCCCTACCCCGTCCGCCAACGCTTGCTGGCCCACGATCAGTTTCGCGGGCTTTCCATTGAGGCGCTGGACGAGGCGTTGCAGGAAATTGTGACCGCCAATATCGAGGCGCTGAAGGAGCAGCTGGACCCTGACCTTCCGGCGGTTTTGACAGCGCACCTGAGCGTCTCCGAGGCCACCTATGGCTCCGAGCGCAGCGTGATGATCGGACGGGACGTGGTGGTGTTCAAGTCGGTGCTGGACGACCCGGCCTGGGATTACGTAGCGCTGGGTCACGTCCACAAGCACCAGAGCCTCAATGAGCAGAATCAGCCCCCCATCGTCTACGCCGGCAGCCTGGAGCGGGTCGACTTTGGCGAGGAGGGGGACCCCAAGGGGTTCTGCTGGGTGGAGTTAGAACGGGGCCAGGCCACCTGGGAGTTCGTCGAGGTGGATGCCCGCCGGCTCGTGACGATCCGCGCCGATGTGCGGGGTTCGGACGAGCCGCTGGAGGCGCTTCGCGAGCGGGTAGCCGGGCACGACCTGCGGAAAGCCATCGTACGCCTGATCGTACAGATGCACGCTGAGCAGGAATCCTTGCTGCGCGATTATGACGTGCGGGCCTTGCTGGATGATGCTTACTACGTCGCCGGGATCAACCGCGAGGTCGAGCGGAGAGCGCGAGTGCGGCTGGGGGAGCAGGCGCCCGAGGAGATGAGCGATCGCGATCTGCTGGCGGCCTACCTGGAGACCAGGGAGGTGACGTCGGAGCGCGTCGAGACGCTGTTGGAGCACGCCGAGGCGATCTTCCAGCCGGAAGAGGCCTGATGTTGTAGGCCAGTAGTGAGCGCGGTCGCTAGCCGGGCAGCAGCGTCAGCGCCGTCGGATCTAGCGAAAGCGAGAGCGGCTCTCCGATCTTGGGCAGCGCCGCGCTGACGGGGAAATCGAACGTCAGCTCGACGTTGTTGGCGTGACGCATCGTCACCTGATAGTAGTTCCCGCGGAAGGAGCGTTCCGCGAGCACGCCCGTCACGTGATTGGGGTCTTGCTCATTCAGTTGCGCCGCCTCCGGCCTGACGAGCAGGGTCGCCTCCGATCCCGCCTCCCACGTTTCAGCGGCAGCTTCCTCCTCCCCAATCTCAATCCACAGCGTGCCGAGGGCCGTCTCCACCCGTCCCGGCCCGATGACTTTCGCTTCCAGCAGATTGGTCAGGCCCAGAAAGCGGGCGGCCCAGGCCGAGGCCGGACAGCGGTAGACGTCCAGCGGCGTTCCCTCCTGCACGATCTCGCCGCCGCGCATCAGCACCACGCGATCGGCCAGGGCGAAGGCTTCCTCCTGATCGTGGGTGACGGTGATGGCGGTCACGCCGGCCCGATGGAGAATCGCCGGCAGCTCGTCCATCAGGCGCTCGCGCAGCGTCCGATCCAGCGATCCCAGCGGTTCATCAAGCATCAGCAGGCGCGGCTGCGGGGCCAGGCTGCGGGCCAGTGCCACCCGCTGTCGCTCCCCGCCGGAAAGCTGGCTCACATCGCGGCGTGCGAACCCCTCCAGCCCAACCAGGGCCAGCGCTTCCTTCACCCGGGACGAGATCGTCTCGCGATCCATACCCGCCATCCGCAGCCCGAAGGCCACGTTGCCGAAGACGTCCTTGTGTGGGAAGAGCGCGTACTCCTGGAACATCAGCCCGAAGCCGCGCCGGTGCGGCGGGGTGTGGGTCACGTCCTTGCCATCGACCAGGATCTGCCCCCCGTCGGGCGTCTCCAGCCCGGCGATCAGCCGCAGCAGCGTCGTCTTGCCGCAGCCGGACGGTCCAAGCAGCCCGCAGATTTCCTGTTCCTCGACTCTGAAGCTGGCGTCGGTCAGCGTCCAGCCGTCGGGATACGCTTTGGAGAGGTTGCGGATCTCAAGTAAGGACATAGCTGCTGTTAGAACTCCCCTATCTCTCCGACGCGGAACCGTTCAATGGCCAGGAAGCCCAGCGTGCAGGCCAGCATCAGCAGCGTGGACATCGCCAGCGCCTGGCCGTAGTTGACCATACCGGGCCGGCCGAGGAAGCGGTAGATGGCGACCGGCATCGTCGGGCGCTCCGGGCGGGCGATCAGGCTGGTGGCCCCGAACTCGCCCATCGAGATGGTGAAGGCGAAGACCGCGCCGACCAGCATCGCCCGCGCCACGATCGGCAGATCGACCTCGCGCCAGACCCGCCAGGGCGAGGCGCCCATCATCGCCGCGGCCTCGCGCAGCTGGGGGCGGATGGAGCGCAGTGCCGGCAGCACGCTGCGCACCACGAAGGGCAGCGCGACCAGCGTGTGGGCCAGGATCACGAGCAGGGGCGACGTGCGCAGATTGAGCGGCGGCTCGTCCAGCGCGACGATGTAGCCCAGCCCCAGCGTCACCGCCGAGGTGCCCAGCGGGAGCATCAGGATCGGATCGAGCAGGCGGTGCAGGGCCCTGGCGTCCCCTCGATTGTTCAGCGCCGAGGCCGCCATCAGGCCCAGCACGACCGAGAGCACCGTCGTCGCCAGGGCGAAGCCCAGCGAGTTGCGTGCAGCGGCGATCGGCGGCACGTAGAAGAACGAGCCGCGCGGGTTTTGGAACAGCTGGCGGTAGTGGGTCAGCGAGAGACGCCCCGTGAGCGTCAGGGAGCGCTCGACCAGCGCCGCCAGCGGCGTCACCAGCAGGATCAGCATCAGCCCCACGTTGAGCCCCACGATGAGCCATTCGCGCCAGTGCTGCGGGCGACGTTGGGCCGCCTTTCGGGAGCGCAGCTCCACGGGCAGTGACGTGCGGGCCTGCAGGTGCGTGTACGCCACCATCAGCCCGAAGGTGAACAGGATCTGGAGCACGGACAGCGCCGCCGCCAGCGGCAGGTTCAGGTAATGGATCGTCTGGCGGTAGATTGCCACCTCCAGCGTGGCGAAGCGCGGTCCGCCCAGCACCAGGATGACGCCGAAGCTGGTGAAATCGAAGATGAAGACCAGAAGCGCCGCCGCGCCGATGGCCGGGGTCAGCAAGGGCAGCGTCACCTCGCGGAAGGCCCGCCAGCGGCTCGCGCCCAGCATCCGGGCCGCCTCCTCCACCTGAGGATCGAGGTTGGCCCAGTAAGTCCCCACGATGCGCAGCACCAGGGTGTAGTTGTAGAAGACGTGCGCCAGCAGGATGATCGCCAGCGTGTGCTGGAGATCGAGCAGCGGCTGTTCCAGGCCCAGGAGCCGCATCAGGGCCACGTTGAGCGCGCCGTGCGGCCCCAGCAGCGCGGTGAAGGCCAGGGAGACGACGATGGTCGGCAGCACGAACGGCACCGTGGTCAGCGCCTGGAGGAGCGACTTACCCGGGAACTCGTAGCGGGCGAAGACGTAGGTGCCCGGCAGTGCCAGTGCCACTGTCAGCAGCGTCGAGAGCGTCGCCTGCCAGATCGTGAACCAGATCGTCTCCAGGTAACGTGGCGTGCTGAAGATTTTCTCCAGCGCGGTCAGGCTCAGTTCCCCTTCGGGTGCGAAGGAGAGCGTCAAGATCGAGCCGAGCGGATAGAAATAGAACAGGAGCAGGAAAGTGAGCGGGAGGAGGTAGACAAGTAGATGGATCGGCAGCTGGGCAAAAGGTCGTACATGCTGGGATGTTCCTACTTGCCTACCGGTTCCCACGGTTCCCGTCACT
This sequence comes from uncultured Anaerolineales bacterium, assembly GCA_964474655.1. Classification (GTDB taxonomy): domain Bacteria; phylum Chloroflexota; class Anaerolineae; order B4-G1; family B4-G1; genus CAYYTU01. Next base: position 17,041 of record CAYYTU010000047.1, read on the forward strand.
GGAGCACCGTCTCGGTCCACGCCTCGATCCAGGTCTCGCGGCTGGCTTCGATGGCCGTGTGGCCGACGCTGATCGGGTTATCTGGGATGACGGCGAACTGGGCGAACACCTCGGGCAGGTCCGCCTCCTCGTTGGCCGGGAAGACGAACATGTTAAGGGGGATGTCCTCCTGGAACGTCTGACCGAGCATAAAGTCTACCCAGGCTCGGGCCAGATCGGGGTTTTGAGCGTTCCTCAGGACGCCGACGAACTCGATCTGGCGGAAGCAGCTGCCGTTGCCGACGACCACGCCGGTCGGCGCCTCCTCGAAGGGCTCCTCGGCAAAGTGGGCCTCCACCGGCGGGCTGCTGGCGTAGCTGACGACGATGGGCCGGTCGCCTCCGCCGCCGTAGGTGAACTGCTCGTAGTAGGCCTCGCTCCAGCCCTCGGTCACCAGCACGTCGTTCGCCTCCAGATCGGCCCAGTAGTCGAGCCAGGTGTAGTGGCCCTCTTCGCCGAAGTGGCCGATGGTCGCCAGCATAAAAGCCAGGCCCGGCGAGGACGTGGCGGGGTTCTCCACCACGGTCAGGCCCTCGTAGTCGGGCTTCGTCAGATCCTCGAGCTGCGTCGGCGGCTCCAGCCCCTCGTCCTCGAACCAGGCGATGTCGTAGTTGAGGCAGACGTCGCCGTAGTCCACCGGCAGCGCGCGATGCTGCTCGTCGATCTCCAGTCGATCGGGGATCTTCTCCAGCAGCGGCGATTCGTACGGCTCGAAGATGTCGGCCTCCAGGGCGCGGTTGAGCAGCGTGTTGTCGACGCCGTAGAGCACGTCGGCCAGCGGGTTATCCTTGCTCAAGATGGCTTGATTCAGCACCACACCGGCGTCGCCGGCCTTGAGGATCTCCACATTGGCGTTATGTTCCTCCTCGAAGGCGCCGAGGGTCTCCTCGCTGATGTCGAAGCTATCGTGTGTCATCACTCGCACAGTCTGCGGCTCCGCTGTGGAGGGTTCGGTCGGCTCCGTGTCAGGCCCGCAGCCGGCCAGTACTAACAATCCTGCCAAAACGAATATGGCTATGCGTTTCATCTTGCACCTCCTACTTACTACTTGCGCACTTGCCAACTTGCGTACTTGCCACTTGCACACTTGCCACTTACCTACTTGCTTTCGTGTCTCACCACGCAGAGGAGCAACCCCTTCTGCACGCGCACGTGGGCTTCTTCTCTTGTCAGCACGTTGCTCACGCCCCGCGCTGGGCCGAAGCGTAACGTATCTTCGTGTAGTGGCCATTCGAGACCTTCAGCGGTCACGCCCTCGGCGTCGCCGCCCAGCGGGATGAGCGAGACGTTGTCGCCCGGTTCTCCCCTGATGGTCGCCTGGGTGCAGATCAGGAAGGCTGTCTGCGGCCCTTCGACGACGTGGACGTCGATGTTGCGCAGCTCGGGCATCGCCAGCAGCAGCAGATTGGCCACGGTCTGATCGAGCCGTCCGCCCAGGGCTGCCAGAATGATGATCTCGTCCGCGCCTGCGCGCGCGGCGTGGAGAAGCGCCAGCTCCAGATCGGTCTCGTCCTTCCGTGCGGGGAAGGCGATGGTCTCTACGCCGGTGGACGCTAGGCGCTCTTGTTCGCCATCTGCAAGCGAATCGAAGTCACCGATCACGACGTCTGGCGTGATATCGACGGATCGGGCGTGCTCGGTGCCGCCGTCGGCGGCGATGACGAGATCATCCGGGCGGACGCTCTCTCGGGCTTGTTCGGGATGATTCAGCTTCCCGTTGGCAAAGATAACGACGCGCATTGTCACCCCCCGATAAGAAAAAGCCGCCCCTGCCAGCGGGGCGGCTTCTTGCGCGTTTGGCTTACTCCCTCCGCTGGCATTACCCAGATCAGGTGTTGAGGGTCGGCGCCGGTGGTTGCGCGTGCAACCGGGGCGTCACTCTCAGCCTGGCTCCCCAGGCTCCCCCGAAAAGTATGCAGCTTTTAAAATATCTCGGATCGCTTCCTGTGCTTGAATCAAATAAATTATACTACGTTTACGCCAGTTGACAAAGGCGCTTCTGCTTGGGCGCGTTTGTTATTGGATATTGGGGGACGTCTGGCGGGCTCCAGGGAACATTTTGTCCTTCTTTTTCGTCCAGTATGTGATGCGGATAGGCTTGGACAGATTGGAGTCTGTTACTTTGGTGAAGGAGGCGTGAGATGAAACACCTACTGTTAGCTGCGATCGTTGTTGCGATGTTGGTCTTGACCGGTTGTGGTGGGGTGCCGTTGGACAGCGATGGGGAGGTGGACGTGTCCGGCGAGGCGTTGAGCTCGAAGAAGCAGCGCGTTGATTCGCCCGGTGTGCCTGAATCGGATCTGGAGCAGCTGGTAGAAGGCAACAGCACGTTTGCGTTTGAGCTCTATCGCTCGTTGGTGGAGGAACATGGTAGCGAGAATCTCTTCTACTCACCGTACAGTATCTCCCTGGCCCTGGCGATGACGTACGCCGGCGCTCAGGGGCTGACCGAGGAGCAGATGGCGGAAACGCTCCATTATCTGCTGCCGCGGGAGGCGCTCCATCCAGCGTTCAACACGCTGGATCAGGAGCTGGCGCAGCGCGGCGAGGACGCTGAAGGCAAGGATGACGAGGGGTTTCGCTTGAACATCGCCAACGCCATCTGGGGCCAGAAGGATTACACCTTCCGCGATGCATTCCTGGACACGCTGGCGGAGAATTACGGCGCCGGGCTGCGGGTGCTCGATTTCGCCAGCGCGCCGGAGGAGGCCCGTCAGTCCATCAATGCTTGGGTCAGTGAGAAGACGGAGGGAAAGATCGAGGATTTACTGTCCAAGGGCGTCATTGATTCGATGACGCGTCTGGTGTTGACCAATGCTATCTACTTCAACGCCGCCTGGGCCAATCCCTTCCAAGAGGGGGCTACCGAGGACGGCCCTTTCACCTTGCTCGATGGTGACGAGGTTACGGTGCCGCTGATGCGCCAGACCGAGTCCCTGGGCTATGTGGCAGGCGAGGATTATCAGGCGGTCGAGTTGCCTTACGATGGGCATGAGCTCTCGATGGTGATCGTGTTGCCTGAGACGGAAGCCTTTGAATCCTTCGAGCAGTCGTTGAGCGCCGATCAAATAGATTCAATCGTCGAGGATTTGGATTATCAAAAGGTTCGGCTCACTCTGCCCCGATTCGAGTATGAGTCGGGCTTCAGCTTGAAGGAGACGCTGGCGGCGATGGGCATGCCGGTGGCCTTCTCCGGCGAGGCGGATTTCTCCGGTATGACTGGGGACAGGAGCTTGTTCATCTCGGATATTTTGCATAAGGCCTTCGTCTCGGTGGATGAGGAGGGTACGGAGGCTGCCGCGGCCACAGCGGTGGTGATGACGGAATCGGCAGCACCGGGGGAACCGGTCGACGTCACCGTCGATCATCCCTTCATCTTCCTGATTCGAGACATTGAAACCGGAGCGATTCTTTTCGTCGGGCGGGTGATCGACCCGAGTGTCTGACGCCCACAAGGCGATGGGTGTAGCCTGGTGTTCGAAGCAAGTCGCTCAGCAAAAATGCCCTCAAGGCCACAGAGCGTCCTTAAAGCGTGAACAAGGCAAACGAAGATGGGGTTTGATACGCTCGATAAACGTGACTGTAAGCAATCTAAGTGTCTGGGCTGCCCTAGAATCGCTTCGTTTGCCCGTGAGGAAGCAAAAAGCCCGCTGGCATCGCGCCGGCGGGCTTTTCTGTTTGTTCTATCAGCGTTGATAGCGGTGCGTTTCTGAGTCGATCTTGTTGTCGTCCGGTGTCCTATTTCCATCACGGTTGCAACCCCGATTGCTTGTGCTATAATCGCGCCGGTTTGCACGTTCTGTCCTCACGTTTCACCTAGTTGAAAAAGAGGTGTTATGTCGCAATCTAATGATGAATGGCCGTTCGACCCTCTCATATTCTGGGTCTCGGCTACACTGACGATTCTGTTTGTACTCTGGTCCGTGCTCTTCCCGACGAATATGGAGAACGTAGTCAACACCGTTTTCAAATTCACGACCGAGGGCTGGGGATGGCTCTACCTGGTGACTGCCTTTGCGCTGGTTGTGGCCTGCTTCGTCCTGATGGTGACCAAATTCGGCGATATGAAATTGGGGCTTCCGGCGGATAAGCCGGAATTCTCTGACATTTCCTGGTTCGCGATGCTCTTTGGGTCGGCGATTGCGGCCGGCATCGTTTTCTGGGGACCGGCCGAGCCGGCGTACCATTATATGACCCCGCCGCCTTACTTTGGCGGTGAGGCTGAAACGCCGCAGGCAGCAATGAACGCGATGACTTATTCTTTTTTCCACTGGGGCTTGAGCGCGTGGGCCATTTACGCAATGTTAGCTATACCTCTTTCGCACGTTTGCTTCACCAAGGGGTTGCCCTTCCGCTTCTCAAGCGCCTTCTACTATGTCTTCGGCGATCACGTGCGCGGCCTGGTGGGTAAGATCCTGGACGTGCTCGCCGTCTTCGCCACGCTGGGCGGGCTGGCGACGACTACCGGGCTGGTCGCGCTTCAGCTCTCCAGCGGGCTCAAGTTTCAATACGGGCTGAACCTGCCGGCCAGCGCGACGTACATCATCATCGGCGTCCTGACGGCTATCTTTACGCTCGCCGTCTACACCGGCCTGGAGAAGGGGATCAAGTTCATCGGCGATGTCAATATGTGGATCTTCATCGGCGTGTTCTTCTTCGTCTTCGTCTTCGGCCCGACGCTTTTCTTGATCAACCTGACCACCAGCTCCATCGGTCAGTACCTGATTCACTTCTTGCCGATGAGCCTCTTCACAGCGCCCGGCTTCGATGGTAACTGGCTGGGCGATTGGACCATCTTCTATTGGGCCTGGTGGATCAGCTGGTCACCCTTCGTGGCCCTGTTCATCGCTCGTATCTCCAAAGGCCGCACGATCCGCGAGCTGGTGGCCGCCACGCTGGTGCTGCCGACGTTGGCCGACTTCCTGTGGTACGGCGTCGTCGGCGGGGCCGGTATTCACTTCGACATCACGGGCGTGTTGAGCGAGCATGGCGTCGAGAGCGCGGTATTCGCCACGGTCCAACACCTCCCGCTGACTGGCGTGCTGGCCATCGCGTTGCTCTTTCTGATCGCTACCTTTTTCCTGACCAGCGCGAACTCGGCGGCGCTGGCCCTCTCGATGTTCGTCTCCGGCAAGGAGAATCCGGGTCGAAGCCTGCGTGCTTTCTGGGGCGTCGCCCTGGGCGCTGTGGCCGCGGTGCTGGCCGGGACCGGCAGCCTTCAGGTCATTCAGACAGCATCAATCGCCACGGCGTTTCCGTTGGTGTTCCTGCTGTTGGCTTTGCTCTACGGGACGTTCAAGGGCTTACAGGATTACCGCGCCGAGATGAAGCACGACAAGGAGTAAGGCCTGCTTCAACCCGGCAGGGAGGTTGAACAGATATAACCACCCGCCTGGCCGAACTGGCCGGGAAGCTCGCCTGGGCTGCGGGGCGTGGCCCGCAACCGGAAGTAGAGGTCGTCGCCGAGTTGGACCTGACGCGCGAGTCCATCCTGACGCGACTGAAGCTGGACGTCTTCACTGCCCAAGAGACGTTGGTGGATGACTTCATTGAGGTCGCTCTCAATCCGATGCTGCGGGAAGAAGCAGAGCGCCAAGCGGAGGGTCGTCAGCGGCGTGACGCATGTTCGACGGCGCGGGGACGGGGGCAGCCCCTGCGCGTCAACTTAAGCGTTGATGCGTAGAAGTTTTTGCTCCAGTGGGGTTACAAACCCCACTGCTTGACCATAAAGTGGAGCTGAAGGGGTACATCTACAAGTTGGGGAAGGATAGACTTCGGAAGTCTCCCAATACTGCTTTGCTTGCCAAATTGTGCTAAAAAGAGCGGTTTTGAAGCTAGAGCACATCGTCATCGTAGACTTCCGAAGTCTTGACACTCGTAATCCCTCAAGTTTTGCATATGCTTGTGCTGAAGT
>CAYYTU010000048.1:0-21831 GCA_964474655.1 uncultured Anaerolineales bacterium
AAATTATTTTCCTTACTGAAACGCATGAGTTTCCTTACTGAAACGTGTTGGATTCCTTACTGGAAATCGACATGCCCCTTACTGGAAAATCGCAGAAGCGCAAAAGATACACCGCTGTGTGCCACCGCTATCTATAATGCCGCTATCCATAATGATAGATAGCGACAAGGTAGGAGGCGTCTCCAACATGCAACCGACGCTCTCTGAAGACGTCCCTTACGCTTATCACGACCACGAAGCTGCGGCCCGCCAGACCGCCGAAGACTCCTCGTAGTGGTGGGTATCAGTTCAGTTTGGTGAGCGCTGCTGGGGTCGGCCCGTCGAAGGCGTGACCGTGTCCCAGGCTCGGTCAAGGGGTTCTCGTCTGGCTCGGTCAGAGACCGGCCAGAGCAGAGATGTGTAGGGTAACTAGCTTTTGCAGGAAAGCGAAAACGCTTTGCTATCGCCGCACCGCCGTTCCCCTGTGGGGACGTAGCACGAAACAGACGGTGCTGGGAAACTCTCATCGCGAAGAATTCCAGCACCGGCTCTTGCCACATCGGGCCACGAGGCGTCGTGCCCGCTGTGGCACCTCCAATAGACGTCCGAAGTCTCCAAATTTACTTTCAGGGAAATCTATTCAACCAAAGAGTCGCTCCTGGAGCAATGTGTTCTCCGGTAGATACTTCGGACGTCTGGTTTCGCTCAAAGTCTCGTTGTAGTATTAGGCGAGCAAGCGGAGGCACCTTCGCTCAGGACACTTTTTGGGGCCCGCTTAGAAGCCGTTGCCCAGGTTAGCGCAGATGCCGAGGCCGAACGAGCCGCCGAGCAAACCGGCCCACATCAACACGAACAGGCAGACGCCTATCACGGCCAGCCCGACGCCGATCCAACCCAGGATGATACCGGCTTTGGCCAGGCCCTCACCTTGCATCGCGCCTCTGCTGTTACGGATCTCTTTCCGGGCCATATAGCCCAGGATGAGCCCGATGACGCTGCCGATGGTTGGGATCAAAGTCAGGCCCAGGATGCTGGCGATTAGACTGCCTACGGCGAGGCCGCTGGTTGGCGGTGACGCGGTGGGAGGCGGTGTCGGTTGACGGTAGTCTTGGTTCATGAGAATATCTCCTTATAGTATGAAGTCAATGTCATTCAGTTAAGGGCAAGTCAGACTTCGGAAATTTCAAAAGTACATTATCAAACAACATTTCGAGGCCGATCAAGGCTTGGTTTGGCTTCCAAAGTCCTGAGCGGCAAACTTCCGAAGTCTTATCTTAACGCGCCCGCCAACGGCGGCGGGTGTACCACCAAACGAGTAGCAGGGCGATAATCAGAATCAAAGCGGCCATCACGTAGGGCACGATGATGGCTAGCAGCGAGGTCACAAACGAGATCACATCCTCAATGGTGCTGACCACCGGATCGCCTGCTCCGGCTGTCGCAGCCGCGACCACCGGTCGGCCTCCGGTTTTGACGGCGTGCACGCTGCCGGCCAGAACCACGCCGCAGATGGCCGCCAGAACCGGATGGAGCCCCACGACGTTCGTGCTGGCGGCAAAGAGCATCGCCCCGGCCGTGGGCCGGATGAATGTGTGGATGATATTGTTGACCTCATCGACGACCGGGACCTTATCCACCACAACCTCAACGATCAGCAGCAGGGTCAGGGTGCCGATGACCCACCAGCTGCTAAGAGCGTTGTAGGGCTCGTTGAGCGTGATGAGCGAGGTAGTTCGCGCCAGCAGCGCGACGACCAGCAGGGGAATGTAGGCGTTAAGCCCAGCCGCAGTCGAGAGACCAAACGCAGTCGCCAGGCTGAGAAATGCACGCGCCGTCATATCGCCTTCCCTCTTCTCGCCTCAGATCATCGGCGGTCTTGCTGGAGCCGGGCGGCCAATCTGACCGTAAAGATGACTGTAAAAAGCCACAAGCCAGGTCATCACAGGGAATGTCAACAAAACAAGAAGTCCCCCCACGACCCAGCCACAGATGGGGATCAGGCCCAACACACTGATCACACCGCTGAGCGTCCCGCTGACGAGACCTCCAGCCACCCACACGACTAATTGGACCACGATGATGTGCCCAATATTATCAAAAGCGAAGCGAAAGACATCCCGAAAGTCGAGGCAAGCGCTCAAGTTCCCCGCCTCAGCGTAGCGAATCTGGACCGCGGGCGAGACGACCAATAACAGAAGGCCGTACAAGAGCGCCAGGCAGCCCAAAGCCACGCTCACCAGCCCTGAGATACCGACCAAAATCGAAACCAACTCCTCCTGTTCACCGCCCAGCGCCGGGAGCACCCAGACCAGCATAATGGGACAAAGGAAAATCCAAAACGGGATAGCGTAAATCCACTTGGCGATGGAGGCCATCAAGCCATCCACAAAATATTGCCCCAGGCTTTCCCAGCGTGGCAACCGTGGTGCCCCGGCCTGGACGCTACGGATGATGGCAACGGAGTACCCCACAAGCGCCAGCTGCCCGAAAATAGGGATCAATCCAATCAGAGCTCCAATCACTAGCTTCCCTATCCATTGCTCATCCTCGAAGACGAACGAGAGGGCCCCTCCAATGTCCATAATATCTCCTTTTTTTGAGCTCTAAATGACTTGACGCAGCTGTATTATAATTCAGATGTCTGCTCAGAGCAAACCTAACTTGTGCTGGGTTTTCGAAGCGAATCATCTGCGAAAGCGCCTTCAATGCCACAGAGTGTACTCAGATGCGAACAAGGCAAACGAAGCTGGGTTTGATACGTTCGGTAAACGCGCCTGTAGGAAGCTAATGCGTCTAGGGCGCTTTGGGACTGCTTCGTTTGCCCGCACTCACGGCAAGGGAAAGCCCTCAAGGGTGCCGGTGAGACCATAGCGCAGCAGATCGATCAAGCCAATCTGGACCAGGGTCACCGTGAGACCGGCGAGCAAAGGGGCGATCATATCGCGCCACGTCTCCACCGTGTTCTCACGACCCAGGAGTACCGTCACCAGCACGCTGTTGACGCCGGTGAGCAGCGAGAGCACACCCAGCGCACTCAGCAGAGCCAGCGGATAGAGCAGAATCGTCCAGCGAGAGAGCACCAGGCCGACCAAGCCGACCTCCATCAGCACCAGGAGAATCAGATCGCGCAGGTGCCGGATGGCGGGCTTCTCCTTCGGCTCGCGCCACAGGGTGATGTTCACGATGGGATAGATGAGAGCGCTCATCGTCAGCCCGTTGAGGGCACCGGTGGTCAGCCGCAGCCAGTTGCGCGGTTCGTAGAGATGCGGCCCGCCAACCATCGCCAGGTAGGAGTTGAGGCCGTCGCTGGCCCACAGCGCCATAAACCCGACCATCAGGACGAGAAGCGGCGCCGGCGGGAACGCGGCAGCCTTCCGGCGCCTCAGGACGAAGGCCTGTCCCAACAACCCCATCAGGGCGCCCAAAAAGGTCCCGGTGCACCGGGCGCAGAGCGGCAGCTGATGCCCAGCGATGCTGAAGGAATGCGATCCGATCCGGTGACAGACGGCGTAGCCCACCATATCCGCTTTGGTCAATAGACCGCCAGGCGTGGCGGCGACGAAAGCCAGCAGGGCCACCAGGGCTAGCGCCGCCGTGGGCCACATCGGCTGCAAACCGGAATGCGAAGTTTCTTCCGATGAGACAAGAGAATCAGTATCCATAAAAACATTATAACTGCGGACACGCGGGGGGCAAGTTGAACTTGTCAGGCCCATCCCCCTTGTGTACAATGGGAAACGGATTTGTTTCGATGATCTAAAAGGGGGAATTTATGGAATCTTTAAGACAACGTATTCTGGAAGAGGGAAAGAATCTCGGCAAAGGCATTCTCAAGGTCGATAGCTTCATCAATCATCAAATCGACCCTCAGCTTATGGTTGAGGTAGGCCAAGAAATGGCCCGCCGATTCGCCGATGAGGACGTGAACAAAATCCTCACCGCCGAAATCTCCGGCATCGCGCCGGCGCTGGCGACCGGACACGCCCTTGACGTTCCCGTGGTTTACGCCCGGAAGACTCGACCAGTCACGATGACAGGCCCAGTCTTCGTAGAAGTAGCCCCCTCGCACACCAAGGGACGCGACGTCTTCTTGATGGTCTCCACCGAGTTCTTAGGACCAGGGGATCGGGTGCTGGTGATCGACGACTTCCTGGCCACCGGGGCCACCATCTCGGCCCTCGTGCGCCTGGTCGAACACGCCGACGCGACGCTGGTCGGCATCGGGACGGTAATCGAGAAATCCTTCGAAAGCGGGCGTGTGGATCTGGATGCTTTTGGCGTCCCCGTCGTCTCGCTGGCCGCTATCACCAGTATGAACGACGATGAGATCGTGCTGGAGACGGAATAACCTATCAGGAGGAACCCTCAGTGTCTCGCGACACCATCGTCGTACTCGACTTCGGCTCACAATATACGCAGCTGATCGCCCGGCGCGTGCGAGAGGCCAACGTCTATTGCGAGATGTTCCCCTGCGATGCAGCGCCGGAACGGGTGCTGGCCCTGGAACCCTGCGGCTTCATCCTCTCCGGCGGCCCATCCAGCGTCTACGCTCCCGATGCCCCCACGCTACCTGACTACCTCCTGAAGCAACGCGCGCCGGTGCTGGGCATCTGCTACGGGATGCAGCTGCTGGCCCATCAGCTGGGCGGGCACGTAACCATGGCCGAAAAGCACGAATACGGCCCGGCGACGGTCGAGCTGCTGACGAAGGATGACCCGCTGCTGGCCGGTCTGGGCTCGTCGGCGTCCGGGCTCTCGGTCTGGATGTCCCACGGCGATCACGTCGAAAGCGTACCCCAGGGGTTCGACGTTTTGGCCAGCAGCGACAACGCACCGGTGGCGGCGATGGGCCAGCCCGCAAAGGGTATCTACGGCCTCCAGTTCCATCCCGAGGTGGTCCATACGGACCAGGGCCACGAGATTCTGCGCCGCTTCGCGGTCGATATCTGCGGCTGCACGCCCGATTGGACCCCGGCCTCGTTCATCGAACAAGCAGTGAGCCTCATCCGAGAACAAGTCGGCGATAAGCAAGTCGTGTGTGGGCTGAGCGGCGGCGTCGATTCCTCCGCCACGGCCACGCTGGTCCACCGCGCCGTCGGCGATCAGCTGACCTGCGTCTTCGTCAACACCGGCCTTCTACGCCGCGGCGAGGCGGACCAGGTGGTGCGCACTTTTCGGCGCGAGATGGGCATGCAACTGGTGGCGCTCGACGCCACCGAGGAGTTCCTGGAAGCGCTGAAAGGGATCACAGACCCAGAGCAAAAGCGTCGGATCATCGGGGAGCGTTTCATCCGCATCTTCGAGCGGGCGGCGTCGGAGGCGGGCGAGGCGGAGTTCCTGGCCCAAGGAACGCTATACCCCGATGTGATCGAGAGCCGCGGGCCGGAGCGCCAGGCAGCGGCCCGCATCAAGACCCATCACAACGTGGGCGGCTTGCCAGAGGACATGGCGTTCGAATTAGTGGAGCCCCTGCGCTACCTCTTCAAGGACGAGGTGCGCGCCGTAGGTCAAGAGCTGGGCCTGCCAGACGCCACCGTCTGGCGCCAGCCCTTCCCCGGGCCCGGGCTAGCCGTGCGCATCCTGGGCGAAGTGACCTGGGAGCGCCTGGAGACGCTGCGGGCCGCAGACGCCATCCTGTTGGAAGAGCTGGGCGCGGCCGGCCTGTTGCGGGAAGCGACGAGCTACGACCACCCAGACCAGGTGCAGCAGACGTTCGCCGTACTGCTGCCGATACGCAGCGTCGGCGTGATGGGCGACGAGCGTACTTACCACCACGTCGTCGCCATCCGCGCCGTGACCACCGAGGATTATATGACCGCCGACTGGGCCCGTTTGGACCACGACGTGCTGGCCCGCATCAGCAACCGTATCGTCAACGAAGTGCCCAAGGTCAACCGTGTGGTTTACGACATCACCTCCAAGCCCCCGGCCACCATTGAATGGGAGTAAAGCCCGCCGGGCCACCTGGGACAACTTCGGGCGGCCAAATTGACCAATGGATAGATCTGCCCCGCCAGCATTTGAGCCTGACGTAGCCACACTGCGCACCGTCGATGGCACGCGCATAGCAGACGCATCCCCTTACGTGGCGGCTTTAGAGCCGCCCGCCAGGGCTGCGCGCGGTCGCGAGAATGAGCGTCTCTTCATCTTGCTGTGGCTGATCGGGCGTCCAGCGCGACGGCATTACCGCGAGCTGCTCGAGATGGTGGCCCGAACCTACTGGACCACCACCGGGAGTATCACCGCCGCTCTACGACGCGCCGCCGGCGCCGCCAACCAGCATCTATTCCAGCGTAACTTACGTCTGGCCCCGTCTGATCGCTGTTACGGCGGACTTAGCTGCGCCGTGCTCCACGGCGAGGACCTGTTCATCCTCCAGGCCGGACCCGGCGGCGCCTTCATCTGGCAAAGCGACCATCACAAGATCTTCCCCTCGCAAGAGCGGCTGGCTCACCTGGGCATCGGCCCCCTGGCCGACGCTCGGCTCCATCACGTATTCGTCGCTAGCGGCGATGTGCTGCTATTGACCTCGCCCTCTTTGCCGCGCCAGGCCGGCGTAGATGCCATCATCCAAACGTTGCCTCAAGCGCAAGTGCCCTCCATCATCGACGACCTGGAGCGGGTGAGCGCCGAGGCCGACATCACCGCGCTGGTCGCACGTATGGTACAGACAGAGGATCAGCCAGCTCCGTCCCCGCCAGCAGAAAAAGTCGAAAGGGGACTCAAAGAGACGATCCAAGAAACGCCTGAACCAACCGGCGATGGGCCCCGCGCCACGCCGAAGGCGATCGTGCAGACGCCTCGGAGAACGTGGTGGGAGCAGTTAGGCACCGGGTTCCGCGCCATCGGGGGGGCGGCGAAACGCGCGCTCCACCTCGCCGGACGCGGTCTGAGCGCCCTGGCCCGGGGAGGAGGAATCGTAGGCAGCAGCCTGATCGACAGCGGCAAGCGCACGCTGAAAGTCTTAAGCCGCGGGATCAGGTTCGTGGGTTATAGTCTCTTCGCCGCCGTCTCATGGTCAGCGGGTGGATTCGTGACTCTGGTACGGCGGATGTTACCAGGCGTCGAGGCTCCGCCCGCCGCCGGACATCGCCCCCGGGCGAGACCCCCTCGCTCAGCCCCGGAGGAGAACCGCGTGGTGATGATGAGCATCGCCATTGCGATCCCCATCATCGTAGCCATCGTGGTAGCGCTGAGCTACTTACGCTTCCGCCGAACGTCACGCCTTCATGAGTTGATCACTCGCGCGGAACGAGAGATCGAGGCGATAGAGTCCATCGGTGAAGACCAAGAGAGCACACGAGCCCACTGGAAGAGAGCGTTGAATCTTGCCTCCGAGGCAGTCGACCTGGCGCCCAATGACCCCACGCCGGCCGCTATGCTCGCCGAGGCCCAGTCGGCCCTGGACGAGATCGATCAGGTCGTCCGGCTCTCCCCCACCAGCCTGTTCGATTTTGGCTCCAATAACGCAAATCGGCAGCTGATCATCCAGAGCAACATGCTCTTCGTGTTTGACCCGACGGATGATTGGGTGGCCCAATTGACTGTGAGCACAATCGATAGCAGCCAGGACACCGAGGACGAAGGATATCTCATACAGGCCGACGATCAGGCCGGAAGCAGCGTCGTCGGCGATATGGTCGATTGCACCTGGGTGGAGCAAGCCAACGGGCGCCGATCGAGCGCGCTGGTGGTGCTGACGTCAAGCGGGGATATCATCAGCCTTGACCCCTCCTGGGACACAGAGGGAAACCCAGACAAGAGGCGCTCGGCGCTGGGAAAGCCGCCGCAAGCGCCGCAGGCACTCCACTCATACCAAGGGCGCCTTTACATCCTGGATGTCCCGGCCGGTGAAGAGGGACAGATCTGGCGGTATAATCCCAACGGAGATGCTTACACAGAGGACCCAGAGCCTTACTTCGAGGAGGAAGAGGAGCCACCCAGGCCGCTGACGGAGGCGGTGGACATGGCAATTGACGGCTTCATCTACTTGCTCTACACTGACGGCACGGTGGTCAAGTTCCTGGGAGGCGAAGTGGAGGACTTCCAGATACGGGGTGTGCCCGGCGAGCTGGGTGAGGAGGTGATAATAGCCGTCGACCCTCACACGCACAACGGACCGGTCTACCTAGCAGACCGGAGCAGCAAGCGGATCGTCGTGCTGGAGCCGGACGGCGCCTTCCAGAAACAGATCCGCACCGACGGCAACTTCGATGGCCTGGAGGCGCTGACCGTGGACGAGACAGCAGGACGATTGTATATCCTCAATAAAGGCACTGTCTACGAAATGAGCTTACGATGACGTGGTACATCGACTTGCTACACACCAACCTGGTGCCGGATTGGCTGATCCGGCCCAGCATTCGGCTCATCCTCAAAACCAGCACCAGACGTAGCTACGCGCAGCCCATAGAAAAGCGTGAGGCCGAACGCCGCGCGTTGATCGAGAAACTGAAGCAGAGCCCCATCGCCATCCACACCGCCCAGGCCAACGAACAACACTACGAGCTACCGCCCGAGTTCTTCCAGCTGGTGCTTGGCAAGCGCCTGAAGTATAGCTGCTGTTACTGGCCCGACGGAGTTCAGACCATTGACCAGGCCGAAGAAGCGATGTTGAGCCTGACGTGTAAACGGGCGCAGATCGAGGATGGGATGACAGTGCTTGATCTGGGGTGCGGCTGGGGCTCGCTCTCCCAGTGGATCGCGGAGCATTACCCCCACTGTTGCGTGTTAGCGGTTTCCAACTCTCGCCCGCAGATCGCCCACATCGAAGAGCAAAGCGCCCAGCGCGGTCTCGACAATCTGGAGGCGCTCGTCGCCGACGTAAGCACTTTCAATACCGAGCGTCAATTTGATCGTGTATTGTCGATTGAGATGTTCGAGCACATGAAAAACTACGAGCGCCTGCTGGAGAAAATATCGTATCTCTTGCGCCCAAGGGGGAAGCTCCTCGTGCATATCTTCAGCCACCGCGAGTTCGCCTACGAGTTCGAGGCCGCGGAGAGCGACAACTGGATGGCTCAGACATTCTTCACTGGGGGCACAATGCCCTCCGATGATCTGCTGCTCCACTTCCAGCGCGATTTACAAGTCATCGACCACTGGCGCATCAGCGGCCTCCACTATGCCCGCACGCTGAAAGCGTGGCTAGAGAAGCTCGATCGACATCGACCACAGGTGCGCCGGGTGCTGGCGCAGACTTATGGCCCAGATCAGGTGACCCGCTGGCTGGTCAACTGGCGGCTGTTTTTCATGGCCTGCGAGGAGACGTGGAGGCTCCATCGCGGGCGGGAGTATATCGTCTCCCACTACCTGTTCGGGAAAAGGGCGCGCGGAACTACCAGCGTCGCTCACTAGGGATTCTCTCAAGAGGAGAGGGTCCCACTCAAGTATCCGTCTCCTCCTGTCCAATAATTCGAGTGCCAGGGGAAGCCGAGGATCGCCGTTGCGCTTCTGGATGGCGCATTTCGTCATAGACACTAAACCAGTTGAGCATCTCATCACGACGACGCTGGGCCTCTTGCCGCTGTTGCTCCTCTTCAAAAGCCTCCATCTTGTTGAAGATTACCTGCTGCACTTCCCGCGGATTCTTGACGGAATCGAACGTAAAAGCCCCCGCTCCCGCCGTCTCAATCTTCACCGAGCCATACTTCAGGATGCGGCCCAGCAAACTGGGGATCTCCAGGCCCACGTTCTGGATGACGTCCAGCCGGGCTTCGCGACGATGTTCTCGCAGCGCAAGGGGGATTCGCTCCACGTCGATAATCCGCGACGACGTCACCTGATAGACTTCGTTCTTCCAATCGATAAATAGCCACAGCCACCAGAGAAACTCCACGCCGAGGATCGTACCGGCAGCAATGATACCGGATAAGCCAGGAGGATTCTTGCCCCTAAATATGAGCCCCAAGATGCCGATCGTCAAGAGCAGGAGCAACGAAGGAAGCCAGGCCATTTTGATCAGCACCACCCAATGCTTGCGCCAGGTCACCGTATCCCCCACCTCGGATTGAAGAGCGGGCACAAAGTACCGAAAAATTCGCTTCACCGCTCCCAACCACGCGGTCATCATGCGGAAAAAGGGATAACCATCCTCAACCTCTCCCTCCTCTTCCGGTTCTGGTACGCGTTCGACCGGCACAGAGCGCTCGCCAAACCGCAGGCGCAAGGCTTCCCGCACGGCAGCCCGTTCCTCGGCTCGCCGCAAGGCCCTCACCATCTCGATCTGACTCAGGATCATATCCTGAACCTTCTGCGGGGTAGAAATCTGGCGAAAGAAGACTACCCCCTCCTCACCAGCGGTCTCAATGATCAGATCCCCCAGATCGAAAATCTGCGCCTGCAAGCCCTCCTGTAACAGCTGTATATTCTGAATATTGCGCAGGGGTGCCTCGGCGCGAAACTCCCGAATAAGAAAGATGTGCTCCTCATGCACGACGCGCTTGTTGGTCAAGATGTAATCATCGTTGAGATGATCGATCACCAGGTAGAGGATAACGAGTAGAATCGGCAGAGACAAAATCCCGCCGAGAATCAAAACCCACTTCCTGCCGTTATATAAGAGGCCAACCCCCACCAGGATCATCAGCAGAAAGATGACCGGCAGTATGAGGCTGGAGACAAGCACCATACCGTGCTTGTGCAAGCAGATGATAACCGATTCATCCGGACCCTGCCAGGAGAAACGGGGGGCATGCAACTTTCGTTCGACTTCGGAGCGCACCCCTAATGCGTTGATGATTTCCGGGCGCTCCTCAAGCAGGGAATCGAAGTCTTCCTTATCAATGTAGATCAAGCTAGCATTCTGAGTCACGTCAGCCGTCGTATCGTGAGGTTCGCCCAGTAGGAGGGAGGTTTCGCCGAAGAACGCACCTGAGCCCAGCCGCCCAATCACTCGTTCGAGACCTTGAGAATCGACGCGGCGGAGGCGCAGTTCACCGCTTTCAATCAAGTAAGCGCGATGTCCGCGATCGCCCTGGCGGTAGAGCAACGTCCCAACCGGGAATTGCTCACGATGCGCAATCTCCGCCACGGCCTCCAGATCGCTTGCCTTGAGATCGGCAAATAGATCGACCTGCTTCAGTTGACGTGACAAACTTTTAGGCATCGCTATACTCCCTCGACCTTATTGTAACACAATCAAACAACGGGAAAAAGAAATTTGCACCAACAACACAGGCCGGAGAGAAAGAAGATAAAGGCAGCAATCAAGGGCCGATAACCCAATCACCTAATGAGACGGCCCAATCGAGCCTATCGTCGAGTGGGAGGAGAACCTGCTGGGTAAAGTGATCATAGATAGAGAGCGTGCCTTCAACCGGAACAGCGGAGGTTTCTGCGGGAATGGTAAGACGATGCGGATCGAGGACCTTCGAGCCGCGAATCCACTTGAGCGTAGGAATGGCACCCAGGGCCGGGACAGTATCGTGTACATCACGCCAGGCCCAGCTACCATCGGGGTTAAGTCCGGTAAGTGCAGCCGAGACGACGTAATCGCGCTTCAGCGGGCGCAACCCGCGAAAGTGCAGCGAGAGCGTGACCTCCCGTCCGGGCTCCAACGCACCCGCCGGACCCCTCACATCGGTCAGCACCATCGCATCCCCGAAAGGAAGATAGCGCTCACTTTCCCGCGGCGTGGGCAGAGGAACGGGCCCGCAAAAGAGAACGTTCCAGCGATGGGGACGCCCCTCGCCGGGCAGCGAGATCTGGTCAGGAATGCTCGGCAGGTCGAGAGCTACCGTGGCATATTGCCCCCGCTCCAGGGGCGGCACGTGGCCCGTGGTAAAGAGGGCATCTTGAGCGCCGCTCATAACCAGCGGGGAGCCCTTCCCTGGGCCGGCCCAGTGGAGATAGACCCGCACGCCGTCCTGGGGGGTGAGGTCGTAGTCGACCCCGATCAGCGTCGGGCCGCCGGCAAAACGCACAAAGCGAGGATGGGCGGTAACGGGGCGCGTAGTGGCTGGTCGAATGCGCACATCCTCCAGCCTCACATCCGCAGCCCCGTCGGCGGTGGTCAGCCGCGGGGCATCGGGCACATCGGGCCAGTACGCGCCGACGACCAGCGTATACTCACCCGGCCTGGCGTGAGGCAGAGGGTAGACGATGAAACGCTCGATGACGACTTCACCCTCGGCGAGCCGGGCAGCAAAACGGCGTTGATCCCGTGACACACTCCACAGCTCTCCTTCGGGACCGATCAGCTGAGCGAAGAGCGACAGATCATTCGTGGGCGTAACGGTCGGCGACCAAGCCAAAGTCAATACAAAGGGACGTGACGGTTCACTCACGGCCCGCTCCAGCCGGTAGCCGCGCAGCTCGACGTGCTCTCCTAGCGCGGCGTCGATAGCGTGCAGCGCATCGGGTACGTCGCGACGCGGCCCCGGGCGGACCAGAAACGCCTCTCCCAGCGGTTCGAAGCGATAGGGCAACGCGCCGTACTCGCGCTCAAAGTAGCGGACGACGATCACCGGGCGCTGGGACAGGTGCGCTCCAATACGCTTCACCCAGGTATCCGCCAGCGGCTCACCACGGGGATAGACGTACTCGACCGTCACGTCGGGCCTTTGTCCCTCAATTCGTTGTAGATAGCGCAAAGGCGTGAACCAGTGCCAGTTGGCGAGGATCACACCATCCTCCGGCGCTTTGCGCAATAACGTCTCGGTGTAAACGCGCGTGTCGTGACTTTGAGAACGTGTGAGGTAGCTGGGCAGGTGAGTTACCACGTTGGTCAAGCCAGCGCCCAATAAGACGATCAGCACCACATAGTGCGTGAGGCGTATAACGCGCTTGCCGATTGGGCACTGGGCGTCGGGCTTGGATTTCACCCCAAAGGGGATAGCGAGCAGCAAAGTCAACGGCACGTAGGCTGGCATCAGATACTCTACGGTCTGAGGAGCATCGTAGGTGAGGGTGACAGCGGTGTGGGCCAGAAAGCTGCCGACCAAGAGGAGGGCCAGCTTCCAATCGCGCCATAGCAGGATCAGTGCCCCCAACAGCGCCCCGATCAACAAAACCCCATTGAACTGGAAGCGCATCAAGGTGGGCAAAAGCACCATTCGATCGAAGAGATCGAGGGCGAACATGTCGCCGCGAAAACCGCGAGCCAGGACGTGGTCCAGAAAGCCAGCCAGGGTCGATAGCTCCGGTCCGCCGCGCAACGGGAGGTAGATCAACACCGACAGTCCCAGGAGAAAAGCGAGAGCTGGCCCCAGCCAGTGACTGGGGCGACGAAGCAAAGATGGATCGAGCAGCACGAGATAAGCTACAAAGATCAGGGCCGGGAAGGCGAGTGAGGCGTGGTGTGTGAGGCCAAGGGAGAGCGCCAGGGCCAAGATGATCAAATAACGAGTCGCAGAGCAGTGGGGGGAGCATGCAGTCTCATCTACAGCCCGGTATCGGATCAAGGAGTAGAGGCAAAGGGCGGTAAAGAAGGCAGTCAGGGGGCGGATGCTGGCTTTGGTCGCGGTGGCCCAAAAGGTGGCGGCGGAGCCGAGCGCCAGCGCCGATGCCAGCGCCCCCCAGGCGGAAGCGGTCAGGCAGTATGCGGTGTGGAAAAGCAGCGCCACAGTAGCGGCGGCGGTGACAGCGGAAAGAAGATTGACGCGCCAGGCCGGTGTAGGCCCAAGCGGAAGTCGCGTGAACAACCAGCCCAGCATCGCATAAAGGGGATAGCCCGGCGGATGCGCCACCTCGGCGTTGGTAGCGATGCGCTGGAACTCGCCGGAGTCAGCTGGCAAGACGTCCGGCAGCAATGTGACGGCGTAGAGCGCCAGAAACCCCACAAAGACAAGTAACGCCAGGTGGCGAACGAACCAACAGACGGCTGGCGAGCGAGAAATAGGGCCCGATTCCGGCATCGGGAGACGTTCCCCAAGAAACCGGTGGAGGCAGCGCCAGTATGAATGTATGCAGCCTCCCACTAAGATGCAGAGGTCGGCGTTGGCGTTGGAAGCGGAGATTGGGCCGGGGTTGGCTCTTCCTCTAGAGAGGAAGGCACGACCAGCTCCATAATATCCGCCCACAGCGACTCCAGGCTGGGCCGCACGCGGAAGGATCGTCGCGCAATCAGCTCGTCCAGGTCCGCGACGCGCTCGCGCAGACCCTCTAACGTCTCCGCCTGCGCTGGCAAGTGCCCGATGGCCTGATCCAGATGTGTGACGGTCAAAGCCACGGCTTCCCGAGCGGCCTGATCGTTCTCCTCGAGCAAGAAAAGACGTACCTTAAGCAGGTCCTGTGCTGCCTGGAGGAGCACCAGGCGCCCTTCCAGCGCGTCCGTTTCCATCTGCAGGTCAGCCAGACGCGCCTCATTATCGGACGTTGCACCTTCGAGATCGACAAGCGCCTCCTCCATCGCACTCGCCGTCGCCTCTATGGCCTCTCGTTGGGCCAGCAGGTTCTCCTCGGCCTGGGTGACACGCTCTTCAAGTTCTTGATGCGCATCCTCAAGCGCCACTTGATCTTGGATGTCGGCGTCAGTTTCCTCTTGTAATTGCGCCAGATCAGCTTCCAGGGAGACGACACGCTCCTCAAGCGCCTTGTTCTCCCCACGCAATCGCTCGTGCTCCTGGGCCATCTGCTGCTCAAGCGACGAGAGGCGCACGCTATTCTCTTGCATCGGCTGGATCAAGGTACGATAGAGCAAGGGCGCGCCGTAATAAAGGGCTGCTGCCAACAACACACCTACGACTACAACGAACAGAAAGCGCACCAGGAAACGAAAAAAACGCAGGAAAGCGCTATCCGACGACGTCGACGTTTGTTGAGACATCGTCATCTCCTTATTCACTAGCAGGGGGCGTGGGCGTAAGGCCCTGCGTCGGGGTCGGCGTGAAGGGTGGCGTCGAGGTTGCGGACGGGTCAGGCGTGGGCGAATCCGACGCCTCGAAGATATCATCCAACAGGAGCTGGAGCTGCACCAAGAAGGTAGTGAACCGCTCGGTCTGGGCCTGTATCTCCGCTATCTCGTCAGACACAGCGACGAGCTCCTCCTCCAGAACGTCAGTCCGCTGCTCCAACCGATCCGTTTTCGCATGGAGGTCATCCACCGCCGATTCCACCTGCTCCATGCGAGCCGTCAGCCCCTCCAGATTGTCAAGCCGCCGCCGCAACCCGTCGGTCTGGCCGCGTAACGAATCAAGGTCGGCCGCCAGGCCGTCCACCTGACCGCGCATCTCCCGAACCGCAGGGCTGTTTCCGATCACGAGCGAGCCATTGATACCGACGAGGACAACGAGCGCGAAGATCATGCCCAACAAGCCGCCCAGCAAGGCCGACCAAAGCCAGATCCAGCCGACATCTCCGGAGAAGAGCCCCGCTTTCGATCTGGAAGGAGGCACCGACGGCGATTCATCCTGGGGCTCCTCCGCAAGAGAAACCTCCGCCTCATCACCGTATGGTTCTCCCGTTTCGTCATCGGGCGGCTCCGCCGAATCCCCCTCCACAGCTGTAGCCGCTTCTGACACAGCGCTTGTCTCGTCCACGGCCTCATCGCCCTCAGTCTTGACTGCTGAGGGCACTGTGACCGTCAGACGATCGGCCAAATCCCGATACATACGCTCGCTGATGCCAGGTACGGCCGCGATTTCGACCGGCTCCTCGAAAGGATGAACTGTTTCCCGATACTCAACGACCCTCCCAGCCAGGGTCGGGCCGATGCCCGGAAGCGTCTCCAGTTCCTCCGTGGTGGCAGAATTGAGATCCACCAGAAGGCGCGATTCTTCGTCCGCTACCCTTTCTGACGTCGCCTGACTTTCAGATACCATTATCATACCTCCCGTGGCTATTCAGCGCAACTACCATAGCCGTGCGATACCGCACGTAAAGGGATCCATCTCATCACGCCACCTGCCAGCCACTTGCGAGCACCCAAGAAGTCCAGCGCCCCCACCGAGACGAGCTAGAGCGGCCAGAGCCAGAGCAGTAGCGGCACGGTGACAGCTGTGATCAGCAACTCTAGGGGCAATCCCAAGCGCCAGTAATCGGTGAACTCATAGCCCCCCACGTCAAACACCAATACGTTTGCCTCGTGGCCAATCGGTGTCAAGAAGGCACACGCCCCCCCGACGGCTACCGCCACCAGGAACGGTTCGATGGAAACGCCCAACCCCTGCGCCACGCTGATCGCGATGGAGGCCATCAACACCACGGAGGCCGCGTTGTTGACGATATCGGATAACATCATCGTGCCCAGCATAATGATAACCAGCAACATAGCCGGCGAAATGACATTCGAGGCGCGCAAAATTTGGTTCGCGATGAGCTGGTCACCACCGGTCTTCTCCAGGGCCATTCCCAGAGAGAGCATAGAACCCAGCAGCACGACAATGGGCCATTGGATGTTCCGATAGGCCTCACGCAAGGAAAGCACGCCGCCCACAACCATACCGGCAGCAGCGGCGGTCATCGCCACAGGCACCGGCAGGATGTTGAAGCTGGCGGTCACCAAGGCCGCCAGGAAGACCCCAATCCCTACCACGACGTGATGAGGCTCCAGAATAATTTCCCGCTCTGCCAAGGGCAAAAGACCAAATCTCTGAAGCACGTCGGCCAATCGCTTCTGATGGGTCTGCAGTAACAATACGTCACCCGGCTCCAGATGCGTGGCCCCAACCGGCTGACAAAAGTCCTCTTCACATCGAGAAATAGCCAACAAGTTGACGCCATAACGGGCCCGCAGATCGAGCTCACGCGCCGTCTTACCCACCATCCTTGAATCGGGGCTTACCACTGCCTCCACAGTCTCGACGTCTTCGGAATGCAACCGGGACTTCAGCTCTTCCCAGACATTCGATGGCTTATCAGGCTTCTCGACCTCTTCTTCAAGCGGCTTAGATTCCGTCAGCTCCACGTCAGTCTCGTGAACAAACTGACGGAGCCCTACCGCCTCGGCCCGCACCAACAGGGTATCCTGGCTCCTGATCCTCTCGCCGCCGCCCGGCGACGAGATTCGATCTTCATCGCGTATGATAGCCGCAATCCAGATATCTGCGTCGGTCACCGACTTAAGATCGCGCAAGCGGGCCCCCACCAACACGGAATCCTCCGGCACCCGAACCTCGGAAAAGTAATCCGCCATTGTGAAGTCGCCTTCCAATCTTGTGCCCCCTTCCCGACGCGGGATGAGACGCCAGCCGACCAGCGCGATAAACGTGACGCCTACCACAGATATCGCCAGCCCAACCGGAGCGAAGGCGAACATCCCAAACCGCTCGCCCATATGCTGAGCGCGCAGCCCGGATACAATCAGGTTCGTAGGCGTGCCAATGAGCGTGATTAATCCCCCCAGGTGGGAACTGAAGGCCATCGGCAGCAGATAGAGTGAAGGAGTTCGATCGCTCTTCCGAGCAATCCGGACGGCCACAGGAATGAAGATGGCCAGCGCCGCGATGTTGTTCATAAAGCCAGAACTAAGGATCACCAGCCCGCACAACACCACCAGCTGCGGGCCGAGGCGATCTCCGACCTTCGCCATCCACTTGGCGACCAGATCTGCCACACCGGTGTTCTGGAGGCCCCGACTGACGACCAGCACGGCCGCGATAGTGACGACCGCCGGGTGTCCAAACCCCGCGAACGCCTCCTCGACGGAGACGGTCCCCAGGATCACCAGCAGCAACATTCCAATCAGGGCCACCAGATCATAGCGCCAGATCTCAAAGGCCAGCATCACCAGGGTGAGCCCGATAACGGCGTAAACCAATCCTTGTTCAAAAGTCAAGATAACCTCCTATCCTCGGAGTGATTATAACTAAGCTACGACGAGCGCTAAACCAGACTTCCGAAGTCTGCTTTCCGGGTAACAAACCGGCCCAGGACTGCCTCTTGGATTGAATAGGTTGCCATTTGAAAGTAACCTTGGAGACTTCAGAAGCCTATCGGGCCGAAACCTCGTTGTAGTACTAACCGACCTCTTGAGATAGCTCACCCACGCGCTCGGTGGCTTCCGCGCCGTTTCCCTCCAGTTCGGCGAGAACCACATCCACTGCGCGAGGGATGGCCTCCTCCACGGCGGGCGTACACTGCTCGCCAAAGTTCAACACATCCTCCACTTCGATGGCCACGATGACGAAATCCTCGTCGGCGGGCAACCTCATCCCCATCCCTCGCCCCAGCGCCAGCGCGCCGGGCAGCGACAGATCGTGCGATGACCCGGAGTGGAGCGTAAGCCTCAAGTCCTGCGGGGATAGACGCCGAATTTCGCCAGGCTCGCCTTCGGGAGTCTGAATCGCGTCCACCATTACCACCCGCTCGTAGCCCTTGATGACATCGAGGATACGTAGGCCTCCCACGCTTCCCACGTCAAAGTCCACCTCATCCTGCTGGAAGCGCTTGGCCACCTCACGAACGACGTAAATCCCAATCCCATCGTCGCACAAGATGGTGTTTCCCATCCCCAGTACCAACGTTCTCAAGGTGTCCCTCTCATTCTCGCTCTACAATGATACCAAGTGACTAACTCGCTTCTGGCAGGTCAAATCCAAAACCGACCAAAAAAAGAGTAGGTGGTGTTGACAAGTTCGTCTACAGACCAACTTGTCAACCACCAACCTCCCCTTATTGAATTCCTCTTTTAACAGGCCTGGCGACTACTCCATATTCTGTCGCAAGACCTCCACGACATCGCCCTGGGCATCACGGATGCGCACCTCAAGGGGCATCTGGCCCGGCAAAGTGTGCGTGGCACAGCCGAAGCAGGGGTCATAGGAGCGGAAGGCCATCTCCACCTTGTTCAGGGCGCCCTCGTGCACATCACCGTCGTGGATCAGCGCTTGGGCCGCCTTCTTGATGGAGATCGAAATCGGCGCGTAGTTGTTAGTCGTGCCGACGACCAAGTTGCACTTCTCCACGATTCCCTTCTCATCGGTCTTGTAGTGATGGGTCAGCGTACCACGTGGCGCCTCGACGATGCCCACGCCCTCATCGGGCACCTCAGTGGGCACCACCCGCACTTCCGGATCGGTGATCTGCGGATCAGTCGCCAGCTCGACCAGGCGCTCGGCCGCGTAGAGCAGCTCGACCAGGCGCGCCCAATGGGTGGCCAGGGTGCCGTGACCGGGCTTGCCGCCCAGCGTCTCGTAGAACTCCTCGTAGGCCTCCTGAGCCTTGGGCGTGGTCATACCATCGGCGGCGTTGAGCCGAGAGAGAGGCGTGGCCTGATAGACGCCGCTATCCATCCCGGTCGTGAAGCCCTTCCAGCCCACATCCTTCAGATAGGGGAACTTGAGATAGGTCCAGGGCTCGACGTGCTCGGCGATTATGTCCAGGTACTCATCCGGGGAGTACTTGACGAACTCGTTGCCCTCGGGATCCACGACGCGCACTTTCCCGTCGTAGAAGTTGACGTTATTGTCCTCGTCAACCAGCCCCATATAGTACATCGGCGTGGTGAAGGCATCGGAGAGGATCATCTCCCGATACTCGTCGTTGCCAAGCACCGCATCCTTGAAGAGTTCCAGGCCGAAGAGGCCGAACTCGACCAGGTCATGGCCCCACTCCTCGATCTGGGCCCGCTCCTCCTCATTGATGGCCTTGCTCATCCCGCCCGGCAGGGCGCTGATGGGATGAATCGTCTTCCCGCCCAGCATCCCCACGATGTCCATCGCTTTTCCGCGGGACTCGATCACCTTGCCGCCCGTCTCCACGCCTACCTTGTGGATCAGGCCCAAGATGTTACGCTCGGCTGGGGGCGCCTCTGGCCCAACAATGAAGTCCGGGGCCGCCAGGATGTAGAAGTGGACTGTGTGATCGGCGACGTAGAAGGCGGAATAGAGCAACTCCCGCAACATCTTACCGGCTGGAGGTAGCTCGACGTTATAAACCGCGTCGCAGGCCTTCGCCGAGGCCATCAGGTGCGCCTCCGGACAGACGCCACAGATGCGCGGGGTGATACGTGGTAGCTCTTCCACCGGGCGTCCTTCAGAGAACTTCTCAAAACCACGCAATTCCGGGATCACCAGGTAAGCGTTGGCGACGTTTCCCTCATCGTCCAGGAAAATATCGATCTTACCGTGTCCCTCTAAGCGTGTGATGGGATCAATACTGATCTTTTTCATTCGACTTCCTCCAACTTCTTTCGATGCAACAACGAGGCGGGCAGGCCAAACCGATAGAAGGTACCTACCGGATCGACCACCTCGCTCACGATGCGAGCCGCCTCTTCCTCCGTATCGGCGTCCACGACCGAGGCGACCGCCGAGAGGAGAGCCGCACCCTGATCGACGACGTTCGGCGCGGGACCATAGCAGCCTCTGCAGGGCATACCCACTTTCATGCACAGCCCACCACAGCCGGCCCGTGTCGCCGGCCCGGCGCAGATGATGCCCTGGTCAAAGAGACAACGATCCTCGGGGATGATCTCGTGCGGGCGATAGAACTTCTCAACCCGCTTCTCCTCACGGTTATACTCGCACTCGTCGCAAACCGTCTTGTTCGGGCTGGCCCCCACCACGCTACCCTTGGCGGGTAGATTGCCGCCCAGTATGGCCTCGACTACGGCCCAGATCTGCGGGGCCTGCGGCGGGCAACCGGGCACGAAGTAATCGACATCCTCCACCTGGCTCAGTGTCTTGACGGTGTTGTAGAAGGTTGGGATGTCCACCTCGCCCTCGGGCATCTCGTAAGATGTCTGGGGGAAAATACCATCCGGGTTGTCCATGGATGGCGTCTTCAGGTAGACCCGCTCGAAGATGGACTGTCGGTCGTACATGTTGCCCAGGCCAGGGATGCACCCTTCGTGCGCGCACGACCCAAAGGCGACTAATACCTTCGACTTCTCGCGCAGCAGGTGAGCCATCTCCTCGTTTTCGCTGCTGCGGATAGCGCCGTTGAACAGGCAGACGTCGATGTGCCCATCGGGCATCGCCTCGACGTCCTTGTACTTGAAGTCCATCGCACAGGGCCAGAAGAGAATATCAGCCGCGGCGTCCAGGTCGAGTATCTTTTCCCGCAACTCGACGATGGCAATCTCACATCCACCACAGGAGGCGGCCCAGTAGAGTCCTAACTTTAGCTTTCCATTGTCTGACATCGGGCTAATCCTCCTTGCTCTGCAACTGATGATCCCAATCGAGAGGGCCAAGGCTGCGTACTTGTTCGGTGAACTCGTTTACCAGCTTGGCCCATATGGGAGCCTCCGCGCCGGAGATCCAACCCCAGTGAAAGCGCCCTTCTTCGATACCGTATTGCTGCAACAATGCCTCCACCATGGGCATCCGGCGGAACGTCTTGAAGTTGCCGGTGCTATAGTGACAATCTCCTGGCGGATGACAACCGGAGACGATCACCCCATCAGCTCCTTCGACGAAGGCCTTGAGGATGAAAGAGGGATCCACGCGCCCCGAGCACATCACCCGAACGATGTCCACGTTGGGCGCCTGCTTCATTCGACTCACCCCAGCCGTATCAGCAGCGGCGTAAGTGCACCAATTACAGAGAAAACCAACAATTCGCGGTTCAAAGCCATTTCCGTTATCGCTCATGATTCTACCCTTTCAACTTCAGCTTCGACTGGCTCTTCCTCGGGCATTCGGAACAAGCCTTCGATCTGAGCCATGATCTGCTGTGTGGTGAAGTGCTTGGCCGTGATAGCACCAGCCGGGCAGGCCGCCACACACGTGCCACATCCCTTACAAAGCGCCTCGTTCACCCGGGCCACATTCTCCTCGTCGATGAAGCTGATGGCATCGTAGGGGCAAAGCGTGATGCAGGTCTTGCAGGCCGAGCACAAATCCTCGTCCACCACAGCCACCTGCGGGGAGATGGTGAGCGGTGGCAGGGTGACGTCGAAGACCACCACCTCCTGGAGCTCCCCGCGCCAGGCCATCAGGCCCACGCCCAGGGCCATGATCACGAGCG
>CAYYTU010000049.1:0-21801 GCA_964474655.1 uncultured Anaerolineales bacterium
TGGAGAAGTTGGGCGGGCGGGTGGGGGTGAAGAGTGAGCCAGGGCAGGGGAGTCTCTTCTACTTCTCCCTGCCCATGGCATGAGCGCGGATTGCCCGACCGCTGGTAAGATCACGATGGGTTATAGGACGTCCGGGCGCTTTCGCCCATAGGTCCAGGTCAGCTCGTGCAGGCGCTGGGCGATGGCGTGGTTCAAGGCGCCGGGCTGGAGCCTCCAGCGCCAGTTGGGCGGGCCGACAGTGCCGGGCATATTCATACGGGCTTCGTTCCCCAGGCTCAGTAGATCCTGCGCTGTGGTAATTGCGGTGTCGGCGGTGGAGGCCCACGCCAGCTGAATGAAGTCCCATGCAATATCGGAGCCATCGCTGGCCATATACTGGCGGGCGTAATCGCGTTCGTGTGGGGCCGATGTGGTCTCGTACCAGCCGACGACGGTGTCATTATCGTGCGTTCCGGTGTATGCGACCCAATCGGAGCAAAAGTTGTGGGGCAGGAACGGGTCATCTGGGTCGCCGCCAAAGGCGAATTGGAGCACCTTCATCCCCGGGTAGCCGAACGTCTCTTGCAGCTCGTCGATGGCGGCGCGTGATTCCTCGTCGAACTCGCCCAAATCCTCGGCGATGATGGCGACTTGGCCCAGATCGTCGGTGAGGGCGTAGAACAGATCGGCAGCGGGCGCGCATCGCCATTCGCCGTTCATGGCCGTCTCCTCCTCCGCCGGAACCGCCCAGTAGTTGTAGAATCCACGGAAATGATCGACGCGCACCACATCGGCCTGGGTGAGGGCCATCCGAAAACGGTCGATCCACCAGGCATACCCTCGCTCCTCCATCACGTCCCAGCGGTAGAGCGGATGTCCCCAGAGCTGGCCGGTTTCGCTGAAGTAATCGGGCGGCACGCCGGAGACTACGATGGGTTGGAGGTGCTCGTCAAGGTGGAAGAGATCGGTGTTGGCCCAGACGTCGGCGCTGTCCAGTGCCACGAAGATGGGAATATCGCCGATGATCTCAATCCCGCACTGGTTGGCATACCGTTTGAGGGCCAGCCATTGTGTGAAGAATTGCCATTGTTGATACTTTTCGTACTGGATCTCGTCGGCTAACGCCACGCGCGCCCGGCCCAAAGCCTCTGGCTTTCGGGCTGCAAGGTCCGGATCCCATTCGTGCCAGGGACGGAGCTGGTTTTTCTTCTTCAATGCGATGAACAGGGCGTAATCGTCCAGCCAGTTGGCTTGCTTTTCACAAAAAGAAGCGAAGTCTGCTTTCTGCTCCTCGTGAGCGCTCATCCGAAAGTTGGTAAAGGCCTGTTCCAGTAGATTCGATTTGTAGGACGTCACGGACCGGAAGTCCACCTTGTTTTGGGGAAAGCTCGGTCCATCTGCCAGATCGGCCTCGGAGAGATGCCCCGTCGTCACCAGTTTGGCCGGGCTGATGAGCAGGGGGTTGCCGGCGAAGGCCGAAAGTCCTTGATAGGGCGAATCGCCATAGCCGGTGGGGCTCAGGGGAAGGACTTGCCAGTAAGATTGGCCTGCGCTGACCAGAAAATCCACCAAGTCATAAGCCTCGCGCCCCAGATCTCCGATGCCGAAGCGTCCAGGGAGCGACGTAGGATGCAATAGGATGCCACTGCCGCGAGGAAACGTCATTTGCGTAACCTCCGTGATGAAGTTCGATACGTTCTTGAATACTACAACGAGACTTCAACGAAGTTGATCTCTCGATAGTCATCCTGAGCCGTTCAGCTGAACTCACGCCGAAGCCTGTCGAAGGATGACGACTTGGCGAAAATCGTACCCTTCGACAGGCTCGTCAAAGCCTCGTTGTAGTATTAGATCAGGCGCATTATAGCAGGGATTCCCATTTATGCAGATTGATGGGATTTCGAAGCAACTTCTGGCGGAAGCGTCCTCAACACCGCAAGAGGTGCTTGGGGAGTGTAAACGCGACTGTAGGCAATCTAATGCGTTTAGGACTACTTCGTTTGCCCCTGATGGGGGTTGGTGGTGGTTGTGAGTATGGCGTCATCGGCTTATACTTGACTTTTGCACTTTTCAAATTTTTGAGGAGCAGAGACTTCGGAAGTCTTAAAATGTGGTTTGCGAACCTGATTTGGAAGCAAAGCGGGGTTATTTTGCATCCAAAATCCTCGATGGTAAACTTCCGGAGCCTGAAGTCGCTAAACTGCAGGAGTTAAGTTATAATTGGAGCGTTTCTTGATCATCTTGGATGATGAGAATGCGCTCATAATTTCCTGACCCTGACTACGGGATGCAGAGGAGGATTTTGATAGTGATCGAAGAGACAATCGCAGAAGAGGTGGCGCGGATACTCGTCCAGCGCGAGATGACGCTGGGCACGGTGGAATGTGGCGTTGACGGCATCGTCAGCCACCGGCTTTTTGAAACCGATGCGGGCGTCGATACGCTGGGTAACAGCCTGATTGTGGATGATGTGGAGGAGGCCATCGGATTGATGGCGCTGCCGCGCCCGCAATTCAAAAACAAGGGGGATTTCTCCGCCAAAGCGGCCCGCGCTGGGGCGCGGGAAGGACGCACGTTCCTGGGAGTCCATATCTGCCTGGCAGTGTGGGCTCAGGGGCCCATCACGGATGAGGAGGCGCAGACGGTCCATCTCGCCGTTCACAACGGGCGTGATGTCCTTGATGATACCGTCCCGGTCGGCGGTGACACAGGCGCATACGGCGATTGGCTGGTCACTCGCGCTCTGGAGATGGTCCGAGAAGCGTTGGGATAGTGGATGAAAACCCCGCTATCCAGCTTGTCTCTTGTGCAATAAGATGTATAATAATCTTAGGATGCGATAAGTTATGATAAGGGGGCTTCCATCGGGCAATAGCCGGGTGGGGGAGCTTCCCACTTATCGCCTAGCAAATCATATTTAAGGAGTTGAGATGGCAGAGAAGCAAACCGGCACGGTCAAATGGTTCAGCAATGAAAAAGGCTACGGATTTATCTCACCCGATGATGGGGAAGATGTGTTCGTACACCACACCGCGATCCAGGGCTCAGGGTTCAAGACGCTCCAGGAGGGGCAGAAGGTGGAATTCAGCACTGAGGAAAGCCCGAAGGGGCCTCGAGCGGTCGACGTCGTCACCTTGGGGGATAACTACGACTTCTAGGCGTAGATAGTTGTAGAAGCTCTCAAAGCGACAAAAGGGCCGCGTATGCTCGCATTATAACGAGCGTACGCGGTCTTTCTATTTGAGGGTCAATGGATTTCGAGGGCGGGGACAGAAACCTGGTCGTCCAACTCCAGTTCTGGCTATCAGCCGCGTGCTGAGGCTCGACGCTTCTCTTGCCGATTTGCTGGACGCAGTGCTAAATTTGTGCTAGAATCAATGGCGATTTGCGGGAGGGAATTGGCGTGAGCGATAGGATCTGTCTATGCGGCGTAACTATTGGCTGATAATCATCCTGGGGCTCCTTTTGTTGGCGGCCCTGCATACGAGCTCGGCTCGGGCCTGGGATGGATCGTCGAAGCGCCTCGCTGCAGGGGATGGCAATGCCCGTTACGTCTGCGTGCCGGGCCTGATTCTGCGTGACCCTACGATCTGCCCCAGCCACGGCCCCGGCACGACGGCCTATCGTTTGGGAGCGATTGATCTGCCGGACCCGCTGCCCGAGCTGCCGGTGCTAGAGATGCCCCAGGAGGAAGATGAGGATCTCCTCCCGCATACTTATGCTCACGTTACAACCCTGCCGCTGGAGGTCTATCGCCATCCGATGGAGGCCGCAGAGGGCTTGCCGCCGGTGCGCACGATGGTATCCGGCGATTGGTGGCTCAGTGTCGAGGATCTGGTCGACTACGAAGGGCAAAAGTGGTATCGCATCAACGAAGAGGAGTACGTCCCCGCCGAGGCCCTGGCGCTCGCTTCTCCTCCCAAGTTTCAGGGCGTTTACCTCACCGAGCAACCGGAGCACCCGTTTGTCTGGATCAACCGTTGGGTGCAGCCCTCGGTGGTGCCGCAGGGGCCACTCAACGAATCCGTGTCGTTGGAGCGCTATCAGCGGGCAACTATCTTCGCCGAAGAGCATCGTGGCGATGAGATCTGGTATCTGCTCGGCGAAGATCAGTGGGTCGAGCAAAGTTACGTCGCGCGCGTGGACGTCGCCCCCCCGCCGGAGGAAGTCGGCCCGGCGGATAAATGGATCGAGATCGACCTTTTCGAGCAGACTATCGCGGCCTACGAAGGCCCGCGAATGGTCTACGCCACGCTCATCTCCAGCGGTCGAACCGCTACCGCGACGCCGCCTGGCCTCTACCGTGTCTATTACAAGGTGCGCGAGGGTAAAATGAGTAACCCCGATTCGGAGGATGGGAATCCAGATTGGTACTACATTGAGGACGTGCCCTGGACGCTTTACTTCCACGAGGGATACTCGATTCATGCTGCCTTCTGGCACGACGCTTTCGGCTTCCTGCGTAGCCACGGATGCGTCAACCTGTCGCCGCGCGATGCTGAATGGATCTTCAACTGGTCCGACCCGATGATGCCCGAAGGGCAGAAGACGCTCTACATCGGGGAAGGCGCCCCCAGCACCTGGGTCTGGGCGCATTTTACCTCGCCGTTTGAACCCGCTCAATGAGATTCACATCCTCCTCTCGCCGCGTGCTGTGGCTGACAGTGTTGGCGTGCCTGGGCTTGGGCGCGGCGTTCTTTGCCGCTTGCAGCGCGATTGACGATCCCGCGCCGACGCCGACGCCGACCCGTACACCGCGCCCCACCGTTACCTCTACATCCACTCCAACGCCGATCCCAACCCCGACCCCGACGCCCGCCTGGCCGGTGGGCGTGGGATGTGAGGACTCGGCGCCGAATACCGCCTGTGCTTACTTGCAGCGGGCCGTCGATCAGGATCAGGAGCATTTCGTCTGGGAGGACGATCAGGATCAGGCGGAGATTCGGCTTGGCGGTGACGACCGGGCCCAGGCGCGGCGCCTGGGCACCTGGGTCTATGCGCTCGTGGCCCCGTTCTTTACCTTTGAGGATCAGGTGGCGTTGGCGGACCTCCAGTCCGCGTGGATAGGCGAAGCGAGCGGGCCCTTCACCCAGCGCCCCTTGCTCGTCTCCTCCGACACACGGGCGGCGCTTTCACGCTCATTGGGCGAACCGGCGGAAAACGTCCAGGCGGTCGAGCACTCCAACCTGCTGGCCGAGGCGATTGAGCGCGATGGCTGGGCCATTGTCCCTTTCGACCAGCTGGAACCGCGGTGGAAGGTGCTGCAGGTGGATGGCAGGTCGCCGCTGGAGAAGGACTTTGATCCAGACGGCTATCCGCTTAAGGCGTCGGCCTACCTGAGCGCCGGCGAGTGCACCGACGCTTTGGATCTGTTACCTGTGGATGTGACCAATCGCGATCCAGATAAACTGAGCGTGGTGATGATGACGGGCGTCACGGCCCTCACCCGTGGCACGGCGATGCGAATGGCGCAAGAAGGTGTGACGTATCCGGCGTGGGATATTCGCGATTGGCTGCTCGAACCCGATATTACCCACATCAGCAACGAGGTCTCCTTTGCCGAGGATTGCCCACCTCCGAGCGACTATTACACTATGGTCTTCTGTTCCGATGTGGACCACATTGAACTGTTTGAGGATCTTGATATCGATGTGATGGAACTGACGGGCAATCACCTGCTCGACTGGGGTGTGGAGGCGATGGATCTCTCGCTGAGGATGTACGAGGAGCGCGGCCTGCCATACTTCGGCGGCGGGAGGAACGTGACAGAGGCCTGGGAGCCGGTGACCATCACCCACGGCGTACATCGCTTCGCCTTCGTGGGCTGCAACCCGGCCGGGCCGCCCTCCGTCTTTGCCACCGAGAGTCGGGCCGGGGCGGCCCCCTGTGCCTACGGTCGGCTGGGCGAGCGGTTGGTTCCTCTCGTGCGGCAGCTGCGCGATCAGGGGTACATCCCCATCGTCACGCTCCAATACCTGGAGTTTGATCAGTACGAACCGACGCTACAGCAACGGGCCGATTTCCGCGCCCTGGCCGAGGCCGGCGCTGCGATTGTCAGCGGCAGCCAGGCTCATCAGCCGCAAGGGTTTGATTTCCACGCCGGCGGATTCATTCACTACGGCCTGGGCAACCTCTTCTTCGACCAGATGCAGCGGCTGGAGTATCGGCAGGAGTTCCTGGATCGGCACGTCTTCTACGACGGGCGACACATCAGCACCGAACTGCTGACGGCGATGCTGGAGGATTACGCCCGCCCGCGCCCGATGACAGCCGAGGAGCGGCGTCAGCTGTTGGAAGCGACGTTCGCCGTGAGCGGCTGGTAGCCTATGACTCCTGATGATAAGATGACAGAGCAAGAAGCCCCTTCTCCGATGGAGTTCGGCTCGATGCCGCTGGATCCCATCTATGCCTGGGGAATTGTGCTGGAACCGGTCGAGGCGCTGATCAATCGCACATCCGATTTCATCGTCCAGCTGGCCCGGGAGGCTTACGAGCGCGACGTGATGTTCAGCGAGGAGGAGCTGGAGGAGCGCTTTCTGGCCTTCTTCGACCGCCAGGTGGAGGAGGGGACGCTGGAGCGGTTGCCGGACGCCCTGCCGGCCCACGGTCGCCGAATCCTGGGGCGCCACCGCTGGCTGCGCGCGCAGCAGATCCGCATCGAGCGGATGGTGGCGTATTGGCGTGAGCAGGACGACCGTTAGGCGTCAGCCTCCTGCGTTGCGCGCCGCGCTTGCCAGGCGTGCCAGACCATCGCCAGGAAGCGCGCTGAGTCCTTCAGGGGATGGAAGTAGCTCTGCTTGCCGGTATCGTAGATGGTGCGGATGTCCACCCAGTCGATACGCATCTCCTGGCAGATGGCCTGGATGATGACCTCCACCTCGAGCTCAAAGCCGGTGGTGGTCAGGTCCAGATTCTCCAACAGGTGCCGATCGTGTAGCCGAAATCCGCTCTGATTGTCGTAGATGCGCTGGTCGAGCGCCAGTGAGAGCAGCCAGGAGCCGAAGGGGTTGGTGTACCCGCGTGGGAACGGCATCTGGCTGAAGTCGCGCCGCCCGATGATCAGGTCCCACGCACCCGTCTCGTAAGCATCCAGGAACTTGGGGATGTCGGCCGGGTCGTGCTGACCGTCCGCATCAAG
This sequence comes from uncultured Anaerolineales bacterium, assembly GCA_964474655.1. Taxonomy (GTDB): domain Bacteria; phylum Chloroflexota; class Anaerolineae; order B4-G1; family B4-G1; genus CAYYTU01. Next base: position 7,118 of record CAYYTU010000049.1, read on the forward strand.
TGTGATGACGGCCTGATAGTCATGTGCCAGAGCCCAGTCGAAGCCCGTCATCAGCGCTACGCCCTTACCCTGGTTCTGTTGATGGGCTATCACGGCGGCGCCAACGGCTTTGGCTTTGGATGCCGTGCTGTCGGTGGAACCGTCATCGACGACGAGCACCGGCAGGTGGGCCAGGGTGGCCTCTATCACCGGCCCGATGCGATCGGCCTCGTTCCAGGCCGGGATGAGAGCCAAGTAGGTCGTTTTACTCATCGGCAGCAGACAGATTGACAAACAAAAAGACCAAGAGACCCTCTCTTGGCCTGAATAATCTTATGATTCAATAGAGCGGGCGACGGGATTCGAACCCGTAACCTTCTCCTTGGCAAGGAGACGTTCCACCAATTGAACTACGCCCGCTTGCAGCCAAACATAATTTTACCACGTTTCTTTTGGAAGTGCAAGTCCAGATATGATCCCATCTGGCGGTTATTGTTTGCCACTTTTCTTACTTGCGGTAACATTGGGTGCGTAGGAGGAGTGAGTTGACACGTCGATCAAGCGGGCACGTCTCAAAGGGTTATGATGAGGCCGGGGGGGGAGCTGGCGTTCTGCGCCTGCTCGTGGTTGTCTCCTGTGTCGCCGCTATCGGCGCTATGATCCAGGGAGTCTTGCGGGCCGGTTCGCCGGCTGACGTTGCTTCTTCGCGTTTCCTCTCTCCGTTTTCGTCCCCGTCGCCCTCTTTGATCGCCGGCGATGCGACCGGTATTACGCCTTCTCCTTTCGCCTCCATTGATTTGCCTTCCACGCCTATTCCCACCTCGGTGCCGCCGACGGCCCCGCCGCAGGTCACGCTGACGCCTACGCCCTCGATGCCGCGCATTGGGATTGTGGCCGGGCATTGGGGCAACGACGAGGGCGCAGTCTGTCCCGATGGGCTGCGAGAGGTCGACATCAACCTGGATATTGCACAACGTGTGGTGCGCAAGTTGGAGCGTCGGGGATACGAGGTCGATCTATTGAAGGAGTACGATCCGCGATTGCGCGATTACTGGGCCTATGCGCTTGTCTCCATCCACGCCGATTCCTGCGAACCGTTCCCCAACGCCACCCCGCCGGCCAGCGGGTTCAAGGTCGCCAGCGTCGAGGACAGCGCTGTTCCCGGGCTGGAAAGGCATCTGGTGAGCTGTCTGGCGGAGGCATACGCCGCGCGCACCGGGATGTACTTCCACGCTAACAGCATCACGTATGACATGACCCGTTACCATAACTTCTACGAGATCGACGGGCAGACGCCGGGGGTCATCATCGAGACGGGCTTTATGCACGAAGATCGGTACATCTTGACGGAGCGTGTTGATCTCGTCGCCCAGGGTATCGTGGATGGGATTGTCTGCTTTCTGGGGGATTAGATTGCTCGCTGGTCGCGTCAGGGGCTCAGAACCCCATCGCCTCGCGGGCGGCGCGCCAGAGGTTAGTGCGGATTTGCTCTTGTGCGCGTCCAAATTGTCGCAAAAACGCTGCTGCCTGGGCTCGCTTGGATGTCTTGCCTTGTGGACACGGGATTGGTTCCGGGTAATTGGCTACCTTCGCGTAGCGAGCGATTTCCTTTTCCAGCAGGTAGATCAGCGGGCGAATGATGGTTATCGTTCCCTCGAAGAACGCCACGCACGGCTCTATCGTCTCCAGCTGACCGCTGAACATCAGATTCATCAGCGTGGTGACGGCGGCGTCGTCGGCGTGGTGACCCAGGGCCAGCTTCTGGCAGCCTAGCTCGTGGGCGGCGGTGAAGAGCGCCTTGCGTCGGTTCCAGGAGCAGCGGAAACAGTCGAGCGGTAACGGTTCGTTCGGCGGCAGCTCCAGAGGGACGAAGCGGTATGCGACGTCGAGCGCCTGAAACCACGGTTCCAGCTCGGGACGTCGGTCAGGGAGGCCGGCTGGGGTGCCGACGACATGGAGGGCCACCAGATCGTACGCATACGGGACCTTGCGTCGGTGACGTTGCAGGAGCTCAAGCATTGTGCGGCTATCCTTCCCGCCGGAAACGGCCACCGCCACCCGCTCGTCATCCTCGATCATCGCGAACTCGCCGATGGCGCGGGTGACTTCCTTGAGCAGGAAGTAGGCGATGTGCTCAGGTGAGGTCAACGGTCAAATCCCAAACTCCTAATCCAAAGACCAAGGTGAGATGGGCTTTGGCGGTTCGTCATTCGATTTCCCGGCCTTCGTACTGCTGTTTGTAGTACTCCTGATAATGCTCTCCGCTCTTGATCGGCCGCCACCACCATTCGTTTTCCACGTACCATTGAACTGTCTTCTTGATCGCCTCCTCGCAGCTGTGGGCCGGCTCCCAGCCTAGAGCGCGGATCTTGCTCACATCAAGCGAGTAGCGACGGTCGTGACCGGCCCGGTCGCGCACCGGTTGGATCAGACTCTCCGGCTTGTCCAGCACATCCAGGATCAGGTGGGTCATATCGATGTTGCGCATCTCCGTGCCGGTGCCGACGTTGTAGATGTCGCCGATTTCTCCTTCGTGTAGCACGAGGTCAACGGCCTCACAGTGGTCGATCACATAGTGATAGTCGCGCATCTGGTGCCCATCGCCGTAGAGGGGTAGCGGTTGGTCGTCGAGGGCGTTGGTGACGAAGAGCGGCACCACCTTTTCCGGGTATTGGTAGGGGCCGATGTTGTTAGCGCCGCGGGTTATGGTGACCGGCAAGTCGTAAGTGACGTGATAGGCGTTGACCATCATATCGGCGCTGGCCTTGCTGGCCGCATAGGGGCTGCGCGGTGCGACGGGATCGCTCTCCTTCGATGAGCCCTCCGGCACGTGCCCGTAGACCTCGTCGGTCGATATTTGGTGATACCGTTCCAGCTCGAGCTGGCGTGCGGCCTCCAGCAGAGTGTAGGTGCCGTAGACGTCGGTCTTGATGAACGCGTCGGGGGCCATAATCGACCGATCGACATGCGTCTCGGCGGCGAAATTGACGATAGTATCCACGTTGTGATTTTGGATGGCGCGGCGGACCGCGTCAGCGTCGCAGATGTCGCCCTTGACAAAGGCGTAACGGTCGGCAAACCGGGCTGCGACGTCCTTGAGATTGTCCAGGTTGCCGGCGTAGGTCAGCTTATCGTAGATAACGGCGTGATAGTCTGGATATTTTTCCAGCATATAACGAGTGAAGTTGGAACCGATGAAACCGGCTCCACCAGTGATCATCAGAGTGCGCACGTGAACCTCCTGTTCTTGACATCGATTTTAACGCGGGCATTCTACCACAGCCTGCAGACGGGACAACCCTTGACTTGGTCGATGGAAGTGCTATGATTGCCGCTACCTATGTATCTGGGATCACGAAGAAAGGAGCGCCGTTCATCGCCTTGGCGTGTATTACTCCTGTTGATCTTGAACGGTATTGCAATATATCTTTATCTCCAGATCGATCAAGAATCGCCTGAATCCCCTTTTGTTCCTACCCCCACGCCCACCCGTTCGGCTTCTTCCTATCTCACCCAGGCGGATGCTCTTTACTGGCAGGGTGACCTGGAGGAGGCGATTGCAGCCTACGAAGAGGTGATTGCGTTGGAACCTGAGAACGTGGAGGCCTATGTCCCAATGGCTCGCCTGCTCGTGTTGGAGGGGGAGATGCTGCGCGCGCTCCGCTACGCGCGGCAGGCGGTGGAGATCGCACCGGAGGATGGACGGGCCTGGGCCGTGTTGGGCCTGGTTTACGATTGGCGCGGCAACGTGGAGGAAGCCATCAAGGCTTGCTCGCGGGCCGTTGAACTCAGCCCGGACTACGCCGAGGGGTATGCTTATCTGGCCGAAGCCTACGCCGACGCCGGACAGTGGACGGAGGCGATGGAGCAGGCTCAAGTGGCTTTGGATCTGGATGATCAAAGCGTGGATGCACACCGCAACTACGGTTACGTGCTGGAGGTGCAGGGTAACTATTCGCAGGCTCTGGGGTATTATAAACAGGCGCTGGAGATTCACCCCCAGCTGGCTTATCTTCACATTTTGATCGGCAGGACGTATCTGGCGTTGAACGACTTCGATGCAGCGCTGGAGAGCTTCCAGCAGGCATCTGAGATCGATCCGCGAAACGGCGAAGCCTACTATCGGGTGGGACGGGCTTTCTACGAACGCGGACGGCATAATGAGGCGGCCGAGTACCTGGAGCAGGCGGTCGAGTTTGATCCCAAATACGGTGCGGCCTATGGCTATCTGGCCTTCACGTACTGGGGACGGCGTAACTACGAAGAAGCTATCCCGCGCCTGGAGGAGGCCATCAGGTTGGATGCCATTGCAGCTCGCAAGAAGGCCCAGTCGTTCCGGCTCACAGTCGAAAATCGTTCCGGCGAACGGGTCGATCTGCCCGCGGATGCAGTGATGACGGGCGAGTTTCTGCCGCGTGCGGAGGACATCAATAGCCTGGAAGCTGTGCTGACCCCGACGTCGAGCGGCGAGGCCTGGCAGGATGCCGGGGGACGGGTGATCCTGGATACTCGCGCCGGCGTCTACACGGTCACACTGGAGGCGGTCCCTCAAGTGCGGCCTGATCAGGCTTATGTTGGCTGGTTCGACGGGATCAGGACGCTGTCGGACGCTCCGTTGACGACCGATCCCTTCGATGTGGACGCAAGCGGCGGGTTGGAGGTTTCATCGGAGACTGGTTGGGTGGCGGGGCCGCGGATCGAGTATTTCTACACCCTGGGGCTGGCTTATTTCTACCTGGATGAATGCGAGAAGGCGTATCCCCTCTTCGAGGCAGCGCTCCAGATCGATCCTGAGGAACCGAACGCTCGCCAGGGGATTCAGCTTTGCCAGGACGTCGAATGACGGCGGGATGGAGCTTTACTATGGAGGTGCGTTGTGTTGATGATTGGGGGTATTTTCTTGGTCGGGCTGCTCATCGGCGGGGCGATCAATCATCTGGGGATGGATCTGGCAGCTCGCCGGGCGATTTCTGAACCTCATTGCCCCTATTGTGGACGCGAGCGCCCCTGGTGGCAATGGCTTTCGCTCCCTGTTTATCTGATCGGTCGTGCCCAGTGCCCTTCCTGCGGCGCGCCCATCGGCGTCCGCTACCCCCTGGTCGAGATTGGCGTGGGAGTTACCTTCGGTTATCTCTGGATCAGGTTTGGGGCTTCCGCTAGAACGCTCTTCTACGCGCTTTATAGCGTCGTCCTGGCCATTGTGCTCGTCACCGATTTGGAACGTCGGCTGATCCTCGACGTGGTGACTTACCCCGCCATGCTTCTTGCCCTCGTCGGTAGCTTCTTTGTGCCGTACATCACGTGGTGGAGCGCACTGATCGGCGGGGCGATTGGCTGGGGCTTCTTCTACGCGGCAGCCTTGATTGGGAATCACGCTTTCGGCGTCGGGGCGTTGGGGTTGGGGGACGTCAAATTGGCCGCCTTCGTGGGCCTGATCACGGGCTTCCCCCTGGTCGTCGAAGCTCTGGTGCTGACCATCCTCGCTGGCGCGGCGATCAGCCTCCTTCTGTTGGTCACCGGCCTGCGCGGCTTGAAGGATTACGTGCCTTATGGCCCTTTTCTCATCATCGGGGCTATGATCACGCTCCTCTGGGGCTATCCAATTGCTTTTTGGTTCCTGTGATGGCCGAACTGGCGGCTCCAGACGATACGCTGGATTGGCTGATGGAACCGACGAACCCTGCGGCGCGCTACCTCACGCTGACGAGGGTTCTGGAGCGCTCTGGCGACGATCCAGACGTGCGCACCGCCCGAGAGGCCATCCCGCGGGCCGAACCGGCCTGCTCAATCCTCCGCGCTCAATATCCTCAGGGCTACTGGATGCATCCGGGCATCGGCTACAGTCCACGCTATCGCGCTACGGTATGGCAAATCCTCTTCCTGGCCCAGCTGGGGATGGCCCGCACAGAGACTATCGACCGGGCCGTGGCCCATCTCTTCGAGGCGAACCAGCGTGAAGACGGCTCGTTCCGTGCCAGCAAGGAGCCGCGCGATACCCCGTTCTGCCTCAACGGGAGCCTGCTGTGGGCGCTGGAGACGCTGGGGTACGCCGATGCTCCGGAGCTGAAGCGAGCCTGGGCCTGGCTGGCGGAGGAGATCGAGCGGGGCGGCTTCGAGAATCGTTGCCCTTGGGCCACCGTGAAGGTGCTCTGGGCCGCGAACGCGCGACGTGCTCCAGAGGTGAAGGGGCTGCGACGCGTCGCCGCTGAATCACTGCTGACACACCCGCCCCATCCAAAGCGCGACGATCCTCGCTGGTTCCGCTTGACCTTCCCCCTGGCCCACGCCGCCGATCTGCTCCAGTGGCTGAGCGTGCTGACGGAGGCAGGCTACGGCTCCGATCCACGCCTGGCCTTCGCCCGGGACTGGCTGGAGCGCAAGCGGCTGCCCGATGGCGCCTGGCCTCTGGAGCGCCGCCCCGGCAAGCTATGGGCCGACGTTGGCGCGGTAGGCGAGCCGAACAAATGGATCACCATCCGCGCGTTGGCAGTTGCTTCGCTCATCGGATAATGCTACAATTGCTTATGCACAGTGAAATTTGAGCATCTATAATGGAGGTGAGAATCAATGAGTGCATCACCTGAATCTTTTTCAAAGGCATCCACCGATACCGTGACCGTTCCCCGGTCGTTGCTTCAGAAAATGTCGGAAGCTGCGCAGGCCTTTGAGGCTTTTCAGGACGATCTGGAGGATTATCTGCTCGCTCAAGATGCCGATTTCCTGGCGCGTATGCGGCAAGCCCGTGAGCATCACCGGCAGGGCCAGACGCGGCCCTTGGACGAACTGAAGGAAGACCTGTGTATCGAGTAGAGACCACCCCCGAATTCGATGAAGCTCTCGGCGATCTTGGTCGTTCCGTTGCCCAGTGCATCGTGCGTAAAATTGAATGGCTGGCCTAACATCCGGATCCCCCTCCGTCACTTGCCCGAGGACTTGAAGGGGCTGCACAAGTACCGGGTAGGAGACTATCGCGTGTTGTTGTGGGTGGATCGTGAGAACGAAATATTGACGTTGTACGGCGTTCGACATCGGCGTGAGGTATACGACCTCCTGGGCTGAGGAGCAATTCCCTCCTCGTGTAGCGCTATTCCTCTCACTGACAATTGTCGCTCTCGCTTTCCTTCTGCGCGTCCACCGCATCGACGCCGAAGGACTTTGGATCGACGAGGCCTTCAGCGTCTGGCTGGCGCGGCAGCCTCTTGGGCAGATGGTGCGCTGGGTCGTGCGCATCGACCAGCACCCGCCGCTCTACTATTCCCTGTTGCACGGCTGGACCCGCCTTGTCGGCGATTCCGAGTTAGCCGTGCGGGCGCTCTCCGCTCTTTTCAGCACGTTGACCGTTCCCGTCATCCACCGGTTGGGGCGGCGCGTCGCCGGCGAGACGGCGGGCTTGCTCGCCGCGTTGATTTTGGCCGTATCTCCGTTTCACGTCCGCTTCGCCCAGGAAGTGCGGATGTACGCTTTGTTCGCGCTGGAAGCGTCGCTGGTGATGCTCGCGCTCGCGACCATTAGCTTGCCCCAACCCACAACCCCAACCCCTAAACTCGTAACTGCCGTTTACATCCTATCCACCGCCGCCGCCCTCTGGACCCACAACACCGCCATCTTCCTCTTCCTCGCCACTACCCTCTTCCTCCTGTTCCTTCGCTCCCCCGCTCCCCTGCCCCGCTCCCTTGCCCCCCTGCTCCTCTGGCTGCCCTGGCTCGTGCCCTTCATCCGGCAGGCTACTGGTGTCTACCGGCGCTTCTGGCTCCCTGCGCCCACCTGGGAGAGCGTCGTCGGCGTGATCGGCGCTTTCCTGTGCGATTTTTTGCCCTGGTCGCTGCCCGGCGTATGCGTGGTGAGCGTGGCGCTGGCGGCGCTGGCTCTGATGGGGCTGGCCCGTCTGCGTCAGAAGCCGATCCGCGCCGCGCTGCTGACCATCGCGTTCGTGACGCCCATCGGGGGCGAGTTACTGGTCAGCCTGTGGCGGCCCATCTTCTACGCCCGCACGTTGATCTGGGCCTCGCTCCCGCTCTACGTGCTGATGGCCGTGGGCCTGGCCTCCTGGCGCCGTCGATCACGCTTGCTCATCGCTGCTCTGATCGCGCTGCTGGCGGTGAATGGGCTGGCGTTGCGGAACTATTATCGCACCTTCGAGAAGGAAGCGTGGGATGAGGCGGCTGCGCTTGTCGCCGACCATATCCAGCCTGACGATCTGCTCCTCTTCAATGCCACCTGGGGGCAGATTCCCTTTGACTATTACTTTAGCCGCTTGTACAATCAGCCGGTGGATGCACGCGGCGCCCCGGTCGATCTCTTCGATCGCGGTGTGTTAGAGCCTCAGATGACTGAGGAGGACGTACCCCGATTACAATCGATCGTCCGTGACCGCGAGCGCGTCTGGATGGTCTATAGCCACGATTGGTACACTGATCCTCAAGGGCTAATTCCCGTGACCCTGGATGAGGAACTCGATCGTCGCAGACGGTGGGACTTCCGCGGGCTCCGGGTCTCGTTGTGGGGCCGGTAATCACCAGCAAGGTATTAGAGGAGAAAGATCGATCAGGGCTCAATCCGAAACGTGAAACGTGAAACCCGTAACTTGAAACCTCACGCGGCGATTCGTACCGGCGTGTGGTTCCTCCTGCTGCTTGTCGTCGCGGCGGCCGCGTGGATCGTCGTCGAGCGCCACCAAACGCGCATCCGCGGCGTGCCACGCGACTTCCCGCCCCCCGTGACCGAGGCCGATGTGCCGACCCTCGGCGTCAACGTCGCGCTGGAGCAATACACAGATCAAGAACGCGACGCCGTGCTCGCCCGTCTCGCCGATGATGGCTTCGTCTGGCTGCGCCAGACGTTTTATTGGAGCCAGATCAAAGACAGCGGATGGGAGCCGGTAGAGTGCATCCTGGACGCGGTGGCGCGTTATCCTCAGTTACGCCTGGTGGTTGTGCTTGACGACGATCCCCCAGCCCCTCCCGAGCGTCCTGAACGCTTTGCCTCTTTCGCCAGTCAATTCGCCTCCCGCTACGGCGATCAAATCGACTACTATCAGATCTGGGACGAGCCCAATCTCTCACAACACTGGGGTGGCGCTCCGGCCAATCCGCGTGCTTACGCCGATCTGTTGGCCCGCGCTGCCTGGGCCATCCGTGACGCCGACCCGGAGGCTCGCATCCTGCTGGCCGGGTTGGCGCCCACGATTGAATCTGGTGAGCGAAACCTGAGTGATATACGCTTCCTGGAGCGGCTCTATCAGACCGGGGTGGGGCCTTACTTCGATATCGTGGTGGGCAAGCCTTACGGCTTCGACACTGGCCCCGACGACCGCCGCGTCGATGACTCGTTGCTCAACGTCTCGCGCCTGCTGCTGCTACGCGAGGTGATGGTCGAGCACGGCGACGAAGGGAAGGCAATCTGGGCCAGTCATTGGGGCTGGAACGCCTTGCCCGAAGGCTGGGAAGGCGCACCGTCCATCTGGGGCCAGACCGATGAGGCGACCCAGGCGGCGCGCACCGTCGCCACGCTGGAACGAGCGCGAGCCGAGTGGCCCTGGGTCGGCGCGATGATCCTGGAGCACTTCCAGCCTGCGGTGCCGGACGACGATCCGCGTTGGGGCTTCGCCCTGGTGGGGCCGGACGACGAGCCGCGTCCGGTCTACGACGCCGTGGTCGAGTGGGCCACCGGCCTCCCCGATGCCGCGTCGGTCGGCGGCTACCCGGCCCGCAACCGCTGGGCGAGCTACGGTGACGGCTGGCGCGTCGGGCCGCTGGGCGCCGATGTGCCCGTCGTTACGGACCTGATGGATCTATCCGAAAGCAGCACGACCACGTTTCGCTTTGAAGGATCGTCTGTAGCGCTGACGGTACAGCGAGGCCCGTATCGCGGCTTTCTTTACCTCACCGTGGACGGGGAGCCGGCCAACGCGCTCCTCCGTGACGATAAGGGGCGCGCTTACGTCGTGCTCTACGATGAAGAGCCCTCGTTCGCCACCGTGCCCCTGGCGACTGGGCTGGCCCCGGGTGTCCACACTGTCGAGGTTGTGGCCGAGGGCAGTCAAGGTCAGTGGCCCCTGATCGATTGGCGTGTGGGCGCAGCGCCAGTCCGCGATGGCTCCATCTGGAAACTGATCGGCCTGGGCGCGACGGGCCTGGCGCTGCTGACGCTTTTGGTGCGCGATGGACGGCGCGTCGATTGGGCTGCACTGGCCGAGATTTTCCTCGCCTGGCCCGAATGGGCCCAAACGACCCTGATCATCGGCCTGACTGGGCTATTCTGGGCCGCGGTTGCTTTACTCCCTATTCCCTACTCGCTACTCCCTGCCGCTCTGCCTCTCCTCGTCCTCGCTTTGCTTTTCTCCTGGCGTCCTGATCTGGGGCTGACGCTGATCGCTTTCGCTGCCCCGTTCTATCTGATACCGGATCGGATGGTGTATCGGGCGCTGAGCCTGCCGGAGGTACTGGTCGTGCTGACGCTTGTTGGGCACGTGGGCAACGCGAAGCGTGCAGGTCTGCATGTGAGCAAGTGGGCAAGTCTTCAAGTGAGCAGGTGGCGTTCGCTCGATGGTGGCGTGGTGTTATTAACAGTGGCGGCGGTGATCGCCACCCTGACTGCCAATGATCGCCTGGCGGCGCTTTTTGATCTGCGGGCTATCTTTTTGCTCCCGGCGCTTTACTACGCGCTGCTGCGACGGGCGCGGATTGATGAGAAAGCACGCTGGCGACTGATGGATGGCTTCGTGCTAGGCAGCGTCGGCGTGGCGCTGGTGGGCCTGATGCAGGTTGCGCTGGGGCGTAACCTGGTTCTGGCCGAAGGCGGCCTGTCGCGCCTGCAGAGCGTCTATCACTCGCCGAACAACGTGGCGCTCTACCTGGGGCGCACCTGGCCGTTCCTGGTGGCGGTGGCATTGTGGGGGGCGAAAGCACGTCGCCGCCGGCTCTACGCTCTGGCGATGGCACCGGTGACGCTGGCGCTGGGACTCAGCTTTTCGCGGGGGGCGCTGCTGCTGGCGCTGCCGGCGGCGCTGCTGGCGATGGGTTGGTGCGCCGGCGGACGCTGGCGCTGGAAAGCGCTGGCGCTGGTGCTGATCGGGGCCTTGGCCCTGATCCCGCTGCTCCATTTGCCGCGCTTCGCCTCGCTGTTCGATCTGCGTGGGGGTAGTACGTTCTTCCGGCTCCATCTTTGGCGCAGTAGCCTGCGGATAGCCCGCGATCACCCCTGGTTCGGCGTCGGCCCGGGTAACTTCCTTGATGCCTATCGCACGCGCTACGTCCTTCCCGCGGCTTGGCAGGAGTTTAACCTGGAGCATCCGCACAACATCTACCTGGATCACTGGACGCGGCTGGGGTTGCTGGGCGTCCTGGCGGGAGCGTTGATCCAGGTCGCTTTCTGGCGGCGGATCGGGCACCGCGGGCGGCGCGACCCGCTGGCGCTGGGGCTGGTGGGGAGTATGGCTGCGCTGCTGGCTCACGGATTGGTGGATAACGCGCTCTTCTTCCCCGATTTGGCATTGAGCTTCTTCCTGCTGCTGGCGTTGGCTGAACGCCGATAATCGGGATGTCGTGATTCTACCAATTTACCAACCACCGATCTAACAGATATGGCTCCAGCAGGCGTAGGATCTTCATCAGCGGCGCGACGTCTCCCTGGTCGAACTGCGCTGGTTCGTCCGAGTCGATGTCGAGCACAGCGACCACCTGGTCGCCCTTGAGCACCGGCAGCGCTATCTCGCTCTTGGAGCGGGGATCACACGCGATGTGACCGGGAAACTGCTCGACATCGGACACGACCACGGGCTCCCTGGTGCGGGCACAGTGGAGGCAGACGCCGCGGCCCTCCAGCACCTGGCAGGCCACCGGCCCCTGGTACGGCCCGACGTGGAGCGCGTCTTCTTGATCTTCGGCCACGAAGTAGAAGCCGGTCCAGAAGTGGTGGGGCAGCTTGTGATGGAGCACGGCGCAGATGGTGGCCATTGCCGCGGTCAGATTGGGCGATTTATCTTCGATCAGGCCTTGCAGCTGCTCGTAGATGCGTTCGTATCGTCCGGCGCGTCTCTCGTCGATCATAAGTCCTCTTGATAGATCGTTGTAGCGGGTTTCTGAAAAACGGATTCTGCGGTACGTCACCCCATCTGTTGATCATTTTCCAGATCATCGAACGTCGGGGCTAGCTAAAACGCCCCTCCTGCTGGGAGGGGCGTTTTCGGTTGGTATTGAGGGATGCCTAGTCGCAGGCGGGCAGCTTGCAGTAGCGAGAATCCTCCATCACGAAGCCCATCTCCTCCATCGCCTCGATCAAAGCCTCCTTGTCGGCGATCTCATCGACGCGGATGGTGACCAGATACTCGCTGGGATCCTGGCCCATAATCGTACTCAGCGCCACGATGTTGATGCCCATCTCTGATATTTTGCCCGTGATCTTGGCCAGCTGGCCCTCCGCCTCGGGTACATACATACTGATGCGTACGCCTTCCTGCCGCGCGCCTAACATCTCCAGGAAGGTCTTGAAGACGTCGGTCTCGGTGATGATGCCCACGAGCTTGTCGTCGCGCATAACCGGGAGCCCGCCGATCTTGTTATCGGACATCACGCGGGCGGCCTCCTCCAGTGTGGTGTCCTCAGTCACACTGATGACGTCTCGAGTCATAACGTCCTTCATCTTGATCTTGGACAGCAGGTAGGGGATCTCGTAGACGCTCAACGACGTGGCGGGCGAGGGCGAGACCTTCAACAGATCGAGCTCGGATACGATCCCGACCATCTTGCCTTGTTTATTCACCACCGGCAGGCGGCGGATATCCTCGCTGTGCATCAAGCGCAGGGCTGTCTCCACGTCGACGTCCTGGCGAACGGTGATAGGGGGCTTGCTCATACGATCTTTGACTAACATTTGGCCTAACCTCCTTGTTTGGGGTTCTTGAGATGAATGTTATAACCTAAAGGTGCATCTATATTATACTTGAAATAACTGATCTTGTCATCTGCTTCTGTTTGGACTTTGGTGGCTGCAATAGGCACGTTTTGTATCAGGCTTCCACCCGCTGCCATACGTCAACGGCCAGCGCCCGCGAGCGGGCTGTGATTGTCTCTTCGTCCAGGGTGAGCAACTTCCGATTGCGCATCAGCACGCGCCCGGCGCAGACGGTGCCGGTGATCATCGAGGCCTCGACGCCGAAGAGCAAGTGCCAGGGCAGGTTGTCCGGCGTGAGCGGCGTCGTGGGGTGATAGTCGATGAAGACCAGGTCGGCGGCAGCGCCTACGCTCAGCTCGCCCAGCGTCAGGTCGGGCCAGAAGACGCGGGCCAGCCGGGCGTTGTTCTCGTAGGCCAAGCGCATCACGGTGTCGCCCTGCATCGCCTGGGGATCGCGCTGATGGAGCTTGTGCACAAAGTAGGCCGTCTTCATCTCGGCGAACATCTGGTTGGAGAAGCCATCGTTGCCCAGCGCGACGTCGATGCCCGCGTCTAGCATCCGCTCGACCGGCGCGACGCCCACGGCGTTATTCATATTCGACCGCGGCTGGTGCGTGACCCAGGTCCCGCTCTCGGCCAACCGTTCGATCTCATGCTCATCGACGTGGACGCAGTGGACGGCGATGGTCCTGGGGCCGAGGATACCGGCGTCGCCCAGCCGGTGGATCACGCGCTTGCCGCTCTTCTCCAGCGCATCCTCCTGGTCGGAGACGCCCTCGGCGGCGTGGATGTGGAAGCCCAGGCCGACCTCCTTGGCGGCGTCCAGGCAATCGGCCAGCGTCTCGTCGGAAAGCGTCAGCGAGGCGTGGAGCCCGAAGGATGCGGCGAGCAACGGCTCATCGGCCGCCGCCCGCGCGAAGCGGACGTTCTCCTCGATGCCGGCTTGGGCGCGCTCGGGGCCGTCGCGGTCGGTGACCTCGTAGCAGAGCGAGGCGCGCAGCCCGGCCTCTTGCACTGCCTCGGCGATCACGTCCAGGCTGCCGTCGATGGCGTTGGGGCTGGCGTGATGGTCGATGAGCGTGGTCGTGCCGTGCTTGATCGCGTCGACCAGACAGACCAGGGCCGAGTGGCGCACGTCCTCTGGCGTGAGCGCCTTATCCAGCTGCCACCAGAGCTGCTGCAAGATCTGTGGGAAGCTGCCGGGCGGATCGCCGGGGATCGCCATCCCGCGAGAGAACGCGCCGTAGAAATGCGTGTGTCCGCAAATCGAAGCCGGCATCACCAGCTGACCGCCGGCGTCCCATCGGTCGACATCGGGGAAGCGGGTGGCGAGATCGGCGGTCGTGCCGAGCGCGGTGATCGTATCGCCTTCAATGAGCAACGCCCCATCCTCGATCAGATTGGGTTCGCTGCCCAGGGTAGCCAAACGAGCGTGGGTGATCAGCGTCTTCATACAAACCTCCTCGCTAACGACGTATTGGGGCTCAGAATGGGTTGGGTGGAATCGGTAACCCAAAATCTTGCAGGGCCAGCCAGAAGCCCTCCGGTGCGAACCAGAGGAAGAGCCCAACGGCGAAGCAGACGAAAGCCAGCGCCAGACAACCCCATCCGATCCAGAGCCAGGTTTTGCGCTCGGTTCCATCCTCGGTCGCTTCGGTGAGGGACTGGGATGGTGGCGGAGTACTTCTCAATCCGGGCGGCGGCGCGGGGGCCGGACGATCGGGAGGGGGTGTCTTCTTCGGTTGCCAGGACGAGGGCGGCTCGGACGGGCGGGGTGGTGGGGGTGGGAAACGTGGGGGCGCCTGGTCGACGTT
>CAYYTU010000050.1:0-21388 GCA_964474655.1 uncultured Anaerolineales bacterium
ACCAAAGTGTCAACTGAAGTCTTTTGCGCATATTCAAATGGCGCACTTTTAGCCCACCCGCGCTATTAAAATCATTTATGAGATTTAAGCACACTCTGTGGCGTTGAAGGCGTTTTCGCGGGCGATTTGCGAAAGCCGGATTCCCGAAGCCCAAATAGATTTGGCATTTGACGGTATGGTAGTATAATAAACTCTCTCGGTATTCACAAAAAGAGACGAAATTTATGCGCCAAATTCTGGTTCGCTTGGTAGAGGGGCTGATCTTCATCACCGTCCTGGCACTGGTTGTCGTGATCAGTCGATGGGCGATCACCACTGCGCCGGGCGTTGTTCAGTCGCTGGCAACAGCTACGCCCACTGCTACTCCCACTGCCACGCCCACTGCGACAGCTACGCCCACTGCAATGCCGACTGCAACCACCACCCCTTCCCCAACCGCTACGCCCACCCGGAACGAGACCCCTACGCCCACTCTTACGCCCACGCCTCATCCCCCGGAGACGCTGCCTGGTCCGCCGGTCATCGTGACGGCTGAGCCGGGGAGTGAACAACCGCTGCCGGTGCCGGATCCTATGCCCCTGTTGGAACAGTCTGACGATGTGATCAATATCCTGCTTTTGGGGTCTGACCAGAACTCAATTGACAGCATCGGCCGAACCGACACCATCGTGGTCGCCAGTATTCATCCTGATGTTCCCTCTGTCTCGATGTTGTCGATCCCACGTGATTTCTATGCCTGGATTCCCGGTCACGGCTTCGATAAGATCAACACGGCCTTCAGCCGCGGCGAGCGCAACGGATATCCTGGAGGCGGCTCTGGCCTGATGAAGGCTACCATTGAATATAATTTTGGGGTGCGCGTTCACTATTATGCGCGGGTCGGCTTCAATAGCTTCGTCCAGATTGTGGATACTGTCGGTGGCGTAGATGTGGCCGTTGAGTGCCCGCTTCACGATACATTCCCCGATCCTTCGTCGCCCGATGGTCAGTCCGATATCGACTTGCTGCCGGGTATTCACCACCTGAATGGTCAGCAGGCATTGTGGTATGCTCGTTCTCGCTGGAGCACCAGCGACTTCGATCGCCATCGGCGTCAGCAGCGTGTCCTTCGGAGCCTCTATCAGCAGATGAAGTCACGCGGTATTATCTCTAAGATTCCGGGGCTTTGGAAGACGTTGCAAGAGACGGTGGATACCGACCTGGGCTTGAGCGACTCGCTCTACCTGGGTGCGGTCGGCTCGCGTCTGGATATGTCCAGTGTGAAGAGCCGCTTTGTGGGCCGTTCGGTCGTAGACTCCTGGACGGCTCCCAACGGTGGCTACGTTCTGGTGCCGGATTACGATAAGCTGGGCTCGTTGGTGGAAGAGGCCTTGGCCCCGCCGGTCAGCGCACGAGCGACGCAACGCCTCTTCCGCGTCGAGGTGGAGAACGGCACGCCTTATGAGGGCTGGGGGCACGTGGCCGCCGAGCGGTTGCGTTGGGAGGGCCTTGAGGTCGTGAGCGTCGAGGCGGCCGAGGAGCCGGTCACGCGCACGCAAATCGTGGACTTCACTACGACCTCAAAGGGCTCACCGCTGGCGCACTTGAAGCAGCTCTATAAACGCGAGGATGACGACATTACCTCGCAGCCGACGGAGGATCGGGAGATTGATTTCCGCATCATCCTCGGCAGCGATTACTACCCCTGCGACGCCACCAAGATCGAATGAAGTCTTCGCTGGTGCTCAACTTTTACACGGAAGCAGGAACGCTTGGGGTGAGGTTTGCCGGAATGGCGAGCTGAAAAATGATTGTTCACTTGACAAATTATAAAGCCGGCAGTGAATCCGCACGGCGGGTTACGCTTGCCGTCAGACCTCGTCGACTTTTCTGCCTCCTCAAACCACCTCAGCGATGCGGCTCGATCACGACGTCCTTCTAGAACGCGACCTTGCTCGCCGCCGTGGGGTAACGACTGACCCACGGCTTGATCAGCAGATGCTCCCGTTCGTAGGTCAGGGGTAGGATCGGCGCCTGCGCCACCAGGATGCGGTCCGCCCGCCGGTAGAGTCCCATCCGCTCCTCCTGATTCATCGCCCGTCCGGCCTCCTCCACCAGCCGATCGTAGCGCTGGTCGCGCCACTCGGCCCAGGTCTCGGCGCGACTGACCCGCAGGAAGTTGTCGGGGTCGGGATAGTCGGCCACCCACATCGCGCAGAAGAGGTGGTGCAGCCCGCTCCTCAGCCGCTCCAGAAAAGCCCCCCCACTCGGGCGTCTGCCACGCGATCTCCACCCCCAGCGTCCGGCGCCATTGCGCCTCCAGGTAATCCGTTCGCGCTTCGACGGCGCCGAACGCCAGCGCGTCCACCGCCGGAAAGCCGCGCCCTTTGGGATAGCCGGCCTCGGCCAACAGGTGTCGCGCTCGCTCGGGATCATGGGGCAGGCCGACGTCTGGGCTGTGCCCTGGCATCCCCTGAGGCAGCAAGCCCCCCGCGGCCGGCGTGGCATAGCCCTGCAGCGCCTCCTCCGCCAGAGCCCGGCGATTCGTGGCCAGGGTAAAAGCTCGCCGCATGCGAACGTCATCGAACGGCGGGCGCGTCACGTCAAAGACCAGATAGCAGTTCTCCAGGACGGGACGCGAGACGTAATCGTCGGCGTGGCGCTGGCGGGCGAGCTGGCGCTGCTCCGCCGGGAAAAACCCGATGCCCAGGACATCCAGCTCATCGGCCTCGTACCGCTGCAATCGGGCCGACCAGTCGGTGAGCGGAGAGAGTTCCACGCGTTGCACGTTGCCCTGGAATCGACCATGATAATCGGGGTTGCGCGATAGAATCAGTTTCTCACCCCGCTGCCAAGCTTCCAGGCGGAACGGCCCGTTGGTGACGACGTGATCTGGCTCCGTCCAGGCCGCGCCGTGCGCCTCCACCACGTGGCGCGGTACCGGGTAATGATTGGGGCGGACCAGTAATTGGAGGAAGTAGCTGGTCGGTTCCTCCAGCTCCACGAGCAGCGTCGTCTCGTCCGTGGCCCGCACGCCCACGTCTTCCCGGCTGCCGCGTCCCTGATGAAAAGCTCTGGCGCCCGCGATGTGGTGCAGAAAGCCGGCCGAGGGCGATCCGGTGGCCGGGTCCAACGCTCGCTTCCAGGTATACGCGAAGTCCCCGGCTGTCACCGGCGCGCCGTAGCTCCAGCGGACGTCATCGCGTAGATGGAAGACGTACCGGCGCCCATCCGCGGATACGTCCCACGCCTGCGCCACGTCGGGCACGATGGTCAGCTCCGGGCTGAGCGCGACCAATCCGCTGAAGAGGTGCGTCATCAGGCTGCTGGTGTGACTATCCGGGGACATCGTCGGATCGAGCGTCGTCGGCTCGAGCCAGCGCACGCGGAGGGCGTGCGGGGCCGGCGGCAGCGGCGCCGAAGCAGGGTGCTTGCCCGCCTGCTGCCAGCGCTCAAGGCCCTCCCGGTAGACCTGCTGCGCCTGGCGGAAGTCGAAGGCCTCGTGGTGGGTCAGCCCCAACTTCATCAACGTCCGTGCCGTCTGCTCGCGCCCGGCGTCGCCCTGCATCTCCAACAGCGCCAGCGCCCGCTCGTAATAGTCCGTTGCCTCCTGATGGGCGTAGACGCGGCGGGCCTGGTCGCCGGCGCGCAGCAGATAGGCCGTCGCCCGCTCCAGATCCTGGGCCTGCTCCCAGTGGTACGCCAGCAGCCCGACGTGCTCGTCGATCTGGTCGGAGAAGACGTGCTCCAGTGCCTCGCCCACGCGCCGATGGAGACCCCGCCGCTGCTCCGCGTCAGTGGTGTGGTAGAGCACGGCGCGGATCTTGTCGTGGGAGAAGTCGTACCGCGGCATGGCAGCTGGGCGACGGAGAGAAAGGGGAGCATGGTGTATCAGACGCCGGGCCAGCCATTCCTCCAGGCAGACCTCCACGGCATCGGCGCGGGAGGCCGCAGCGGCCTGCAGGAGCGCGGCGTCGAATGGTTGGCCGACCACGGCGGCCAGGGTCAGCAGGCGCTGGGCCGGCTCGCTCAGCCGGCCCACCCGCTGGAGGATGATGTCCTGCACGCCCAGGGGCAGCGTCTCCGCGGTCGGGGCGCCGGTCCACACGAGCCGCTCCCCTTCGCGTTGCAGAGCGCCCTCTTTCTCCATCGCGCTGACCGTCTCCACCAAGATGAAGGGGTTTCCCTCGCTCTCGCGGTAGAGAAAATCACCCAGGGCAGCGCATCTTCCGCCTGCTTGCGCTCGGTGATATCCAGGGCGCACGTGGCCACGCCGATCACGTCCCCGGCGTCATCCCGCATTGGTTCCGCCATAGTGTCATACGTTCGCGTGCCACCTGATAACGGAAAGGTGATGTCTTGACGTAGCTTTTGCCCTGTATCGAGGACCTTTTGCTTCATACACATCAACTGCCTTGTGCCCTCATTATCCGCCAGCTCATCATCCCGCTTGCCAATTGCAAATTGAGGGACAAAGTCTGGATGGGGGTTGTAGACCCAGGTGTAGCGCAAGTCACGATCCGTCTGAGCAAAGATAATCCCCGAATGTAAAACTGCCAATCGAAAACGGGCTTCACTCTCCCGCAGCGCTTCTTCTGTCTGTTCGCGCTCCGCGATCTCGGCGCGTAATGCCTCGTTGACCTGTCTCAATTCGGCTGTGCGCTTCTCCACGCGCCGCTCCAGCTCCCCGTGGGTCTGCTGCCGCTCGATGGCGTACATCAGCGTGCGGGCCAACAGGCTACCGGTGGCCTCGTTCTTGTAGAGGTAGTCCTGCACCCCGGCGCGGACGCTCTTTTGGGCCAGTACCTCGTCCTCTCGGCCCGTCAGCACCACCAGGGGCATCTGGGGGATGTGTTCGCGCAGCGTGGCCACGGTCTCACCCGCCCGGCTATCGGGCAGGTCGAGATCGCTGAGTACTACGTCGAAATCGCTGTCTTCCAGGCGTTCCAGAGCAGGCTCCAGCCGAGCCACGTGCTCGACCTCGAAGCGCGGCAGATCCCAACCAATCTGCTGCGCCTGTGCCAGCTTCTCCTGGATAAGCTCGGCATCGGCCGGATTGTCCTCGATCGACAAGACGTGTATCACGCTGTCGGTCATCATTAAATCCCCCTACTACTCTCACTCAATTTGACCCCGCCCTAGACCATTCCTTAAGTATACCACACTATTGCGGCCGGGAGAAAAAGGCTTGCGGGACTCACTCAGTCGATCCATCTACGTGCTCACCATCTGGCAGGAGCGGGAGGCCTCGTCCGATCAGCCGGCGGTGTGGCGCTACAGTCTGGAGGACGCCCGCACGGGCGAGCGGCGAGCCTTTGCCATCCTGGAGCAAATGGTAGCGTTTCTGGTGGCGTTTCTGAGAGAGCAAACGGGAGATCGTAGCGAAGAATCGCCGGCCGCTAGGTGCGGTGATGATGCGGTGTCCTGATAGGAGAAGTCTATGCTGAGGAGATGTGACATAAAACGGCGAAGGCTTTGGTCTCTGATCATCGTCGTGGGCGTGAGCGGGATGCTGCTGGCGGGCGTCACGGGGCCGCTGCGCCAGGACATCGCGGCTTCGACTGGCATTCATCACGTGGCCCTGGGCGGCGACTGCGGCGGCGAAACGCCCTGTTACGCCACCCTTCAGGTCGCCGTGGACGCAGCCGCCGACGGCGAGCTGGTCAAGATCGCCGCCGGCACGTACGACGACCTGCACGACGCCCATCACGGGCGGGGCACCTATTACCCTTACACCACGACGCAAGTCGTCATCATCACCAAAGCACTGACCTTGCGCGGCGGGTACATAGTCTCGGACTGGCAGACGGCGGACCCTGAAACATATCCCACCATCTTGGATGCCCGCGAGGCGGGGCGCGGCGTCTACGTCGCCGGTCAGGTGACGGTCACGCTGGAGGGGCTGCAGATCGTCAACGGTCGGGGCGGTTCCGGCGCTTACAACGAGCCGCCTGGAGGCGGTGGGATCGCCGTGGATAGAGACCACGAGGCCTCGCTGATCGTGCGCCAGTGCACGCTCACCGGCAACGGCGGCGATGACGGGGGCGGATTGTACGTCCAGGGCGGTGCGCTGATGCTGGAGGATTCGCGTCTAGTGAGCAACACGTCCAGCGGCAGCGGCGGCGGGATCTACGCCCGGGAGGGCGCGGTGACGCTGACCGGGAACGTCTTCGAGACCAACCTCGCCGACTCAGGAGACGGCCGCGGGGCTGGCGGCGGGGCCTGGCTGTACGAAGCCACGGCCTACGTAGCGGACAACATCTTCCAGGACAACGCGGTCGGCGACGTCGGTGGCGGCCTGCAGGTGGGTCGAGGGGATTTGCATCTGACTGGAAACACTTTCCTGGATAACACGACCAGTGATCACGGAGGCGGGTTGTACGCCGACTTGAGCTCAGGCCACGCCTACACGATCACGCCCAACCTCTTCCAGGGCAACGTGGCCAATGTGAGCGGCAGCGGCACGGGTGGCGGCGCGCGTCTCTTCGGCGCGGAGGGTGCGCAGTTGATCTTCCGTCACAACGAGGTGGTGGGCAACTACGCCTGTACGGGGCGCACGGGGGCGAACGGTGGACTATAACCTGGTGTGGAACTGGCCCCTGGGCAACTACAACGCAGGATTGAGCGGCGGCGTCAACGACATTGATGCGGATCCGGCCTTCGCGGATTGGGCCAACGATAACTTCTATCTGCAGCCCACCTCGCCCGCTATCGACCAGGGCACCAGCGGCAACTTATCCGTCGCCACCGATGACCACGACGCTGTCAGTCGGCCGCGGGATGGCGATGGAGATGGTACGGCTGCCATAGACGTCGGTGCCTACGAGTATATCACCGGCATCAGTGCCTTCGAGATGACGCCTGGCGGCGGCTCCTGGACCTCCGGCGATGATCATCTCAGCGCGGCCTGGCAGGCTGACGCCGTGACTGCTACGGTGTCGCTGACCTACACCCCGCGTGGGCTGCTGCATCCGACGTATGCACTCCATTTCGGCGGCCTCGGATTCTCCCTGACGGCGAGCGAACCGCTCACGTTCAGTCCACCGCTCACCCTCACGCTTTACTACCCCGAGGCCCTTCTGCCCCAAAACGTGGATGAGGCCACGATGAGCGTCTATAGATGGGACGGCGCCACAGCGCAATGGGAGGCGCTGGCCGTCGTCAGCCGCGACACGGCCTCCAACACGGTCACCGTGGCGCTGGATCACCTGAGCGATTTTGCGCTTTTAGGAGCAGAGACGCGTGCAGTCTACCTTCCGCTCGTCCTGAGGTGATCGTAGCCGGCGATTCAGGCGCAGACACGCAAGGTGGCAGGGAAGACCTCGGTCTCCTCTGCCACTTTGCATTTGACAGCCACGCAATTCTGCCGCTTCGCCCCGACCGGAGTGAATGCCGGGCATTTTGCCGCGAATGCACGGAGCGAACGGCGGATGAGTAGGCGTGGTGCCGTTTGCCGCGCCGTATCGAAGCCAAGCGAGCGGCTCAATCGCGTGGTTTTCCCTCACCCTTGAGGAAAGGGAGTTGGGGGGCTAGGCCAACGAGGATAGCGCGTGCCGGATTCGCTCCTCGACCGAGAGGTCCTCATTCTGCGGCAAACTCTGGAGCGCCTGTTGGGCCTCGACCAGGCTGAAGCCCAGCTCCGTCAGCGCGGCGATGACTTCCGCGTCAGCGTCGCTCATCAGCGGGGAAGCTTTGACGTCAGTAGCACTGATCTCGTCCTTGAGGTTGAAGATGATCTTTTCGGCTGTCTTTGTGCCGATGCCCGGCACGCGGGTCAGAATGCCGGGCTCATCCTGGAGTACCGCTTGCCGCAGCGCGTCGGGGGAGATGGTGCTCAGGAGCGACATGGCCACCTTGGGGCCGACGCCGGAGATGGTCAGCAACAGCTCAAAGAGCGAGCGTTCTTCTCGGGTCAGGAAGCCATAGAGCGTAAGATCATTCTCGCGTACGTGGAAATGTGTGAACAGCTCGACCGGCTGATCCGCGCTGCCGACTTGATCCAGCACGTCGCTTGGCACGTAGACCTTCAGCCCCACGCCGCCCACCCGTACGACGAGGAAATCCTCGCCGGTGTCCCATACCTGCCCACTGATGCGAGAGATCATACCGTCACTGTGCCAGTTCTGATAGGGAGCGAAGGCGCGATGATTGATGGTGGCAGATGGCGACCGCCAGCGCGTCGGCGGCATCATCGGGCCGGGGGATCTCGTCCAGGTTCAGCAGAAGGCGCATCATCTCCTGCATCTGGCCCTTATCCGCGTTCCCATAGCCGGTAACGGCCTGTTTGATCGCCAGCGGGGTATATTCCGCCACCTCCAGCCCGGCGTCGGCCAGCGCCAGCAGCGTTACCCCCCGCGCTTGGCCCACGCTCATCGCCGTGCGTACATTCTTGCTGAAGAAAAGTTCCTCCACGGCTGCTTCCGTCGGCTGCCATTCCTCTGCCAGGGCCTTTATTTCCCGATAGATGATCTGCAAGCGGGTCGCGGCGGGTTGATCGGCCTCGGTTCTGATCACGCCGGACGTGAGGGCCTTCAGGTTTCTGCCCTTCTCTTCGACGACGCCGTAGCCGGTGGTAGCTGTGCCAGGGTCGATGCCAAGAATGCGTCTTATCCCATCGTCATCTGTGGGCACGGTGTTATAGCTCTCCCTCGTATTGCTCAATGACCTCGTTGGTGATCTCCAGGTTGGAGTAAACCTCTTGGACGTCGTCCAAGTCCTCCAGCGCGTCGATGAGGCGCATCACGCGGAGCGTCTCCTGGGTGTCCAGCTTCATAGTGGTCCCCTTGGGCACCATCGTCAGACGCGCATTCTTGGAGGGAATATCGGCGTCCTCCAGGGCCTTTTGTACAGCTTCGAGATCCTTGGGGCTGGCGTATATCTCGATCAGATCATCGTTGAACTCGACCTCCTCGGCGCCGGCCTCCACCGCCGCCTCGAAGATGGTCATCTCATCTGCGCCGTCAGGAGCCAGCGTGATGTACCCCTTACGTTCGAACTGCCACGCTACGCCGCCAGCTTCCGCCATCGAGCCGCCCCGGTCGTTGAGGGTGCTGCGCAAGTCAGACACAGTGCGATTTATGTTATCCGTCACTGTATGGATCAGCAAGGCGATGCCGTTAGGGGCGTACCCTTCGTAAACGATCTCTTCAAGGTCTACGCCTTCGAGCTCGCCAGTGCCGCGTTTGATGGCCCGTTCGATGTTCTCCTTGGGCATGTTCGCGTCTTGCGCCCTCTCAATCGCCAGGCGCAGGTTGAAGTTGAACTCCGGGTCACCGCCGCCCTCGCGCGCTGCCACCGTGATTTCACGGACCAGCTTGGTGAACAACTTGGCTCGACGAGCGTCCTCCTTGGCCTTAGTATGTTTGATATTTGCCCAATGGCTGTGTCCTGCCATCCGTCGACCTCCTCCACTTCACAACTCGCTGAACGTCTCTTGTGCCTTGTTATTGTAGTCTATCCTGTTGAGATTGACAATTTGCTCCCTTGATCGGGGGTTCGAAGCGAATCATCTGCGAAAGCGCCTTCAATGTCATAGAGTGTGCTCAGATGCGAACGAGGCAACGAAGCTGGGGTTGCTCGGTAACCGCGCCTGTAGGCAACCTAATACGTCTAGGGTGCTTTGAAACCGCTTCGTTTGCCCCTGCTCTGGTCTCTTGACAGAGTGAGAAAATCAATTACACTGAACAGCTGGCCCAGGCTTCTTCAGGGCCGCAAGTCTATGTGACATTCGGGATGCTCGGCCACGCTTAGCGGAAACTATCAGTTTTAAGTTAAGGGCAAGTTAGACTTCGGGATTTTCAGAAGTACATCATCAAACAACATTTCGAGGCCAATCAAGGTCTGATTTGGCTTCCAAAGTCCTGAGTGGCAAACTTCCGAAGTCTTATCCTAACGACATTAGGTAGGGGGTTATGTTACCGTCTACGTATCCGTACGATCACCAGGCATTGGAATCTGTGTGGGAGGTGTTCGTCCAGCGGGGGGTCTTCGACGCCACGTCCCTCGACCCGGCGGTGAAGCGCTCCTGGCTCACTTGCCTGGAAGCGGGTCTGGACCCTTATGCTTCGCCACAGCCGGATTGCTCTTCGTCAGAGACCCTAGAACGAAAGCGTCAAGATGCTTTCGATCTGATCGCAGTGGCGCGGCCGTTTATGGAGGATGTGTACCAATTCTCTGGCGAGTCTGATATGATCGTCTATCTCTCCGATGAGACGATGTGCGCGGTGGAATGGCTGGGCGATGAGGCGATCGCCGAGGTATTGCGCGAAAAGGGCCTCCGTGAGGGCGTGTTGTTGAGCGAGGGGCAGATCGGCACCAACGCAGCAGCGCTGGCGATCCGAGATGGTATGCCAGCCCAAGTCGTTGGGCCGGAGCATTTCTATTTGGTTTACCATCTCTTTACTGACACAGCTGCTCCTATCTACGCCACCGGAGGGCATGTGAGGGGCATGATCGGTATTGTGACGCCGGAAGAGGACAGCCATCCGCACACTTTGGGCATCGTGATGGCGGCCGCGAAAGCGATTGAGAATCAGCTCCAGGCCGATGAGAGCCTGGCGGAAGCACATCACCATCTTGCAGAGCTGAACGCGTCTCTGCATGCTATGAGCAATGGGATCATCTTCTTAAACCCACACGGTCAGGTCACTCACATCAACGCCAGCGCCGGAGAGATATTGGGAGTCTCCCATCGGGCGGCGATGGGGCGGCCGCTTGCTTCCTTCGTCGACCTGCCGCTTGAGGTGAGAGAGGCGATGGATAATCGAGCCCCAATCACAGAGCACGAGGTGGTCTTTCAGATCGATGATCAGACGCAAACCTGTCTTATGAGTATGGATGTGCTTACGCAGGGCTCCGATCTGTTGGGCTTTATCCTGACCCTGGAACCGGTTGCCGAGGCTCGTCGTCTGGTCCACCGTATGGTGGGCGCGAAAGCTCACTTCACCTTCGATGATATTCTCGGTGAGAGCGTCAAGATGCAGCGCGTGTTGTACTACGCCCGCACGATAGCCAAATGTAATTCCCCGGTGCTACTCCTGGGCGAGAGCGGGACGGGAAAGGAACCGTTCGCGCAGGCGATCCACAACGAAAGCCGGTATGCCGACGGTCCTTTCATCACGCTCGATTGTGCGGCTATCCCGCGTGATTTGATGGCCGGCGATCTATTTGGCTACGCGGAGACGCATCGTGCAAAGGGCGTGGAGGGGCGACCGGGCAAGCTGGAGCTGGCCGACGGCGGCACTATCTTCTTCGATAACGTTGACAGTCTCCCCCTGAACATACAGGCCAGCCTGTTGCGCGTTCTCGATGCCAAGGAGATCGTCCGGCTGGGAGGGACGCGCGTGATACCGCTGGATGTACGCATCATCACTGCCTCCAATAACCTGGATCTGGCCGACGACGTGAAGCAGGGTCATTTCCGGGCCGATCTCTTCTACCGTCTCCACGCGATGACGCTTTCCATCCCCCCGCTACGTGAGCGGGGCAACGACATCCTGCTACTGATCGAACGATTGGTCGATAAATTCGGTCAGCAAACGGGTAAGACGATCACCGTCTCTCCTCAATCGATGGCTATTCTCCAATCCTATCACTGGCCGGGGAACGTCCGCGAGCTGGAGAACGTGCTGGAGTGGGCCATGCATATGGTGGACGGGGCGGAGCTGCGGGTGGAGCACCTGCCCCAGGAATTGCGTCGGGCTACGTTGGGCGGAGATGACGAGGAGATGGTCTTAACCTTGCAAGAGGCCGAGCGCCAGGCCATCATTCGAGCCGGACAGGTGCTGCAAGGCAATCAGACCCGGATGGCGCAGGCGTTAGGCATCGGCCGCACGACCCTGTGGCGCAAGATGAAGGCTTATAATCTTTCCGCTGAATCATTCGCTCGCAACAATGGCAGTGATGGCCGGGGATCGAGCTAGCGAGCGCGTCCGCAATGTTGCATAATGAAACACCGGTCTCTCCAAAAGTGTTCCACTATGAAACAAAATCAGGTGGTCTTCTTGACAGATCTGGCTTGGGTCTCTATAATATGGGCGTTGCTTGGATATATTCTTGGCGTGTGTTTGACGCGCAGCTGTTTCTCCTCTGGTTTGTCTCATATCTCTTGACTTGACCTTTGCCGGAATTATGCTTGAGCGAATGGAGGCAGACATAGTGTGGTACAGGGGGTCTACCATCTGGCTTGTTCTCGCTCCCGGCTTCGAGGTTCTGTGTAGTTGACAAGCACCTTTCTATGATTGGAAAGGTGCTTTTTTGTTGCCTGCCGCTGGCGGGTAAGTGACTAATTACTCTCGTCTCAGTTGGTGTAAAGGAGGTGGTTTAGCGGCCCGACAAGAAGTGCTGGTAGGTTTTGTGGCTCGAAATCGGAAATCGTTAGTTCTATTAAGGAGAAAGGATTGTAATGAAAAAGGATAGCTTGACTGGAGAATTCATCGCTGAGGTGTTCGGGACCTTCATCCTGATCCTCATGGGCGATGGCGTGGTCGCAAATGTCGCGCTAGCTCCTCGACTCGCCTCGGAAGCTTACAACTGGAACACCATCGCCTGGGGATGGGGTTTCGCGGTTGTCTTCGCTGTCTACATTGTGGGTGGCGTCTCCGGCGCGCATATCAATCCGGCGGTCACCTTTGGCCTGGCTGTGAAGGGCGACTTCCCCTGGAGTAAGGTGATTCCCTTTGTTGTAGCCCAAATGATCGGTGCCTTCCTGGGCGCTCTGGGTGTCTTCCTGGTCTACATGGATGGTCTGCAAGCGGCCGGTATGCCCAACGTCTGGTGCACCGGGCCTGGTGGCTTCCCTGGCGCGCCGGCTTGGGGTGCCTCTGGCGTGGAGGCGGTTGGCACCTCCTCCTTGGCTAACAGCTTTATCGCCGAGATCTTTGGGACGGCCATGCTGCTGTGGATCGTCCTCGGTACCACCGATATGAAGAACGTAGGCGTCACCGACTGGAACCTCCAGCCGTTTATGATCGGTATGGGCGTGGCGGCCATTGGCTTCTGCATTGGCGGCACCAGCGGCTACTCCATTAACCCCGCCCGTGACCTCGCTCCACGCATCTTCGGCGCCATAGTAGGGACCGAAGGCCTTTTCGATGGCCTTTACTGGCTGTTGCCTCCTGTGACTGCTCCGCTGATCGGCGGCGCGCTGGGGTGCCTGTGTTACGATTGGTTCGTCACTCCCTTCTTGCCCACTCCGGAAGAACCAGTCGCGGTTGAGGAGCGATCATAGTCAGATATTGAGTTGGAATTAAGCTCCCTGTCGTAGCAATCTAGACTTGCACAAGAGGGGAACGAGAGTCCTCTCCTCCCCTCTTGTCCTGGCTCATCAAGTGGAAGGAGCAACCCTATGAAGAAACTGATTAATGACCCTGAACAAGTGGTCGTCGAACAGCTTGAGGGTATGGCCCTGGCCTACCCTGATCTGATCAAAGTTCACTTCGACCCCAACTTCGTCTACCGCGCAGACGCTCCGGTGGAGGGCAAGGTAGGGATCCTATCCGGCGGCGGCAGCGGCCACGAGCCGATGCACGGCGGCCTCGTCGGGCACGGTATGCTGGACGCGGCCTGCCCCGGCGCGGTCTTCACCTCCCCCACCCCGGACCAGATGCTTGAGGCCACCAAGATGGTGGACAGCGGCGCTGGCGTGCTTCACATCGTCAAGAACTATACCGGCGACGTGATGAACTTCGAGATGGCAGCCGACATGGCTCGCGCCGAGGGCATCGACGTGCTTAACATCTTGATCGACGATGACGTGGCGGTGAAGGACAGCCTTTACACCGCTGGGCGACGCGGCGTCGGCACCACGGTGCTGGCGGAGAAGATCTGCGGCGCAGCCGCCGAGAAGGGCTACAGCTTGCAGGAAGTAGCCGATCTGTGCCGCCGGATCAATATCAACGGACGCAGTATGGGTATGGCGCTTACGCCTTGCACCGTCCCCTCAGCCGGTGAACCCACCTTCGAGCTCGAAGAGGACGAGATGGAGATCGGCATCGGTATCCACGGCGAGCCTGGTCAAGAGCGCACAGAACTCCAGTCCGCCGATGAGATCACGGAGCGATTGGCCCTTTCGATCATCGAGGATGAAGCTTACACCCGCACCGTCCGCGAGTGGGATATGGACAAAGAAGAGTGGGTCGAGGTTGAGTTGGTCGATCCACCTCTCGAGGAAGGCGACAAGGTGCTTGCTTTCGTCAACAGCATGGGCGGCACGCCGGACATCGAGCTGCCCATCATCTACCGCAAACTGCACGAGATCTGCGAGGCGAAAGGCCTGACCATCGTTCGTAACCTGATCGGCCGTTACATCACCTCTCTGGAGATGCAAGGCGTCTCCATCACGTTACTCAAGATGGACGATGAGATGATCGAACTGTGGGATGAGCCGGTCAAGACGCCCGGCCTTCGCTGGGGGATGTAAACGTTAGGAAAAGTTAGTATAGGCAAGGAGATTAGCCCACTATGCCCATCACGACCAAAGACGTCATAACCTGCCTGCACCGTATGGCAGGCGTTATTGAAGAGAATAAGAAGTACCTCACCAAACTCGATTCGGCGATTGGTGACGCTGACCACGGTATCAACATGAACCGCGGGTTTAAGTCCGTTTTGAAGAAAGTGTCATCGGTAGAAGACAAGGATGCGGGCACGATTCTCAAGACCGCGGGGATGGCACTCGTGTCCAGTGTGGGAGGGGCTGGTGGGCCGCTCTATGGGACGGCCTTTATGCAGGCCGGTATGGCCGTGGCCGGTAAGTACGAGCTCGACCCAGAGGACATCCTATCCGCGCTCGATTCGGCCCTCGATGGCGTGGTGATGCGCGGAAAGGCCAACCTTGGCGACAAGACCATGGTTGATGCCATCACCCCGGCCGTCGAGGCGATGCGGGAGGCGCTGGAGAATGGAGCCCAGACCGTCGAGGCTCTGGACCAGGCGGCCGCCGCAGCGGAGCAAGGAATGAAAGATACCATTCCCATGCTTGCCAAGAAGGGCCGGGCCAGCTATCTGGGCGAGCGCAGCATTGGTCATCAGGACCCCGGTGCAACGTCGTCATACCTTCTGATTCAGACGATGGCCGACGTTGCTCACGATAAGAAGCAAGGTTAATCGAGGCGTAAGTAGTTTCAGTAACACATGAGGAGTGTAAAATGGCAAAGAAGTATGCTGCGGCGATAGACCAGGGTACGACCAGCACACGCTTTATGATCTTCACCCACAGCGGTGAAGTCGTTGGATCGCATCAATTGGAACACGAACAGATCTATCCAGAACCCGGCTGGGTCGAGCACGACCCGATGGAGATCTGGGAGCGCACTAAGGACGTGATCAAGGGCGCGTTGGAGAAGACCGGCGTTAAGCCCGGTGAGATCGCCTCCATCGGCGTGACCAACCAGCGCGAGACAACCGTCGTCTGGAACAAAAACACGGGCGAGCCTTACTACAACGCCGTCGTCTGGCAGGACACCCGCACGGACAAGATCTGCGACCAGCTGGCCGAGGACGGCGGCCAGGATCGCTTCCGCGATAAGGTCGGCCTGCCCCTGGCGACCTACTTCTCCGGCCCCAAGATCAAGTGGCTGCTCGATAACGTCGAGGGCCTGCGCGAAGCCGCCGAGCGCGGCGACGCCATCTTTGGCAATATCGACACCTGGGAGATCTGGAACCTGACCGGAGGTCCCGACGGCGGCGCACACGTCACCGACGTCACCAACGCCAGCCGCACCATGTTGATGGATCTGGAGACGCTGGACTGGGACGACGAAATCCTGGAGATTATGGACATCCCCAAGCAGATGCTTCCGGAGATCCGGCCCTCCAGTGACCCCGATCTTTACGGTCACACGCCCAAGGATGGGCCGTTTGGCGCCGAAATTCCGGTCTGTGGCGCGCTGGGCGACCAGCAGGGAGCCCTCGTGGGGCAGACCTGCTACAGCCCCGGCGAGGCTAAGAACACTTACGGCACTGGCTGCTTCATGCTGCTCAACACCGGCACCGAACCCGTGCCCAGCGAGAGCGGGCTGCTGACCACGCTGGCCTACAAGATGGGCGATGACGACGCCGTCTACGCCCTCGAGGGCTCCATCGCCATCACCGGCGCGCTGGTGCAGTGGCTACGCGATAACCTGGAGTTCTTCGAGTTCTCCAAGCACGTCGAGGACTTCGCCAAGAAGGTCGAGGACAGCGGCGGCATCTACATCGTGCCCGCCTTCTCCGGCCTCTTCGCACCTTACTGGAAGAGCGACGCCCGCGGCGTGATCGTCGGTCTGACCCGTTACGTCAACAAGTATCATATCGCCCGCGCCGCTCTGGAAGCGACCGCCTACCAGACCCGCGAGGTGCTAGACGCTATGGAGGAGGACTCCGGTGTGCCGCTAGAGGCGCTCAAGGTAGACGGCGGTATGGTCTACAACGAGCTGCTGATGCAGTTCCAGTCCGACATCCTGGGCGTGCCAGTCATCCGCCCCTCGGTCACCGAGACGACCGCGCTGGGCTCGGCCTACGCCTCCGGCCTGGCCGTTGGCTTCTGGGATGATATTGAGTCCCTGCGCGAGAACTGGAACATCGACAAGACTTGGGAGCCCAAGATGGATAAGGAGACCCGCGCTGAGCTCTACAAGGGCTGGAAGAAGGCTGTCGAGCGCACCTTCGACTGGGTGGAGTAAAGTCTGGTTTTCCCAGTTTAGCATGAAGAGATGAATAGAGGGAACTGGGATTGCCTTGTGGAATTCCCGGTTCCCTCTTCACTTATGTTTGGTTAATTGGATGGAAACAGAGGGAGGGGTGATAAAGTGCACATTATCGTTTGTATGAAACAGGTTATTGATCCCGAGGTCCCCCCACATCTATTTGAGATTGACCCCGTTGAAAAGAAACAGATCAGAGGCACTCAGCCGTTGGTTATCAGCGATTATGATGAAGTGGCGATTGAAATCGCCTTGCAGCTGAAGGAAGAAGTCGACGGCAAAGTGACTGTCATCAGCATCGGCGATGAGGATGTGGTCGAGTCTCTCCATCAGGCATTGGCTATGGGCGTGGACGAGACCATCCGCTTGTCCGATCCCGCTTTCGAGGACGCCGATTCCTTTGGTAAAGCGCGTATTCTGGCCGCTGCGTTGCGGAAGATCGAGGACTTCGACGTGGTGCTCTGCGGGCGCCAGGCCGGCGACGTGGAGCTGGGGCTCGTGGGCCCCTTCCTGGCAGAGGAGCTGGATCTGCCTTGCGCCACGTTGATCGCCAACGGCGATCCAGCGAATGGCGCCCTTCACCTGAGACGACCGACCGAGGCCGGCTACGACATTCTGGAGGCGCCTATGCCCTTCCTGGCCACCGTCACCAACGACGAGAGCAACGTGCCGCGCTACGCCTCGGTCAGGGGTATTCTGGCGGCTCGCCGAGCGGAAATCCCGGTCTGGTCCGCGGAGGATCTGGGATTGGACCCGGCTGAGTTCGCGTCGGATGAGGCCCAGATCGTGCTGGACGAGCTCTTCATTCCCAAGATGGAGGTACGCTGCGAGATCATCGAAGGCGAAACGGGCGCCGAAAAGGCGAAGGGCTTGGTCGAGCATCTCAAGGCCGAGAAGGTTATCTGAGGGGGAGAGACAATGACAGACATTTTAGTGTTTTGCGCTGCTTCTGAGGAGACGGTCCCGCAGGCTTCATTGGAGGCCCTGGCCGCGGCCAACGCCTTGGGCGAAGAGCTGGGAGAAGGTACGGTCAAGGCCGTTCTGCTTGGACCGGACGTGGAAGCTCACGGCGAGACGTTGATCCATCACGGCGCCGATGAAGTGTTCGTCGTCAGCGACGCCACCTTCCAAAACCATGAGGGCGACTTGGTGCTGGGCGCGATGGAACAAGTCGCTGACCAGCTATCTCCGGATGTGATGATCTTCCCGCACGATAGCTTGAGCGGAGGGCACGTGGCGCCTCGCCTGGCTCATCGGCTGGGAACGGGCGTCATCACCGATTGTACCGGCTTCGAAGTCAACGACGGCGCGATCCGCTGGCTGCGTCCCGTCTACGGCGGCAAGGCTATGGCCTATATGATCGCCAACGGTCCGGTACAGATAGCTACTATGCGCTCCCTGGCCTTCGAGCCTCTGGCGCCCGATTCGGCGCGTGAAGGGGCCGTGGAGGCCCTGGAGATCGACTTCGATGCTATTGACGTCGAAGTGCCGATCGTGGATCAGATCGTGGCGGAGGAGGAATACGAGGGCCTTAGCCTGGACAAGGCCGACGTCATCGTGAGCGGCGGTCGCGGTATGGAGGACGAGGAGAGTTTTGCCGTCCTGCGCAAGCTGGCCAATGTGTTGGGGGCGGCTGTGGGTGGATCGCGTCCGGCCGCCGACCTGGGGTGGGTGCCGCACTCCCATCTCATCGGTCAGACCGGCAAGATCGTGGCCCCTCAGCTTTATATCGCCGTAGCCATCTCTGGAGCGCCCCAGCATATGTCGGGCGCCGGCTCGGCCAAGACAATCGTGGCCATCAATAAGGACGAAGACGCGCCCATCTTCAAGGCCGCCCACGTTGGCGTGGTGGACGAATGGGAGAACGTTATTCCGTCCTTGATTGAAGCGTTTGAAGAGGCCGTCTAGATAGCTGGATAGGAGATCATGATGAAAAGACTTGAAACTGAAGTTATTGTGATCGGCGGAGGGATCACGGGCTGCGGCGTACTGCGTGATCTGGCTATGCGAGGATTCGACGCGATGTTGTTCGAGCGTGGCAACCTGTCTGAGGGAACCTCGGGCAACTTCCACGGCTTGTTGCACAGTGGCGGGCGCTACGCCGTGAAGGATCAGCCCGCGGCCAAAGAGTGCATTGAAGAGAATCGTATCTTGCGCCGGATCGCGCCGCAGGCCATCGAGGATACCGGCGGCTTTTTCATCACGCTGACCGATGAGGACGAGGAGTTTCTGCCCAAGTTCCTGGACGGTTGCGAGACGGTAGGGATTCCGCACGAGTTGATATCGGGCGAGGAGGCGCTGGAAAAAGAGCCCAACCTGAACCCTGATGTGCGGCACGCCGTCGCTGTGCCCGATGGCAGCGTCGACAGCTGGGACCTTTGCATCGGCAGCGTCAACGCCGCCAAGGAGCTGGGTTCCGAGGTCTTCCTCTTCACCGAGGTGACGGAGATCCTGCGCGATAATGACCGCGTGATTGGCATCCGTGCCGTGGATCAGACCAACGACGACGAGTACGAGGTCCACGCTGAGTATGTCATCAACGCCACCGGCCCCTGGACGGCCCAGATCGGGCAGTTAGCTGGTATCGATATTCCAATGGTGCTCAGTCCCGGTACAATGATCGTCCTTGATAGTCGGCCGGTGACGCGGGCCATCAACCACTGCCGCTATCCTTCCGATGGGGATATTATCGTGCCCGTCGGTACCACCATTGTGCTGGGCACGACCTCTAAGGAGATTGAGGACCCTGATAACTACTGCATCGATCAGTGGGAGATCGACGTCGTGTTGGAGGAGGGCATCAAGATGGTGCCGATGATCGAGGAGATGGGCCTCCAGCGCTGCTACGCCGGCGTGCGGCCTCTTTATGAACCGCCGGAGGATTTGGCCGGGAAAGAGGAAGGGCGCGAGGTCAGTCGCGCTCACTTCGTGCTCGACCATGAAGAGATCGATGGCGTGGGTGGTTTCATCACCATCACCGGCGGCAAGGTGACTACCTTCCGCCTGATGGCCGAGGATACCGTCGACTTGCTGTGCGAGAAGGTGGGCGTCGATGAACCCTGCCGCACGGCCGAGGAACCCCTGCCGCTGGGCAGCTGAGCGAGATGACGAAGAGAACCCGGCCTCGTCAGAAGGAACCCGCCGAGGAGGAATACGTTAGTCCCTTCCCCCTCTGGGTTTGGGGATTGATCTTCATTCTGCCCTTGTTGTTCAGCGAGTTTATGTTCTATCAGGTTGGGCGGATTTTTAGCATGGTGGCCTTCCCCGTGGCGTGGGTTGGCTTCTGGTGGGTGATGATGGAACGCTCGGATTGGGCCATTTTTAAGCAGCGCGATCGTAATGAGGGCGAGGACGATTAGATGGAGGTCGTAAATGGACCAGCGACGTCCTTCAGAGAAGCAGGGTAGAGCGCGTGAAGCGCCATCGCCGTCGTCGGAGTCATCATCCGAGCGGGCTGATGAGCAGGAGAAGAAGGAAACGTCGCGGTCGACAATGGTGTATCGTGAAGCCGAGATCATAGCGGAGAACCTCAAGGAAAGCGGCCCCCGCCGCTGACAAGGTGTGACCATTGGGTATGGGAGACACGTTTAACAGGTTAGCGTATAGTACCGAGGACAAGCAAGTACAATACCTTGAGGCCTTTCCCGCTTTCGTTGATCTTCACGAGCTGAGCGATTGGGAGGGGTGGTTCAGTCCCTACGACGAGGAAATATATCGTTTGGTACTGAACCACCTGGCTCTCACCGATGTCGTACTTGATATCGGCGCCGGAGACTTGCGTTTGGCATTGCGGATGGCGGAGCGTGTGCAGCAGGTCTACGCCGTGGAAGTCAACCCCCTCGTGCTTGGGTCGGCGCTGGAGACGATCGGGATGGATCTGCCCCGTAACCTCCACGCGATCTGCGCCAATGCCCTCGACATCGATTTTCCCTCTGATGTCACGGTGGCGGTGCTACTTATGCGCCATTGCCAACATTTTGGTGCTTACTTCGATCGGTTGGAAGCGGTGGGATGTCAGCGTTTGCTGACCAACGCCCGCTGGGGCAGTGGAGTGGAAGTGGTGGATCTGACTGCTCAGCGTCTCCCCCTTGACCTGGTCCACGAAGGTTGGTACGCTTGCCGCTGTGGCGCGGTGGGCTACGTGGGAACGGGGACGCGTCCGGAGGCGCAGCCTGCCGAGGTGATGACTTGTCCTAACTGTTCACAGCAGTATTCGAGTGATGCATCATAGCGGATGGGAGGTACAACGATGCGATTAGATGATAAACGCGTAGCCGTTCTGGTAGGACCGGGCTATGAGGATTTGGAGTTTTGGGTGCCCCTGATGCGATTGGAGGAGGAAGGGGCCGAGGTCACCGTCGTCGGCATCAAGGCCGATGACGTCTATACCAGCAAGTCCGGAGGCCTCACCGCTGGCCCCGATGTGGGGGCAGATGAGGTCACGGCTGAGGACTTCGACGGCGTGGTCGTGCCCGGCGGCTGGGCGCCTGATAAGATACGCCGCTACGAGGGGATCACGTCCCTGGTACAGGAGACCTACGAGCAAGGGAAAGTCGTGGCCTCGATCTGTCACGGCGGGTTGGTGTTGATCTCGGCTGGGATTGTAGAGGGCCATAAGTCGACCGGCTCTACCGGTATCAAGGATGATCTCATCAACGCCGGTGCCAGCTGGGTCAGCAATTCCCGCTTGGTGTGCGCGTGTGCTGTTTTTGACTTGAAGCGCGATT
>CAYYTU010000051.1:0-21294 GCA_964474655.1 uncultured Anaerolineales bacterium
TCGTAGACTTCCGAAGTCTTGGCACTCCTGCCCCCCCAAGTTTTGCATACACCCGTAGCGCTGGGGCAGGATACTGACGGCAACCTGCAGCTGATTGGTGGACTCGGGATTAGTGCTGCGACCGCATCCGGTCAGCGACATCCCGAACAGCAATCCGATCAAAAGCGTCATCCACAAACGTCTAGCCATCGCATATCCCTCCTACTCAGCAAATGCCCATCAATCCGAGTGCTCGCGGCAGTCAGGACAAAGCCCAAATAACTGCAACAAGTGACCCACTACCTGGTAATTTGTGCGCTGCTCCACCTGCGCGATCAGCGCCTCCAGATCTTCGGAGCCGACGAATTCGACCGCCCGCCCGCACTGACGACAAACCACATGATGCCGATGCCCTGGCCTGGTAGCGACATAGCCGTGACACCCATTATCGCGATGGACGCGACGGGCCAGCTCCAGCTCCTCCAGCAGCGCCACCGTGCGATAGACCGTCGTCAAGCCCAGGTTGGAATAGATAACCTCCCCGAACGACTGAATCTCCTGTGGCGATAGCGGCGCTTCCGCTGCCAGCAGAACCTCCATCACCGCCCGGCGCGGCTCCGTGATACGATAACCGGCCTCGGAAAGACGTTGTTCCCACTTGCTCATCGTTCTTTCTCTTATTGAAAAAAGTTTTCATTAAAATTGTAGCAGCAAGTCTCATCTATGTCAAGTGCAGAAACGAAAAAGCACCGGCTTGAGGGACCGGTGCTGCATACGTCTGAGGCCATGGGCTGGCGCTACGCCATCAACGCCGCTGCCGGTAAAGCGAGGGGTCGACGACGGAGGCCATCGCCACCACGTCCAGCGCCCCGTCGAAAAATTCGCTGATTCTTTCGGCTTGTGCGACGGGCTCTGCGATGATGTCGTTGTAGCTGATGTAGAGCACGTCGAAGTTTGGCTCCTCATCCAGCCAAGCCTCCACGCGCTGGAGGTGCTTGCGGAAGAGGGCCGCCATCTGCTCATCGCTGATTTTGTCCGTTTGCTCATCCCGCCGCACCAGCATCTTGTGCTGAGAGGCCAGGATCTCCTCCATCGCCCGCCGCATAAAGACCACCTTGTAGGTGTAACGCGGTGGCAGATGCTTGAGCAGCTGAGAGATCATCTTGACCACCCTGCCCTGGGCATCTTCCAGCCAGGCCTTGTCGTGCTCGATCTGCTTCACGCGCTCGAACTCGTAATAGCCCTGGGGGTTGTCGGCGTCGGCCTCGCGGATCTTGTCGGTCAAGACGGGGATGCCGCCCGCTTCCAGCATCCGCATCATCATCGACGTGCCAGAACGCGGCAACCCCGATACGATCGTCACTAGCTCTTCGTCCATAACGTTACAACTTCCTCTTCACTAGCCAGGTTCAGACCCGGCGATTCTACCCGATACAATTGTCGATCTCTACATTCAACAGCAAGTCACGAATGGCACATAGTTCACCAACGGTGATTGCGTCCGGCAACAAACGCCAGGGGCCAGCGGCGCTGGTCAGCCGCGCACGTAGCCACCGGAGAGCGTAGCTCAGCACTTTGGCGTGATCGAAGGCCAACGGCGGCAGATCGCGGATCGGCCACCAGCGAGCTTCTGCGGCGTCGTCCCCGGCCTGGGCGCGAGCGACCTGCTCCGGCGGCACCCAGCCGACGTAGGTGACGGTGACGACGTGCCCGCGGGGATCACGCCCCGGTTCGCCGAACACGCGCAGCTGCTCCAGGGTCACCTCGCTCAGACCTGTCTCCTCCTCAAGCTCCCGTTGCGCCGCTTGCCTGGGGGGCTCGCCCACGTCGACGAAGCCGCCGGGAATGGCCCATTGTCCCTTGAAGGGTGCGTTCTTGCGCCGAATGAGCAGCGTCAAGAGATCTCCATCGCGCCAGGCGAACAGCAGCACGTCGGCCGTCAGCGCCGGATGCGCGTAATCGTTCAGCGGCATGCCTACGGTGTGATCACGGTGCGCACGCCGCCGCCGAACGCCTCAAGATCGTCCATCACCGCGTTGATCGCGTCAGCATCCAGCGGAACTGTGCGTGTGACCACGTCGGAAAGATCGAGCGTGCCGCGGCGCACGTATTCGATCAGCAGGGGCAGCTCCTGCAGCAGGTGATCGGCCGCGCCGATGACCTCGGCCTCGCGCCCCAACAGCTCAGGATACGTGTCGATCGCCAGCGGTTCGTCGGCGATGCCCACCAGCACCGCCCGCCCGAAGACTGCCAACGCTTGAACCGACTGTTGCATCGTTTCTGCCAGGCCGATCAGCTCCAGGGCCACGTCGACGCCTTTCCCGTCGGTCAGGCGCCGGATCTCCTCTACCGGATCGGTCGCTTTCGCGTCCACCGGGATGGCGTTGTATCTTTCGGCCTGCGCCAGTCGCTCCTGGTTGATGTCCACGGCGTACACGTCCAGAGCGCCGAAGGCGAAGGCCAGCTGAATGGCCGACATCCCCAGTCCGCCGGCGCCAAAGACGGCCACCGTCTCGCCGGCCTCCAGCCGCGACTTGCGCAGGGCATGGAACGAGGTGGCCGACGAGCACATCATCACCGCGCCCTGCTCAAACGGGATTTCGTCGGGCAGCGGGACGGCGCTGCGGGCCGGTATCGCGATGTACTCGGCATAGCCGCCATCGCGGTACTTGCCGATCATCGATGCCTCCACACAGAACTGTTCGCTGCCCCGACTGCAATAGTAACAATCGCCGCACGTCGTCAGGTAGTGGAGGCAGACGCGGTCGCCGACCGACACGTTGGTCACCTCAGCACCGGCTTCCTCGACCACGCCAGCCACCTCGTGACCGAGCGTCAGCGGCAGCGGATCGACCGGCGACTTGCCTGCCCGGTAATGGACGTCCGAATGGCAGATCCCGGCCGCTTTGACGCGCACCAGCACGTCCCGATCTCCAATCTCGGGTATGGGAACCTCTCGCATCTCCAATGGGTGTTCGATTTCGACCAATTGAACTGCTTTCATCGTTCGTCTCCTTTGCTCGTCTCACTTACGCTACTGCACCATATCCCAAATCGATTTGGGATATATTTGGGATAAGTGAATCATTTTGGGATAACTTGGGATATTCTTGGGATATCAGCCCACCACTATGCGAAGGTGGAGCTGAAGCATCCACCTATATTGTCGTTGATTTGAGACTTTTGGTCAAGTGATCACACGATTCCATCGATCCATCACGTCTTCCCTCAAAACTGCGCTTGCACCAATCCACTTTCTATAGTAGAATGACAGCCCGTAGGCATTTGCCCGCAATGTGCTATACACAAGCCATTGTTCAGCTAATTTCGACAAGGACAAATTATGATTGAGTTACGTTACCGCACCTGAACGAAGGGGCCTGGGGCGCCAGTTTGGTGCCCACAGGCGCGCCTGTGCACGTCAGTGTCCGTGCTCAGGCCGCGCGGTGACGTGACCGCGCCCTGAGCATCAAGACGTAGTGTGTCCCTACCTGGGGCAACGACCGTCGCTGGCGTGGGCCGGCGACGGTTTTTTGTTGCCACTGTGTCGCTAACGCGGCCCATTGGGGGCTGCGATAGATTTTACCTTTAAGGAGGTACACGCTATGTCGAAACGTCTCACTCACTTCTTCGCCTCGCGCTGGGGCATCATCCTCGCCGGGGCCGTGATCGGCGTCCTGGCCCCGTTCCTGCAGGCGTTGGGCAATCCGCCCAACATGGGCATCTGCGTGGCCTGCTTCGAGCGGGATATCGCCGGGGCGTTGGGGCTCCACCGCGCCGCCGTGGTCCAGTACATCCGCCCGGAGATCATCGGCTTCGTGCTGGGCGCGCTGATCGCGGCCTACCTCTTCAACGAGTTCAAGGCCCGCGCCGGTTCGGCCCCCATCGTGCGCTTCGTGCTCGGCATGTTCGCCATGATCGGCGCGTTGGCCTTCCTGGGCTGCCCGTGGCGCGCACTCCTGCGCCTGGTCGGCGGCGACCTGAATGCCATCCTGGGGTTGGCCGGGCTGACCAGCGGGATCTATGTCGGCGTGCTGTTCCTCAAGGCCGGCTACAACCTAGGCCGTTCGCGGCAGACGCACACCGCCGTCGGCTGGGTCATGCCGGTGATGATGGTCGGCCTGCTCCTGCTGCGCATCTTCGCGCCCAAGGTCAGCGATAGTGGCGCCGTCTTCTTCAGCGAGGCTGGCCCCGGCGCGATGTACGCCCCGCTGCTGGTTTCCCTCGGCGCCGGTTTGATCATCGGCTTCTTCGCCCAGCGCACCCGCTTCTGCACCATGGGTTCCATCCGCGACGTGATCCTGATGGGCGACACGCACCTGATCAGCGGCCTCGGCGCGCTGGTCGTGGTCGCCTTCGCGATGAACCTGCTCTTGGGCCAGGTCAGCTTCGGCGTCTTCGGGCAGCCGGTAGCCCACAGTCAGCACCTCTGGAACTTCCTGGGCATGGCGCTGGCCGGGCTGGCCTTCGCCCTGGCCGGTGGCTGCCCCGGACGCCAGCTCTTCCTCGCCGGTGAGGGAGACGGCGACGCGGCGGTCTTCGTGCTGGGCATGATCACCGGCGCGGGCCTGGCCCACAACTTCGCGCTGGCGGGCAAACCCGATAACGTCGCAGAGGGGCTCGTCGGCGGCATCGGCCCCTACGGAATGGCGGCTGTGGTGCTGGGCCTAGTAGTCTGCGTCTTGATCGGCTTCACGATGAATGACGCATGACGCATGACGTTTGACGCATGACGAAACAAAGGAGTTTATAATGACCAAGCAAGTTGATGCAAGAGGTTTTTCCTGTCCGCAGCCGGTGATTATGGCGCGGAATGCGATCAAAGAAGGCGAGTTCCCCGTCGAGGTGCTGGTGGAGACGGTCACCTCGCGCGAGAACGTGCGGCGCGCCTCGGAGAAGATGGGCTGCACGGTCGAGGTGGAGGAGCTGGGGGATGAGTTCAAGTTGGTACTGAGTAAGTGAGCAAAGGTGACCGGCATTTCTTTGAAGCGTAAGTGCCGGTCACCTCAAGGAGGTTTTGAGATGATTTACTTTGATAACGCAGCTACGACCTGGCCCAAGCCACCCGTGGTGGCCGAGGCGATGGTCCATTTTCTGGAGGATGTGGGCGCCAATCCGGGCCGCGCCGCGCACCGCCGCGCGGTCGAAGCGGGCCGCATCGTTTACGACGCCCGCGAGGCGGTGGCGGAGATCTTCAACGCGCCCGATCCGCTGCGCGTGACCTTCGGCGCCAACGTGACCGAGGCGCTCAACCTGGCGCTGCGCGGCTACCTGCGCCCGGGCGATCACGTGGTCACCAGCGGGATGGAGCACAACTCGGTCATGCGCCCACTGCGCGAGATGGAAAGACAAGGGATAGAACTGACGGTGGTGAAGTGCTCGCCGGAGGGCTTCCTCGACCCCGCCGACGTGGAGGCGGCGATTCGGCCCCACACGGTCATGATCGTGCTCAACCATGCCTCCAACGTGGTCGGCACGCTGCTGCCCGTGCCCGAGGTGGGACGCATCGCCCGCGAGCACGACCTGCTGCTGCTGGTCGACGCGGCACAGACGGGCGGCGCCTATCCGGTGGACGTGCAGGCGGACCAAATCGATCTGCTGGGCTTCACGGGCCACAAGTCGCTGCACGGGCCGATGGGCACCGGCGGGCTGATCATCGGCGAGCGGGTGAACGTGGAGCGCTTGCAGCCGCTCACGCGCGGCGGCACCGGCAGCAACTCGGAACTGGAGGAGCAGCCGGATTTCCTGCCCGATATGTGCGAAAGCGGCACGGCCAACGCAGTCGGGCTGGCCGGGCTGGGTGCTGGCGTACGCTGGGTGCTGGAGCGCGGCGTCGATGAGATCCGCGCCCACGAGGTGGCGATGACCCAGCGACTGATCGGCGAGCTGCGCGAGATCGACGGCGTGACCGTCTACGGCGGGCTCGATGCAGAGCGCCAGACGGCGACAGTCTCCTTCAACATCGCCGGGGTGCCACCGTCGGAGGCGGGCTTACGGCTGGACGAGGAGCACGGGGTTATGTGCCGCGTGGGGCTCCACTGCGCGCCGGCGGCCCACAAGACCATTCATACCTTCCCCGATGGCACAGTGCGCTTCGGCTTGAGCGCGTTCAACACGCTGGAGGAGGTCAATGCGGCAGTGGAGGCCGTTCGACAGCTCGCCGAGGAGACGCGATGAACAAGAGACAACACACAGTCGTTCTGGTCTACTCCACCAGCCACGCCATCCGCGCGGAGAAGGTGCTGGCGATGGCCGGGATAGATTGCAAATTGATCCCGGTGCCGCGCCAGCTTAGCTCCGACTGCGGCGTCTGCGTCCGCGTGCGACGGAGGGAACGAGAAGCGGCACGCCGGGCGCTGGACGAGGCCGGCGTGGAGATCGAAGGGATTCACGATATTTGAGGACGTTGATGGATTGGTAAGTTGGTAAATTGGTAGGTGGGTAGGTGGGTAGGTGGGTAGGTGTGGCTTACCAATCTACCCGCCCGTAGAGCGTACTGAACCACCGATAGGCAAGGAGGGCTATGACTCGCGAGGAGATTCGCCTGACGGCGTTGACCAGCGCGGCCGGTTGAGCGGCCAAGATGGGTCCCGAGACCCTGGCGCAGGTTCTGCGCCCATTACGAAACTTGTTCCCCGCCGATCAACACCCGGATCTGTTGGTCGGCCTGGCGGTGAGCGACGATGCCGCCGTCTACAAGATCGACGACGAGACGGCCATCATCCAGACGCTCGATTTCTTCACACCCATCGTCGATGGTCCGTACGATTACGGTGCCATCGCCGCCGCCAACGCTATGAGCGACGTCTACGCCATGGGCGGCGAGGTGGTGCTGGCGCTCAATATCAGCGCTTTCCCGCCGGATCTGCCGCCGGACGTCATCAGCGAGATTCTGCGTGGCGGGGCGGAGAAGGTGGCCGAGGCCGGCGGGGTGCTGGCCGGCGGACACACCGTCGACGACGAGGAGCCCAAGTACGGCCTCTCGGTGATGGGGATGGTTCATCCCGAGC
This sequence comes from uncultured Anaerolineales bacterium, assembly GCA_964474655.1. Lineage (GTDB taxonomy): Bacteria > Chloroflexota > Anaerolineae > B4-G1 > B4-G1 > CAYYTU01. The sequence continues at coordinate 6,990 of CAYYTU010000051.1, forward strand.
GCGTGTGGACCAAGGCCGCGGCCCGCCCGGGCGACGTGCTGGTGCTGACCAAGCCGCTGGGCGTGGGCCTCATCACTACCGTGCTAAAAGCCGGGCAGGCCGCCCCGGCCCACGTGGCGGCGGCGGTCGAGAGTATGAAGAAACTCAACCGCGAGGCTATGCAGTTGATCCAGCGGGTCGGCGTGCACGCCGTCACCGACGTGACCGGTTTCGCGCTATTGGGCCATGGAGTGGAGATGGCAGAAAAAAGCGGTGTGGGGCTGCGCTTCCACCTGAGCCAGATTCCACTCCTGGACGGGGCGGAGGAGTACGCCGATATGTGGCTCTTCCCCGGCGGCACCTGCGACAACGAGCGCGCCTATGAGCACGCCGTGACATTCGCGCCGGGGATCGAGGAGGAGATGCAGCAGTTACTCTACACGCCAGAGACCTCGGGCGGGCTGCTGGTGGCCGTACCAGAAGAGAAGCTGGACGCGCTCATGTCGCTCTTCGCCGCGGCCGGGCACCCCTGCTGGGTCATCGGCGAGGTGGTGGGGGAGAGAGGAATCGAGGTTCTGGCCTAAAGGCCACTCAGCTCCAGATCGCCACCGGGACTGCTTTCTTGGGCAGCCCATACTCTGAGGCCAAGACCTCCGGATGGCGCACCAACGTCCACTCGCCGTCGAAATCCAGCGCCCTGGCCGCCAGCGCGACGTGGCTCATAATGATGCCCGCGTCGATGGGAGCAGGCTTCACCGTCGCCAGCATCAGCTCCGAGGGCCGGACCACGAAGCGCCACGGCTGAGCGTTGTGAGCCGAAGGCGCGATCCTGGCGTGCTCAAGCACGGTGACCAGCGTCGAATCGGCCTCCTGCGGCGACCAGGGAGTGCCCCAGCGACCATCGAAGGCGAGCTCTGTGAGAGGCTTGCGCTTGTGGCCCCCGGCCAGTCTGCGCACAAGACGACTGTGGAAGCGACCGAAGCCTTCCTCCTTGGGGTAACCCAGGGCGCAAACGGCCCCCACCAGCTCGCCTGGCGCCAGCCCGACCACCTCACCGGCGCTTTCGGCGTCGAACGTGCCTGTGATCCAGCAAGTGCCCAGGCCCAAGCGCGTCGCCTCCAGCACAACTTGCTCCAGCACATAGCCTAGATCGATGTGGGCTTCTTCGCTGTCCGTGGACAGCACGCCCACCAGCAAATGAGGCGCGTTCTGGATAAGACCGTAAGAGCCAATCATAAACGTGAGAACACGCTTGGTCTGATCGACGCCGCTGACCAGCTCGATTCGCGGCGGATAATCGGTCACGTGGTCAGCTTCCTGGGCCAGGCTAAGCAAGCGCTGTGAAAGCGCTACATCAACCGGACGCTCTTCATAGCTGCGCACACTGATCCGTTGGTGCATTGCGGCCAGAACATCCATTGCTCTCTCTCTTACTCCTTCCCGTCGTCAGTCAGAACTGCTTTCAAGGCTTCGATTGCAACTTCCACCATCTCATCGTCCGGCTCGCGCGTCGTCAAACGCTGAAGAGACAGATTGGGCTTGACCAGCACTTGCATCCACGGCCGGCCGGCAAAGCGCGCCGATAGACGCAAAAACTCGTACGAGACACCGACCAGTACGGGCAACAAGGCCAACCGACTCGCCAGGCGCCAGAGCAGCGAAGGCGGCTTGAGCGGCGCGAAGACGATCACCGTGAGCAGCGCCATCGTCAGCAAGAAGGAGGTGCCACAGCGCGTATGGGCGGTCGAAAAGGCCTGGATCGTCTCGACGGTCAGATCCCGCCCATGTTCATAAGCGTTAATGGTCTTATGCTCCGCGCCGTGGTAGGCAAACACACGCTCAATCTCGGGCAGGAAACCGATAGCCCAGATGTACCCTACGATCAGGATCAAGCGCACGACGCCTTCCGCCAGGCTGACGAGCCACTCCGACGGGAGAGACGAAGCCAACAACCCAACCAGGAACGAGGGCAGCAGCATAAAAAGCCCCACGCCCAGGCCAATACCCAGCGTGGCCGAACCCCAGCTGGCCGGGCCGGAAAGGGAGGCATCCTCTCCCACCGCCACATCGGCCGACATCATCAGCGCCTTCATCCCCAGGCCCAAAGCATCCCACAACATCACCAGCCCCCGCAAGAAGGGAATGCGGCTGATCGGGCCGCGATAGAGCGCCTCGTTTAACGGCTCCGTCTCCACGACGATATTACCCTCAGGAGGACGGACGGCGACCGCCATCGTGCGTGACCCGCGCATCATCACGCCTTCGATGATGGCTTGCCCACCGTAGTTGAATGAATCCTCGTTTGATGCCATAAATTCCTCTCCAGGGACCAAATACTTTTCTAGCTGGTCGGGCGAGCAATCACCTCCCCCAACGTGATTCTATACACTGGAGTCTATGCTGTCAACGAGTTCGACTGCCGTGAATAGAAGAGAAAAGGCCGGGATAGCCCCGGCCTTCGCGTTAAATGACCTCGGTCTTACTACCAACCCCGTAGATACTCGGACCATTCCTCCAAGTTATCGGTATAGCGACTGAAGATATACTCCGCAGAAGCCTTGGGCTCAAAGGGCTGGCGCAGCAGCTCCATCCCACATTCAGATGGCGTGTAGCCCCCTTTGCGTCGATTACACTCCGGGCAAGCCGCTACCAGATTTTCCCAGGTGTAGCCCCCGCCCCGGTGCTGAGGCAGGACATGATCAATGGTCAATCTTCTCGACTGGCGCCCGCAATACTGGCAACGATAATTATCTCGCCGCAAGATCTCTCGCTTGCACAAGCGTACTCGCGGACGAGGGCGATGAACCATATAAGACAAGCGGATGACGGATGGGCGCTCGTACGTCCGTGAGACCGTGTGGATGAAGCCACGACCGTTTTCTAATACGGTAGCCTTGCCGGCCAGGACCAAACCCATTGCCCGTTTCGTGTTGCAGACGTTGAGAGGTTGATAGTTCCCGTTAAGCAGTAAGACAGGATCGTCCAGCGTTCTTCCGTTCGCCCCGAATTCACACCTCCTTGCCATTGGCAGATTCGGCGTCCCACCCGGGCGGCGACGGATCTTCGGTGGTGGGTCGGACAATAGTTTTCAAACTTGTTCCAGCGCGACGCACCCTCAATTCCATCGGCCTGGGAGCATCGCTCGCCGGAATTCCTCAATTCATTATCAGTATAACACACTTGACCTCAAGCGTCAACGCTCGCGCCGTGCAACGCTCGTAAGCAGCGATACTTCTTCAGCTCATAATAAGCCATCAGAGCGCTCAAACGGAGACCGTGGAGGCCATCGCGAAGCCCACCCAAGGTGACGAAGCGCCACCAAAATTGGCGCAAACATTGAGTGTAGGGCGTGTAGATGCGAGGATGAACGCCTTCATCGTAGAGAATGCGGGCATCGATCTCGTTATAGCGTTCCTGGCGAGCCTTGAAGTCGGCCAAGTCATCGTAATTGTAGTGAATCAGAGGATGGTCCAGCTGCCCCTCGGAGCCATCGGCGACGGCGATTTCGTGAACAGGGCGCTCCCAGTGGACATGGCCCCTGCGAAGCAGACGGGGTTGGTAGTCCGGATACCACCCGGCGCCCTTCGTGAGCCGCCCGAAGATGTAGTTGTGCCGCGGAATCCACCACAGCACCTCTTCGCGTTCCTCCACGAGCAGCGACTGAATCTCCTCGGCCAGCTCGGGCGTCACCCGCTCGTCGGCGTCGACGAAGAGGATCCAATCAGCCTCCACGCGATCCATCGCGGCGTTCCGCTGTTGAGCGTAGTTCTGGAAATGGTTTTGGATGACTATCGCGCCCGCTTCCCGTGCGGCTTCCACAGTCCCATCTTGGCTGAAGGAATCCAAAACGACCGCTTCATCCGCCCACCGCAGGCTGGCAACGCAATCGGCGATGTTTTTCTCTTCGTTCTTGGTGAGGACGACGGCGCTCAGCGCACTCACGAGACACGGTAGTAGGGATACATATCGATGATGTGCGCTCGCATATACCGTCCCTTCGATTCGGCCTCCATCAAGCCCTCGTACTCCTCTGGAGGCACATCCTCGTAGTGGTAATATTGCCGCTGTTGAAGATGACCTCCAGCGTTCGGGTCTCGGCATCATAGCCGGCCGCGTGAATCATACTGGATTCGACAGTTTCCAGTTCCATTTGTCTACTCCTATTTCTCATAAGATGATACAATCTGATAAGCTTCCAGGCGATCATCCAACTCCGCCGCCTCGATCTCACCGCGTCGATGGGCCGCGCGAGCCTGGCGGATCTCGCGGCGCATGCCGAGGCGCACGAGGGAGCGAGCCAGGCGGCGTTTCCATGCCGGATAGTGCTTCTCGAAGAGCCGCAGGCGGCTGCGCCACAATGCGACGAGCGTCTTGGTGCGTACTTGCTCGCTGCTCTTGCCAACGTGATGGACGACCTTCGCGCTCGGCACGCAAAGCGCACGCCAGCCGGCCTTTCGCATCCGCCAGCACCAGTCGATCTCCTCGCAGTACATCCAGAAGGCCTCGTCCAGCAGGCCGATCTGGGCGATGGCCTCCGTGCGCACCATCATCGCGGCACCCAAAGGATGGTCGATGCAGAACGGGGTCTCGGCCTCGTAGCGCTGGCGTGGATAGCGCCCGTTGAGCGGCGTCTCGTAGAGGCGATCCGGAAGCGGGAAGAGCTCGAAGGCCAGCTGCAGCAGCCCCGGGAAGTGAAAGGCGCTGTGCTGAAATGAGCCATCGGGATAGAGTAGCTTCGCCCCAGCAACGGCCGCCTGCGGACGCGAAGCCAATGCGTCCACCAACGTGGCCGTCGCTCCTGGCCGCACCTCCGTATCTGGGTTCAGAAGCCAGACGAAAGGATGGCGAGGGGCGCGCTGTGAATGGCGAATCATGGCTTCGAGCGCCTGGTTGTTGGCGACGGCGAAGCCCAGGTTCTCGTCGTTAGCGATCAGATTGACGGCGGGGAAGGCCTCTCGCACCATCGCCGGCGTGCCATCGCTGGAGGCGTTGTCCACCACCCAGACATCGGCCTCGATCTCGGCGCGCGTCAGGTCCGCAAAGAGGGAGCGCAGGCACGAGGCCAGCAGCTCCCTCACGTTCCAGCTGACGATGACGACGGAGAGGTTAACCATCCTACCTGTCTATACCTATACAAACCGCTCCCGAATCTCCGCGCTGACGTAATCCAGGATCGCCACGGTGATGGCGATGAACCAAACCGCGATGCCGGCGGCGCGGAAGTTCAACAGACGGATATACTGGATCAGCAAGAAACCAATGCCACCGCCCCCCACCAGGCCGACCACCGTGGACATACGAACGTTGATGTCCCAGCGGTAGATGGAGAAGGAGACGAAGGGCGGTATCATCTGCGGCACCACGGCGTACACGATCGTCTGGAGACCAGTCGCACCAGTGGCCGTGATCGCCTCAATCGGCCCGGGGTCGATGCTCTCGATAGCTTCGGAGTAGAGCTTGCCCAGCGCGGCGATGGTATGAACGGTAAGAGCGAGAATACCGGCAAAGGGGCCCAGCCCCACCCACTGAGCGGCGATGATGACCCAGATGAGCGGCTCAATGGCGCGGACGATGTTGAGGACACCACGCACGAGATAATAAATCACTATCGTGAGCTTAGAGCCAGACATCAAGTTACGAGCAGCCAGGAAACTGACCGGGACGGCTAAGAGAATGCCAAACGCGGTCGCCATCATGCCCAGGAAGATAGTCTCTATCATGCGCTCGATGCTGAGCAATAACGGCTCACTGGGCTTCACTATACCCGTCTCTGAAATCTGACGGACCTCCACGTAGTTAATCTGAGGACCTTTAGCGCTGGGCGGGAGCAGCCGATAGGGCATAATGACATCGATCTGAAACGCGCCTTGATCATCGGTCTCTACGGCGACGTATTCGCCCTCCTGGCGGATGCGGAACTCATTGCCGATGGGGTCCTTCCACCAGATCTGGATCTCGGTATTCGGATCGAAGTTCTTCCCGTCAAGCGTCAAAGTAGTACCCGGGACGATATTATTATCCTCATCCAGATAGGACATCTCGCCACAGGTTGGATCGGCTTTCAGATATGGCTCGCCCTCCTCTTCCTCCGGCACCGGAGGCGGGTCGTCGGTACAGGGAGCCTGAATCGGTGCTCTGGCGGTGATAGTCTCGGTTTCCTGGACGGTGGCGGCATCCCAGGGCCACAACACCTTGGAAAGCAGCGGCCAGGTATCGGATAGCTCCGTTACCGCCTTGTACATATCGATCTCGCTGATCTGCCAGCCCAGGGAAAAGAAGAGAATAATAATCAGCACAAAGACACCGATGCCGACCTGCCCCTCGGGCCGGGCCAGATGGTAGGCATCCCAGGCCGACCACAGCCAGAGGAGAAATGTGCCTCCGACGATCAATCCCACGAAAAAAGGGCGCCGGTCGAACGCCTTGACGAACATCGCCATCGGCGTCGGCTCGCGATGGGCCAATCCAGCCACACGCCAGGCCAATAGGCCCAGAATGCTGAGGAGAGAACACAAAATGAGTAACCCCCGACGAATTTTACGCGCCAGCAGCTGCCCCAGGCCGGGAATGATCAGTGAGGCAATACCGGCCGCCGGAGCCGGGACCAGGCTCGCCTTTTCTTCTTGCGGAATGATTTGCACCGTTTCCATCCCTCACGCTCCCTGGCTCAGTCCGGCGCTCACGCGCACCGCTTCCTGACCGTAAATATCCTTGAATTCCTCATCCGACATCGCACGAATCTCCTCCCTCGTGCCGCGGTAGACGATCTCTCCCGCTCGCAGGCCGATCACGCGCGAGGCGTACTGCTGCACCAGATCCAGGTAATGGAGGCTGCAGATAATCGTGATCTCCTCCTCTTGGTTCAGCATCTCCAGGTGATCGAGGATGGAGTGCGCCAGCACCGGGTCGAGGCTGGCGACGGGCTCGTCGGCCAAGATCATCTTGGGCTGCTGCATCAAGGCCCGCGCGATGCCCACCCGCTGCTGCTGACCGCCGCTCAGCTCGTCGGCCCGCTTGAAGGCCTGATCTGCGATGCCCATTCGCTCCAGTGCCTCCATCGCCATCTGGCGGTCCTTCTTGGGGAACCGATGGAGCAGGCTGGGCCATTGATTGACGTATCCCAACCGACCACCGAGGACGTTGGTGATCACGTTCGAGCGCCTGACGAGGTTGAAGTGCTGGAAGATCATCCCGATCTGGCGTCGAATCTTGCGCAGCTCATTTGATTCCGCTGCTGTGATATCCACCCCATCCCAGACGACCTGGCCCTCCGTCGGCTCGATCAGACGGTTGACGCAGCGCAAGAGCGTCGACTTACCGGACCCGCTCAAGCCGATGATGATCAAAAACTCGCCATCCTCGACCGTAAAACTGACGTCCCGGAGGGCCACTGTCCCATCGTCATAAATTTTGGTCAGGTTCTTGACCTCAAGCATACTTACTTTCTCCTAGCTATCACAAAGGGGGGACCAGTGTCCCCCCTTTCGTACGTCACGCATCTGCCTGGCGGTTACTCCTGCAGATCCTCAATGCTCATTCCTGAGGCCTGCAAGACCTGGCGGAAGGGATTATAGAACTCGTCCCCGTGCTTTTCCAGCCCGGCCCAGCTATAAGCGGTATCCAGCGCCTCCTGGCCCTCCTCGGTCTCGGCGATGGCGAGCAGGGCATCCACGATCTGGCTCTTCAACTCTTCGTCCATATTGGGGATGAACTGAACACCGTCGTTGGGGATATCCTCGGTCACCTCAATGACGACAACCTCATCCATCACGTCGGGGTGATCGTCCTCGATGGTGCCGCGGGCATCCACGTAGGTGGCGCCAGCGTCACAGTCGCCGTTGTAGACGGCGGCGACGACGGCGTCGTGGCTGCCAGCGTCCAGGATATCGGCCAGGTCCGTTTCGGGGTTGATTCCGGTGGCCCGCATCGTCAGCTCAGGAATGATCCAGCCGCTGGTGGATAGCGGATCGACGCGGCAGAAGGTCTTACCTTCCAGATCCTCAATCGAATCAATGCCACTATCGGCCTGGGTGATGATCTGGCCATTATAGGTAGGGCTGCCAAAGCGAACGGCCACCAGCTCGGCCTCGACGCCGCAACGCTCGTTGGCGAGCACGTAGGAGAAGGTGGCCAGCGACGCCATATGGGCCTCGGGCGGGTCGCTGCACATCGCCTCGACCACACCGGCGTACTCAGTCGCCACGTTGGTGTCGAAGTAGAGGCCGGTCTCGTCGTGGAGCAGATCGGCCACCTCTTGCGCTCCGGCCGCTACCTGTTCCATCTCGCCCGAAGGCACGAACGACCAGACGATGGGATTCTCTTCGGAGCCCAGATCCTGCTCCCGGGGGCCACAGCCGCTCAACATGGCAACCGTAGCCAGCAAAGTCATAGCTATGACAATACGAAGTGCGTTCTTGGACATCTCTTACTTACCTCCTTGTATTGATTGAGATTTAACGACCATTAACACCATCTCGATTGAGATTACGGTTAACTGGTTCCTATATGCCCCCCCTCCTTTGGTATTTATCACGTCGTCTTGTCAGTGAAGCAAGGGCCTCGACGATCATCCAGCGTCCAACTCCAGGTATCCTGGAGTGACTCTGCCCACGCTATGATTCTCTCATGCTGGGATTAAGGACTTTTTAAGGTGACGTTAGACGCCGTTTAAGGCCTATGTGGGGATGCGATGGATCACCTATCCCTGGGTATGATATATCGGAAGGGGTAGACGTGCAAGCTGTCCACTGTTCCGCATAGCCCTACGGCACCTGAATCTCCAGGAAGACCGGGGCGACGCGGTAGTTGACCATCGAGATCTCCACATCCTCGTGGATCAGTGAGGCGTAGCAATACTGGGGATTGCGAGCTTCCACATAGTCCACGAATCGGATGCCGCCGGTCACGACCGCTCGCTCTCCCGCCGGCAGGTATAGATGACCCTCCTCATCCTCTACCAGCACGTCCGAATCCCCCACCGCCCAGCGCCAGGGATGATCGATGGGGCTGGTCTCGCAATGGATACCGACGCGGAAGACACCCGACTGCTGGTACTCCTCCAACGTGGCGTAGTTCTCATCGCTCTCATAGACGGTGCCCGGCAGCGGACCGCTGGTGCGGAGCGGAACCGTGCTGTCGTTATCGACCGTCAAGGTAAAGTAGAGCGTGCTATCGAGCGGGATCGCCTCATCGGACCACTCGACCTCGCCGTTGAAGATATAGGCCCTGGGCACGCCGCCATCTTCGATGGTCAGCGTGTCCGTGGCGACCGTCCACTGGCCCACCGCGTCCCGGGTCCGCATCGTGACCGTATAGGTGCCATCCGGGGGCGGGGCCGCTCCGTGATCGACGCCGGCATCGTAATCGAACGTATGCCAGCCGGCCTCGTTCTGGGGCGTGGCGGTCTCATCCTCCGCCACGTGGTAGCGGACGCCGTCCTCGCCCATCAGATAGACGCTCATGTGCTCAACATCTTTCTTCAAGTCGACGTTGATGGTGGCTCGATCGTCGATGCCGTCACGATTGGGCGTGAAGACCGGCGGGTGGACGCTGAAGCCTTGCAGCTCCGGCAGTGCGGTATCGGCGTCGGCGACGGTGAGCTCGCCGCTGACGCTTTCCGCGTATCCCGCCTCGTCCACCGCCTCCAGCGTCCAGGTGTAGACGCCGTCCCGCAACACCCGTTTTTCCACCCGAAAATCCTCGAAGGTCTCGCCCGGCAGCGTATAGCCTTCGACCACGCCGGCGAAGAGAACCTCGTAAGGCTCCTCCACCGAGGGACCGCGATACGCGCGGTCACGGAAGGAGTAGCGCTGACCATCTTGATTCTCAAACGTGATCGAAACGTAGGCGCTGCGGTTCAGGTTGTAAGTGATGATCAGCACGTCGTCACGGTTGTCGGCGTTGGGTGTGATCCGATCGCTGGAGAAGGAAATGTCTGTCAACAGAGGCTCCTCCCCACACGCGCTCAACGATAAACCCAGGCTCAGCAAAACCAGGATCAGCAAAATGCGCCAATATCGCAAAGTGTCCACCTCCTTAAATTCAAGGGGCAAGTGTACCACAAATCAGAAGTTTGGTAAACCCAGCACCAGAATGACCACAAGGGGAAGCTGACCGCCCGCGCGCGGTAACTTGCACATCCCAAGAAAAAGAGTACAATCCGCGCCGAATCTGGCGTTAATTCACAAGAGGAGCTATGAATTACGTAGAATCTATCGCTTACCTTCACAGCCTGACCGACTACGAGAAAAAACGCATTCGACGCTACACCCCAGAGACGTTCGATCTTTCACGCGTGGAGGGGCTGCTGGAGGCGGTCGGCGACCCGCACCGCCAGTTCCCGGCGGTTCACATCGCCGGAACCAAAGGCAAGGGTTCCACGGCGGCGATGATCGAATCCGCCCTGCGAGTGGCTGGCTACCGCACCGGCTTCTACACCTCACCCCATCTCCATACCTTCCGCGAGCGCATCCGAGTCGGCGGAGAGAACATCCCGCAGGAAGCGGTGGTGGCACTGGTCGAGGAGATCCAACCGCTGATCGACCAGCTGCCGGAAGTGACCACCTTCGAGGCGATCACCACAATAGGCTTCCTTTACTTTGCCCGTTCCGAGATCGACATAGCCGTGATAGAGGTAGGACTGGGCGGGCGGCTCGACGCCACCAACGTACTGACGCCGGAGGTCTCGGTCATCACATCGATCAGCAAAGACCACACCTACCTGCTGGGCGACACGCTGGAGGAAATCGCGTACGAGAAGGCCGGCATCATCAAGCCGGACGTCCCGGTGGTCAGTGCCCCCCAACGCGCCGCTGCGATCAGAACCATCGCCGAAGTCAGCCGGGAGCAGGACGTCCCCCTGGTGGAGGTGGGCCGCGACTGGAGCTACGACGCCGGCCCGGCCGATCGGCAAGGGCAGACCTTCACCGCGAATCGCATTAACGACGGCGGCTCCGCGCTGGATGGCGAGTATTGGATCCCACTGCTGGGACGCCACCAGCTGGAAAACGCCGCCAGCGCCGTCGCCGCGCTGGATTTGCTCCGCCGCCAGGGCTTCGAGCTGCCGGTGGAAGATGTGCACCAGGGCTTGCGCACGGTGGAATGGCCGGGACGTCTGGAAATCCTGAGCCAGGACCCGCTTTTCGTGGTCGATTGTGCCCACAATCCCTACTCCATGCAGACGCTCCGAGAGGCCTTGACGCAATGGTTCCCAGAAAGCCGCTGGGTGGTCATCTTCGGCGCCTCCTCCGATAAGGACATCGCCGGTATGCTGGAGGCGCTGCTGCCGATCAGCGATTACACCATCGTCACCCGCGCCGAGCACCCGCGGGCTACCGCGCCCGTCGAGCTGGCCGATATTGTAGCCAGCGTCGGCGGCGGGGCGGAAGTGAGCGTCAACGTCGCCAAATCGCTCCAGCGAGCGCTGGCGGTGATGGACCCCGGCGACGCCATCCTGGCGACTGGCTCAATCTTCCTGGTAGCCGAGGTGCGCGAAGAATGGGCGCGTCACATTGGGGCCCCGGTGCCGGATAACGACCACCAGTAACAACCTCTCAAGGATAAATCGGGTGAATGAGTGATGCGGGAAGAAACTGAGTTGTGGAATAACCTGGCGCTCCGGGAGTTATGGTCGAAGGTGGGATGGCCTAGCACGGTGCCATTCTCCCTCGATGGAGTCGAGCTGGCGAACGACGACCTCACCAGTAAATCAAGCCAGGAGATCATCGAAGCGCCAGTGCTGCCGTTGCGCGATATGGTGATCTTCCCCCAGACGATGATGCCGCTCTTCATCGGCCGGGAACGCTCCAAGGAAGCGATCGAGGCGGCCCATGACCACGGCGAGCCGCTCATCACCATCGCGCAGCGCGACGACAAGATAGACCACCCTGACCTGGGCGATCTGTACGACTTCGGGACCGAGATCCACGTTGGGCGTATGCTTCGTATGCCCGACGAGACCCTCAGCCTGTTGGGGCAAGGCATCCAACGGCTCCAGATCCTCGACTATCTCCAGTGGGAACCCTACATCCGCGTGCAGGCCCGTCCCATCCGCGAGACGGCGGACCAATCCCCCTTGACTGAGGCGCTGACCCGCGCGGTGCTGGCCCTCTTCGAAAAGATCGTCTACCTGAACCGCATTCTGCCCGAGGACGCCTACGTCTTCGCGATGAACATAGAAGACCCAGGCTGGCTGGCCGATTTTGTGACCCAGACTTTGAGTCTCGACGTGGAGGAGCAACAGGAGATCCTGGAGACCATCGACCCGGTGGCGCGGCTCCAGCACGTCAGCGTCCTGCTGGGCGAGGAACTGGATGTGTTGGAGCTGGAGGACCACATCCACGCCCAGGTGCAGGAGGAGATGGACAAGTCGCAGCGCGAATACTTCTTGCGCGAGCAGATGAAAGTGATCCAGGACGAGTTGGGCGAAACCGACACTTACACACAAGAGATCAACGACCTGCGAGAAAAGATCGCCGAAATGGCACTCCCGGAAGCGGTGCAGGAACGAACCAACAAGGAGCTCGATCATCTGGCGGCGATGTCGCCGATGTCGCCGGAAACCGGCATCGTCCGCACGTATCTCGACTGGCTGATCGAACTGCCCTGGCACGAGGCGACCGAGGACAACCTGGACGTCCAGCACGTCGAGGAAGTGCTGGAATCGCGCCACTACGGGCTGCCCAAGGCCAAGGAGCGCATCCTGGAACATATCGCCGTGCGCCAGCTGGCCGCCGACAAGATGCGCAGCCCCATTTTATGCTTCGTAGGGCCGCCCGGCACGGGCAAGACCTCGCTGGGCCGCTCCATCGCCGAGGCGTTGGGCCGCGAGTTCGTGCGCGTGAGCCTGGGCGGCGTGCGGGACGAAGCCGAGATCCGCGGCCATCGCCGCACGTACATCGGCTCCCTGCCCGGACGCATCATCCAGACGATGCGCCGCGCTGGGACGGTCAATCCGCTGTTTATGCTCGACGAGGTCGACAAGCTGGGACGCGATTTCCGCGGCGATCCATCGGCGGCGCTGCTGGAGGTGCTGGACCCGGAGCAGAACAACGCCTTTTCCGACCACTACCTTGAGGTGCCGTACGATCTCTCCCGCGTGCTCTTCATCACGACGGCCAACATCCTCGATCCCATCCCGCCGGCCCTGCAGGATCGGATGGAGGTGCTGGAGTTCCCGGGTTACACCGAGGAGGAGAAGGTCGAGATCGCCCGCCGCTTCCTGATCCCCCGGCAGATCGAGGAACACGGTCTGGAGGATCACCAGATCGCGTTTGGCGAAGAAGCGCTGCGCACCCTGATCCGCGACTACACCTACGAGGCCGGGGTACGCAACCTGGAGCGCAAGATCGCCGCCGTCTGCCGCAAGCTGGCCCGGCGTGTGGCGGAGGGTCAGCCCGTGCCGGAGGACGTCACGGTCGATCTGCTGGACGAGTTCCTCGGCCCGCCCAAGTTCGCCCACAGCAAAGCGGAGCAGGAGGACGGCGTCGGCCTCGCCACCGGCGTGGCGTGGACGGAGGCCGGCGGCGACTTGATGCCCGTCGAGGTGGCGCTGATGCCCGGCAAGGGCAAGCTGCTGCTGACCGGTCGGCTGGGCGACGTGATGCAAGAATCGGCCCAGGCGGCCCTGAGTTACACCCGCGCCCACTGCGACGAACTGGCCATCGCCCCGGACACCTTCGACGAGACCGACACCCACATCCATATGCTGGAGGGCGCGATTCCCAAGGACGGCCCCTCGGCCGGCGTCACCATCGCCACGGCCCTCGTCTCTGCCGTGACCAGACGCCCGGTCTCTCACGAAGTTGGTATGACGGGGGAAATATCGCTGCGCGGGCGCGTGCTGCCCGTCGGCGGGCTCAAGGAGAAGACGCTGGCCGCCCATCGCGCCGGTCTGAAGACGCTGATTATCCCCAGGCGCAACGAAAAGGACCTGGTCGAAATCCCCGAAAGCGTGCGCGAGGCGTTGACCCTCGTCCTGGTCGAGCGGATGGACGAGGTGCTTGAGATCGCCCTGGCCCCGCCGGCCTCCTGACGCCCATCCCCCAGGCAAACCGTCGTCCACGAACATCAGAGACGACGACGTAGAGGATGCTTAATCGTCCCCACGACGGACGATTTCTCTTCCGAAGCGAGTCCTTCTTCCCCTGTCGGCTCTTAGTTGTCCGCCGCAGCCAACCCGCCCTACATCCCTCCACTCTTCAAATTTTTGAGGAGCAGAGACTTCGGCCTTCCGAAATCTGGAGTCGCTAAACTGCAGGAGCTAAGTTAAAAGTCAAGTTGTCTATGCGTCAAAGTCAAGTTATCCATGCGCCAAAGTCAAGTTGTC
>CAYYTU010000052.1:0-21148 GCA_964474655.1 uncultured Anaerolineales bacterium
AATGTAAGTTCTGTTTAGGTTGACGTGAAAACTGCTCAGGCTTGCTGAGTCTGGGCGGTTTTTATGTTTTGCCATATACAACGAGACTTCAACGAAGTTGATCCTTTGATAGTCATCCTGAGCCGTTCGGCTGAGCTCACGCCGAAGCCTGTCGAAGGATGATGACTTGGCGAAAATGGCACTATTCGAGAGGCTCGTCAACGTCTCGTTGTAGTAATAAAGCGTTTTGTGAGAGAGCAAGACGTTCGATTCTTATCAGCACAAGAAGGTGGTTTTGCAAATGACAGAAAAGACACTCGCAGTTTCTGATGGATTGTTGGTCAGCCTTGATTATACCCTTCGGCTCGATGATGACGAGGTTATCGATACGTCGGAGGGGCGGGAGCCGCTGGATTTCGTGCAGGGGCAGAATCAGGTCGTGCCTGGCCTGGAGCAGGCTCTCTACGGGATGGAAGTCGGCGACGAGAGAGACGTGGTGGTCGAACCGGACGAGGGGTACGGCGAACGCGACCCCGAAGCGATGCAGGTAGTCCCCAATGATGCTTTCCCCGCCGACGTCGATCTAGAGCCCGGGATGGGCCTCCGCATCCGCGATGGCGCGGGACGTACGACGACGGCTTTTGTGGACGAGGTCCTTCCGGAAGGCGTCAAGCTGGACTTTAACCATCCTCTGGCCGGTGAGACACTTCACTTCCACGTGAAGATCGTCGACCTTCAGGACGCCCCCAGCCCTGGCATCGCTGGCCGGTGAGACACTTCACTTCCACGTGAAGATCGCCGACCTTCAGGACGCCCCCAGCCCTGGCATCGCTGGCTGCGGCCCCTGCAGCGGATGTGGGCCTTCCGGCGCTCCAGAAGGCTGCTGCTAGGCGCTCGCCGTAGTCTCTCTGGAGACTGAGCACGAGGCCGAGAAAATCCCCCATCACATTGATGGGGGATTTTGGATTCTCTGACCACTACTGGGAGCGAAGTGGTGCGTTACTGTGCTACCTAGTGATCCGTTGGGCCGATAGCAGCCCCAGGTCACCTTGACCAAGCATCGCATCGACCAGGCGCTCGGCCACCACGAAGGCCCAGGCCAGGCCGCGTCCGCCGAACCCGACTGCGAAGTGGACCTGCGGCAGATCGGGCAGTGCGCCCAGCAGCGGCAAGCCGTCCGGCGTGAAGCCTCTGATCGCCGAAAGATGCTCGGTCTTCTTCAGATCGGCCTCGGGGAAGTGATCTGCCGCGAAGCGTGCCAGTCGCGCCTTCGTGATCTCTCCCGCCTCGCCTTCCGACTCCAGGCCCTGCCCTCCGCAGCTGCTCAGCACCAGTTGCTTGTTGGGTAGCTGCCGACAACACTCGTGGCCATAGTTGGCGCTACACGGTTGCTCCAATGTCACGTCCGTCAACGGTGGGGTGCGGAAAGCGAATCCACGCACGGGAATGACCTTATCGACGAAATAGTCGTGCACCAGCGGCGCGTATCCGTTGACTGCCAATACCACGGCGCCGCAGCGCACCACCCGGCGGGGGGCCCAGATGCGAACCTCGCCGTCGATCGGTTCCAGGTGGTGGACTTCCGTCCCCTCGTGTACCATTACCTCGCTTTCGGCCAACAGCGCCTGGGTCAGTGAGGCGGCATCGACCGTGACGTCGTCGGGCTGGCGGAGAGCAGCGAAGAAGTTACGTTCCAGGGGATCGCCGCGCCCGAACCAGGCGTCGAAACCGTCCTCGCGCAAGAACTCGGTCGATTCCCGCAGCGCGGTGGCCTCCTCATCGTCAGACGCCAGCTGTAAGCTGCCGGAGCGCTCCACCGGTACCTTCAATCGCATCGCTGCCTCGACCAGCCGCTCGCGCCCTCCAATCGTGAGCGCCCATAACTCTCGCGCTTTTTCCCGTCCGTAGACAGAGATGGCCCAGTTGTAGTGACCAGAAAGGCCGGTCAACACCATGCCGCTGCTCTGGCCTGTGGCCCCGGCGGCTACCTGGCGTGCTTCCAGGATGGCTGTCTCATACCCCGCGCGGGCCAGCCGCGCGGCCACGGCCGCGCCTACCAGCCCCGCCCCGACGACGACTACATCGCAGCTAGCCTCTCGTGTTCGCTCTTGTTTGCTAAGCATTCTCCTCTCCTCGTCTGGTAGATTGGCCGGTTATGTCTCTTCTGGTGATACTTTTGCTGTCAATACGTGATAGCTGCCGTCGTCGTAAGTGGTGCGGAGGTGACTGAAGGTCTCTCCCATCAGCTCGTCATAGCCCAAGAAGCGATTGGCGACGAGAAAGAACCGTCCGCCGGGCCGGAGTACGCGCTTCGCATCGCGCACGAACTGCCAGGCCACGTCGTAATCCACCTCCACGCCCTGGTGGAAGGGTGGATTGGAGATCACGACGTCGAAAGGCTCGCTCTCGAATACCGCCGAGGCGCAATCGGAGACCAGCACCTCCGCGTTATCGACGGCGTTCGCCGCCAGCGTGCGTCGAGCCGATTCGACGGCCCGCACGTCCGCGTCCACCAGCACGACTTCCCCGTCGCCGGCGCGACGGGCGGCCGCCACCCCAGCCAGCCCGGTCCCGCAGCCCAGGTCTAGCACGCGATCGGCTGGTTCAATCGTCATCGTCTCCACCAGCTTTCGCGTGCCGGCGTCCAGTCGATCCCAGGCGAAGACGCCCGGTTTGCTGACCAGGAGTGTCTCTTTGCCGTCAAGTGTGATTCGATGCTCGGTGTAGCCCTTCGCCGGTTGGTCGACGGTCATAGCCGGGGGTTTGACCGCCATCGCCACGTGGTAGCCCTTCTTTTGCCGCACCACGCCGCACCGCCCGAACAGCTCGCGGGCATACTTGATTGCTCCCTTGACGCCGTAACGCTTGTGCGTCACGAAGTAGAGCCGCCCTTCGGGCTTGAGCACCCAGGCGGCCCCTCGGATCAAGCGGCGCTGTACCTCCCGCCCGCGCGGCAGATGGCTCAGCACCAGGTCGAAGGATAACGGCTTCAGGTCCTCCACGCCGTCGGTCAAGTGCACGTCGGTGTTGGTCAGCTCGTTGGCCCTCATCGTGCGCTCGGCGCACGCCACCGCCGCCACGTTGCAATCGACCAGCGTGACGTCTCCTTGTGGGGCCAGCAGCCCGGCCACGGCGCCGATGACGCCAGTGCCGCAGCCCAAATCGAGCACGGTTTCGTCGGGCTCGATGAGCGGCATCTCCAACAACGCTGCCGTGCCGGGATTGATCTCGTCCCACGACCAGACGCCGGGTTTACCGACGATCAATACCTGCTGACCACGTGCTCGGATAGCGTACTTGTGGAATTCGTAGTAATCAGTCATCGTTGGTTTAATAGTCGTAGCAGCTGCCGCCGATGAACTCGCGGAGCAGCGAGTCTGGCGGGATCGGGGAGTCGTCCTCGACGGCAATGACGGCCTTTAGCAGCCGATGAACCCGCCGGGCGCGCTCATAGGCATCCTGGCGCAGCGGGTCGCCCTCGTACTTCTCCACCCACTCCGCAAACTGGTCGAACAAGCGGGCCTTCATAATGGGCAGCTCGTACGGCAGCCCGCTATTGATGATATAATCGGCGGTGCCCAGGTAGGGGATGATATTCCGCAGCTCGCTTTTGCGGACGTAGTGCCAGTGCCCCAGGGTTCGTTCCGGGTCGTAGGCGCGATGGGTGGCGTCGCGCACCATCCGGCGCATCAACCGCAGATCGGTCCAGCGCACGTACCGCCCCTCTGGTCCCTTCATCTGGAGCAGCGGTTCGATGTAGAGCTTGAACTTCAGCGCATCGTCGATGTCCACGGTCATATCGGGGTAGAGGCCGTGCAGGCTGTCGATCAAGATCATCTGATCCGGCTCGACCTGGAGCGGCGTCCGCGCGTCGTGGCGCTGACCGGTCTTGAAGTCGTAGAAGGGGATCATCACCTCTTCGCCCTCAAGCAGCCGGGTCAAGTGTTCGTTGATCAGCTCCAGGTCGAGCGCTTGCGGCGTCTCGAAGTCATAGTCGCCAAACTCGTCTTTGGGATGGAGATCCAGATCGAAGAAGTAATTGTCGACGGCGAGCGGCACCAGGCTGACATCCGCCTTTTCCAGCAGGTGGCTGAGCTTGGTGGTGGTCGTCGTCTTGCCAGAGGAGGAGGGCCCGGCGATGATCACCAGCCGCACCTCGTCGCGGCGCTGCTTGATCATCTCGGCCGCGGTGGTGACGTCCTCAAGGTAGGCGTGATCGCTTTCCCGCACGATCTGGGGAAATTCACCGTCGGCGATGCGCTCGTTCAGCTGCTTCACGGTGTGGAGGTTATGCTCCACCGTCCAATCCAGTACCTCCCAGATCTTATGCCAGGGGATGTTTTCAGAGGGTTGCGCCGAGCGTTTGGCGCGTTCACGACGTCGTTGCGCACGTTCCTCGCGGTAGAGGATGTAGGCCTTGGCTGTCTTGGCGTGTCCGTTCTCTATCAGGACTTTCTCCACCACGTCCTGAATCTCCTCGACCGTGGGTGTGTGATCAGGCGGCGTCGTCTCCTCCAGTACCTCGACCACTTGATCGGCCAGATTCTCGGCCAGCTGGCGGTCGCGTCCACCTACGGCCACCGCTGCACTGTAGATGGCGTTGGTGATACGATCTTTGTTGAAGGGAACGACGGCACCCGTTCGCTTGACGACGTGCGTCATGTCTGACATCCGCTTTGCTCCTCTCATTTCTCGATTCCATCGCCTCTTTTCAAGATACATTGTATCACGGTTGAAGGTAAACCGTCAAGAATCTACATTTCCTTTCCAGGGCTTCTGGGGCTCTCCGTAGTGCTCAAGTTGGATTTGTAACCCACGCCCTGGGGGCTCTCCCTTTACAACCTGCGAAAGAGCGTGTATAGTTCGTCTCGACTTGGACTAGGGTTGGCCTGGCGGCAGTTACGCTCAAGCCGATGAAGGCGCTGAGCGTCGAAAGGATATGATGGCGGATCATACATTACATACGTTTGTGGACTTGCTGGCGGATCGCGGAGAGCTCGTCCGCATCGACGAGCCGGTTTCGGCCGAGTTGGAGATCACCGAGATCGTCGATCGTGTCTCGAAGGGACCTCAAGAGCGCAACAAGGCGCTGTTGTTCGAGCGCGTGAGCGGCTATGACGTGCCAGTGCTGATCAATATGTTCGGCAATGCAAGGCGTATGGCCTGGGCGCTCCACGTGGATGAGCTGGAGGATCTGCGGCGTAACTTAGCCGAGCTGATCGACCTGCGGCTGCCGCAGGGGGTGGGGGATGCACTCAAACGCGGTAAGTCCCTCTTCGACGCGCTGCGAGCCGCCGGGTTGAGGCCGCGCACCGTGCGGCGGGCGCCGGTACAGCAGCGCGTGGAGACGGAGGCTCCCTCGCTCGACTTCATCCCGATCCTGAAGTGTTGGCCCGAGGACGGGGGGCCGTTCATCACCTTGCCCCAGGTCGTGACTCGCCATCCGGAGACCGGCGTGCGCAACGTGGGAATGTACCGCCTCCAGAAAGTCGATCGTCGCACGTTGTTGATGCACTGGCAGCGCCACAAGGGCGGCGCTGAGCACGAGCGGGTGGCTCTGGAGCAGGAGCGTCAGCCGACGATCCCGGCGGCGGTGGTGTTGGGCGGCGATCCGGCTTCCATCTGGTGCGCGTCGGCACCGCTGCCGCCGGATATCGACGAGTATCTGCTCGCCGGCTGGCTCCGTGGGAGGCCGGTGCCCTTCGTCGAGTGCGTCAGCCAGCCGCTGGAGGTGCCGGCCAATGCCGATATCGTCATTGAGGGCTACGTGGATCCCAACGATCAGCGGCCCGAGGGGCCCTTCGGCGATCACACCGGCTACTACACGCCGGTGGAGCGCTTTCCCGCTTTCCACGTCACGGCTATCACCCGCCGGCGCGATCCGATCTATCCCGCCACCGTGGTCGGCATCCCGCCGATGGAGGATTACTGGATGGGGAAGGCGACCGAGCGGCTCTTCTTACCTCTGGTGCGGTTATTTTTGCCGGAGGTAGTCGATTTCGCGATGCCGGCCCCGGGAGTCTTCCACAACCTGGTGTTGGTGAGCATCGAGAAACGCTTCCCCGGTCACGCCCGCAAGGTGATCCACGGGCTGTGGGGACTGGCGCTGCTCAGTTTGGCCAAGGCCATCGTGGTGGTGGATGAATGGGTCGACGTGCACGATCCCATCGAGGTGGCCTGGCAGGCCTTGGGCAACGTCGATTGGTCCCGCGACGTGATGATCAGCCAGGGCCTGGTCGACCAGCTCGATCACGCTTCGTATAGTGAGTCTTTCGGGGGAAAGATTGGCGTCGATGCCACAGCCAAGCTGCCCGAGGAGGGCTATATGCGCGGTTGGCCCGATGTGGTGCGGATGGATCCGGCGGTCAAGGCGCAAGTCGATGCGCTGTGGGAGTCGCTGGGCTGGTGACGGCTTGCTCGGACGATTGCGGGATGAGGACGTTGGTCGAGAAGGAGGCTGTTTTGCAGGCTGTTTGGGGGCTTATCAAGCGATTGGCAGTTCTGGCGGTGGTGGTTGGGCTGGTTGGCCTGTTGCTTCTGCTGGGGCTGCGGTTGTGGGTCGAGCGGCGGTATCAGGATCACGTTTATACGCGCGTTGAGGACGTGCCGGAGCGCTCCGTGGCGCTGGTGCTGGGCGCCGGGCTCTGGCCCGATGGCTCACTCACGCCGGTTCTAGCGGACCGCGTTGCCACCGCGGCTGATCTCTACCATGCCGGCAAAGTCCAGAAGCTGCTCTGTAGCGGGGATAATCGCTTCGTGGACTACAACGAGCCGGAGGCGATGAAGACGTACGCGATGGAGCTGGGCGTCCCGGCGGCGGACATCGTGCTCGATTACGCCGGTCGGCGCACCTACGATAGCTGTTATCGGGCCCAGGCCATCTTCGGCGTGGATCGCGTGGTGGCGGTCACGCAACGCTTCCACACCGCTCGTTCACTTTACACCTGCAACGCGCTGGGCGTCGATGCGGTCGCCATTGTGGCCAACCGTAGGACCTACGCTCGGCGGCGCGTCATCTGGAAGGCACGGGAGTATCTGGCGCTGTTCCTGGCCTGGTTCGACGTGAACGTGCGCCATCCGATGCCGGTGCTGGGGGAGCCGGAGCCGATCTGTGTGACATCGCCCGATTAAGCGTCGGCCTAAGTTTGTTCGCTCTTGTGTAGGTAGCTGCACAAATATCGCCTGGCGACTAAAGTCGCGGGCTACACTTTGCGAAGCCTCTCTCCAGCGGCTTCAGAGTCGGCGCAGTCGACTTTGTCGGTCGTAGCGCGCGGGGTTCCCCCCCAGCCCGCGGCGAAACCGCCGTGCCAAGTCTGTGCAAGGAGCTACACGAAAGCGTTACGATTTCGTCTGTCAAAACTCATTAAGATGCCACAAGCCCCAGCGATCGTCGATCGCTGGGGCTTCGTTCGTTATGCAACGTGCACAGCGCGAAAATCAGTCTTCGTTATTCTCTATCCCGACCAGCTCCGCCCAATGGCTGTGAATGCCATCCTCGGTGACGCCGTAATAGACTCTCAAGCCATCGTTGGTCTTTTGTACCAGGTCGTACCGCTTCCGGCCGGCGTAGTCCCGTTCTCTGAGCAGGCCGATCTTACCTTGCCACGTGATTTCCTTCTTGTCTACCGGGTGCTCCTCGGCCTGGCTGATAGCGTAATGCCAGAGCCGTCGCGCCGACTGGCGGGTCACGTTCTGGATCTCGTTGCCGTTGCGCAGGTCGCGCATCGTGTGATAGATCGTGCCTTTCCGTTCCTCGCTATCGGCGATCTCGACGCCGGTGCGGGGTGGTTCGATGGAATCCGAGTCTTGAGGGGCCTTTTGCGGCGTTTGTTCGATCGTCGATCGGACGTCGCGGCCTGCCTGAGCTTGCTTGACCAGGCTGACGATCTCGTCGCGCACTGCCATGTTGGTATCGCTCTCGCTGCGGACGTAGATTTTGTTCTCGTCGATGGCGTAAGGCACTTGCTTGCCCCGGGGGACCGAAATGCGAATCACGTTTTTCCCCTTCGATTTCTTGTTATCCATCTTGACCTCTAGGGGCGGCGTGATGCGGCGTTCGATCTCGGATTGGAGCTTTTTGATCGCCTGTGAGATATTTTTGATCCCTTCGGGAGGTTCCTTGGGGTTATCGCTGACGCCGATGTAGAGCGTGCCCCCGTTAGTGTTGGCGAAGGCGCATATGTCCGCCAGGACGGCGTAAAGATGGCCGCCCCGGCGCGTGAAGCGGGCGTGGAAATCCTGGACGTGACTGGGCCCTTCCTCGCGGGCCTCTTGAATGAAGTCGACCGGTTTTTTGACCGGGCGGTAGGGTCGCGTGAGCGCGAAATCGTCGCCCTCGAAGACCTCACGCAATGCCTCAAAGCTGACCTCGGGCAACAATATCTCCGTCGTCCGCTCGCCCAGGGCCAGGTGATGTTTGTCGCTGGGGTCCGGATAGAGCCGGTGGCAGTCGGAGCCCTGGATGCAGCGCATCGGGCGCGGGTACTCGGGGCGCGAGCCGTTGAAGAAGCGAATTGTCGTGTGACGGCCCTTCTTCTCCAGGTCAGTCACCTCCAGCGCGTGCAGGTGCGGATCCTGGGTATAGGCGATACGGGTCTGGCCGCCGAAGCCCATTCGCCGCATAGCCACGCCGTGGTTGGCGTTGGCGTGAGCGGCGATGACGATCCCGCCGGCTTCATAGATGACGCGGTAAGCGGTCAGGACGTCGCTTGTGGCGCCGACCTCGGTGCTACCCTCGTCGATCTTATCCGGCGGTATGTTGAGCTCGCGCAGGAGGAACTCCAGCTCGCGCACGTCAGTCTCTGGCGAGAAGATTCCCAGCACGTGAAAGCCTAGCGTGGCTGTGAATTCAAACCCTGGTAGTACCAGCACCTCATCCAACAGGTGTCGGTATTTCTTGAGCCGTTGTTCCTCTTTTGGCTGCAAGCGGCCCAGACGCTCCAACATCTCCAGGTCTTCTAATTCTTCGACCATCGTGCGGTAGCCGGCCACGGTGTTGTGGTCGGTAAAGGCGATGATGTCAAGGTTCTTCTTGGCGGCAACTTCTAAAATCTCTAAATACGAAACCTCTGGATCCAGAAAATCGCTGGAAGCCGGAGTGTGTAAGTGAAGATCAATTTGTCTCCACTGGCGTTTCCCTTTGTTCTTTTTTGCCATTGTCTTCCCTATCTGTCAATAAATCGTTGATCATCTTCAATGCTTCAGATGGGCGAAAGGGCTTGAGTAGGAAGGCGTCAGCACCGGCGTCCAGACATTCGCGGGAGCGATCCATCCCGGATGTCATAATAATCGGTACTGATTTCAATACATCGTCTCGGCGCAACATTTCTAACAAGCCCAGGGTGTCTTCCCGTGCAATATGCACGTCCATCAATATGAGATCTGGTCGTGCCTGATGTGCTTGGGGAATCACTTCGTGAAGCTGAGAGGTGAGGATCGTTTGGTAACCTTCCAATTCCAATACCGTCTTCAGCAATCCTCTAAACACTTTATCATCATCTATCACGAGGATTTGAGGTGGTGCTTGATCTTTGTCACGCTGAGTTCGATTGCTCTTTCCCATCTGTCTCTAGTGAAACTTTAAATACATCGTCAACTCGTTCGGCCAGGACGAAGTCGATATTGTCGCGGACTTCGTCTGGTAAATCGTCTAGATCCTTCTCATTCTGCTGAGGCAGGATCACGGTTTTGAGGCCAGCCCGGTGGGCGGCCAATACTTTTTCTTTGATACCTCCCACGGGGAGTACTTGTCCCCGCAACGTAACTTCCCCCGTCATCCCGACGTCGCTGCGCACTTTGCGGCCTGTCAGCAGCGATGCCAGGGCGGTGGCGATGGTGACGCCAGCCGAGGGGCCGTCCTTGGGCACTGCGCCTTTGGGGACGTGGACGTGGATGTCGATCTTCTGGAAGATATCCTCTGGTATGTCCATCTCGGCGGCTTTGGAGCGCACGTAGCTGAGTGCTGCCTGGGCCGATTCCTTCATCACGTCGCCCAGTTGCCCCGTGATGGTGAAGCCTTTCTCGCCGGCCATCTTCGTCGCCTCGCAGAACATCAGGTCGCCGCCGGCGATGGTCACGCCCAGGCCGGTGGCTACGCCGGGGATCTGAGTGCGCAGGGCCGTGTCCGGGAAGTAGCGGCGGTTGCCCAGGAAGTCACTTCCGTTTTCCGCCGTCACTTCCACCGGGTCCGTGTCGCCTTCGGCGATGCGGGTGACGACTTTGCGACATATCTTGCCAATCTCCCGTTCCAGGTTGCGCACGCCGGCCTCGCGGGTGTAGTCCTGGATGATCTTGCGCAGGGCCTCTTCGGTGAAATTGATCTCTTCGGGCCAGAGGCCGTTCTCTCGCAGCTGTCGCGGGATCAGATATCCCTGGGCGATGTGGACTTTCTCCGACTCGGTATAGCCCGATAGCTTGAGGATCTCCATTCGATCCTGGAGCGGGGCTGGGATCGGCTCGAGCAGATTGGCGGTGGCGATGAACATTACCTGTGAAAGATCGAAGGGCACGTCCAGGTAGTGGTCGCGGAACTCGCAGTTTTGCTCTGGATCCAGCACCTCCAGGAGCGCGGCCGATGGATCGCCGCGGAAGTCCTTGCCCAGCTTGTCCACCTCGTCGATCATGAAGACCGGGTTCTTCGATTCCACGCGCCGCAGGGCCTGGATGATGCGACCCGGCAGGGCCCCGATGTAGGTGCGGCGGTGTCCGCGGATCTCGGCCTCGTCGCGCACGCCGCCCAGCGATTGGCGGATGAATTTGCGCCCCAGCGCCCGTGCGATCGATTGGCCCAGGCTGGTCTTGCCCGTTCCCGGCGGACCCACAAAACAGAGGATGACCCCCTCCCGATCGCGCCGGATCATATCGTCCGGCTTTTGCTCCTCCAGAGCCTCTTTCCGCTCCTCGCGCAGCTTCCGCACCGCCAGGAACTCCAGGATGCGCTCCTTGACGTCCTCAAGGTCATAATGATCCTCGTCAAGCACTTCCCGCGCGTGCGTGATGTCGAGGTTGTCTTCGGTCTGGGTATCCCAGGGCAGCGTGGTCAGCCAATCCAGGTAAGTCCGGATGACGCTGTACTCGGGAGAGGCTGTCGGCACCTGGCTCAGCCGGTCGAGCTCGCGCTTGGCTTCTTTTTCCGCCTCTTCTGGCATGTTGACGTCTTCGATCTTCTGGCGGAATTCCTCGATCTCCATCTGCTGATCGTCGCCCTCGCCCAGCTCCCGCTGAATGGCCTTTTTCTGCTCGCGGAGGAAGAACTCCCGCTGTCGCTGTTGCATCTCGGCCTGGGCCTCGTTTTTGATCTGCTGGCCCAGCTCGAGCACCTGTAACTCCGCTGTCATGAGCCCCAGCAGCTTGCGCAGCTTGGCGCTGAGGCTGTTCAGCTCCAGCAGCTCCTGGGCCTCATTCAGGTCTATGTTCATGTGGTTCGCGATGGCATAGGCGATCTGGAGCGGGTCCTCAATCTCAAAGAGGAGGGAGTCGAGCTCTTCGGGGATCGTCGGCATGAGCTCCATCAACCGGCGGAAGCTCTGAAGCACGTTGCGCCGCAGGGCCTCAATCTCCAGCGACGACTCTCGTTTTTCGGGGGCCGGTGAGACGAACGCCTTGAGGTAGGGGTCTTCGGTGACGAATGACTCGATCTGAATGCGCAATAGCCCCTGAATGATCAGCGTGAGGGTGCCATCGGGAGATTTGGAGAGGCGGTGGACGGCGGCGGCGGTGCCGATGCGGTATACTTCGTCTGGGCCTGGCGTTTCAATTTCTGGGTCTCGTCCGGCGACCAGCCCGATAATCTTATTCTCGTTTACGGCGTCGTCGATGAGCTGGATGGAGCGGGGTTGCCCAACACGGATGGGGACCGCTGTCATTGGATAGACTACCAGCCCTCGAAGAGGCAGAATCGGAAGTACTGAGGGAACTTGAAGCATATCGTCTTCGTCTGTTGTCTCCCCTAAAGAAGCGCTGAGTCCTTTCATAACCACTGGATTTATCAATGGGTTCAGCCAATCATTCACATTTGTTCCGTCCGTCATCCGTTTCGCTACATCTCCTCTTTGTTGTGATTTAGCCTGGTCAACTTGGGTTCCGATCTACCGGATAGTTTTGTAAAGGGTATGATTCTCCAGGCCAGATACCAGCGAAAGTCATCCTAAGCCTGTCGAAGGATGACGGCTTTGCAAGAGTGACATCCTTCGACGGGCTTCGTCTTGAGCTCAGCCGAACGGCTCAAGACGCTTGCTAACTGGATGGATGAGAAATGTCCGGTAGCTGGTTTGAGTTCTTAACTTTTAGCTTACCTATTCTACCACACTTACACGACTAGTTCAACTGTGCGCGGTTTTGGGCAAACGAAGCAGTCCCAAAGCACCCTAGACGCATTAGCTTGCTACAGACGCGTTCACCGCGCGTATCAACCCCAGCTTCGTTTGCCCGCCTTCTGGCCCATTTGCCTTAAAAACTAACCAAAGTACAATTGAACGCCAGGTGGAGGCGAACGGTTGTGGGGAGCAATTGGATGGTTGGAGCGGCCGAGGAGACGATCTCTGAGACGGAATTCCCGTCTCAAAAGCGGATGGCGTTTCTCCAACGCTGCTCCCTATGGCGGTCAAGAAAGAGTGCCTGATGAGTGATAATCTGATTCGCGTCTTGTTGATTGAGGATGACCGCAGTGAGGCCGATCTGATCCAGGAGAAGCTGATCGAGGCCCAGCGCTTCGCCTGGGATCTGCCGGCTTTCGTTGTTGAGCACGAGCTCCAGCTGGGGGTGGCCCTGGAGCGCCTGGTGGATGAGGCCTTCGACGTGGTGCTCAGCGACCTGGACTTGCCGGACAGTCGGGCGGACGAGACCGTCGCCACCTTGCGCGAAAAAGTTCCCTCTATGCCACTGGTGGTGCTGACGGGGCGGGAGGATGAGGCCTTGGCCCACGAGAGCGTTCGCGCCGGAGTCCAGGATTATCTCTACAAGGCAGAGGCCACCGGCAGCCTTTTGGCCCGCACGTTGATGTATGCCATTGAGCGGCAGCAGACCCAAGCCCGTCTGGAACGGCGCGTCGCGGCGCGCACGGCGGAGCTGGAGGCCGAGGTCGCCGAGCGTGAGCGGGCCGAACGGGCGCTGGAACGTAAGCTGGAGCAGGTTATGGCTCTTAGCCGAGCCTCCGCTGCCGTGACCCGCTCCCTGGATCTTGAGCAGGTGTTGAGCAAGATCATCGCTCTGGCCGAGGGGGTGCTGAATTCCGATTACACCGGCGTGGCGCTGGTGGATGAAACCGGCGTGGTCGATCAATCGGCGGGCAGCCTGCCGGGCATCCCGGCGCTGGAGTACCGGGTGCGGGAGGATGGTTTTACCCGTTGGATCATCCGTTCCCAGCGGCCCATCATCGTGGATGAGATCGAGCAGGATGGCACGGTAGACCTGAATCTGGGCGAGGACGCGCCTCAAGCGGTCAATCCTTACTTGATGGAGGCAGGGATCAAATCGCTGGCCGGGCTGCCGTTGAGGGGGCAAGGGCGCTTGTTGGGCGTGCTCTATCTGCACAGTAAACGAGTGGGGGCTTTTCAGGGCCAAAAATCTATCCTGCGAGCCTTTGCCAGCCAGGTTGCGATTGCGATTGAGAACGCCCGGCTCTTCGGAGAAGCCCAGCGGGAGATCGGTAAGCGGAAGCGCATAGAGGAAAAGCTGCGTGCGAGCGAATCTCAAGCCCGCCAGAAGCTTGATAGCGTCCTTTCGCCCGAAGGAGATTTGGGCTCTCTCGATCTTTCCAGTATCATCGACGTCGAGGCAATCCAGGCCTTGATGGACGATTTTTACGCCCTGACTGATATTGGCGTCGCCATCGTGGATATGGAGGGCGAAGTGCTCGTCGCCACCGGCTGGCAGGATATTTGTACTGAGTTCCACCGCGTCCATCCGGAGACCCGCCAGCATTGCATTGAGAGCGACACGTATCTCTCATCGGGCGTCAAGCCCGGTGCGTATAAGCTCTATCGTTGCAAGAACAATATGTGGGATATGGCTACCCCCATCGTGGTCGGCGGACGCCACGTGGGGAATTTGTTCCTGGGCCAGTTCTTCTTCGCCGATGAACCCGTCGACCGCGAGGTATTCAGGCAGCAAGCCCAGACCTATGGCTTCGACGAGGAGGCCTACCTGGCGGCGCTGGATCGAGTCCCGCGTTGGTCGCGGGAGAAGGTCGAAACCGTCTTCCGCTTCTATACTCGGCTTGCGACTATGATATCGCAGCTCAGTCATAGCAACCTCAAGTTAGCGCAGGCGCTGGCCGAAAAGAATCGTCTGTTGGCGGTGCACAGGAAGAGTGAACGGAAATTAAGCAGTTACATCGAAAACGCGCCCTATGGCGTCTTCGTCATCGATCAAGAAGGCCACTATGTGGAGGTGAACGAAGCCGCGTGTCGCTTGACCGGCTACAATCGCGATCAATTGCTGACGATGTCGATCTTCCAGCTCGCTCCTTCGGATCAGCGTGAATTGGTGCGGGTGCATTTTCAGGCCGCTGTCCAAAAAGGCCGCGCGGTCGGTGAAAAACCATTCGTGACGGAGGATGGTTGCGAACGTTGGTGGTTGGTGACCACGGTTCGTCTGTCCGATACGCGCTTCTTGAGCTACAAGGAAGACGTCACCGAGCGTAAGCGGGCGAGAGGGATGATGCACCTGAATCAGCGTCGGTTGAAGGCTTTATTGGACCTGAGCCAAATGCAAGATGCTCCCCTTGAGAAGATAGCCGATTTTGTGCTGGAGAGGGCCGTTCAATTGACCAAGAGTGAGGTAGGCTTCCTGGGATTTGTGAGCGAGGATGAGGGGGAGATGGTACTTCACGCCTGGTCGGATGAAGCTATGGCCGAATGCCAGGTCGCTGATACCCCCCGCCATTTCCCGATCGACGAGGCGGGGGTGTGGGCCGAGGCCGTTCGTCAACGCCGGGTCTTGATACTCAATGATTATACCGCTCCACATCCAGGGAAGAAGGGCTACCCGGACGGCCATATGACGCTGACCCGTCTGCTCAGCGTGCCGACTTTAGAGGACGGGCACGTCAGTCTTGTCGTGGCGGTGGCCAACAAGGAAGAGCCGTATAATGAGACTGACCGGCGTCAGATTCAGTTGCTGGCGGAACATATGTTGCGCCTCATCCGTGAGAGAAAGGCCCGGAAGGCGCTCCAAGAGAGCGAGGAGCGTTACCGCTTGCTCTACGAGAGCATCCGGGATGCCATCTTGGTGGTGAACACCGAACGGGAAATCGTCAGCTGCAACCCGGCTTTTACCGATCTCCTCGGCTACACACTGGAGGAAATTCAGGGCAAAAGCCCCCGCTTTTTGTATCAGAGCGAGGAAGAGTACGAGCAGCTGGGAAAAGTCTTCCAAGAGCGCCGTGGAAAGCCCAATTTCTTTTTCACGGTGCATTACAGGAAAAAGTCGGGGGCGGTTTTCCCCGGCGAGACGAATTTCTTCTATCTGCAGGATGATACCGGCGAGGTTCAGGGCTTTATTGGGCTGGTGCGGGACGTAACGGAGCGCCAGCAGGCTCAGAGGCAGATCGCGAGCTATGCCGCTGAGTTGGAACGCAGCAATCGGGATCTTGAGCAGTTCGCCTACGCCGTCTCCCACGACTTGCAGGAGCCCGTGCGGACGGTGAAGAACTGGTTGGGCTTGTTGGAGGATCGCTACCGCGGCGAGCTGGATGAGAAGGCCGATCGGTACATTGATCACGCCGTGGACGGCGCTCGGCGTATGCAGGAGATGATTCGCGCTCTGCTGGATCTCTCGCGGGTGGGCACCCGCGGCCAAGAGCTCGTGCCGACCGACGCCGAGGCGGTTCTGGAACGCACGCTGCGGTCGCTGGAGCGAGTGATTGACCAGACCGACGCCAGGGTGAGGCACGACCGTCTGCCCGCGGTGCTGGCAGACGAGGCCCAGCTGGCCCAGGTTTTCCAGAACCTGATTGTCAACGCCATCAAGTTTCGGCGCGAGGAGATTCCGCCCCAGGTGTGCATCGCGGCGGAGATGGAAGGCGATATGTGCGTCTTCTCGGTGGCGGATAACGGCATCGGCATTGATCCTGAGCAGTCCGACCGCGTCTTTGAGGTCTTCCAGCGTCTCCACACCGAGGAGGAATATCCGGGGCTAGGGATGGGTCTGGCGCTCTGCCGGCGCATCGTGGAGCGGCACGGCGGCCGCATCTGGCTCGAATCGGAGCCCGACCAGGGGAGCACGTTCTATTTCACGCTGCCTGCGACGACGTGCTCCTGGCAAGCGACCCCGGTCGATTGACGTGACCTTTTGTCAATCGCCTCAGCTGTTCAATGGAAATTGTAAAACGTATCTTGTCCCTTCGTCTATTCTGCGGTACAATCCCTCAAATTATCAACGAGAGAAAGGAGATCGAAGATGCCCCAGACGATTACTGTCGAGGATATTGCTCAATACGACGGCGCAGAAGTCACCCTTCAAGGTTGGGTCTACAATCATACCGACAAAGGGAAGCTGCTTTTCATCTGGCTCCGTGACGGAACTGGCTTTGCCCAATGCGTCGTCTTCCAGGATAACGTCGATGCGGAGACGTTTAAGGCCGCACAGGAGCTGACCTACGAATCATCCTTCCGGGTCACCGGCACTGTGCGTCAGGACGATCGCGCCCCCGGCATGCCCGGCGGCTACGAGCTGGGCGTGACCGAGCTGGAAGTCCTCCAGGAGGCCGAGCAGTACCCGATTCAGCCCAAGGAGCACGGCGTCGAGTTCCTGATGGACAATCGTCACCTCTGGATTCGCTCCCAGCAGCAGTGGGCCGTGCTGCGGGTGCGCGCGACCATCACCCGCGCCATCCGCGAGTGGCTCGATGGTCACGGCTTCATCAACCTCGATACGCCCATCCTCACCCCCGCCGCCTGCGAGGGTACGACCACGCTCTTTGAGACCGACTACTTCGGCGAATCGGCCTACCTGGCCCAGTCCGGTCAGCTCTACAACGAGGCCAACATTTACGGCTTTGGGCGCGTCTACTGCTTCGGCCCCACCTTCCGCGCCGAGAAATCGAAGACCCGCCGCCACCTGACCGAGTTCTGGATGGTGGAGCCGGAGATGGCCTTCTGCGATATGGATTGCCTGATGGAGATCGAGGAACAGTTCATCTCCCACATCGTCCAGACTTGTCTGGAGGAGCGGGCCGCGGATCTGGAGCTGCTGGAGCGCGACACCAGCCATCTGGAGAGGGTGGTGCCGCCCTTCCCACGCATCTCCTACGACGAAGCCCTGGAGGTCATCGCCGAGATCCGCGCGGAGACGGACGATGAGGATCTGAAGGACTTGCTGCAGATCGAGTGGGGCGACGATTTCGGCTCCCCGCACGAGACGGAGCTGACCGAACGGTTCGAGAAGCCGGTCTTCGTCTACGGCTATCCGACCGCAGCCAAGGCCTTCTATATGGAGCCCTGGCCGGAGCGGCCGGAAGTCTCCAAGAGCGTGGATCTGCTGGCGCCGGAGGGCTACGGCGAGATCACCGGCGGCTCCGAGCGTATCTCCGATCTCGATTTGCTCTTGCAGCGCCTCGACGAGTGGGACCTGCCGCGCGAGGCCTTCGAGTGGTACATTGACCTGCGGCGCTACGGCTCCGTGACGCACTCCGGCTTCGGCCTGGGCCTGGAGCGCACCGTGACCTGGATCTGCGGCATCGACCACCTGCGCGAAACGATTCCCTTCCCGCGTATGTTGAATCGGGTTTATCCGTGAGGTCCTAAGCTCAGAGAGCCGTGGATAGGAGGAGCCGATGAAACGATTCGCCGTATTGCAGCTTTCTGGGTGCGCTGGCTGTGAGGTCTCGCTCCTCAACGCCGAAAAGTGGGTGGAGTCGTACGATCTGGCCTATATGCCGCTGGTCATTTCGGCCTATAACGTGCCCGAGGTCGATATCCTGCTCGTGAGCGGCGGCGTGCGCACTGACGAGGACCTTTACAATCTGCGCCGGGCCGTCCGCTGCGCCGATCAGGTGGTGGCCGTCGGCACCTGCGCTATCTCCGGAGGCGTGGCCAGCCTGGGCAATCGCGACGAGGTGCGCGAGGTCTTCCTGAACCAGGCGGAGCGGAGGCACGTGCCCCGCCTGTTGCCCAAATGTCGGCCCATTGATACCGCGGTCGAGGTCGACCGCTACTTGCCTGGCTGCCCTCCCACGCCGGAGCTCTTTATGGCCGTGCTCTACGACACGCCCGACTTTGAACCGTCCCGCACGGTCTGCCAGGAATGCGGCCGGCAGAAGCTGAAGGATATGCGCCCCGATCACCTGATCGGCTTCCAGCGCGGCGAGGTGAAGCCCGATATCTGCCTCATCAACCAGGGCTATCTCTGCGTCGGCTCCTCGACCCGGGGCGGCTGCCGGGCGCTCTGCACCCGACCGGGTCACCCCTGCATCGGCTGCCGCGGCCCATCCGACGTCTTCATCGATCGGGAATCAGAAGCCTGGCTGGAGAGCATCAAGCGCGTCTTCACCGCTATGACCGATATCCCAGAGCCAGAGCTCGACCAGGCCCTGCGCTCGCCCCAGCTGGCCCTCTTCCTCTTCCAGTTCTCCGATTACGCCGCTACAGAGCTGCCGCCCAGGCCGAAAGAGAAGGTGCTGTGATGCCAACCCTGACCTTTCCCCTCAGCCGCATCGAAGGCCACGCTCAGGTCGTCATCGAGGTACACGGCGGCGAGGTCGTCTCCGCCCACTTCGAGGCGATGGAGATCCGCGGCTTCCAGTACTTCGTGCAGGGCGTGCCAGCCGAGCAGATGCCCACCATCGTGCCCCGCATCTGCGGCGTCTGCTCGACGGCCCATCACGTGGCCGGCGTCGAGGCGCTGGAGGACGCCTACGGCGTCAACCCGCCCCCGCTGGCGCGAAAAATCCGGGAGCTGTTGCTGCTCGGCCAGATCATCCAGAATCAGGCCACCTCGGTCTTCGTCTTCACCATGCCGGATCTTATGGGCCTTTCCAGTATCTTCCCGTCGGTAGAGGGCCAATCGAACGCCGAGCAGGCCCAGGCCGTGCTTGCCACGCGAGCGCTCCAGGTGCGCAAGGCCGGCACCGACCTGATCTCGCTGGCGGGCGGGCAGTTCATCCACCCGGTCAAGGCCGTGGTCGGCGGCGTCTCCGGCGGCATCGCGCCGGAGGCAGCGGACGAGATGCGCCAGCAACTGGCCCAGGCGCTGCCGGTCTCTTGCGAGCTCTTCGATTACTATTGGGAGATGGCGCTCTCGCTACGAGAGCGCATCGGCACCTGGGGTGACGATGCCCCCGCTTACTACATCACCGCCACCGAAGAGGCTTGCCCCAACTACGATGGCGACGTGATCCGCGTGCTCGACCCCCAGGGCGTCGAGTGCGATAACTTCCCCGCCCGCGACTTCCGCGAGCGCCTCACTTTTGAGAAGACCGATTACAGCTACGCCGGGCGCACCAGCTACAAGGGCGAGGTGATGCGGGCCAACAGCCTGGCGCGGATCAATATGACGCGCCGGATGGGCACTTCTTGCGCCGACGATTATCTGGCCCAGTTCCGCGAGGCTTTCGGGCAACCGGCTCACGCCATCTTACTGTTTGACCTGGGACGTGGCATCGAGCTGGTCTACGCCCTGGAGCGGGCCATCGAGATTCTGGAGCAGCCTCTTGACGGTGAGGAGACCGCCGTCCCGCACGCGCCGCGCGATGGGGAGGGCTACGGGCTGGTCGAGGCGCCGCGCGGCCCCTTGATCCACCATTACCGCATTGAGGGTGGCCTGATCGACGAGGCCGAGTTTATCATCCCCACCGTGCATAACGCGCTGGCCATTGAGCGGGCGCTGCGCGTCGCGGCCCGGCGCTACATCAGCCCGGAGCGGGTGGATATGGAGCTGGAGCACGCCGTGGGCCGGGTGGTGCGCGCATTTGATCCCTGTATCGCCTGTGCCACGCATTGAGACCTCGCTATGAGCCAATTTGACGTTTCCTCAGTTCGATCTTCGCGCAGGTTCTGGAGATCTGCCTGGTTGGACGTGACTGATCTATGACTTCGATAAGTGCCCACGTACACGCGCTTAATGCCTGCAACCAGCGCGGAGGACGTATGCTCACGCTGGTCGATTTGCTTGATGATAACTCCGTTAACCTCTCGCTAGCCGGCTACCTGGCTGCGGCTATGCGCGAAGGGGCCTCGTTGTTGGTTGGGGCCAACCCCGGCGGGGCCGGCAAGACGACCGTGATGTGTGCGCTCCTCAATTTTATCCCCGACGATGTCCGATTGGAGGCGGTGGAAGACCGCCAGGTACTTTCACGCGCCGCAGAGAGGACGCCTGGTAAGGTCTGCTATGTGGCCCATGAGATCAGTCCGGCGACTTACTATTACGCTTACATCTGGGGCTGGGACGTGCGAGCCTTTTTTCGCCTGGCGGCCGAGGGACATCTGGTCGCCTCCAACCTGCACGCCGATACGCTGGACGAGACGCGCGCTCAGCTCTGCGATGAGAACGGCGTCGATCCGGCCCCCCTGGCCAGTGTGAGCTTGAAGGTCTACCTGGGGACAGAGCGTAATGGCTGGGCTATGCGACGGTGGGTCCATCGGGTCTATGAACACGACGGGGAGTCAGATCGCTTGTTATGGGAAGGACGTCGTCCCGGTGATTTTGTACAGCATAGGGAGAGCTCGTTGGTATCTTCCACAGCAGTGAGGCGTTACACTGACTTTGTAGCGAATCTGCGAGCACAAGATGTACGACGTCTGGTCGATGTGCGTCGTGCGCTTGTCCACGGCGCGGTTGATTCTACCGCATCTTAACGTACGTGACCTTTGATCGTCGAGATGAAATGGCCTTATCACATCTCGCAGGGCGAGAGCAGGCTCTATTTGTAGCTTGACTCCTGCGCTTTTCAAATTTTTGAGGAGCAGAGACTTCGGAAGTATTAAATGTAGTTCGTGAACCTGATTGGGAAGCAAGGCAAGCTTATTTTGCGTCCAAAATCCTCGACGATGGACTTCCGAAGTCTGGAATTGCTAAATTGCAGGAGTTAAGTTGTAGGGTAGAGAAGCTGTGGTATAATGCTCCAAGTTGAATGAGATGATCCTCTTCAGTTAGGCCTTTGGTAATATGTGGGCGAAGCCTAACATCACCTTTGACCGAAAAGCAGATAATCGCATATTTGAATCTGGACCCC
>CAYYTU010000053.1:0-21140 GCA_964474655.1 uncultured Anaerolineales bacterium
CCGGCAGCGTGATCTCCGGCGCGTCGTCGCCGAGCAGCTCCAGCACGCGGCCCAGCCCCTGGGCGTAGGCGTCGCTATCCGGCCGGGCCAGCTGGAGCAGCCACGGCGCGGTGAAACGGGTGGAGATTTCGTTGCCGGTGTCCCAGGCAGACTTGAGATCATGAGCCTGCATAGAGAGAGTTCTTATCTTTTTCTTCTCGCTTTCTAGGATTATACTTGGGACAGGTAGTAACTTCACGTAACCACAGTGTTTGTGCTGACCACAGTAAGTATTGATTGTAGCTCTGATGAGAATCGAATTCAGTAAGCCCATCAAGAACCAAAGATCGTCATTAGCGATGGGAAAGATACCCTGCCCTTCATCCGAGAAAATGTGGCCTGGCTCGAGGTGTTGTACATTCAGCCAGTGACCTCTTTTTCCATAAGTAATTCCTTCTGTGAATTGAAGATACGGACTTCTGAAGCTAGCTGGATATCCTCCTGGGCTTATGTAGTTCTTCAAAAGATAGCCATCATTTTCAAAGAAAATGACTTGTTCAATCGTTCGATAATAAGGGGAAAACGAGCCTCCATTTGCTAGGGGCACCCATTTCCTGTCTTCACCTACCTCCTTGGGTTTAACTTCCCACAAATATCGATAGAACAATTCGGTATTACGAGGGCTAACACCAATTCTCACTGCCGCCAGCGAAGGATCCAGAGTGGGACATTCAGCGAATAGACGACGAATTGCGCCTGGCACCCAGTAGGAAATAACCTTGTTAGGAAAGGTGAGAAACTCTTCTGTTTCAATCCAGAATGATTCTTGCTTGTCCTGACCATATCTAGCGCTATTTATTAGGTAAGGAAGGATGGATTCTCTATCTTCATGCTCGATCAATCTAAAGAATGCAGCAGGCCTTCTTTCTGTGCTTTTTGTAGCCAACGGTTGTTGCAATGTCAAAGCAATGGTCTCCACATTTGCATCATCCAGAATTTCCCAACCGAGATCAGCGAAAGTGCGTAGCTGGCTCCTTCGAATGATGATTTTCTCACGAAACTCTTCATAGGCTCCTCGTAGCATAAGAGATTTGTCAACAATAGCGCCCGAGAAGCCTGCTGCCTCTTGAAGCATATCTAGACTACGTTCTATGAACATGCAAGCCATATTCTTATATGAACTAGGGAATATTTCTTTAAGATATTTCTGTGCGTCGCTGGTGGTTCCCCCATACGGTGGATTCATCACCACCACATCATACTCGCCCATCAGCACATCCAGCAGCCGCACCGCCTTGTCGGCCTCGGTGGCGAAAAGCTGAGCGTTGAGGTCGTGCTCGTCCAGCGCCCGGCGGGCGAAGGCGCGTAGGTCCTCGCGCAGCTCCCGCAGCGTGTAGTGGGGCGTCCAGGCGGCGGCCTGCTCCTCGTCGTCGGCCAGGTCGGATAGCCCCATCTGGCGCACCGCCGATTCCAGGCCAGGCAGGTCCCGCTGGCGGCGGGGATCAAGCGCCTCCAGGTTTTCGGCGGCCGCCGTCTGCCCGACATCGGTCAGCAGCTCGCGCAGTCGCTCCTCCACCCGCAACAGACTGCCCAGCTCGGCCACCTGGTCCATATCCTCCAGCACCTGGGCGAAGGCCTCCTGCACCTTGGGCGTCCTGGCGTACTGCTCCAGGAACGTCTCCCGCACGTCCCCATCGGGCAGCGTGGCGTCGGCGGAGACCAGGTTGACCTGCGTCACTCGCGCCTGCGGGTGCATCTTGCGGGCCTTCATAAACAGGCTCAGGGCCGCCAGCTGCACCGCCCGCCGGTCGATGTCGACGCCGAAGAGGTTGTTCTGCAGGATGACGCCGGGGATCTCGCGGTCCTCGATCTCCAGATGGCCCCAATCGCGGGCGTCGCGGTACATACAATCGAAGACCTCCATTGCGTAGTGCCCGAAATGCATCGTCCCACACGCGGGATCCAGGAGCCGAATCTGCGGCAGCGGCTTCTCCTCCCGCCGCGGCTCCGCCTCCGGGTTGTTGATCGGCGACTCGGAGTCGAGAGCGAACTCGCCCTCTCGCTCATTCGCTCTATCGCTTTTTCGCTGATTCGCTTCATCGCTCGGTTCGGGAACGAGGTAGTCACACTTGCGGCGCACTCGCTCGCTGCTGGGGTGCATCTCCAGCCAGAGCCGGCCCAGCGTGTTATCGACCAGGAACTTGACGATCCAGCGCGGGGTGAAGAACTGGTTGATAACGGCCACGTCGTGGGGCGTCTGGGGCTTGCCGCGATCGCGCACCGCCACCTTCTCCTCGGCGTTGTAGAACTGGTAGATCCAGCCGATGATCTCGTCCTCGGCCCAGGCCGCCTCATCCAGCTCGTTGATGCGGGCGATGCAGCGCTTGAGCACGGCGTAGCGCGGCCAGACCAGGCTGTGGTCGTCGTCGGGGTCGAAGAGGTAGCCGATCATCTCCTCGTTGACGTGGCGCCAGGTGGCCTCCAGGCAAGCGGGCAGGGCGTCGTCGGCCGCGCGGGCCTGGCGGGGATGGGCCTCGCGGTAGTCGCGGTGGGCCTTGCTGCGCCCGCCGTAGATGTCGCGGGTGGTGATGGTCTCGTCGATGATGGAGCGCACCTCCAGGCATTTGAGCCCCACCAGCCGGTTGAGGAAGGTGAAGGCCGACTCGCGCACATAGTCCTGACTCGCCTCCTGGAGCGAGCGGCCCTCCTGCATGCGCTGCCTGACCACGGTGACGATGCGGCGCCAGATCTGGCGGTCGGCCTCATCGGTCAGGCGGTCGGGCGGCGCCTCCAGCGACCAGTCGCGATCGGTGAAAAGGCCATAGCGCCGCAGCGCGATGGCGAGCTCCTTCTCCAGCGTGTGGCGCAGGTCGAGCACGAGCGATTTGATGGCGGATTTGGTTTTCGAGTTCATAAAGCTCCGTTACTTGTGTTATTCTTCATACAATGATGCGAAGTACTCCTGCAACAGCCGATGGACGAAGATGTAGCCTCCGCCAACTTTGCAGAGGAAGATCAAGTCGGTGGCGTAGTCGAGGAAGCGGGTGAGGTTCCATGGTATGCAACCTTTGAGGTAAAGTATAAAGCGGAGGGTAAAATGCTGAATGGCGGCAAATCCACCCAAGTACAGCATCAAAATCAGCGCAATGCTAAAACCATAAAACAATCCCGCTATCGGCACGGTTGCCATTCCGAAAGTCAACGCTCCTATCAATCCACCTACGAACCCCACAACTAAAGCGATCCTCAATGAGCGCCCAATATCGTAATCGGGTAACAAAGGTTCCATCAGTGACTCTATTCTAGCTGGAGCAGTGACTAGTCCAAAGAACAATCCTAATGTAAGCCCACCAACAATACCAATAGGCAAACCCCGTGTTGGAGGATTGGAAACCAAGCCAACCACCAGGCCTAGAGCCAGCCCCATTATTGGCCCAGACAGCACACTCCAAGCAATAGTGTGTAGCCGCTTTTGCCCCCAGGTGTTTAGCAAACTGGGTTGCATTTCTTGAACCAAAAACGTCGATTGAGAATGATAGGACATCTTACGAGCTAACCAAGCCAGCCAGTAGATAGTTTGCTCAGGCGAATAAGGGTGATCACCTATGCGTCTTTTGAACATCTGTCGCACATAGACATCAAACACATGTCTGAGTCGAGACTTGTTCGAGTCAAGTGATCCAAGGTCTTCAAAGGTCATTCCCCGGTAGGCCAGTGTCATCACGCTGAGTATCAGTGGTGACCGGGCTAACGATTGAAGTCTAGGATCATACTGCAATGTTCTACGCACCGCCAAGAGATCAGTCCCCGTTCCTTCAAGGTATTCCTCAACCTGCTGCGAGGTGAGAGGCTGCAAGAGCACACATTTCTGAACCTTGAGCTGGGCAGTCAGACTTTGGTAGTATACCCCGCGAGTGCATACCACCAAAGGAACCATATGTCTTCCACAGAATCTATTGATTGCCTTAACGCAAGCAACCTGTTGTTTCTCTGCAACCTCGTCCAGCCCGTCAAGTAGCAATAGCAAAGCATCATTCTCAACCCATGAACGCGCAATATACTTCGGGATTTGATACTTCGTGTTCAATTCGTCCAGTAACCACTCTGCAAGAGGCCCAGAGTATTTCCCTAACAAGTGGTCTAGCAGTCGTCTTGCTATAGATCGCCGTCTTTCCATCCAAGAGGATAGTTTGAACACCACCGGGATTGGCTGGGTAGGATCCTCCTCGGCGCGGGCGATGGTGTCCCGAGCCAGGTCGAGCAGCATCGTCGTCTTTCCTGAACCTGGCTCACCTAGAATGAGAAGAGAGCCGTTCGCCTCGTCAAAGACGTCAATGATCTTAGTGCCAGGCGGGAGATTCTGATCCTCTCGGTCAGGCATCTGTACCACCATATCCCATGGGCGCTCGACAGCGTCAGCCCGCTCCTCCATCCCCAGCTCGATCATCGCTGCGCCGTGGAGCGAATCCTCCAGCACGCCCTTGATCCAGGTATTCTTGACCAGTTGCAGCATCGCGCGGCGGTTACGCATGGCGCGCCGCTGCTCGGTGGTACCCAGGATGACATCGCGCCCGGCGATGATGGATCCCCGGATGCCGCCGAGAATGTCGCCGATGTGGATGCCGGCGGTGTGTTTTTCGCCCTCAGATGATTGGTGATCGTTAGTCACCTGTGCGCCATCCTCTTGATTTTCCGTAGAATACCGTTTGCTTCCTCAAGGGCCGGCTGGTAGGCATTAGGCGGGCCATCGCACCAAGCCAAGTCCCTGGCGAGCTCAGCGTGATGACGAGACTCAGCCCAATGCCCTCTATCTAGTTTCCAACGAGACAGGAAATTGTGAGTATTCGCTTGCTTGAGTCGATAGCCACAGCGCGCAACAATGGACAGAGCCTCTCCGGCATATCGTTCAACGTCTGGCCTCTCTTCTTGGGATTGTGTCTGAGCAGCATGAGCCTTTGCCAGGGCCAACAATACGTCCGGTTCCAACCCGGTGAGCCTCACGCTGCGACAGCTTTGCAACGCTTTCTCCAAATTCACCTGGGCTTCCTTCGGTTGCCCCTCAATACACTGTAAATAACCAATGCGGTAGAGGGCTGTTGTCGCCTCGCGCTTGTAGTAGGCTGAGTCCAGGTGGCTAGCAGCGACTTTTGTGCTGGATATTCCTTTTCCAGTCAATTGCCCTACAAACTGTCGGATAACAGCCCAGAATCGACGTGGTGACGATTCCTTTTTCGCCTCTTCAGATTCAACGTATCCCCTACATGCAACGTCATATGCTTGCTCAGCAGTCCCAAGCGCAGCAGAATAATCCCCTTGAAATTCCAGGAGATACGTGCGATGCAGCATCAAGCTGGCTAACCCGTGAGCAAACTGATTGGGCTTACGAGCATATACGCTTTCGGCAAGGTCTAAATTCCTTTCAGCTTCAGCGAAATCACCGCATAGGATTAAGAGCCCTCCGTGGTTTCGGTGGCTGATGCCAAACCAGTTCATATTGCCGATTTCGTCAAAAATTGTCACGGCTTGCGCGCTAGCTTCTCGCGCAGATTCTAGTTGTCCCAGTTTCTTATAGACAGAAGCCAAGGCCACAAACGATGAACCCAGATCGGCTTGTCGGCCTCCTTTCCGGTTCAGATTTACGGCTTGCTCTGCGCAGGTCAAAGCCGCGCCTAGCTGGCCCATACGTTCATAGCACATCGATAAGTAGATCAATACCCACGTCTGGTCTATGGTTCCATGCACCCGAGGGATATCGTGATCAGCCCCTAACAGACCACTGAGAAGCTGAACCTCAATTTCGTAGGCGCAGAACTCGTAGTATAGCGGTCCGCGTAAGCGAGAGTCATATAGTTGCCAGGCGTCATCAAAACATCTGGATTTGACCATATGATGGTATAACTCAATCACCGGTGATAAATCCCCAATCGTACGAGCATCCTCGGAACCGGAAGCCACTATGGTAGCGAAGTGATTCCGTAATTGGGAATGGACCTCAATCGGATCAGTCAATTGGTCGTAAGCGTAGGCGCGTACGAGAGGATGCAGATCAAACCGCGCTTGTGAGGCATCAAAGGAGAGCAGGCCTCGATCAATCAACTCGTCCAGTGCTCGGTCGAAGGTCGCGGTATCCTCGGACTCATTGAGCACACACAAAGCATCATAAGACACCGAACCACGAAAAGCAGCGATGCGTGAAAGGAGGGAACGCAGGGAAGCAGACAATGCGTCATAAGCTGTGGTCAGAATCCTATCACGAGACCTGACCAAGCCTATATGCTGCTGGTAATGTTTGGTCGCTGCAATATCACCTGGTAGCTTCTTATCGCGTCGTATCAGACCAGAGAGAACACGCAGGCTAAGCGGGTGGTAGCCATAGGACCTACAAGCCGCTTTAATTTCGGCGTCGGTTCCTTTGGTCACGCCCTGACTCTGCATAAAGGTAACGGCATCATCAGGCGAAAGAGGATTTAGCTTCTCTTTACGACAGCCATACAGAGGTTCACCAGTCGAATCCTCCAAGTCCTGTATCATCAGCCGAGTAGTTATCAGCAACTTAGCTTCGGTAGGGTCAGAAGCCATAGCTTTCAGAAACTGGGTAGCAAAGGGATCAACACAAGACCTGGCATCACGAGATGAATGATCTGGTCTACGGGACTGCCCCATATTGGTGTAGGCCCGAAGCTGCCGCTCGAAGCTGTCTAGAACGATCAAGGTGCGACGATCTCTTAGCAAGTTGACGAGCGTTTGTACCTGGTCGTGAAAAGATAGGTTCGTTGGATCGACAGTTTGGTCGCTGACGTACAAGATGGCTTGGGCGAGAAAGTGAGGGAAAGCGGCTTCACCTCCATCGAATGACCACCAGAGCAAACCATCAAGCCTCGATCGCTCCAAGTCATTTTGCAGCCAATACCAGGTCAGAGAAGTCTTTCCCATACCTCCCATCGCTACCAACGTGAGGATAGGAGACTTTCCGTGAAGCAGCCAACGGCTCAGCATCTGCCGCTCGGACGCACGCCCGGTGAAGTTAGCCTCGAGGGAATAGTGACGCGCGAAGTAGGGATTGGGCGGATGGGGTATAGAGGGATCTCTTTTTACCCTTTTGTGTTGGGACGATCCGATAGAGACATCGCCAATGATATCGCCACCGACAATGATGGCTTCACGGATGCCGCCGAAGACATCACCGATGGTAACACCGCCTGTTGTCTTGTTCGCGTGAGCAGAATGCTCTTGAGTCATCAGCTAAGAGAACTCGATTCTCCCTACGGAGTGTCCTTGAATAACCACAGCTTCGCTACCCAAAGCGCAGCCACCCCGGCTTTCTCCACCAACGGCTCCATCTTCTCGGCCAACGGCTGCACGGCGCTGACGACGTCACCCGTCTTCTGAGCCACGGTCTTGGCGCCATCGAGAATACCGCTCAACAGGCCGGTGGCTTCCTTCAGGCTTTCCTGCACCGACTTGGCCTCTTCGGGTTTCATCTCCGGTGCTCCTTCCACCGCTTCAGCCGCATCTTTGACAGCTTGCTCTGCGCCCTGTGCGGTGTAGGGAGCTGCCGACGACACCTCTTTCAGTGCATCCTGCTGAGCCGCGATTTCGGCCAGCCCCGCCTGGATCTCAGCCAACAGCTGCTTGAGATCGTCCTCTGTCGGCTCCTTGTCCGCAGGGACTTGCTCACCACCAAGGGTAATCGTAGCATTTTTGACATCCCGCCCGGCGATGATGCTGCCGTGGATGCCGCCGGTTACGTCGCCGATTGTGACACCATTGTGTTGGTTATTTGTCATATTTGCTCTCCTTGGGTCCACATTCTTTGACTTTCGTACTATTCTCTACCAAACTCCTGAGCGTGAATAACTATGTGTTCATCAGATTCTAAGATGTTATGTTCTCTGTACATATCCTCCAATTCCTCGTATTTCATCCATTTCGATCCCAACATATTGGTATTGAATAGCTCCTCAAATACTCGATGAGTGACAGCCTCACTCCTAAAGTAACTGCTTTCTAGCTTCTGTCCACCGCGAGTTGTGTCTTGCCAAGATCTCTCCACTACACACACAGGGACATGATATCCGCTGGATATTAGTCGAGCGTTAGGATCTTGAAGTTTATCAGTCGGTCGCAGGAACGCCGAACAATAGGGTAGACGGTACGCATTCTTACGCTGGCTATCGGCAAAAGGTTCACAAAGATGATTCTTGCAGAACACTCTACGCATTTTGTCTAGCTGCTTAGCAAGATTAGATGATTTATATAGGGTTCTGTTTTTCCAGACTTTATACTGAATGGCAGCTAGGCGCACTCTTCTCTTCTTATCCCAATAAGTCTCGTAGATAACATCGGCCCCGGTCGAGTGTTCAGGTGGATCGGGATGGAGCACTCGTATTCGCAATGCGCGATCATTAGGCAGTTGGAACTCACGGTAATCACGTCCCTCCCCAGAGATGGGGAAATGTCTATTTGCTTTATACGCGTCTCGTAGAATAATTTGCTGCTCGTAATGCTCCCGTTGTTGAAGTTCTTGACGGATTCGGTGAAGCTTGCCAATCTCATTTTGTAACAAATTGTAACCAGGTCTTTTTTCTACACGTTCTTCAAACTTTTCAATATCGTTATCCACGAGATCCAGAGCAGTGACCAATTTGTCTTGGATCTCGGAGTCGGCCTCTGCCATTTGCCGGTATCTGCGTGCTTCGCTGCTTTCCTTCTGCCTAGGAAGTAGACTGCTCTCCCGATCAAACAACTCAGGAATGAGAGATTCAGCCAAGATTATCGTTTCTCTATAGGTTGGCCGATTTCCCTTTCGTGCAATCCCAATCAGTTCCCGCAGAGCGCTTATAGTGGTCCATTCAGCATCTAAGCGCTGGCGGTTCCAGGAAGCCTCATAATCTTCGTCGGGAAAATACTCCATATATCTCTCCACTTTGAATTAACGATCTAGCAGCATCTGCTTCACTCCGCCTCACACGCCACGCGGAACCCAATGTTCGCCGCGCGGCGGTCCGGCGGGACGCCGTCGCGCCAG
Organism: uncultured Anaerolineales bacterium; assembly: GCA_964474655.1. Classification (GTDB taxonomy): domain Bacteria; phylum Chloroflexota; class Anaerolineae; order B4-G1; family B4-G1; genus CAYYTU01. Next base: position 9,008 of record CAYYTU010000053.1, read on the forward strand.
GCGCAGCGGGCCAGCAGCGGCCCCTCGTCATAGGCTCCGCCGCGCACCACGCGCTTGCCCTCGACATCCGCATCCTCGCGCCCGTCATCGGCATCGTAGGGATAGGGCCGGTACAAGCTCCCCGTCCACTCCCAGACGTTGCCCGCCATATCCACCAGCCCGTAAGGGCTGTCGCCATCGGGCGAGTACTGGCCCACCGGGCTCGATTCCAGGCGCAACGCGGCGTGGGCGTCCACGTTGCAACAACTCTCGTCGAACGTATCGCCCCAGGGATACCCTCTTTTCTCTCCCGCTCCTCCGCTCACCGGCTCCCAAGATGCCGCCTTCTCCCATTCCGCCTCGCTGGGTAGCCGACAGCGGTAGCCGGTCACCTCGCTCAGCCAGCGGCAGTAGGCCCGCGCGTCCTGCCACGTCACCAGGACCACGGGATGATCTTCCAACCCGCGCGGGAAAGTGCGCATTCGTCGATCCCAGTTGTAGCGTTGGGCGAAGCGCATCGGACTGTACGGAACCGGGCAGTCGGGATTATCCTCAATGAAGCGCTGATAGTCGGCGTTGGTCACCGGGCGACGGTCAATGCAGTAGGCACCCACTTCAACTGTGTGCTGTGGGCGACAGGCTTCTTTGAGCCGGAAATCATCGCTTCCCATCTTGAACGGGCCAGTGGGGACGTAGATCAGTTCGTAGCCCAGCGCCTCGACGTTTCCTGTAGGCAAGGCGCGGGGCGGCCGACGCTGCAGGCGCACGGTGGGAGTCTCCGCCGTCTCCGGCTGCAAGGCCGCCAACATCGCGGCGGCAGTCTGGAAACGCTCCCTCGGATGGAGAGCCAGCGCCTTCGTCACCGCCTCGACCAGGAAGTCGGGCGCGTCGGGGTTGGCTTGCCCGATGGGGGGCAGCTGCTCCCCCAGGACACGCATACGGGCGTCGGTGGGGCGAAGTAGCGTCAGCGCATAATACAGCGTGGCGCCCAGGCCGTAGACGTCGGTGTAGGGGCCGGTGCGGATGCCCTCGCTTCGCAGGCCCTCAATGTATTCCCGCACCACCAGATAGGAGGCAACCTCTTCCTTGGGATACTGCTCGATAGGAGCGTAGCCGGTGGTAAAAGCCCGGGCCGCCGTGTTGGTCTTGGTCTCATCCAGGCGCCGGGCGATGCCGAAGTCCAGCAGCACGGCGTCGCTCTCGGGCGTGATGCAGACGTTCTGCGGCTTGATGTCGCGATGGATGACGGTCGGCTCCTGTCCGTGCATATAGCAGAGCGCGTCCAGCAGGTCCCGCGCCCACTTGAGCACATCGTGCGGCTCGAAGGGCGCCGAGCGTTCGCCGCGTAGACGATCCAGCGTCTGGCCCTCCACGTATTCCATCACGATGTAGGGATGGTCCTGCTCGAAGAAGTAGTCGTGGACGACCGGCAGGTTGTTATGGCGCAGCTGAGCCAAAAGACGGGCCTCGCGCTCGAACTGTTCCCGGCTGGTGGTGTCGTGGGAGAGCACCTCCTTGATGACGCAGTGGCGTCCCAGGCGACCGTCCTTCACCAGGTAGGCCGCGCCCATGCCGCCCTCGCCCAGGGGGCGGAGCACGTCGTAGCGGTCCTGCAGGGTCATACCTTCGTAGAGGGTCATTGGTCACTTGTACTTCTTGGCGTCATTCGCACGCTATCAGTTTGACAAATCCGGCTTGCTCAAAGTCGTGGTCGGATGTAAAGGCAATACCCGTGAATGAGTGTCCACTCAATCACCTTATGGGTAGCAGGCCAATCCCCGTTGGCCGTTTTTTGGCAGACCCGCCCAACAGGGGTTGGGCTCCTATCCTTAACTAAACCGTATTGAGTTTAGTCCTCCAGCAGCGCTAGCCATCTTTGCACCTCTCCCATCGATTCCGGCCGCTCTGATCTCGGCTCTGCCAGCATCATGCGGAGGATCTCCTTGCCGTCGGCGGTAATCGGCGCGTCATCGATGCGTGCTCGCTCGATCACAGCGTCTGCATCCGGGCGGAAGAGCATATCGTACCAAACCGCGCCAAGCGAATAGATGTCCGCCCGTTGATCGACGTCGCTGGCGTGAAATGCTTGCTCTGGCGACACGTGGCGTCCCTCCACCAACGTCTTCCCCGTCTGAGCCAGTGTCTTGGTCACCGTCGGCACCTTGGCGAAGTCGAAATCGCCCACCTTGGCCTGATCACCAGCGCTCAGGTAGATGCTGTCTGGCGAAAGGTTGCGGTGGTACACGCCGTGGCTGTGACAGTGGGCCAGCGCAGCGGCGATGTCCTTCAATATGCGCAGTTGCTCATCTTGCGGAACTGATCCTTCGGCCAGGCGATCCGCCAGCGTCTGCCCGCCGGGCCAGGCCAGGATGAGATAGTATCGCTCGTCGGAGCTCTCGTCACGGAGGAACTGATGCGGCATCACCAGGTTGGGATGCGGCCCGGCCTCCACCAGCGCGGCCATGTCGCGCTTGAAGCGACTCACCGCCTCCTCCAGCTCGCGCCGGGAGCCGATGGCAGGCACGTCGTACTGCTTGATGCGCACCTTGCGACCGGCAAACTCGGTATCCTCGGCGATCAGCTCCACGTAATGGTCGCGGTCGTGCTCCTCCAGCACGCGGTAGCCAGCTATTTGCCGCTCGGCGTCGGTGACATGGGAATCGAGCAGGGCCTGTCGCACCCGCTCGAGCTCGCTGGAACTCAGGATCTTGGAGTTGGGGTGGAAGACGTAGTCGCGCCCGGTGAGGGCCTCGATCAGGCTTTCGTGCAGGCCGAAGACCTTATGCTTCTGCGGATCGTCGATTTGCAGCGCGCCGGTGCCCTTGGAGAGCACCACCAGCCCGGTCACACTGACGTCTCCCCAGCCCCGTTCGGCCAGGAACCCGTGCGTGATCTTGGCCTTCTGCTCGATGATGGGGATCGGGCTGCGGCGCAGGTCGCCGCTGGCGTGGCGCCACTGGACCTGATCGCCCTCGATGGTCCCCCACCAGTGCTTCACCTCCAACAGGTAGACGCCGTTGTAGTTGAGCACCACCACGTCGATCTCCTGGGTGCCGGTCACGTCCGGCAGGTGGTAGTTGACCAGCAGCACGCCGTGTGGCAGATTGTGGCGCAGGTAGTTGACGGTCAGGGTCTCGCCGATGTGGGGGTGGGGCATGCAGTGGATGACATCGACACGGGGCATTGGCCCTCCTTTTTACACAACTCTTTTATACGGTAAAATCCTTGCCGCCTGCAGCAGCAGCAGGTTGACCTTGACTATGTGTGTCTCGTGCATTAGCAGGTAATCCTAAGCCATTGGTGAGATTTTTCCGACCCGGAAAGAAAATCGGGCGACACGTGGCATCCACTTGATGTAAGGAGAAAGTGTTTCGGGCAATACAGTGTTTTTTGCCAAGTTGGTCAAAACCCTATGGAGCCGTTCCCATTGAACTGCTTCGGCGCTTCCCATTGCGAGAACTACGTCGTTGGAATATTGAATGCCTTCGATGTCAGCTTTTTGTTTAGGTTCTAAGGCATCGATCAAATCTTTCCAACTGGACTTTTCTGATGAATCTGAAAGCTTCCTAAACACATGGGGAGCCTGCCGTGAAAATCCGGTGAGGATGGACAGTAGCACCATGACGGCCCGGTGTTCACCGGGATTGTCACGATCACCTACAAATGCTGATAAGTCGTCTGGCGGAACCGTGGCTCGAATCAGCCGATAAATATTGACGAACCGCTTGGCGGCTCGGGGGGTGAGAATGAGAGCGGAGAGTTGGGAGATGAAATCACGTTCCACGCCTCCGATTTTAAGGATATCAGGCGTGAGATCGATGTGGATTTCCGCTTCTGGTTCTGCTATCGGCTCAGGTTTATAGGGGTGGGAGGGGATGTTTGCATTTTCTATCTCCTGCCTCACTTGGGTGCTTGGGATTAACGGTTCTTCAGCTTTCGTCGAATCGGGTGTTGGGGAGGCCAATTGGGGTTGACCAGACGTTGTCACAGGTAAGATAGACCCCACCAGTGCTCTCAAGCCATCCTGGTCCATTGGGCGCAGGTTGTAGGGTATCTGGAAGATCTTCTCCAAATAGTTCTGGGGAGTGGATTGCCAGGCCCAAATTTCTTCTTCGGACCATCCGGCGCGCACCTTTTCACTTATCCGTAAGGTGGCGTAGGACTCCTCAAGGGAGCGTAGCAGCCAGCGAGAATCGACACCCACAACGACTACGAAGAGCTTGAACGCAAGTAGGAGATGGACTGCTTGCAATACTTCCACCACCCGTTCTTCTGGACAGCGGTCGAGGTCATCAATATAGAGCACGATTCGATCAATGCAGGGAAGAGCCATGGCTTCAGCATCATCGGAAGATGACGCTGGGTCGCATTTATTAGGCAAACTCAACTTCTGGCTCAGAAATTCTAGATCCTCGCGAATCGTGGATATAATCCCCAGGTGTTTCTTATAGTCTTCACTGGCTACGCGTTCCTGGATAAACTCCGCCAGTCTCCTTTCGTCCGTAGTGGTCTCAAGCTGCTTGAGTGCTAGCTCGGCCTCCTCCACCCGCAATTGTGCCTGTACAAGAGCTTGGGATGCAGCAGCCTCCCGGTTTTTCGATATCTCCAACTCCCCCAAGAGTTTGGATTCTTCTTCGGAGTTCTCTTGACGTCTGTCCTGCGCACGCTCTCGCGCACTAGCAAGAACACTTTCCAATTCATCGACCATAGGGCTGGTTCTCTTCAGCAAACGATTTAGACCTTCGTAGACGCTAGCAGAGAAAGCTGCAACTTGGAGAAGCACAACGGTCGCTGTATCTACGAGATCTGGAAAATCCATAAGCCAGTTGAGTCCTCGATCTACACAAATACCAACCAACGGGATCGCTATAAGCATGATTAGCAACCACACCAAGCCTAACCCTCGGTTTTTGGGAGCGAGCAGGGCTACTCTCAGCCGTCCCCAAAGTGAGCGGGTTTCATCTAGTGCTGCGTTCAGGTCCTCCACTCTATGATATGTCTCCGGAAGTCCTATGGTCTGGGACAGGCTACGCAGTTGTTCTCTTTGATTTTTGTCTAAGATTTCATCGAGTGAGATTTCAGCCAGTAAATCCCGCAGCTTAATTGAGGTTTTTGCACGTTCCTGCCGCGCCTTTTCTAGTCTCTCCTCGATCTCCCCAACACGTTGCTCAGCGGCCTCTTTTTTGTTCTCGGCTTCCTCATGGGCTTTGGTAGCTAGTTTCAGTTCTTTTAGAAGGTGTTTCCGTTTTTCCTTCTTCCCTTTCTCTTCAATGAATGCATCCAGTTCCTCGAAAATATGATTAACCAAGCACGCCCAAAGATTGGCGTCGACATAGTGCCAGGCGTTGAAGTTGATTTGAACGATATTGGCGCAGTAGTCGGTCTCTTGTCCTTTCTCCTTTGCATACCGCGCTGCTTCTGCCAGGCGACCGATCTGCACTGACATCTTCCTCATAAAGAAAGTCTTGCCCGAGCCCCAATCCCCGAAGACGCCCAGGCACAGGGGTGGACGCAGATTCTTGTACGCGATGACGGAACTGAAAGCATCGACCTCTGTGGTGATGCCCAGCTTGTCGTCACCGGTGGCTGTGTCGGTGGTATAGCCTGCCAGAGGAGGAGTCCAAGCTTTTTGAAACTTGGATTGTAGTAAGGTTATCAGCCGTTTTGGTAGTTCGAATATGTACTCACCTTCATGCGATTGCTTATTCACCGCCTCAGACCAAAGCTTTTGCTTCGGTTCATACCGTCGAAGATAGATATGCCCTTTGTCTGATTCGAAGTCTAACTTAACTAGGTTGTAAGCATTGGGATGCTGGCTTTCGGCGTAGTTCGATCCCCCTTGGATCACTATAGTCTGATTGTGTCTTTCCACGACACGCGAAACATTTATGCTATGCAGATGCGAGTGAAGTACAAAATCAGAGTTCTCGATCAGTCGCGAGGTGGAAACATCCGATCTCTGTAATCGCTCCATAGGATGGTGTAGTAGCGCAATACGGATATCTGCGCTTTTTACTTTATTCAAAATGATTTCTACTTGTTGGTTGAAGGAGCTATTAGCTAGTAGGTTGGGATCATCCAATAGAGCCGTGTTAAGGCCCATAATAGCGACGCTTCGTCCATTCCAGCTATACTTATGGTGGAATGCTAGATCAGATGTGAAGTTGAGAAATTCTCCTAGGTACTCCTCTATGAACCTGGCATAATTGTTCAAAACATCAGTTTGAGAATCATCAAAGGTATTCTCAGGTGGGACCTCTTGTTCGGTATATTGGCGTTCTCCAATATTTTTTGTATTTGACATTACGTGACGGTCAACATCGTGGTTCCCAGGTACGATGAAAAGTCGATCTTTACCCAGACCTACTCTTTCGAGCAAAACATCAAAGAATTGCATCGCGACTTGATACTGTTTCTGTTGCCCCGAGAATGCGATGTCCCCAGTGACAGCGATAAAGTCCGGGCGCGTCTCTGTGGCCTTCATCTGGGCCTCAATGTCGTTTAGCAAAGGACCGAGGCTGGTGTTCTGACCTCCAATTTGCAGATCAGCCAGATGCAGCCAACTGAGCGCTCTCTTTTTAACTATGATCATAGGGATCTCTTTTAGACAACTCTTTTATACGGTAAAATTCTCGCCGCCTGCAGCGGCAGGATGTTGACCTTGACGCCATCGTCCAGGTCGGGATCGTAGGGCGGCTGACCGTCGCGATAGGGGCCGAAGGCCAGCTCGCGCTCGACCTCCCCCTCCAGCGTCTCGCGGAGATCAAGAACCAGATCGCAGATCGCGGACTTGGCTTGTTTGTGCATAGTCACCTCGATTGAGCACTAAACAGATATCCCGTCAATCCTGTAAATCCTGTCCAACTACCCCAACACCACGCGCTTCCCTGCTTCCAGCGCTTCCCGCACCGCTTGACGCAGTTCGTCTATCGCCGCATCCAGCTCCTCGACACTGCTGATATCCCGCGTCTGGATCACGTCGTAAAGCCGCAAGATCTCGAACTCGGGCTCGCCCACTCCTCCATCGTCCGGCGGTGGCGTGTGCTGGGTGATCAGGCGCGATTTCTCCTCCGGCGCCGACTGGATCTGGTAGTAGAGCGTCTCCAGGCCGGTGCCGCAGGTCGTGCAGGTCAGCCCATCCAGCGTCCACCCCACCGGCCCCTCGCACAAACGGTCATTGAGGCTGTCGGCGGGAACCCCCAGTTCCTCCAATTCTGCCTTCACCTCGACGTAGGCCTCGTGGCGGGCCTGATGCAGCCTCTCGTAGGCCTCCTGGTAACGCCGGAGCAGGGGCCGCATATTCTGATAGTAGGTGGCCCACTTCTCCACGATCTCTTGGTGCTCCTCGATGGCCTGCATCTCCTCCAGCCAGCCCTGCACTTCATCATCTTCTAACGTCGGCGCCACTCGTTGACCCTGCTCGACCGCGCGCTGCAGGCGTCGGGCCTGGCGGAACTGGGCTGGGCGACCGGCGTCGATGAACCCCTGCAGCCGATCCTGGTAATCCTTCAGTTTCCTCACGAGAGAGGTATGTTGGAGGAAGGTCTTCAAGCGTCGATCCGGCTGCGGGTATTCCAGAATCTCCTCCATAGCCTCCTGGCCCTCCTGCAAGATCGGCTTGACAGGCAGATCCCCCTCCTGGGCCAGGATACGCTGCTCAGCGTTCTGCGCCTTCAGCGCCACCAACTCCTCCTCCAGCGCCGCGCCCATAATGTTGACCGTGTCCGGCTCGCGACGATGGAAGATGCGGTCGATGGCCTTCTGCGCCCTCTGGCGCTCCTGGGGCGTCAGGCCCTCCCTGGGATCGTATATAAACTTGGTCCTGCGGAATTGAAGCGCTTTGATCAGCAGATCCTGAGCGCGGGTCGCCTTGTAATCGTGGTAGGGCTTGCCCTCATATCGCAGGCTGACCACGCCCGCCCGAAACAGGGCCGTCAGGATGATGCGCACCAGGGTCGACTCCCAGCCGTAGGGCACCGCCTCGAAGAAATCGGTCAGCGTCTTGCCGTCGCGAGGATCGCCGGCCTTGGCCCGCAGCCGCAGCTCCTCCAGCACCTCGTTGACCACCGGCGCATGCCGGTTGAGCCGGTAGGCGTCGTCGAACAAGTCAAGCTCCGGCTCAATGTCGGGAAGCTCGACGTCATCCGCCTCCAGAATGCGCTGGATGCTCTTCTCGCTCACTTTGACCGCCGCCGGCTCGAAGCGGGTGTAGACGTGAGGGATGATCTGCGAGACCTCGCGGTTGAAGATGGTGCTCAACTTGCTGGTGAGTCCAGCCAGCTCCTGCACTTCTCCATCGTAAATGATAGCTCCGTCCAGCAGGCTCTGACGCAAGAGCGTCTGGATCTTGGCCTTGCTGTTGTCGATGTCGCGCTGCTTCTGGAAGAGGATGTTCTCCTCCTCGGTGCTCTTATCGCGCCGCGCCATGCGGCGCGAGACCACCGACTCGGTCTGAATCAGCTTGCCCAGTTCCCGATACAGATCATCGGCCGGCGCCGGGAACCAATACAGCGTGCGGTCATCGCCGAAACTGCGCTGCAACACCTCGTCGCGCGTCAGGTCGGTGGCCCGCACGTAGACGGGAGAATAAACCTGCAGCGAGATATCGCCCCTATCGTGGATCACCCCATCGTCGCCCCGCACTCGGACGTCGAAGCGCTTGATGCGCTGGTAGTAGAGACGCCCAAAGTCGAGGACGATCTCCAGATACTTCTTGATCTCACGCCGGCGGTCGTTGACGGTCACGTCCACCGCGGCGATGTCCATCTCAATGTCCTTCTTAACCCCGGACAGGAATTCGTACTGTCCCCCACGCCCTACGACGTAATGGCCTTTCTCCAGCTTCTCCAGCCCCTCCTCGACCCCTTGCTTCAACGCGGGGAAGGGCATCTCCGATCCATCCACCTGCCTCACCAGGAGTCGGGCCAGGTTGCCGGCGGTGCAGGGGATCCACTCCAACTTCTGGATCAAGTAGAGCGCTTTGAGGATGCGCTTGAAGAAGGTGGGGTTCGGTTGGAGGTCGACCTCATCGATGGTACGGCGGTCGATGCTGGGTAGTTCGGCCTCGATCTGGTCGTAGACCTCGTCGAAGGCGATCAGACGTCCCAGAGGCGCATCGGCGATCCCCGTCGCTGGCGATTTGATCACTGCCTGAGAGACGCCGATCAAGCTGCGCTCGGTGCCCTCGATCTTCTCCTTCTCACCGCCCGGCGTACGGACGGCGGCAAATAGCTGCTGTAGAATAGCCAGTTGATAGGGGGGCAAGGGATAGTCGGCGACGAAGCGGTCAAGATCCGGCTGCGGCAAGGGCCGATTGGCACCCTGCAGCATACACACTGTAGAGATATTGCCGCCCGCCTGAGCATATAGGTCTTCCAGCTCGGGCTTCTTGCTCTCTTTCTTCTTCAGGATCCGCTCCTCCAGCACCGTCTCGATGTTCTCCGAGGTCAGCGCAATGCGTAAATTGAAGCGGTCGCGGATCTTGTCGAACTCGTTCTCGCGGCGGATAGCCTCCTCCACCACCTCCTCCAGAGCCTCTTGAGCGGTGACGACCAGCCACAGCTTGCCCAGGCCCTTCGTGCCGAAGGCCTCAGCGATAGACTGCAGTTCGAGCAGCTTCTGATTGTCGCCGCCGATGAACTGCCCCATCTCGTCGATGATATAGACCAGATGCGGCGTCTTCTCCGAGCCCGACTGGCGGCTATTCACCCACTCAGCCAGCTCCTTCGCCAGGATCGCAGGCCCGATCTGAAGGCCGGTCTGGATGTCGTCAATTGCCTTGGACGCTTTCTCCTCACTGGTGTATCGCTCCGGGAGGACGGCGCAAAGGGCCTTGATCGAGGCGTCGCGCACCAGCATGTCGTGGCGCCGTACCTCCGACCAGGTCATTCCCTCAATATCCTCGATCTCCCTCTGAAAAGCCTGATACTTTCCCAGGCTGGTCAGCTCGCGTTCTAGCTTGGCCACCCAGAGCGTGGTGCTGAAGCCGCGCTCCTTCAGCCATTGGCGGTACATGATGGTGGAGATGTGGTTGCCAATCTCCTCGGCCCCCGGCGTGACCGGCACGTGGGCCATCAGATCCTCCTCGGCCTTGATCTGGAAAGCGACTACCTCGGTGTTGATGAAATTGACGGTCTGGTGGAGTAATCGCTCGATCTCGTGCTGCCTGGGGACATCGACGATGCGGGGCTTGAAGAGCTCGATGGCTGATTGACCGTCGATCTGGCGGTTCTCCAGGAGGTAGCTAAGGATCTTGGCGAAGTGCGACTTGCCCGAGCCAAAGAAGCCGGAGATCCAGACGCCAACGCGGTCGGTCTGGCCGGTACGGGTTTCCGCGTAGCGCTCCAGGAAATCCACCAGCAGTCCCTCGATGGCGTCGGTGACGACGTACTCCCCCAACTCCTGCTTGATCTCTCGGAGGCGCAGGTCGTCCATCTTGACCACGGTGGTGATATCGCGTTTGATGGGATGAACAAAGAGGTCTTGGATCTTGGTCATAGGTCAGATTCTCCGTGCTCTGTACTTGGTATGCGGGCCATCGGCGTTCTCCAGGCAGAGGAATCGCATCTCGCTGTCCAGCTTCTCACCCGGGTAGAAGACGACCAACGGAACTTTGACCTGGTTTTCCAGGTTCTCAAGAAGGTTGGAGATACGCACGAATGGGTAGAGGTGAGCGACCTGGGTGAGGAAGATCACGGCGTCTTGACCTTCCATCTCCTCCGCCTTCTGAATAATGCGGCGGGCGAGCGCAGGGCGAAGGTTCTTAGCCAGATCCTGATGAACCTCCCCCGGTTCGCTCGGCTCCTTCTCGAAGATCACATCGAGCAGGCCGATCTCGGCGTAGTGATCGAAGATGAACGTGTCCAGGGCCATCTCGTGCACCGCAAGCCCGGCGTCCTCCAGCTTGACCCTCAGATGAGCTTGCTCATCACGGCAGCGAAGTTCCTGGCGTGGATCGTAGATCAGCAACACAAAAGGCACACCGGCGTGCAATGCCAGCGTGCCTCGGTGGTTCAGCAGCAGCTTCTCCAGTTCGGTGAACTTCTCAACCAGTGATGACATCAACTACCTCGCTAAGATCATCATAGACGAATCGTAAATCGTAGATATCGCCGGCGCGTCGGAAGTGAACGAAGCCGCCATTGGCCGCGTCCTCCAGCATAAAGATCACGTCCCGTTTGTTCATCAGGAACAGACGCCAGTCGGTCGATTCGATGACACGTTTGCCCTGAATACCCCGCTCCTTCTGGTGATAGAGGGCGTAGACGAAGGCCTCCCGAGGGACGTAGAACTTATAGAACTCTTTCCTCTGCGTACCGGTCACCAGCCCGAAGTCACGGATGGTCGAGAGGTAACTGCCGATAAGGCGTTGGCGGGTTGACGGCGCCCAATTGGCGATTTCTGGATGTTCGTCCTCTTGCTGGCTGAGCCACTCGTTGACGTCTGTCTTGCCAATCGCTGTTCGCGCATTTTGATAAAGTTCGTAAGTACAGTAGGCAGTCAGATCGTACAAGAGATCATCCACCTGACAGTATTCGTAGAACAGGACTAGATCAACATCTGTTTCGTTGGGACAATGGGTCACCATACGTGCCAGTGTAGCTACGCGCTCCGGCTTTCGCCCGCTGATGTAGCGTCGGAAGATTTCTTTCCAATACGTTTTTCGGGATTGTAGTGTGCGCTGATCGAGAAGATCGGCTTCAACGACAGCCGTTCGAACTTGGTCGGGGGACTTGCCCGCGTCTATTTGTTGGAAAACGATCTTGGTTTCCGGGAGGTAAGCCCCCTTACCTGCCATAGTGCTATTGTATCGTCTTTCGTTAGTCATCACTCTAGATCCTTTATCGAGTCTTGGGGGGAAAGGCCCAAATAGTCATAGAAAGCATACTGCACCATCACGCAGCGACATGGGGCTGCAACGTGTCAAAGCTAGCATCAAGTAAGCGTCATCCTGATGATGAAAGAAATGCCAGCAGGCTGGTTGGTGGGCAAGCGGGATGGATCTGTTGGCGGATGCGCTGCACACCGTCGTGAAGATTAGACTGCATCGATCCCCCCTGTGGAGTTGAGACGTTGTCTAAAAACAGAAACCGCCTACCGTTGACGGTAAGCGGGCCGTGTGCTACAATATTTTCACTGAGGCGGCCCTTCTCCG
>CAYYTU010000054.1:0-20838 GCA_964474655.1 uncultured Anaerolineales bacterium
CGGGGTCCAGATTCAAATATGCGATTATCTGCTTTTCGGTCAAAGGTGATGCTAGGATTTCGCGGGGTCGGATCTGCCGGCTCCCCATATCTGGGCCGAATTCGCGCCTTACCCGCAGATATGGGGCGCGGGCGCCACGCTCGCTTTGAGCACCACGCGAAATCCCAAAGAGTCTTGCCAGTTTAAGCAAATCGTGTATAATGTTTTCTTGGAGGATTTTATGGGAAGAAAGCGGAGAAGTAGACGAAGCAAGCGACAGAGCTCAAACGCTCTCCTTCGAAATGGGTTGGAGTCCTTTCAGGAGGGGGATTACAGTAAGGCGATTGAGGACTGGGAGCGAGTGGGACGACAGACGCCCGATTTGCTGCCCTCTTCGGCCCTGGCCGAGGCGTATTTTCGGCGGGGACTGAAAGCCTTCTATAAGGCTTCGGACCATCAGGACAGCCTGGAGGATCTGGAGCGGGCTGTAGAGCTGGCGCCGAACGAGTTGCGCTTTCAATATCACCTGGGGCTTGCTCTTCATCACCAGGGGGAGCTCGACGAGGCCATTCGCTCCTACAAGCTTGTCCGGGCCGACGATGGTACGCTCGGCGAGCGGGCGGCCTACCCGCTGGCGCTGGGCTTACTCCAGCAAGGTCAGGACCCGACCGGATCCGACGTCTGGTCCGATCTGTCTGATGAGGAGCGGGCGATGTTGACCGAGGTGGATGCGTTCCGTCGTCGACCTTATACACTATCCGACGACGCGCCCTCCCTCTGGCACGCCATCGCTGCATTGGACGCCGGTGATGATGACGAGGCCCAGGAACGCTTTGAAGAGGTCTTGGAGCAGAAAGTCGGGTCAATTAAGCGCCGGTGGGTGCATTACTATCGGGGCGTGCTCGCGGCGCAACGAGAGGATTGGGAAGCGGCGCTGCGGGCCTGGAACGCAGCGCGGGCGGCCGGTCTTCGGATAGAGCGGTTGGAAGAGAACTTGCAGGAAGCATCCCATCGCCTGGCGGAGAACCTCCTCGAAGCTGGGGAGGTGGAAGATGCCCTGCTGGTCGGGGGAGAGGCGCTTCGGCATGGTGATAGCTACCCCAGTCTGGAGCAGCTTGTCTCCCAAGCGCATCAGCGGCTTGCTTATCGCGCAGTGACCGACGGCGATTGGGGCAAGGCGCGTGACCATTGGCAAGCGGCCGATGCAGTGGAGGACGGCAGCTTCCGCCTGGCCTACAACCTGGCCCTGGCCCACGAACGGGCTGAAAACTTCATCGCCGCCGGCGAACGATGGCGCGAAGCGCTGCGCCGTCGCCCGCGTAAGGACGATCATCCCGACGCCATCACAGATGACCAGGTGGCCCAGCTATGGCAGCGTACTGCGGAGGCCTACACCAAGGCCGGTGAGTACGACGAGGCCATCCAAGTCTATAAAAATGCCATCAAATGGAACCCCGATCGGATTGAGGCCCGTCTGGCTCTTGCGGAAGCGCTATTGGTCAACGGCCAGATGCAAGCTGCGAGAAACGAATTGAATCGCATCCTTGATCGGGACCCCGATAACATCCAAGCGCTTCTGCGGATGGGCGAGGTCATATATGCTCAGGGCGATTGGTGGTGGGAAAGCCCTGTCGAGCACTGGGAGCGCGTGCTGGAGCTGGATCCCGAAAATACCACCGCCCGCCAGCTGCTGGTTGATTTCTGTCAGGAGCGGGCCGAGGATGCGTTATACTGGGATAACCCCTACTCGGCGCTTGATCTTTACGAGCAAGCGCTTGATTATTGGCCCGGTCATGCTCAGGTGATGGCCTCGCTGGGTAAGCTTTACCTCCATATCGGTGATCGAGAGGAGGGCCTTTCGTACCTGGAACGGGCTATGGACGAGGGCTCCCAAAATCTGTCGGTGTACGAAGAAGTTGTTCGCGCCTGGTTAGAGGAACGGGAGCCGGATAAGGCCTGGCGTGTGGTGGAAGAGGCCGAGGCTAAGGTCGGAAAGATCCCTTATACTTTCTACGTCGTGCAAGCGGCCTATTGCGCACGCCGTTTTGACGAGCTGATGGAGCCCTGGTTGGAGCGGGCCGAGGAAGAAGCGCCTGCTGGTGAACCCGTCTTGGTGTTGATCGGGGAGATGCTGTTGGAGAGTGGCTATTGGGACCGCGCCCGGCGCTATCTGAAGCGGGCGATCAAGGCCGATCAGGAGCCAGGTCAAGCTTACTTGTTGTTGGGCATAATCGCTATCCGGGAAGGTGACAACGTAAAGGCGGAGACTCATCTGCGTGAGGCGGCCAAGTTCGCCCGACTGACCGACAACGATGCGCTGATGGATCGGATTGAGATGGCGCGTATGCTTCTCAATACTCCGCTGGGACTGCTGGACCTCTTGGAGCGGTTCGGCCCGGGTGCCTTGGGCGACGGCCCTTTCCCTGATTTCTTGGATGAGGATCTGGATGACGAGATGGATGGGTGGTGGTAGCTATGCCTGAATTTGATGAGAATCGCAGATCCAGAAGGACGCGAGAGCGACAGCCCAAGCTGCATAGCAGTGATCCCTACGCTGTGTTGGGCTTGATGCGTGGCGCTTCCAAACGGGAGATCAAGAGCGCCTACTTTGAGCTGGTGCGCGAATACTCGCCGGAGGAACATCCAGAGGCGTTCAAGCTTATCCGCGCGGCCTACGAGAAGCTCCGTCAGACGGATGTCAAGGAGAAGACAGATCTCTTCCTCTTCCAGCCTCCATACCCGTGGGAGCCGCGTGGGCGACGTGGCAGCATCGATCTGGAAGTCCACAGCGAAGACCTCTGGGCCCTGCTGCAGGGACGCGGCGACCTGGGGCGGACGAGCTTTAAGGAAGATTACCGACCGATCAAGCTATGAGCGAACGACGTCAAGTTTGGGAGACGCTGAGCCAGCTGTTGAAGCGGGTCGAGCAAGGGGTAGACGGTAAACCCAGTGACGCCGTACTGAAGCAGCTGGAGGACGAAGTCCGTAAGCTGGGCAAGGCCCAGTTCAAAGCGAATGTCCTGACCGAGGATCAGAGCACGCGTCTGGAGCAAGCCCTTGAGGATGTGCGGAAGGAGCGACAGAAACGCGCCGAGGTGATGGATGCGCTAATCGATGAGCGAGTCGCCGCCGCCAAAAACGAGCTGCTGGAGACCATCCTGCCCGCCCTCGATGGAGTGGAGAAGGCAATGGCTAGCGGACGACGCTACCTGCAGGTGCGAGATAGAGCTGCTAATGCCTCAAACCTGACGGACGCGCAATCTGTTCTGGTTTCGCCGGCCGATCGGGCTATGCTCGCCGGTTGGCTGGATGGCTTGCGGCTGGTGCGTGAACGGCTGCTGGCGATTCTGGAGGCTGGAGAGGTCACGCCGATCTCCACGGTTGGACATTCGTTCGATCCTTACCTCCACGTCGCCGTTGATACCACGTCCGAAGGGGAAGTGGAACCGGGCACGATCGTGGAAGAGGAGAGACGGGGGTATCGTACACCAGATGGTGTGTTACGTTATGCAGAAGTCGTCGTATATCGACCCGAGTGAAGTATATAAGGAAAAATGGGTGAGATGGAGAAAATAGTTGGAATTGATCTAGGTACGACTAACTCAGGTGTCGCTATGGTGCGCAACGGAGCACCAGAGATGTTGCCCAACGGGGATGAGCGGATCATCCCCTCGGTGGTGGGCTATTCGCCGAATGGAGAATGGCTGGTTGGCACGCCAGCTCGCAACCAGTACGTCCTCTATCCAGAGGATACGGTTCGCTCCATCAAGCGGAAGATGGGCACTGACTTTCGGGCCTCAATGGGCGAGCGCGATTTTAGCCCACAGGAGGTTTCGGCCTTCATCCTGCGCGAACTGAAGAGCATCGCCGAGCGGAACCTGGGGGAGGAGGTCTCCGACGCGGTCATCACCGTGCCCGCTTACTTCTCCGACGCGGCGCGCCAGGCAACCCGCGAGGCCGGAAAGATCGCCGGCTTCAACGTCCGACGCATCATCAACGAACCGACCGCCGCGGCTTTGGCCTACGGGCTGAATATGATTGAGGACCAGATAGTGCTGGTCTACGATTTGGGCGGGGGGACCTTCGACGCCTCGCTGGTGGAGCTGATGGGCGGGATCGTCGAGGTACGCGCCAGTCACGGCGATACCCAGCTGGGCGGTGACGACTTCGACCGTCAGCTGGCCGAGATGGTGGCCGATCGATTCGAGGATGAGCATAGCATCGACCTGCGTGAGGATCGCAAGGCCTGGGCCAGACTCATCCGCGCAGCCGAGGAGGCCAAGATCGAGCTTTCCTCTCACCCCTTCGCCTGGGTCAAGGAGGAGTACATCGCGGAAAAGCGCGGCGTCCCTCTCCACCTGGAGTACGAAGTCAGCCGCCAGGAGTTCGAAAGCGCGATCTCCGACCTGCTGGAGCGGACGCTGACGTCCATTGATCGGGTGCTAAGCGATGCCCAGGTGTCGTCTCAGGACCTCAATCAGGTCTTGCTGGTGGGCGGCTCGACGCGCATCCCCGCGGTACACGACCTGGTGGCAAACTACCTGGGCGTGAAGCCTCAGATGTCAATCAATCCGGAGGAAGCGGTAGCGCTGGGCGCCGGCGTCCAGGCTGGCATTATCGCCGGCAAACCGATCGACGCCATTCTGGTGGACGTCACTCCCTACTCGCTGGGCATTGAGGTGGCGGAGATCCGTATGGGCCGCGTGGTTTCCGATCGCTACAATGTGCTGATTCATCGGAATACCACTATCCCAGTGACCAAGGAAGAGGTCTACTCTACACTCTACCCCGATCAGGACGCGGTCAAGATCAAGGTTTACCAGGGGGAAAGCTCTATCGCCTCGGAGAATACCTTACTGGGCGAATTTATGATCACCGATCTAGAGCCGGAACGCCCCGGTGAGCTGGCAAAGGTAACGGTCCGCTTCGACTTCGGCGTCGACGGAATCCTCAAGGTGACGGCGCGGGATCGCCATACGGGCCAACAGAAGGACATCACGGTTGATGCCCCGATGGCCCGGCTGAGCGAGACCGAGATTCTGAAGGCCCAATCTCGTGTTTCTGATGCCTTGTCTTCCTCTACCTTGGAAGGGACGATGCTTTCCCCGGAGACCGAGGCGTTGGTGGAACGGGCCGAGAATCTCCTGGAGAATAACGGGCTGGAACCGAGCGACTGGGATGAGCTGCAGGCATTGCTCGCTGACATTCGGGCGGCTCAGAAGAATGGAGACACGGCTCAACTGGATAAGCTACAGGAGGCCTTGTTGGATCTTCTGTTCGACCTGGAAGAGATCTGAGCATGATGTTGGATGTGACATTGGCGCTGGAATCCGCTTGAACCGCCCTACATAATTCACCGAAGTGAACTGTGAAATCAATGCTCACTTTGCTCAATCTAAGGCCGGTGTCTTGGATGGGAAAGTGGGCATTTGTTCATCTGTGGGACACGATGATTACGTCGGTCTCTGGTTTCGTGTGGTGCTTGGTTTGGTTTTTGGGCGTACGAAGGCATTCTCTGACGCTTGAGCGTCTCCCCCTGAGCATGCTGCACAAGCCACGATGATCTTAGGTGCGAGGAGCGATATTGAATGAGTGCATTCGTCGACTGTCAACGCGGTTTGGACGCGATTGAGTCCTACACGCCCGGCAAGCCGATCGAAGAAGTGCAGCGGGAGTACGGGTTGGAAGACGTGATCAAGCTGGCCTCCAACGAGAACCCGCTGGGGCCGTCGCCCAAGGCGGTTGCGGCAATCGAGAAAGCGCTGTGCAAGCTGAACCTCTACCCCGATTCCCAGAGCTACTATCTGCGTCAGGCCATCGCCGACTGCTTCGACGTCGATCTGGATCAGGTCGTGGTCGGCAACGGCGCCGACGGCGTGATCCTCCAGGCGTGTATGGCGTACCTGGACGAGGAAAGCGAGGTGATCGTCAGTCGCTCGTCGTTTCCCGTCTACGATCGCTTTACCCACGCGATGCGGGCCGAGCTGATCAAAACGCCGATGAAGGACTACCGTCTGGATCTGGAGGCGATGGCGGACGCCATCAGCGAGCGGACGAAGATCATCTTCGTCTGCAACCCCAACAACCCCACCGGCACGATCGTCACAGCTGACGAAGTGACCGCGTTTATGGAGCGTGTACCTGATCACGTGCTGGTGATCTTCGACGAGGCTTACTACGAGCTCGTCGATTCTGACGCGTACCCGGAGACCCTTCCTTACGTCCACGAGGGGCGCGATAACGTGATGGTGATGCGGACGTTCTCCAAAGTCTACGGCATCGCCGGCGTTCGCCTGGGCTTTGGCATCGCCGCCCCCGACGTGCTGGCGCCGCTGAACCAGGTGAAGGAGCCGTTCGCCGTCAATTTGCTGGCTCAGGCCGCGGGCATCGCTGCCTTGCAAGACGAGGCGTTTTTGAAGGCCTCGGTGGCGGCTAATCACGCTGGTCGTCTTTACCTCTACGACGCGTTCGACCGGCTGGGTCTCCCATACATCGAAAGCCACGCCAACTTCATCCTGGTCGAGTTTGGCCCGCAGGCCCCGGCAGTTCAGGAACGGTTGCTGGAAAAGGGTGTCATCGTGCGTCCGTGCGTCAACTACGATCTGCCCGAGTTCCTGCGCATCACCGTGGGGAGCGAGGCGCAGAACGAACGGCTGGTGAGAGCACTTAAAGATGTGTTGGAGTTATGGGATTTCGAAGCAGGTCGCCCAGCAAAGATGCCCTCAAGACCGTAGAACGTGCTTAGGCGCGAACAAGGCAAACGAAGCTGGGGTTGATGCGCTCGATAAGCGTGACTGTAGGCAATCTGATGCGTCTGGGCTACCCTAGAATTGCTTCGTTTGCCCGTTGTGTGCTTGACTACGTAAAATCGCCGTTATGTGATGCTTTTGACTGCGATTTATTAAGCTAACGAAGGAGCGCCTGGATATATGCCTGATCTATCGCAATCGTTGATCAAACTGACGCGTGGTGTGCCTCCGGAGGAGAGCTTCCCTGTCGACAAGCTATCTCAGTGCGCGGAATCGGTGCTGGTGGTGCACGGCTACGATCTGTTGCAGTATGGCAAATCGCGCGGCTACCCGGTCTTACGTGAGCTGATCGCCGAGCAGAAGGGTGTGGATGCCGATCGAGTCGTCGTCGGGCAGGGCTCTTTGCAGCTGCTGGACCTTTGCACGCGCCTGCTGGTCGAGCCGAGCGACGTGGTCTACGTCGAGGAACCGACCTACGACCGCACGCTGACGATCTTGCGACGGGCTGGGGCGCGGGTCATCGGATTCTCCCTGGCGGACGATGGGGTTGATCTGAACGCGGTAGAATCTCGGCTAGAGAGCGGCGAGCGTCCCGTGTTCTTCTACCTGATCCCCGATTTCCAGAATCCAAGCGGCACTGTGCTCTCGACGGAGAAGCGGCAGCGGCTGGTGGAGTTGGCCCGCCGGTATAACTTCTGGATCATTGAGGATGGGCCCTATCGTCGGCTGCGCTATCAGGGTGAGGACCTACCGTCACTCCTCGAGATGGCGCCTGACCGGGTGTTCCAGATGTCCTCCTACAGCAAGATGATCAGCCCAGGGCTGCGCGTGGGCTACGTGATCGCGCCGGAACCGTTGGTGGAGCGCTTGGCGAAGATGGCGGAGGATACGTACATCAACGCCAGCTACCTGAACCAGGCCATCGTCGCCGAGTTCATCCAGCGCGGCTGGCTGGAGCCGCAAATTGAGGGGTTGAAGAAACTTTACCGTCCCCGGCTTTCTGCGACGCTGAGCGCGCTGGAGGAGCACATGACGGGTCTGGCGATATGGCGCAAGCCAGACGGTGGCTTCTTCGTCGGCGTGACGTTGAACGGCGAGACGGACACGAAGGCGCTGCTGGAGCAGGCCCGCGCGGCGAACCTGGCGCTGACCGACGGACGTGGTTTCTTCGCCGATAGCGCGAACGGCGCCAGTTTCGTGCGCCTGCCCTTCTGTGCGCTGACTCCGATCGAAATCGACGCAGGCGTGGCTCGACTGGCACGGGTGGTGGAAAGCCTGGGGCGTGAAACGTGAAACGTAAAACGTAAAACATAAAAGGCAATATGCATTTTAGAACAGCTGACAGGGGGTATAATGTCTGATTTTACGGGCGTGGACATCTTGAGCGGTGCGCAATTCACCCGCGAGGAGTTGGAGCATATTCTGGACGTCGCAGGTGAGATGCGCGAGCAGCTGAGGGCAAATCGCTCGCTCGATCTGCTCGATGGGTACGTGTTGGGCTCGCTCTTCTTCGAGCCCAGCACGCGCACGCGGCTCTCGTTCGAGACGGCGATGCACCGTCTGGGCGGCGACGTGGTCGGCTTCGCGCAGGCCGGCACCTCGTCGGTCGCCAAGGGCGAGTCGCTGAACGACACCATCCGCACCGTGGATCAGTACGTGGACGTGATAGTGATGCGCCACCCGGAGATCGGCTCGGCCAAGCAAGCGGCCGGCGTCTCCAGCGTGCCGGTGCTCAACGGCGGCGATGGCGCAGGGCAGCATCCCACGCAGGCGCTGCTCGATCTGTTCACGATCCACACCGAGCGGGGCCAGGTGGATGACAACACCATCGTCCTCTGCGGCGACCTCAAGTACGGGCGCACGGTTCACGCCGGCGTCGAGCTTTACAAGCACTTCGATTGCAAACTGATCTTCGTCGCGCCGGAGAAGCTCAAGATGCCGGCCGAGATCACCGAGCGGCTGCGTGGAGAAGGCGTCGCGGTCGAGGAGACGACCGACCTGGAGGCGGCGCTGGCGGAGGCCGACGTGCTCTACATGACCCGCATCCAGAAGGAGCGCTTCGACGATCCCGCCGAGTACGAGCGCTTGAAAGGAAGTTACGTTTTGACGCGGGAGCTGGTCGAGCGGGTCAACCCGGAGGTGACGATCATGCACCCGCTGCCGCGGGTCAACGAGATCACCACCGACGTGGACGACCTGCCCGGCGCGGCCTACTTCCGCCAGGCCCGCAACGGCGTCCCAGTGCGCATGGCCCTGCTGGCGCTGGTGCTGGGACAAGCGTAAAACGTGAAACGTAAAACGTAATGCATAATCCGGCGGTAGATTTACGTTTTACGCAATACGTTTTACGGAATTCTTCATGCCTTTAGTCTATTAGAGGAGACGCAATGGACCAACAAGACTTCAACATTTTGGGACGCGACTCCCGCCGCAAGAACGCCGTCGCGCGGGTGACCGGACGGGAGGTCTACTCGGTCGACGTGACCTTGCCGCGCATGCTGCACGGGCGGGTGCTGGTCAGCCCCTACGCCCACGCGCACATCAAGCGCATCGACGCCAGCGAGGCCGAGGCGATGGGCGCGGTGGTCGTCACCTTCGACGACATCCCCCCGGTGCGCTATAACGAGCGCATCATCACCACCCCGGACGTGCTCCACAAGGACTTCTACGTGCTGGCGGACAAGGTGCGCTATCGCGGCGAGGCGGTGGCGGCGGTGGCCGCCGAAAGCGAGGAACTGGCCGAGCGGGCCCTCCGCGCCATCGAGGTCGAGTACGAGCCGCTCCCGGCCCACACCGACGCAAGCGAGGCGATGGCCGAGGACGCCGAGCCGATCTACGACAGCGTGCCCTGGGGCGAGGAGCCGTTCGAGATTGAGCGTAACATCGCTTGCCAGCGCGACATCGAGGAGGGCGACGTGGACGCGGCCTTCGTCGAGGCCGATCTGATCGTCGAGGGCACCTTCAAGACGCCCAAGATCTACCACGCGCAGATGGAGCCGAAGACGGCCCTCTGCCGCCCGGAGCCCGACGGTGGCCTGACGCTCTGGTGCACCACGCAGTCGATCCACAATGTGCGCATCGTGCTGGGCCAGATCTTCGACATTCCGCTCAGCAAGATCAACGTCAAGCGCGTGCCCATCGGCGGCACCTTTGGCTCCAGCATCCAGATGAACCCGCCCATTCCTATTGCGGCGGCGCTGGCGCTCAAGGCCGGGCGCCCGGTCAAGGTGACCATGACGCGCGAGGAGGACGCCCACGACCACACCCGCTACGGCACGCAGATCGACCTGAAACTGGCCGCCAAGGAGGACGGCACGCTGCTCGGCGCCAAGATGGACCTGATCGCCGACATCGGCGCCCACAACATCCAGGCCTATTCGTTCCTGGGCGTCTGCGCCGGCTGGCTGGTCTCGCTCTACAAGATCCCCGCCATCCGCTACCAGGGCACCGCGGTCTACACCAACAAGACGCCCTCGTGCGCGATGCGCGGCTTCGGCAACCCGCAGGTCACCTTCCCGGCGGAGGTGCTGATCGACGAACTGGCTGAAAGGGTCGGGATGGACCCCATCGAACTGCGATTGCAGAATTACGTCGGTATGGGCGATACCTTCTGGGGCCAGGGGCCGCTGGTGCGCTCCATCGTGCAGAGCGATGGCGTGCCGGAACTGCTGAGGCGCGGTGCCGAGGCCATCGGCTGGCACAAACGTAGGGGCGACCCTCCGTGGTCGCCCGATAAAGCGAATCACCGCTATCGACGTGGCATCGGCGTGGCGCGCGGGTTCCATACCTCCAGCGCTGGCGCGCCGCAGCCCGGCGACGTGATCGACTTCTCCGGCGCGATGGTCAAGGTCAACACCGACGGCTCGGTCGACGTGATCACCGCGCTGATGGACCACGGCGGCGGGACGCACGAGGCAGTGGCGAAGCTGGTCGCCGAGGCGCTCTGCGTGCCGCTGGACAAGGTCGATCTGGCGCCGGCCGAGACCCGCTCGACGGTCTACGACGTCTGCACCCACGCCACGCGCGGCGTCTACGCCGGGGGCGGCGCGGCGGTCAAGGCCGCCGAGTCGGTGCGCGAGGAGATCATCGAGACGGCGGCGATGTTTTTGGAGATTATGCCGGACGCGCTGACGCTGACCCTGGACGAGGGGCGGGGCGAGACTATCATCCACGCTCCCGCCATCCCCGACCGCACGATGACGCTGGCCGAACTGGCCACCCGCTGCTGGACCGAGAGCCGCAAGACGCTGGCGGCGGTGGAGAGTTACCGCGCCACAAATTGCCCGCCGGCCTACGTGACCGTCTTCGTCGACGTGGAGGTGGATACCTGGACCGGTCAAGTGGAGACCAAACATGCCGTGATGGGCAGCGACTGCGGCACGGTGATCAACCCCAAGTTGGCCGCCGGGCAGTTGGAGGGCGGCCTTTCGATGGGCGCCGGCTTCGCGCTCTACGAGGACGCCGAGTGGGACCCCGACGGGCGGCTCGTCTCCGGCGGCTACTGGATCGACGCCAAGACGCCCTCCATCGGCGAGGCGCCGCATCTGGAGGACCTGGACGTCCACTTCGCCGAGACCTACGAGCCGACCGGGCCCTTCGGCGCCAAGGGCGTCGGCGAGGCGGCGACCAACCCGGTGGCGGCGGCCTACGCCAACGCGATCTACGATGCCATCGGCGAGCGGTTCTACGAGCTGCCGATCACGCCGGAGAGAATCTTGCGTGCGCTTCGATGAGCGGAGGAGCAAGGGAGCAGGGGAGACGGGGTGACACGGGGAAACACGGAATACGCAATACGCAGGCGAATGAGCAAGTCAGCGAATGAGTGACCAATCTACCAGAATACTAATCTACCAATCTACCAGCCTACCAACCGGTGGAGGTTAAGATGATGGTTGAAATCACTGTACGTGTGCCCAATACATTGGGCCAGAGGCTACAGCGCGTCCGTGAGCGTCTGCCCGAAATTTTGGAGCGTGGGTTGCGCGAAGTGCAGTCCGAGGAATCAGTGGAGTTCCAGGATGAAAACGCTATTATGGAGCTGCTGACCAGTCGGCCGTCACCGGAGGAAGTATTGTCTATTCGTCCTTCCCCTGAGCTTCAGTCCCATGTCAGCAAATTATTGCAGCGGAGTAAGCAGGGAGATCTTTCACGACAAGAGGAGGCCGAGCTAGAACGCTACTTGATGTTGGAGCACCTAGTGCGCTTGGCCAAGGCACACGCTTATAAGCAACTTCAATCCTGATGTACATCCCGAATGCACTGCGACGGCTGGTCTATGAGCGAGCAAATGGGCGGTGCGAGTATTGTCTATATCCTCAAGAGGCATCATTCTTGACGTTTGAGGTGGAGCATATTGTTGCCGAAAAGCATGGTGGGGCTACCGAGGAGGATAATCTGGCTCTGGCGTGCCCGTACTGTAATCGTTTCAAGGGGACCGATCTTGGCTCTATTGATCCTGAGACGGGACAGTTAACGCCCTTCTTCAATCCCAGGACGCAGCAATGGGAAGAGCATTTCCATCTTGAAGGCGCGAGAATTTTGCCGTTTACCCCAGAAGGTCGTGTGACCGTCACGATTTTGCAGTTCAATCATCCTGATCGTATCTTAGAGCGACAACGTTTGATAGAAGTGGACAAGTATCCGTAGCGATATGAGCGAGTCAGCGAATGAGCGAGGAGAACGATGAGTGACCAATCTGCCAATCTACCCGCCCGAAGGGCGTACCAGTCTACCGGCCACGATATGACCAACACCCATCTCTTGTTGCATGCCTTCGATTACTACGAGCCGGACACGCTGGAGGAGGCGGTGTCGCTGTTGGCCGAGCACGGCGACCGCGCGCAGGTGATGGCCGGGGGCACCAACCTGCTCGTCTGGATGAAGATGGAGCAGGCGGCGCCGGAGGTGGTGATCAACATCGGCAAGCTCCCTGGTCTACAAGGGATTGAGGCCGAGGATGGCGTCGAGATCGGCGCTCTGAGCACGATCTGGGGCCTGCGCAACGCGCCGCTGTTGCAGGCGAATTACACCGCCCTGGCCGAGGCGTGCGCCAGTTTCGGCTCGACGCAGATTCAGTTGACGGGCACCATTGGCGGGAACGTCTGCAATGGCTCGCCCGCGTCGGATACGGTCCCGGCGCTGATGGCGCTGGGCGCCGAGCTCGTTCTCGTCGGTCCCGACGTGGCGCGGTCAGGAGACCGGCCACAGCAGCGCGTGATGCCGCTGGAGGAATTCCTCATCGGCCCCGGCGAGGTTGCCTTGCGCGAGGGCGAGATGCTCACGGCGATCCTACTTCCCTTTCCTCGTAGGGGAGGGGCCGGGGGAGGGGTGGGAAGCGCCTTCGTCAAGCTCTCGCGCGTGCGAGCCGACCTGGCCAAGGCGAGCGCCGCGGCGACCATCGTGCGCGATGGCGACACCATCACCGATTGCCGGCTGGCCTTCGGCTCCGTCGGCCCCACGGTGATGCGCTGCCGCGAGGCGGAGCAGATGTTGATCGGCGAACCGTTCAGCCCCGAGCTGGCGCTGGAGGCGGGGCAAGCGGCTTCGCAAGCAGTCACGCCCATCGACGATATCCGCTCGACGGCGTGGTATCGCCGCGAGGTGGTCAAGGCGCTGGCCCACGACGTGCTGCAGGCAGCGTGGGAGCGAGCGGGGAAGCAGAGGAGCAGGGGGGCAAGGGAGACAAGGAGACAGGGAGACAAGGAGACAAGGGGAAATACGCAACACGCAATACGCAATACGCTTCACGTTTCACGCGATACGCATCACGACGTTGAACTCACCGTCAACGGCATCGAGCACCATCTCTCCGTCAGGCCGAACGAGTTGCTGCTGAACGTGCTGCGCGAGCGGCTGGATCTGACCGGCACGAAGTACGGCTGTGGCATCGGCGAGTGCGGCGCCTGCACGGTTCACCTGGACGGCGTGCCGACGCTGGCCTGCCTGACGCTGGCTGTGGCCGCCGATGGGTGCGAGGTCACCACCGTCGAGGGGCTGCAAGGCTCCGATGGCGAGCTCGATCCGATCCAGGAGGCGTTCATCGAGAACGCCGCGTTCCAGTGCGGCTACTGCACGCCCGGCATGCTGATGATG
Organism: uncultured Anaerolineales bacterium; assembly: GCA_964474655.1. Lineage (GTDB taxonomy): Bacteria > Chloroflexota > Anaerolineae > B4-G1 > B4-G1 > CAYYTU01. The sequence goes on from CAYYTU010000054.1 coordinate 13,821, forward strand.
ACCAGGCGGCTGCTGGAGGAGATCCCCTCGCCCGACGAGGACGACATCCGCGACTACCTGAAGGGCAATCGCTGCCGCTGCACCGGCTTCGCCGCCATCGTCCGCGCGGTGGAGAGTTGTGTGAAACAGTAACTACGTGAGAGGACGTGTATCCATGGATAAACAAGGACTGATAGCGCGACTAGAGGAACTGGACGAACATCTATCGTCAAAGGTAGACGCTCTTTAATTGGTGGAGCAGCAATGATCTTGCATTTTGGGGCAAATCGTGCTACCCGGGACATAGATGTCGTGGTGTTGCGAGGTGACACGCAGGAATTGCGTCAAGCCGCGAGGGAAATTGCACATAAACACGATGACTTGCCTGAGGACTGGATAAATGACGCTGTGAAAGGCTTTGTCGATATTTTGCCACCCGACTTTTACCATCGCCTTGTTCCTCTTGAGCTCCCATTTCAACATCTTCGCCTTTATGCTCCTGGACGACCAGAACAGGCCGCGATGAAAATCGTGGCTTTACGCGAGCAAGATTTGCACGACCTGGAATTGCTGCTTCCGAAAATGTCGAAAGATGAACGAGACGTGTTAGTTGCGATTATGCATCACGTCAGTCAGTTTCGGATAGACTGGGCTCAGAAAATCCGATACTTTTTGCAGGAGCAAGGATGGGAGATCGATTAGAGCATCTGTTTCAAGAATGGCATCAACTGGGCGGTGCAGTATTGTTGTCTGAGGTGGACACTAGTGTGACGGCTCGCGATCCCGAGCAAGTGATCGCCGAAAGCACAGCTTACTGCCGTGAATCAGGACGGCTTGCTTGGCTCATGCTCGACTGGCTGATTCACCACATCGAGCAAGTGGATGAACAAAAGTTGCTTCAGAGCACGCAGGAAATGGGAGATTTGTCCGTTCTGGGAGTTTTGTGTGATGCTGCCCGCGAGCGAAGGCCCCACCCGAAACTGGATCGGATTGTCGCTGCATGTGAACCGTGCGATCAGTTGGAGATATTTTTCCATCGCGTAGCGCAGAGCCCTCTGGCCTCGCAGTTGACGAGAGAAAGGCCTGTGGAGATTTTTCGGAAGTGGAACTACCTGTGCAGTGAGTTACGTTACCTGTAAGACTGTACTGCTTCGCTGCCATCGTCCGCGCGGTGGAGAGTTGTGTTCAGGAGTAGACATATGCTGATTAGCCTTGAAGCGTTCAACGAGTAGGAGGACTAATATGTTGCCAAAATTCGATTTGTTGATGCCCCAGACGCTGCCGGAGGCGCTGGAGATGCTGGCCGGATACGCGCCGGATGTCCTGCCGGTCGCCGGGGGCACGAACTTGATCCCGGATATGCGTGGCGGCAAGCGCACGCCCGGCACGCTGATCAACGTCGCGGGGCTGGATGAGCTGCAAGGGATTCGGCGGGAGAACGGACACGTTATCATCGGCGGTGGCGTCACCATCGCCGAGTTGCTGGCGAGCGACGTGATCGCCGAGCACGCTCCTGTGCTCAAGCAGGCGGCGGGCGTCTTCGCCAACCCGCTGGTGCGCACCCGCGCCACCGTGGGCGGCAACCTGGGGAACGCCTCCCCGGCGGCCGACACGGCTCCGCCGCTGCTGGCGCTGGATGCCGAGGTGAAGCTGGCTTCTGAGGGCGAGTCGCGTTGGCTGCCGCTGCGGGAGTTCTTCGTCCACGTTTGCGACACGGTTTGTGAGCCGGCTGAATTGATCACCGCGATCCGCTGGAAAGCGCCGGGCCCGCGGGCCTTCGGCGGCTTCCGCAAACTGTCGCTGCGCAAATCGACCGCCGTCTCGGTGGTCAGCGTCGCTGTGCAAGTGGCGTTCGACGACGCGGGACACTGCGAGGATGTACGTATCGCGCTGGGCGCTGTGGCCCCGACGCCGATCCGTGCCCACGACGCCGAGGATGTGCTGCGCGGCGAGGCCCTGACGCCGGAGGTCATCGACGAGGCGACGCACTTCGCCTGCGGCGCTGCCAGTTGCATCGGGGACGTGCGCAGCTCGGCCGGCTACCGCAAGCGCGTGACGGACGTGCTGATGCGGCGGGTACTTCAAGGAGTAGGGAGTAAGGAGTAGGGAGTAAGGAGTAGGATATGGGGAGCATCAAGCATTTCCGGCAGTTGGATGCTTGGGAGGAGGCTCACAGGTTGGTGTTGATGGTGTATGAGGTCACGAAGACATTTCCCCGCGACGAGCGATTTGGGTTGACTTCAAAAACATCCGCAGCGAGAAATCATCCTGAGCTTGTCGAAGGATGATTTCGAGCGGGTTCTACGAGCAAGAATTATGACAGCTTGGCTATATATCCTCAAGTGTGCTGATGGGTCTTACTACACTGGCTCGACAACTAATTTGTCCCTACGTCTAACTCAACATAAAGCAGGTGAAGGGAGTGTCTATACCCGAGGACGCTTGCCCGTTGAGGTGGTCTATGTTCAAGAATTTCAATCAGAACACGAGGCTTTCCTTCGCGAGCGCCAAGTTAAAGGTTGGTCTCGTGCTAAGAAAGAGGCGCTTATAGACGGTGATTTTGAGGCTCTGGTTGAGTTGTCGAGGTCGAAATCTGTTTCAAAATTGGACCACAATAATTAAGCGAGCAGTCATCCTGAGCGAGTCGAAGGGTGTTTGCTCGCGCTTCTGGGCCGCAAAAGTCTCCTTCGACAGGCTCAGGATGACTTTTGCTAGTTTCGAAAGCGGATTGTTTCTGTGTTTCCAATGGCATATGATTTAGAGGTGAATAATGACATCTAGAATAGTTTCGCTAAACGTCAACGGACGCACGCACGACGTCGCGCTTCAGCCGAACGCGACGCTGCTCCAGGCGCTGCGCGGCCTGGGCTACACCGACGTCAAGAACGGCTGCGAGAAGGGCGACTGCGGCGCGTGCGCGGTCTTATTGGACGGCGAGCCGGTCAACAGTTGCCTCGTGCTGGCCTGGCAGGCCGAGGGCGCCGAGATCATCACCAACGCCGGGCTAGGCACGCTGGACGATCCCCATCCGCTCCAGGAAGCCTTCGCCGACAGCGGCGGCGCGCAGTGCGGCTACTGCACACCGGGCATGATCGTCTCGGCCAAGGCGCTGCTGGATCGTAACCCTAACCCGACCGAGGAGGAGATTCGCGAGGCCATCGCCGGTAACCTGTGCCGCTGCACCGGCTACGCGCAGATTATTGATGCGGTTCAGATGGCCGCCGAGCGGATGGAAGAGACGGGAGGTGAAGTATGACCCGCGACATCAAACCTTTGCCCGAAGTCAAATTACCCGAAATGCGTCAGGTCGGCAAGCCGCTGCGCCGCGTCGACGCGCTGGGCAAGACCACCGGCACCACCGTCTACGCCGGGGACTTCGAGATGCCCAACATGCTCCACGCCAAGGTCTTCCGCTCAAGCGAGCCCTCGGCGCGGATCGCGCACCTGGACGTCAGCAAGGCCCAGGCGCTGGACGGCGTCGAGTGCGTGCTGACCGCCGAGGATCTGCCCGGCGGCCGGCTGGCGACCGATATGCCCGGCCAGACCGGTCAGGAGGAGCGTAAGGGCTCCAAGGCGCCGGTGCTGGCCTCCGATCGCGTGCGCTTCGTGGGCGAGCCCATCGCGCTGGTGGCGGCCGAATCGCTGGCGGTCGCCGAGCAAGCGCTGAATCTGATCGAGATCGAGTACGAGCCGCTGCCCGGCGTCTACGATCCGCTGGAGGCGATGAAGCCGGACGCGCCGGTGATCTACGAGCCGGATAACATCGTCGCCACCTGGAAGATTGACAAGGGCGACGTGGAGGCCGGCTTCGCCGAGGCCGACCAGATCGTGGAGAACACCTTCACCATGCCCTTCATCGACCACGCCTATCTGGAGCCGGAGGCCGGCGTGGCCTGGGTGGACGACCAGGACGTGATCAATATCCGCGTCTGCACGCAGGTGGTGGAGCACTTCCGCAGCATCGCGCAGGCCGTGGGCGTGCCGCACAACAAGGTCCACGTCCGGGGCACGATGATCGGCGGCGGCTTCGGCGGCAAGGAGGACATCACCGTCGAGATCTTCCTGGCGCTGCTGACCAAGGCCACGCGCCGCCCGGTGAAGCTGGTCTACACGCGCGAGGAGTCGATTCTGGCCCACTCCAAGCGCCATCCCTTCATCATCACCCACCGCACCGGCGTCAAGGAGGATGGACGCATCACCGCCGCCGAGATCGAGATGATCGCCAACGCCGGGGCCTATCCCTACCTCAGCCCCTACGTCTCGCTCTACGCCACTGTCACCGCGAACGGGCCGTACAAGGTGGACAACCTCAAGGTCGATACCAAGGCCGTCGCCACCAACAACCCCTTCACCAGCGCTTTTCGTGGCTTCGGCGCGGCGCAGGCCGCCGTGGCCTACGAGCAGCAGATGGACGAGGTGGCCAAGGCGCTCGGAATGGACCCGTTGGCGTTCCGCCGGATGAACTATCTGGAGACCGGCGACCGCAACGCCATCGGTCAGAAGATTGAGGGCGCGATCTGGCTGGAGGAGGAGGCCACGCGGGCGCTGGCGGCGCTGGATGAGAAGGAGGGCCCTTCGACTTTGCTCAGGGCAGGCGACGATGGTCCGGTCAAGGTCGGCCGCGGCTTCGCGACCACGATGCAGAGCTACGGTCGCATCATGTGGTTCCACGACACCTCCCGCTCCTGGGTCGGCATCGAGCAGGATGGCACGGTAGTGGTGCGCTGCGGCGTTCCCGACCTCGGCGCTGGGCAGGCCAACAGCCTGTGCCAGATCGCGGCCGAGGTGCTGGGCGTGCCGCTAAAGGACGTGACGGTCTATCACTCCGATTCGGCGCTGACGCCGTTGGCGGGCACCACCACGGCCACGCGGCAGCTCTTTATGTCCGGCAACGCCACGCTGAAGGCGGCGCGGATGGTGCGTGAGGTGCTGGTCGAACGCGCAGCGCAGCACTTCGAGGTCGCGCCCGAGGCCGTCGATCTGGCGGATCGAGAGGCCTTCGTCAAGGACGACCCCGACCGCACGCTGCCGCTTTCTGATTTAGCGAAGATGTGCGCCGCCGACGGGATGAAGCTCCAGCATCTGGCGCTGTTCACGGCGCCGTTCACCGACAAGCTCGATCCCGACGACCTGCAGGGCGATCTCTTCCCCGACTTCACCTTCAGCGCCCACGCGGTCGAGGTGGCGGTCGATACGGAGACGGGCGAGATCACTGTGCTCAAGAGCGTCGGCTGCCACGACGTGGGCCGCGCCATCAACTCCACCGCCGTCGAGGGTCAGATCCAGGGCGGCAGCGCGCAGGGCATCGGCTGGGCGCTGATGGAGGAGGTGCAGGTCGAGGAGGGCGTGACGCAGACGCCATCATTCTCCGAGTACCTGATTCCCACAGCGAAGGATCTGCCCAAGACCGAGGCCATCATCCTGGAATCCGGGACCGGCGTGGGGCCGTTCGGGGCCAAGGGCATCGGCGAGCCGTCGCTGACGCCGGCCGCGCCGGCCGTGGCCAACGCCGTGGCCGATGCCATCGGCGTGCGCGTCTACGATCTGCCGATCACGCCGGAGAAGGTGCTGGATGCGCTGGATCGGAAGCGGCAGGAGTAGGCCTGTCATCCCGGCATCGTCCGCTTATTCGCTCTATCGCTCACTCGCTGACCTGGAGGTTCTATGATTGAGGAGACGACGCAGGTCTATGAGGCGACGCTGGAGGCCATCCGCCGGGGCGAGCCAGCGGCGATGGTCACGGTGATCGAGGCGCGTGGCTCGACGCCGCGCGGGGCCGGGGCCAAGATGCTGGTCCGCGCCGACGGACGGGCCGTGGGCACCGTCGGCGGCGGCGACGTGGAGGCCTGCGCCGTCGAGGAAGCACAGGCCGCGCTGGCCGAGGGGCGTCCGCGCCGAGCCCGCTGCTGCGCCCGGGACGAGGGCGGCGAGGTGCAGATCTTCATCGAGGTGTTGACGCCGCAGCCCACGCTCCTGATCCTGGGCGGCGGGCACATCGGGCAGGCGGTGGCCGAGCTGGGCAACTTCCTCGGTTACCGCGTCGCCGTGGTGGACAAGCGAGAGGGGCTGGTCACGCCAGAACGGTTCCCCGCGGCCGACCAGCGGCTGACGGGCGACTACGCCCAGCAGGTGAGCGAGTTCTCGCTGAGCGAACGGACCTACATGGTGATCGTCACGCCCCATCAGAACGAGGACGAGCAGATCCTGGCGGCCCTGGTCGACCGGCCCGTGGCCTACTTGGGGATGATCGGCAGCTCGCGCCGCACGGCCCACACCTTCGAGCAGGCGCGGGCGCTGGACGTGCCGGAATCGTTGCTGGAGCGGATACACACGCCGGTCGGACTCGATATCGGCGCCGAGACCCCTCGCGAGATCGCCGTCAGCATCATCAGCGAGATCATCGCCGTCCAGCGTCAGGTGTAGGCGTAGGCAACCGATGGCTCCGGTGGCTTGGAGACCTCTGGGGTCTCCAAGATTGGATATCAAGTACAGGAGAAGTGCGATGAAGGACATGCTGAGAGCGTTGGGCACGTTGGCCTTGATGGTGCTCTGAGGAGGAGCTGTGTACGCCGTGTGCGTCATATGGCCCTTCAGCTTCCGTCCCATCGTCGGCTGGATCGCCGGCGGGCTGGCAGCGATGAGCATCCTGGTTCAATACGTGGTTGGTCTGCTGGTCGAATGATGTAGGAGGCATCTCCAGATGGCGACTGTCCCGTTTTCGAGGAGATGCCTCCCACAGAGCGTGATGAAAGGAGAGCATCGGGAACCGTGGCCCTCGGGATTGCCTTGCTGGGCATTGTGATGGCGCTGATTGCGCACGCGATAGGTCGGCTGGCGGAACGTCGGGCTCGGGAGGCATACCGGGAGCTGATAGGTGATGAAGAACCTACAATACCGAACGACAACTGGCAAGCGATCAGGCCGCTGATCGGCCGGTGGGGCTGCATTTTGCCTCTGATGGAGTTTATACGAGGATTTGGGGTTTTGCTTGCATTAGTCGCGGCGTTCTATCTGGTCACTACCTGACGACTGCATAGGG
>CAYYTU010000055.1:0-19877 GCA_964474655.1 uncultured Anaerolineales bacterium
TCTGCGCTCTCTGCGTTCTCGGCGGTTATATCGACCGCTACCTGAACGGTTACCTCCAATCTTGATTAGTATAACTTGCCTAAATGATTTGTCAATGGCGGTTTGGCGGGATGGGGTGGGGCGTGCTACTTGTGGACTTGTGGGCTTCGCTGTATAGTTGAGTTATCTGAACATAACGCTTGAGGAGGCGAAGATGCGAGTTATTGCAGGGAAAGCAAAAGGACACGGTCTAAAGTCGGTGCCGGGCGAGGGTACGCGACCGATCACGGATCGCGCCAAATCGGCTCTATTCAGTATCCTGAGTTACCATGTGGTCAACAGTCGTTTCCTGGATCTTTTTGCGGGCACGGGACAGGTTGGGATTGAGGCCCTGAGCCGAGGATCGGAAGAGGCTGTATTTGTGGAGCGGGCGCGTAAGGCTGTGCGTACGATCAATGACAATCTGGAGCATACCAAGCTGGCGGACCTGGCGCGGGTCGTTCGGGCTGACGTGTTTGAATTTTTACGTCATGAGAGAGCATCGGAAGGGTCTTTTGATTATATCTATGTCGCACCTCCGCAGTACAAGGGATTGTGGATCAAGACGCTTCGTGCGCTGGACGAGCAGCCAGGCTGGTTGGTCGATGAGGGACAGGTGATCGTCCAGATCGACCCGCTGGAGTACGAGGAGCAGGCGCTGGACCATTTCGTGTTAGTCGATCAGCGATCCTACGGCGGCGTGATGCTCTGCTTCTACGCCAAGATTCAGGACTGAAAGCTCCCCCGCGGTTCACGGGGAAAGAAAAAAGCCAGGCGCTTTAACAGCGCCTGGCTTTTATGGTCTAACTTAGACTGTTAGGCTTACATACGGGGCATTCCGCCGCCCATGCCGCCCATACCGCCCATACCACCGGCTCCCGGTGCTCCGCCGCCGGGGCCGCCCTCGTCTTCTTCGGGCAGGTCGGCGATCAGGGCTTCGGTGGAGAGGATCATCGCTGCAATGGAAGCTGCGTTCTGCAGCGCGCCCTTCGTCACCTTGGCCGGGTCGATGATGCCGCGCTCGACCATATCCGTGAAGTCGCCCTCAAGGACGTCGTAGCCGATGCGGGTATTTTCCTTCTCGGCGTGCATCCGTCGCACGGTGTCCAGGATGACCGCGCCATCCTCGCCCGCGTTCTCGGCGATCTTGCGGATGGGCATCTCCAGCGCCTTGCGCAGAATCCGGACGCCGGTCTGCTCATCGGGGAACTGCATCTCGACATCGTCGAGGGCGCTGACGGCGTTGACGAGCGCCACGCCGCCACCGGGCACGATGCCTTCCTCGACTGCCGCGCGAGTGGCTGAGAGGGCATCCTCGACGCGGTGCTTCTTCTCTTTCAGCTCGGTCTCGGTGGCTGCGCCTACGCGGATGACGGCCACGCCGCCCGCGAGCTTGGCCAGCCGCTCCTGCTGCTTCTCGCGATCATAGTCAGAGGTCGATTTCTCGATCTGGACCTTGATCTGGTCCATCCGAGCTTTAATATTCGCGTCCGAGCCGCGCCCGCCGACGATGGTGGTGTCGTCCTTGCTGGAGATGACCTTCTCGGCGCGTCCCAGATCATCGATGGTGGTGCTTTCCAGTGTGCGACCCTCTTCCTCCGTGATGACGTTGCCGCCGGTCAGGACGGCGATGTCTTTGAGCATTGCCTTGCGGCGGTCGCCGAAGCCCGGTGCCTTGACGGCCAACACGTTGAGCATACCGCGGAGCTTGTTCAGCACTAACGTGGCCAGCGCTTCGCCGTCAATGTCCTCGGCGATGACGACCAAGTCGCGGTTGCCCTTCTGTACCAGCTTCTCCAGGATCGGTACCAGGTCCTGCGCGGCGGAGATCTTATCGTCGTGGATCAGGATGTAGGGCTCCTCGATCACGGCTTCCATCGTTTCTTGGTCGGAGACGAAGTAGGGAGAGAGGTAGCCACGGTCGAACTGCATCCCCTCGACGTACTCAATCTCGAACTCCAGGCCCTTGCTTTCCTCGACGGTGATAACGCCGTCTTTGCCAACTTTGTCCATCACCTCGGCGATCACCTCGCCGATCTCTCGATCCTGAGCGGAGATGGCAGCGACGTTGGCGATCTCATCCTTGGTGGTCAGTCCAATCGATTGCTCGGTGATGACGTTGGCTATCGATTCGGCTCCGGTCAGGATGCCTCGCTTGAGCAACATCGGGTTGGCGCCGGCGGCCACGTTCTTCATCCCCTCGGTGATGATGGTGTGCGATAGCAGCGTGGCGGTCGTGGTGCCATCACCGGCGATGTCGTTGGTCTTGGTGGCAGCTTCCTTCAGAAGCTGAGCCCCCATATTCTCAAAGGGTTTCTTCAATTCAATTTCCTTCGCTACCGTCACGCCGTCGTGCGTGATGGTGGGGGCGCCCCATTGTTTGTCCAGAGCCACGTTGCGGCCCTTGGGGCCGAGGGTGGTGACCACTGCGTCGGCTACGGTGTCAATCCCGCGCTTGAGTGAGCGGCGGGCTTCTTCGCTGAATACTAGTTGCTTGGCCATGTTAAATGTTTCCTCCTTACAATCTGTCTAACTGTGTCGATATGGAATGATATCTGCCAGGCTATTCGATCTTGGCGAGGACGTCGCTTTCCCTCAGGATGAGGATCTCTTTGCCGTCGTCGGTCTTGAAGCCGGTGCCGGCATATTTGGCGAAAATGACCGTATCGCCAACCTCTATATCCATCGGTATGTAGTTGCCATCTTCGTCGCGTTCACCCGGCCCGACGGCCAGCACGGTACCTTGCTGGGGCTTTTCCTTGGCGGTGTCGGGTAACACCAGCTCGCCCCCGGCGAATGTTTCTACCTCTTTTTCAATCGGCGCGACGACCAATCGATTGCCTAGCGGTTTGATATTTACGGACATCTTGTTACCTCCTGTAGTCCTCTGATAGGAATCTAGCAAGCGAACCTCTTAGCACTCGGAAGGTGAGAGTGCTAACACAGCATCAATAATACCATAAAAAGATCTATTGTCAAGGGAATTTGGAGCTGAGCGAAGAAAAAAGCCCCGCTGTGGTAACCGTTCAGGTAGCGGTCGATATAACCGCCGAGAACGCAGAGAGCGCAGAGAAACTGAAGGAAAAGCTTTGTCAAGCTGATCAAAATATTGAAAAATAGCCTGTCTCAGCGATCTCTGCGCCCTCCGCGGTGAAAAAAGCATAACCATCTGAACGGTTACGCGCTGTGATGTCACAACGGGGCTGAGGGGGTCAGGCTGTGGATTCGGCGGGGAGGATTGCTTTCAGTTTCGAGCGCACTTGGGCCATAGCTTCTGATAGGGGAATATCTTGTGCCGCTGCGATTTCTCCAGCCAGGAACATTAATCCCTCTTCGTAGACGCGCTTGACGCGGGTGGTCAGGTGGTCCTTATCCTCTCGGCGCCAGGTCAGGTCGCGCAGGATCTCGGCGACTTTGAGCACATCGCCAGCGTGTAGTTTGTCCTTGAGAACTTTGTAGCGCGTCTTGTGGTTGCTGGGCAGCGATTCTGGATCGGAGCGCAATACGTCCCATATCTGTTTGACCTCCGAGGCCGATATCGCTCGCCGGACTCCTAGCCCCTCCGCTTTTTCGATTGGAATTCTGATACTGACGTCGGGTTCTCGTCCAAGCAGCTCAATCTTGTAGTATAGGCTTTTGTCTCCTTGCCAACGGCGCTCTTCGATGTCGACCACGGTACCAACACCGCGAGTAGGATGGACGACTGCTTCTCCTTTCTCAAACATCCTTAATTTCCTCCTGCTCTCGTTTCGATAAGATATGCCGCTTCGACGCTGTGCGATACGTTGGCTTGTTGATGGGCTTCCTGGTCCGTTGGGCCTTGTATCGCGCTGGCGCGTCAGGGCTTGAGACTCCACAGCGATTCGCGGGGATGCTTGCGTGGGTGACGTCTCGCCTGGCCCTCGCCGCTGGTTGTGACTGTGCCGCTGGCTGGCTTCGGCGATGGACTGTCGCCCGCTGGGAGCTTCTTTCCATAGATCTCCGTTGTGCTGGACTTGATCGGACCTCTGCGCTCACAAATATGCCCCGCGCTGCTTGCGTGACCTATCATCTGTCAGAGGCGCACGTAGCGAGGGGGGCTTGCCACTATCATCGGGGCAGTGATGCTCCAAGACTAAAATGTTAAGAAGGAGCATTAATACAATAAAGATTGAAAGGATGGGATACCTCCCCTCTGCTTGCTGTATATGATGTTGGAATGAGTCAATCGGTCACGCTGCCAGCAGATTGGTGCGGTTCGGTTCGATCTATTCTTCTGTTGATCTGGAGACAGGTTATCGACGTCAGTGCTGCACGACGACGTCGAGAGCTCGCGGTCCTTTGTTGGCCACTTCAACGCCAAACTCGACGGTATCGCCGCGTCGGAGCCAATAGGCATCCGTTCTGTCCTCGAAATCGTTCATATGGACGAAGACATCCGGCTTACCGTCGTCGCGCTTTATGAATCCGTAACGCTTCTGATGATCGAACCACTTGATGTGTCCTGTTACACGGTCGTTTTCACTCATTATCTCGTCTCTCCTGAACCTAGGGGAGGGCTCATCCGAAAGCGTTTCTGGCGATCCTCCCGTACCTTTACTTACTTGCTTCTTATCTTCTTTCTCTCTCAGCCTATTGCAGGAAGCATTGTTGTGGCTATTTGTCTCAGTCTACTGCGTTTCCCGTCTGGATGGTGAAGTCTTCGTAGGGCAAGAGCAGCTCCGGAGCGTCCGGTGCGCCCGGGTAGTCGAGCGTAATGATCACCGGTGCTTCCATCTCTGACGTTTGATCTTGTTTCAGGTGGTTGGCGATGACCCGTGCGCCTAGCCCAGCTACCATCCGCTCTCGCTCCTCGGTGTTGAGCGTGGCTTCCATCTGGGTCAGACGAAAGAGCGGTGTTAGTACCACCGGCACGATCCAGGATTGACCGTCGTCCTGGCAGGTGACGTTGAATAGGGCTACGTCGTCCGTCCCGTCGGTGGCCATCCGAGTTTCTTGCAGTTGAATTCGATAGGCTGGCATGCTTACTCCTTGAGCACTTCTACGTTCAAGGCTTCAGGGCCTTTCGCCGAGTAGTGTAGGTGGAATACGGCTGTCTGCCCCTCGCGGGGGGGTTCCTCATCTCCGAAGATCTGTTGCTGATGGAAGAAGACCTCTTCACCTTCTTCGGTGATGATAAATCCGTAATGCCGACGGGGACTGAACCATTTCACCTCACCGCGGTGTTTGGGCTTGGGCCCTACTTTCCTGTAGCAAGTGGGGCAGAGCACGGGCATCAATATCTTTCGATTCTGGCGGGCCAGGAACCCCCGATAGGTATCGGTCAAGAGGAATCCGCGTCCACAGTGTTGACAGATAGCAATTTGGCGGTTGCGTGACATTATCTTACCTTTTCGAAGCGTTACCCGGCGTTCCGCCAGCCGGCTTTTCGGTCTGACTATCTCCGACGTGCTTGAGACTGAGGGCGATACGCCGTCTCTTAGCGTCGACGTTTAAGACGCGCACTCTGATTGACGAGCCGGGGTCTAAGTTGACGCACGTCATTTTACCATTGGGCATCTCGGAGGTGTGGAGAAGCCCTTCGACGCCTTGCCCAACGTCTACGAAGGCTCCAAAATCCACTACCTTGGTTATGGTCCCCTCAATGATTTGATCCCTTTTTATGCCCTCGGTTACCTGCGGCCAGGGATCTGTCAGCATCTTCTTGCGGCTCAGCTCAACGCGTTCTCGCTCGCGGTCCACGCTCAATACGTATACTTCTACTTCCTGGCCGACGTTCACCACCTCGCTGGGGTGACCGACGTGCTGCCAGGCCAGCTCCGAAATATGAATCAGTCCATCCAAACCGCCCAGATCCACAAAAGCGCCGTACTCAGCCAGGTTGCGCACGGTTCCCTTGCACACGTCACCTTCCGTCAAGCGCTCCAGCAGTTGTTGCCGTTGTGTGTGATTGGCGGCTCGTTCCGAAAGAATGAGACGTTTGCGTTCTTGATCGACTTCCAGGACCGCGAGCGAGAGGGTCTCCCCAACCAAATTGGTCTTAGCTTCTTGTAATCTTTCATCGCGCAGGCCGGCAGGCACCGAGGATAGATGCGAATTAGGTACGAAGCCGCAGATGCGGCCGAAGGTGACCAGAACACCGCCGCGGTTTACGTCTGTCACTTTCGCCTGGCCCGTCTCGTTGTTCGCCAAGAGCTCTTCTGCCCGCTGCCAATCGCGTTGTGCCAGGCCGCGGTTGAGCGAAACTACCAATCCCTTTTCCTTGTCCGATGGATCCAGGATGCAGACCGGTACTTCGTCGCCTACCTTGAGCTTGGACCGGTATTCCTCGTCCAGCAGATTCAGGTCCTGGCGGAGCGCAACCCCGTCTCGTTTGAGGCCTAGATCCACAAGTATATCTTGCTTGCCAATGGACAGGATGACCCCTTGGCGGATGTCGCCGCGCTGTGGCTGGGTATAGTCGTAGCTTTCCTCCAACAGAGCAGCAAATTCCTCTTGTGGATCTGTGCAGGTCTCTTTCATACTTATGGACCGTATCGTTGTTCTTCCTTCTGGCGTCGCTTGCGTTCGCGGCGGATGGCTTTCCGGCGTGCGATACGACGCTGCTCGCTTTCGGGGACGAAGTAACGCTTCTTCTTCACTGTGCTCAGGATCCGTGAACGCGCCACCTTCTTACGGAATCGCTTGAGCAGGCTTTGTTGTGATTCTCCTGACCGTAATTCAACTTTTGCCACTTAGTTCACCTCCTTCTTCCATACTCTTGGCGGCTTTCGCTCCATATGGGGAGGCCTTAGAGTGCTCCCCACGCATTGGGCAAAATCGACCGCTGTCCAAAACCAAAACCTATTTGTGCACTGTAAATCGCTCTTCTTAGACCTGTTTACCAGATTGTGCGCACTGGATGCATACGTGGGTGTCTGGCAACACCTCCAGGCGATCGGGATGAATGGGGTTTCCACAATGCTTACATACGCCGTAGGTCCCCTCGTCCAGCCGCCCGAGCGCGCGTTTCAGGCTCTCGGCCCGTTCTCTAAGCCGCTCTAACATCGCTTGATCGAATTCCCAGCGTGTGATCGCTGGGTCTCCTTGGCCCAAGCCGTAGTCGGGCTTTTCCTCCAAACCCGATTCCAGGGCCTCTATCTGAGCCTGGATTTCGTCAAGTTCCTGTTTTAACTCCGATTTATCGTCCTGTACGATTTCTGTTTTCATAGGAACAGCAAAACTTGGTCGACCGTTACCATGTTGTAGTATCGGTATGGACCAAGTCACATTGAGCGACGGATTTGATTTGGGAGAATCAACTGAGGTTAACTGTTGCTTGGTGAGTCCTCCACGCGGTGTGAGTAGCGGAGCGACGTACGCGGATCATAATAGGGTATGCTTCTTTGGTTCTCAACGTCCAACCAAGATCAATAAGCTGCTCGCCAAGCGTCTAGTGCTGGTCCTCCTGTTACCCGTCGCTGACATAGGCCATAGTCGAGTGGCAGGTCACAAGCGACAGTGCGGTTCGTGCGTATATTTCAGTAAAAGTTCCTTTACATTATAGCATAAATTTCCCTTCTGACAATGTAACATTGCAGCCCGGGTCTTCAGGGTTAGAGCCTACTTTTTATGGCCTGAGCTACTTGGTGGGGCATACGGGGGATGGCGGCTATCTCCTCGATGCTGGCCTGGCGGATGTTGTCGATAGATCCGAACGTCTTAAGCAAGGCTTTGCGACGGGCGGGCCCGACGCCGGGGATCTCTTCCAGCTGGGAGGTCAGGCTGCCTTTCCGGCGGCGCGTGCGGTGATGTGTGATGGCGAAGCGGTGAGCCTCGTCCCGTATGCGCTGCATCAGGAACAAGCCCTGGGAGCGACGCGGCAGCACGATCGGCTTCTCTCTTTCGGGGATGAATATCTCCTCGTGCCGCTTGGCCAGAGCGGCCAAGGCCACGCGATCAAGCAACTCGAACTGCTCCAGCACCTCAATGGCTACTCTGAGCTGTCCCTGACCGCCGTCCACCACAAGTAGATCGGGCAGCTTGCCCCAGCCTTTGATGTCCCGTTGGCCCGGTGATTCCTTCGTCGAAGCGATGTGCCAGCGCCGGAAGCGGCGTTCCAATACCTCGCGCATGGCGGCGTAGTCATCCTGACCGCTGACGTCTCGCACGTTGAAGCGCCGGTAGCGGGATTTGCGCGGCACCCCATGCACGAAGACGACCATGCTGCCGACGGTCTCCTTCCCACGGGTGGTCGAGATGTCGTAACATTCGATGCGGGTCGGGGCTTGTGGCAGGCCCAATGCCTCCTCGAGCTCGGCTAGCGCTTGCTCTTGCTTGTGAGCGTCGGCCTGCCACTGGGCCCGCAACGCGGCCAAGGTCTCGGCGGCGTTTTCGGCCGCCATCTTCACCAAATCTTTCTTTTTGCCCCTTCGCGGCACTTTGAGGGTTACTTTGGTGCCTCGCTTCCGTTTGAGCCAGCGTTCGATGATCAGGGCCTCATCGATCTGCTCCGGTAGCAGAACCTCCGGTGGAATATAAGCTGCTTCGTCATAGAATTGTTTGAGGAACGCGGCCATCACCTGGCGATCTTGCTCGTCCTGGGTGCCTTCCAGCACGAAGTACTCGCGCCCCAGCAGTTTGCCGCCCCGGATGAAGAAGACTTGCACGCAGGCGTCGTCTTCCTCGCGGGCGAACGCGATCACGTCCTGGTCGGCACCCGCCACCGAGACGACCTTCTGGCGCTTGACGATGGCCTGGACCGCACGCAGCTGGTCGCGCAGGTCAGCGGCCTGTTCGAATTCCCATTGTTCGGCCGCGGTGTCCATGCGCTCCTCCAGGTCGGCGATCACCTCTTCGCTGTGGCCTTCGAGGAAGCGCACGAGTCCGTCGATCATCGCGCGGTACTCTTCTTGCGTCACAGCGCCGATGCAAGGCCCGAGGCAGCGCTTGATCTCGTAGTATAGGCAAGCCCGTTCGTCCTGGCCTGTGATCTCTCGGTTGCAGGTCAGGTAGGGGAACGAGCGTCGCAGCAGATCCAGCGTCTCGTGGACGGCTCCCGAGGAGGTATAGGGGCCGAAGTAACGGCTGCCGTCCTGCGCCATTCGCCGTGTGATCATCACTTTGGGGTAGGGATCGGCCAGGGTCACTTTGATGTAGGGGTAGCGCTTGTCGTCTTTGAAGCGCACGTTATAACGCGGACGGTGCTTCTTGATCAAGTTCGCTTCCAGGATCAGCGCTTCCAGCTCGGAGTCTGTGATGATGAAGTCCAGGTCAGCGAGTTCGGAGACCAAAGCGCGGGTCTTGGGGTTCTCCTGAGCCGAGGCGTGGAAGTAGGAGCGGACGCGGTCGCGCAGATCGATGGTCTTGCCCACGTAGATGACGTTATCGTCCACGTCGTGCATCAGGTAGACGCCCGGCTTGTGGGGTAGGGCCTTGATCTGATGTTGGAGGTGGTCTGTGGTATCGATCATATGGTCGATGATACCATACCGCGCAGTGGGACGCCAGCCGGAGCGGTTGGAGCGTCAGTCGAGCTGGTTAGTCCCTTATCGACTACTTTGACGCATGCTTTTCTCAGCGTTCTTGGCGCTCTCTGCGGTAAAGGCCCTTTTGGGTCTGGCTTGTCTAGGTTAGGGCATTACTTTGATCGGTGTCAGTTTCACGTAGTTGGAAAGCATCTCGCCGTGCTCGGAGATCACCGGCAGGTGGACGATCTCTTCGTCTTCCATGTCGTATATTGCTACTCGCAGATTGTACTCTCCGGGGGGGGTATTCTGGGAGATGGTCAGTGAACGTTGCTCGACGATCTTGTCTCCCGGCTGCCAGGCCGCCGTGGGCGCCTCGCCATCTTGGGGCCAGCTATCCTGTTGGGCTGCTTTGTGTTGGCGGTAATTGATCAGCTGAGTCGATAGGGTGTAGTTGGTCTCCATCGAGCGCAGAGCTTGCCAGTAGAGGGTCAGCGTGATCGCCTGACCGGGATGGGCTGCTCGCCGGTCGATCTCGTATCCTGTCAGCATCATCCGTCCGCCGAAGTTGACCGCGATCGGGTTCGGCACGTCCCCGGGGTGGGATTGGATCGCGATCTGGCCGAAGCGAACGTGGTCGCTGCGGGACTCTCCGTCCGGCCCCTGCGTCTCTAACCGGACGTCTGTTTTCGTCTCGTATAATCCCACACTGATCTGCGCCTCATCAGGCGCGTAGGTTGTCTTGGGCAGCGGCACCACGTACCGATCGGCCCAGCGATAGCCCGGTTCCAACCAGGTGGTGGAGAGCAATCCCAGGCCTGGATACGTATCGCGCTGGGCGATCAGCCGGTCGTGCCGCCCCAGCAGGTGGGCGAAGACGGTGTAGTCGCGCTCGGTCCGGGTCAGCGCCTCCCAGTAAAGGGTCACTTCCACCTCGCCGCCGGGTTTTGTCACCTCGGTTGCCAGATCGTAGCCCAGCAGGCGCATCGTCTTGCCGAATTCAACGTCTAGTCGGTGGGGGATGGCGGCGACGTCGGCCTCGCTCAGCCGTTCGGGGAGCGCGTAGGCCGGGCGGATCCAGACGAAGGGCGCCGCCGTCGAGAGCGCCAGCAGGAAGAGCGCGAAGGCCGCCACGGCCCAGTGCCCCCAGCGGCGCGGCAGCCAGCCGCTCAATCCCAGCGCCAGCAGCATCGACCAGACCGGCAGCGCGGCGAAGATCAGCCGACCCTGCGAGGACCAGGTGATCCGCGCCCACTGAATCCAGGGGATGAGAACCGCAAGACCCCAGAGGAGGCAGAGGAGAATGGAGAAGCGAGAATCAAGAATGATGAATTTGCGTGAGAGGCGTATGATCAGGCCGAGGGCGGCGGTCACGAGGATGGTGTTGAGTATGGTGTAGGCCCAAGGGGCCATCGGGACGTTGAGCCCGCCGAAGTTGCCCCAGTAGCCGGCCAGGAAGCTGAAGCGCTCGCGCCAGAGCTGCGCCAGGCCGGCCGGCACGTCGCGCTGGCCCAGAACCTCGATGAAGACGTTGAGGCCGGTCAGGTCGCCGTAGAGTCGCAGGTTGCGCAGGTACCACCAGCCGGCGATGGCGAGCACGGGCAAGAGCGTGCATAAGCCGCCGACGAGGAACTCGCGCCAGGAGCGTCTTCTCACCGCCCGCGTGGTGACCACCAGCGCCGTCAGCAACGTCAGCCCCAGTGAGCTGGTCTTGGTCAGCGCCGCCAGCCCCAGCACCATCCCCAGCATCAGATATCTGCACACTTGCCACTTACCACTTGCCACTTGCATACTTGCAGACTTGCCACTTGCCAACTTGATCAGCATCAGCAGCGCCAGGCTGCTCAGCGGCACCACTAGGTTGTCGTTGTTCACCGCCCCGGCGATGAAGACTACCATCGGCGTGAAGGCGTGGATGGCCGTTGCGCCCAGCGCCAGCCAGGGCGCAGAGGGGAAGACCGCTTGCACGATGCGATAGGTCAAGTAGACGCCCGCCGCCGCCATCAGCACCGAGAGGAAGCGCACGATATGAATCGCCAGCACGGTCCCCCGCCAGGGGAAGGCCTCGCGTGCGGTATGGTGGACGACCAGGTTGACGTTGCCGTCGGGGGTGGCGATGCCGTTGTCGGCGTGGGGGTTGAGGTGACGGACCTGCGCCATATCCGAGGTGTCGATCCAGAAGGTCGCCAGCGCGCCAATGGCGTAGTAGAGCGGCGGCTGGCTGCCCTCCTGCCGCCAGGGCGTCTCGACGCCCGGCTCCTGCACCGGCAGCGACCAATGATCGGCGATGTACTTGACCATCGGATAATGCCACAGCTCATCGGAGGCCTCGAAGGGCGGCACGATGAGGCTGTAAGCGGCGCTCAGCAGGATGAATGCAGCCAGGATGACCGTCAATATGCGCTTTCTGGTCTGTTTATCCATACTATCCTTGTCGATGCGTTGGGCATTTCTCTATCGGCGTTACCATTCGATCGCTTGCGGCAATATGAACTTGCGCTCACGTCCATCTGGGCCCGATGGCATTCCCCCAACCGGGAGGCGGTCGCCGGTATCGGGGTGGTAGACGCCTATGCCCAGCCGATATTCCCCCCGGCGTACGTCCTCCAGGGAGAGCCGAATCTCGTCGCTTACCACTTCGTCCTTCTCCCACCAGGTTGTGGGATAGGTCCAATCGCGGGGCATAAAATCCTTTTGCGTGACGATCCCGCCTTGCTCATCGTAAAGATGTACAAAGAACTTGTAAGGCGTTTCCATCCGCCGTTGAGCGCGCCAGTGGAGGGTCAGGCGGGCTTCGTCTTGCCTTTGTGTCAGGTCGTAGCCCAGGAGGCCGAGCTGGTCGCCAAAATCGATGTCAAGTCTGTACTCTGGAGAAGGCACCTCAAACTCCCGCGGCAGCGTCGCCAGGGCGAGGGACGCCAGCTCTATCGGGGTGCCGAGCGGCTGGCCCTCGGGGGCCAGTACCGTGATCTGGAGGCGCAGGTCGCCCGGGGGGGTGAAGGGATCGACCTGGAAGGCGTACTCGGTGCGCGCCACGGCGTCGGCGGGCCACTGGGCGGTGGGCCAGTCCCGCGAGAGCGGGGTTTTTATCGACTGGACGGTCTCGCCGGCGGGCGTGACCAGGCTCAGCTCCACCTCGAAGTCGCGGGAGAGGGCGGCGGCGCTGCCCCAACGCGTGTCTACGGTGAGGAGCCCGCCCTGTGTGGTGCTCGTCGGCCCGACGGTGGCCTGGATCAATCCCAGCGAGCGGTTTACGCGGTGCTGGAACTGGAAGTCGCGTCCCAAGAGAGGCTCCGTGCGATAGACGACCAGCTCTCCATCTTCGTGAGCCGGCGCGATGGTCAACCAGTCTCGCCATTGTGAAAGTTGCTCCGGGTTGACGTTCTCTTTGTGGAGAACCAGGTAGCGGATGTCGTGGGCCGCTAGGGTCTTCAGCTGCCTGGAGATATCAGTCAGCGATTGGTCCATCTTCTTCTTCTCATAGAGCTTGCGCAACAAGGGATGCTCTTCGATGAAGCGGAGCGTCTCCGGGGTCAGGCGGGAGATTTTGCCGCCGACCAGCGGTTTTTCGTGCACGATCTGGTAGGCCATATAGCGCTTGTCGTACGTGACCGGGTCGATGGGTAAATCAAGGATGGCGAACTGGCCCGCTTCGTCGCGCAAGGTCTCGTACCAGTCCGGCGCGGTGGGGCGCACGGTGGGGAAAGGGTGGATCAGGTATTCGAGCAGGATCAGGCCGGTCAGCGAGGTGGCGAGGACGCCAGACGCGGTCCGGTACGGGATGCGGTCTCGGAGGCCTGCGATGCCCCAGCCGGCCAGCATACCAAAGGGCAAGCCCAGGATAACGTTGAAGCGATCGGGTTTGCGCAAAATGCGGAGGAAGAAGAGGTCTCTCACCAGGCGGTAGGGCATCGGCAGCCATTCGACCAGCTCGCCGTTGACGCGGAGCACCGGCCCCAGCGCCAGGAAGAGGATGGTCAACGCGAAAAGGCCCCAGAACCACGCCCGCTTCCGGGTGTGAACTAGGCCGAAGATTGCCAACGCTGCGGCGGTGTATCCGATGAAGGCCACGTAGACTTTGTTGACGATCAGATTATCGTACCAGGGCCAGACGCTTTTACCCCAGGACGGATGGTAGCGGTTGGGCAGCACGTAGGCCAAAAGATCCGTCTGGCCCCACGCTTGCTCGTCGATCATCGCCTCGGACGGCAGACCATTGCGCGCGATGTCGAGCAGCAGGGGCGCGATCAGCGGCGATACCATCAGCAGAGCGATCAGCCCGGACAGGCCCAGCCGGAGGAGGTTTTTCCACGAGCGAACTTCGGGGCGCGCCAGCCAGTGGTAGGCCACGTAGAGGGTGATAATGATGCCCGCGAAGGTGAGCAGTTGCCAGCGTGTGATACCGATCAGCGCGATGACCAGCGCCAGCTCCAGGAGGTCGCGGCGGCGCTTCTGGCGGAAGAGATCGTCCAGACAGATGAGAAGGAGCGGGAACCAGGGCATAACCTTCAGGTTGGGATGGTCGAAGTGAGATTGGGAATAGGGCCAGAAGGCATAGACCGCGCCCGCTGCGATCCCGGGCATAACGTCGCCGGTTGCCCGCCGCGCCAGCAGGAACATCGCGTAACCGCTCGTAGCGAGCCCCAGCAGGATGACCAGGCCGTAGGCTGCGGTGGGCCCGACGATGGCCTGGAGCGGTAGCCAGGCCAAGAAGTGGGCCCAGGCGAAGTTGTGGTAGATCATCGAGACGCCATTGGGGTGAAAAATGTAGTCGGTGTAGAAAGGGCTTTGACCCTGCAGCAGGCTTTCCTTCAACCACCAGAAGTTCCATTGGTGCACCCACAGATCGCCGCCTTGGCCCGGCAGGCGCGTGGAAAGCCGGGCGGCAACCGGCCAGGTCATCCCGACAGCCAGTAGCACGAAGAGGGCGAAAATCATTATCCTTTGCCAGGCGTTCATCGCTGTGGCTTTATCCTGACCTCTCCCAGTACGACGGCATCTCGCTGATGTTTATCTTCTTCGCCCTCGGCGAGAATGTGGACGGGTAAGCGTTCCATCGTCTGGAGGTCGTACATGCCCGCGATCAGCGTATAGCGCCCCGGCCGGGTGTCCGGCGCGATGAGGACGCCGTGCCCGTCGGCGACGAGCGTATCGGTGGGCCACTGATCCGTGGGATACGTGCCGCTGACCGGCAGATTATCCTGCTGGGCCATCACCTCTCCTCCTTCGTCCACCAGATGGACGAAGACGGTGTAAGATTGCGAGACGCGCTCCGATGTGGACCAATATAACATCAAGGAGAGGTTCTGACCAGCCTGGAGGTTTTGCGCTCCCAGCCGGTAACCTTCTAGCAAGATCGCATCGCCCAGCTGGGCGTGGCCCGGCTTCGCCCCGGTGGGTAACGCCGACATCTCGGCTTCTTTTGGGTCAGGCGGCTCTGTCTGGCACCCCTCCCACCAGAAGAGCGACCAGGGGATATCCTTCTCCTCCGGCTTGCTGGCCACCACGATGGAGGCCGCATTGCCGTAATAGTGGACCATCAGCGGGGGGCGCGGGATGTCGGCCGGCACAGGGCGAAGGCTGCAAACACTGACCTGGATAGGATGGTCGGGCCGGCGCATATCCAGCCAGGATTGTATGGTGTGATCTTGCACCACGGAGACGGACCGTTCGGACAGGCCGGTCGCTGGCGGGATGATCGCGTCGGGCAGGTTCAGGATGTGGAGCGTGCTGCCAGCGGGAAGTAGCTGCGCGGCGTCATCGGCGGTCTGGCGTATCTCGCGGGTCAGCGTCGAGGCCGTCCGCCAGCCGGGATAGGAGACCCAGAGTGGGGAGACGCTGACCCATCCCAGCACCACCATCAGTATCGGCAGGCCCGGCGCTGCGTTCCGGAGCGCTGGCTGGTGGGCGAGCTTGCTCGCCACCTCCGCCAGCGCCCCTCCCCACATCATACAGAGACACGCGGCTGGAAGATAGAGGTTGCGGGGGTCGGGGCGGCGCGTGACGACGAGCAGAAGCCAGCAGGAGAGTACGCCCATACTCCAGAAGATATAGAAGCGTGAGCGTCGCAGGAAGCCCCGGATGCTCAGCCCCGCCAGCCCGGCCGCACCGGCGATGACGAATATTGCGCCGATCCCTTGAGCCCCTCCCGAGGGCGCCATCGGGGCCAGGAGGCCGGCGAAGTAACCCTGGGTGATCGTCCGGGCCTCGTCGAGGTTCCCAAGGGCGGCGGTCAGGTCTGGGCCGATGGCCCCGCGCGTCTGACGCCAGGTCAAGAAGAGGGCGGTGAGCGCGATCCATCCTAGGCTCGTGGTCAGTTGGTGTTTGCGGGATCGGCAGGGCCGGTTCAGCCAGATGTCGGATACGACCAGCGCCGGGATGATGACGGCGATCTCCTTCGAGCCCAGGGCTAGCAGGGCTGCCGTCAGGGAGAGGATGCCACGCGTGGAGCGGAGGCGGTATCGGGCGCCGTCGAGCAGCAGCAGGGCCAGGAGCCCCAGGGCGGCAGCCAGCAGGTCGTGACGCCGGGCGACGGCGGGGACGCTTTCGATCAGGATGGGGTGGAGGGCGAAGAGGGCCCCGCTCAACCAGGCGCCGGTCCAGCCGCCGGGTACCTCCATACGGCGGGCCAGCAGCGCCAGCTGGAGCGTGACGGCCATGTGAAGCAGCAGATCGGTCAGCTGGTAGCCGGCCGGCGATAGCCCGCTCAGCGCGTGATCCAGGCTGTAGGATAGCTGGGCCAGCGGGCGATAGAATTCGCCCCCCATAATGCCCTCTCCGAAAATTTGCTCGAGGTCTTGCCAGGTCCTAAGGCGGCTGTTTTGGATCAGGAGCAGGCTGTCGGTAGCGGTGAAGTCCAACGATAGCATATAACCATAGCCGATCGTGACCAACAAGGCCAGGGAGAGCAACGTGAGCACACCTTTCCAGAGCTCCGTGTTTGATAGATGCGTTCTCATAGGCGTTGAATCAGGGAGATACCACGTGGATAGGATCCAGGGCCAGGGCATCAGCGGTCCCGTCGGCCAACGGGATGCGTTCCAGTGACTCGAGGAAATAGAGCCCGACCCGCGGGGTATAGAGGCCCGATGGCGTCTCGGGGGCGATGGTGAGGCGGTGGGCCTGGACGATGACGTCCCCGGCCCGCCAATTTTCCACCGTCACGCCTAACCCATCGCCTACCGCTACCACGTTTCCACCCTCGGCGGTTAAGTGGGCCATGATGGAGAGCGGGGCCTGGGGCTTGCTCAGAACCAGCCAGTAGGTGAACAAAGTCGCCGTCTCGCCTGGATGGATTTGCTCTTGGTAGGTGCTGCCTAGAAATTCCGCCGCGTCGCCAAATAGGACTTCCCTCGATGGGCTATCTCCCAGGTGTTTCTCAATTGCCACTTTACCATTCCAGCGATAGACGGTTAGAGTCGGACGACCTCTCATAGCGCGTCCGCGGAAGACGATCGTGCCCGCGGGTAAGAGGGTATTCGGCTTCTGGTGACCGGGGATGATGTACCAGCCCGGCCCTTCTCTGGCCGGATATAGCCAGCTGGAGGTACAGTCGAACTGAACGTGGCGCAGATCGGTGCGCCCCAGCCCAATCGCGAGCTTCTCCGCGCTCAAAGGCGGCAATGGATCGCCGCAAGACGCTGCCCACCCGGGCTGAGGCTGATCCGGCTTGACGCGGTAGACGAAGATTGAGTAGCCTATTTTGGCCGTCGGCTCGCGGCGGCGGAACCAATCGAAGATATCCGCGTCGGTGAAAGGCAGCCCCTGGAGGTGAGAGGCGCTGATGGCGTAGACGCCAGAGGCGGGGTTGAAGGGCTGGAAATTAGGTTCGAGGGACTCAAATGGGGTGATGTCGAGCGTCTCGTAGCTGGTGAGGTAGTGACCTGGATCGGCACTGCCGAAGTAACTGAGGCGCAGGTCTTCCACCGCATTGACCTTGGCGTAACGGGCCAGCCGCTTGAGATCCTGTCCCCAATCCAGGTTGGAATCGACGGCGTAGCGGTAACCCTCGTCAGGCCCGCCCACCAACTCGTTGAAGTAGGCCAGGTAGTATGGATGGATCAACAGGCTTGCTAGCGCCAGCCAAGCCATCGCCCCTGTTTGTACCACCGTGCGCCAGCGCGAGCGTAGGAATTGCTCGTTGAACAGAGAGGCCGCGATTAACGCGAGGAAGGGAATCACCGGCAGGATGTGGCGGTATCCGATGTTGATGTTGCTGACGATGCTGGCGCCAAAGTAGAGCACGGGAAAGAGGAGCATAACGGGCGGCAGCGCCGCCTGACGGCGATACAGCGCCCTGATGCCGACGCCTAGCAGCAAAATCAGCAACGAGAGCGGGGTCTTGATCAGAAACAAGGCCGGAAAGTAGTACCACCATCCCTGATGAGAGATCTGACCGCCGAGAAAGGCATTGTGTCCCTGTTCCTGATGCTGCCACAGCGTCTTCAGGTTCTCCCAATGAGTGGGCATCGGGAGCCACACGCCGGTGACTTGACCGACCTCGAAGCGATAGATCGCCCACAAGGTCAGGAGCGCCACGCCCAAAATAAGCGCCGAATTCAGCGTCAGGGTGACAGCGCTTCGCTTCTGTCGCCAGGCGTGGTATAGAAGCGCCAGGCCCAGCACGGGGATCAGTACCAGCGCGGAGAGTTTGGCGCCCCAGGCCAGGCCCAACGTCATCCCCGCTAGCAGGAGACGCCCGGCGGTGGGCTGCTTCAGCCAGCGGTAGAAAGCGTAACCCGCGAGGAACATCAGACAGGTAACGGCCAGATCGGCGGTGGCGAGGCTGGCGTGCGCCAGGATGTTGGGGTCGAAGGTGGTCAGTATCAGCGCTGCAACTCCCGCCAGAGGGTTGAACAACTCCGCAGCCCAGCGATAAGCCAGCGCGGACAACAATAGTCCCAGGGCCAGCACGGGCCAGCGCCCCAGCAATAGCAGTCGCTCGACGGGCCTGTTCCCATCCCAGAGGATGCGCTGGGCGATCTCGATGCGGCGGGCTTCGGACCACCCGGCTATCTCGGCGGGCGCGGGGAAAGCGGGCTCCAGCGTCAGCAGCCCTCCGATCAAAGCGTGGGGTAGAGGGGGATGACCGTATTGGAGCCGCAGATCCCCCGTCTGCCAGTAGGCCATACTGCGCGTCAGATGGACTGGCTCATCCACGATCGGGGATTGATCGCGGATGTTGACCAGCGCTCGGCCCCAGAAGAGCAAGAGCAGCAGAATGATGCTGCTCCACAGCCAGCCTCGGCGTGACATCTATT
Organism: uncultured Anaerolineales bacterium; assembly: GCA_964474655.1. GTDB lineage: Bacteria > Chloroflexota > Anaerolineae > B4-G1 > B4-G1 > CAYYTU01. The sequence continues at coordinate 18,704 of CAYYTU010000055.1, forward strand.
ATGCCTCGTCCGTCAACCGGCGAAAGAGGGCCGCCGTTTTCCGAGCGATGTGCTCCCAGGTGAAATCCGAGGCCAATGCTCGCGCTCCTTCCTCCAGCCGCCTCCGCAGCGAGGGATCGGATGCCAACCGCATCACCGCTTCCGCCAATGCCTCCGGATTCCTGGGGCGCGCCAGTAGCATATTCTCACCATCTTGCACCTCCGGCAACGGCATCTTAGGTCGCGTGGTGACGATGGCTTGTCCGTGGGCCAGGCAGGCGTGTAGCGTCCCACGCCGGAAGGAGACCCCGTCCCGGTAGGGCAGCACGCAGACGTCCGTCGCCAGCAGGCCGGCCGAGACCATCGCTGGGCGTGAGTAGCCGGACCAATGGACCCGCCCCGTCAGCCCCAGCTCAGCGATGAGGCGCTTTACTTTTTCGGCGTAGGCCTGGTTGGTGGGGTCCGAGCTGCCGACCTGACCCCCGATCATCAATAAGTGCGCTGGTATGTGCCGTTCCACCACCAGGGCGAGCGCCCGGATCAGCTCCTCGCCGCCTTTGCTCTCGTTGAGGAAGCCGAAGTAGCCCAGCAGCAGATCGTCCGGCTCGACGCCCCAACGGGCGCGTTCCTCATCTCGGTCATAGTCGGCGGGGGGATGGGGCGGGATATTGCTCCCGATGGGAATCCGAGTCAGGTTTGGGATCCGAGGTTGGAGATTGGAGATTGCCAGCTCATCCTCTCGGTTGGTCACAATCACGCCATCGGATCGGCGGGCCAGCATATGAACCACCCATCGGCGCAGCGGCCCGGCCTTGGGGAAGAGATAGGGCACTTTCAGGTCGTGGAACGTCGCGACGAGAGGGAGGCTCTCTTTTCGGGGCGCGAAATTGATCGCCGGGTGCATATCGTAAGCCGCGGCCTGGTACTGCACGTTCAAGACATCCAGACCGAGCTCCTCTGCAAGCCTCAGGATCTGTTTCCAGCAGCCCCAGCCCCAGGATTCGACCGCGCGATGGACGCTTGGTGAGTTTTGATCCTCATTCACGGGCGTGTGCTGCGCGTGGCGTGCTGCGTGGGTGATGACGTGCACCTCGTGGTCGAGTTCCGCCAAGCTGCAAGCAAGCTCGTGGGTGAAATCGCCCACGCCGCCCTGGTCTGGAGGATACTCGCCCGTGATCAATCCGATGCGCATTGG
>CAYYTU010000056.1:0-19544 GCA_964474655.1 uncultured Anaerolineales bacterium
GACTGTAGGCAATCTAATGCGTCTGGGCTACCCTAGAATCGCTTCGTTTGCCTTTTTGGGTGAAGGTTGCCAAATAGGTATGCCTATGCTAGAATACGCGCCGTTCGCCGATCAGTTAATCAGCGAAGATTTGTTTCTGAGCCCTGAGACACAATCTTCTTTGAGGAGGTTTTATGGATCATCCGGCATCTGAGAACCAAGCTGGCGCTCCAGTCGGGGAGCAAGCCGCATCGTACGATCTTTCGGTTGAAGACCTCGACCTTCCTACTCGGGCCCAGAAGGCGTTGCTTGATGGTGGAATCGATACCGTGGGCAAGGCGTTGGACGCTCTTAAAGCGGAAGAGGATTTGCTGACGCTAAAAGGCTTCGGCTCTCAATCGTTGAACCATCTCAAGGAGCAGCTGGAATCTCGCGGTTTTGACCTTGCGGATGGAGCAGAATTGAGAGCGAGGCCCAACGAGGCGAAAGCGTCAGGGGCAGAGGAGCCGGAAGGCGAGGCGACTGAGGGAGGGACGTCAGAGGAGATTGAGGGAGCAGGAGAAACCTCCGAGGATGAAGAAGGCTCTCCCGAACCATCGTTGGCAGCAGGATCAACAGCGGCATCTGCGACAGAGACAACAGACGAGACGGATGAAACAGAGAAGACGGAGGAAGCGGGCGAGGCGCTGTCCCCAGCTGCCTCGGCCGGTGAGGCCGCCGAAGTAGAAGCGGATGCCGGTCCATCGCTTGGTCAGCGAATCGGCGCTGTTTTGGCGCAGGTGGGCCTTGGACGCTTGATGTACGCCGTGCTCGCTTTGTTGTTGTTGGTGATTCTTTTCGTGCCTCCTTTCTCGCTCCTGCGACGAATGGGTCTCATCGGCTATACCACGCTCAACGCAGCCAACAGCCTCGTCAGCCACGACGATGGCCTGACGGTGCAGGTTGATCCAGAGAACTTTGAGGGCCGTCTGCGGGTGCAGCTGGACGCTGTGCCGCGCCTGGAATTTCTGGAGGGTTCGGCCGGTCGCTCGCTGCGAAAGGCCGTCGAGGCGCTGCCCTCTCATTTGGAAGTCAAGAGTCCCTATTATACGATCCAATCGCGGGGCAAGTCCTCACAACCGGTGATGATCGATGTCGTGATGCCCAACAACGCCGAGCCGTGGCAGACGCTCGATCTCTGCACCTGGGACGGCGAGGATTGGATCTGGCTCGGCAGCGAGCTCCACGTCGAGAAGCCTGAGGAGGAGTTCATTCGCGCGCAGGTGACCGAGATGCCGGTGTCGGTAGTCGTGGCTCAGACGGATTCTCTTACTTCGACCGTTTCGGCTTCGGTGGCGCCAGATGCGGTTTTGGATGGTATGTCTGTCTTCGATCATCTCAACCCCACCGGGCTGCTGCTGGGCACGATGGGCGGGTTTGCCGGGCAGCCGGTTGGCCTGCCGCAGCCGGGCGAGGGAGCGGACTACGAGCTGCTGCCTGTGCTGCGCAACTGGGCCCCGGGCAAGAGCACTAACATCGGGCTACTGACCGATCTGCTGGAGGATGCTGAGGTCCGCGCGGCTCACATCGCTAACATCATCAGCCTCTGCAAAGAGAACAATTTTGCTGGCATTGAGATCGACTATCGGGGCTTGACCGCCGAGCAAGGTGATGCGTACACTGCTTTTATAGAGGACTTGGCCGCGGCGCTCCACGCCGAGGGGCTCCAGCTCTCGGTCATCGTCGAGCGCCCGACGTTTATCGATGAGACGTGGGACACGGGGAGTTATGACTGGAAGGCTCTCGGTGCGGCGGCCGATGCGCTCAAGGTCCCTTTCCCTGCTGAACCCACGGCCTACGAGGAGGGTGGCGAGGCCGAGAGCCTGCTAGACTGGGCCACGGCCCAGGTGCCGCGTCATAAACTCCACATGTTGGTCTCCTCGTTGAGTGCTATGCAGGCCAGTGAGGATATCCGCTACGTATCGCTGGAACAAGCGTTAGCGCCGTTTGGGGAAGTAACCGCCCTCACCGATCTCGACCAAGTCGAGCCAAACACCAGAGTCAAGTTCGGCCTCGCCGGGTCATTGTTAGGCATCGCCCCTCAAGACGCCACAGGCACGTATCAGCTGGAATACCAGTCTGAAGGAGAAACCCACACCGTCTGGCCAGGCACGCCGGACTGCCTGGACGCTAAGATGCGCTGGGCCCGCGACTACAACCTGGGTGGCGTGAGCGTGGCGGATGCGCTCGACCCGGGCAACGCCGATGGAATCTTGGACGCGGTGCGATCTTATAAAGCCGATGGCGCCGCGGTCGAGAGCCAGAATTTAGAGGTCTCCTGGACTGTCGCTCAGGAGGATACGGTTCTCGATCAGCGTATGTCACCGCTGACCGATCCAGCGTATACCTGGACGGCGCCGGAGGTGAGCGGCACTTATAACGTTCGCGCATCCATCAATGGCTTCGACCACGGCTCGGTTATGGTCAATGTGCGGGATCCAGAGCCGGAGGAGACCGAGCCTTTGACCGAGACGGAGACGATCACAGACACCGAGTCCGTCACAGAGACCGAGGAGGCCGAGCGAGAAGGTCTCAGCGCTGTCTATGTCGCCGACGTCACCATCCCCGATAACACCCAGCTCGAAAACGGCGAGGCCTTCGAGAAGACCTGGCGGGTGAGGAATAACGGTACGGAGGATTGGCCTGAGGATACTGTGTTGGCCTTCTTCGACGGAGATCAGATGGGAGCGCCGGATAGCGTGGAGGTCGGTACCGTCGAGCCCGGGGGCCAGATTGAGCTCACGGTCCCGATGGAGGCTCCCGAGGAGCCGGGGCGGTATCAGGCCACCTGGCGCATGAAGACGGCCGATGGCTTCTTCGGCGGCAATTTGACGGTGCTGATTCAGGCCGGCGAGGTCGAGGAAGAGAACGGAGGCAGCGCTCAGCCCCCCGATGCGCCCCCGCCGTCCGGTGGCGGCGCGTTCGAGCTGGGCGCTCACATCACCAGTGGCAGTCTTCCCTATGCTGGTCAAATGCGTCAAGCCGGTATGACTTGGGTGAAGGAGCAAGTGCACTACAGATCGGGTGCCTCGGGCCTGATCGCCAATGCCCACGCCAACGGCTTCAAGGTTCAGTTGAGCGCCATAGGGGGCGCGGCTATGGTCACCGAGCCCGGGTTTGAAGAGAATTACGCCAGTTGGGTGGCCGATCTGGCAGCGGCCGGCGCCGACGCCATTGAGGTTTGGAACGAGCCGAACATCGACCGCGAGTGGCAGGCTGGTCACATCAGCCCCCAGGCTTACACGGACCTTTTGTGCACGGCCTACGCTGCTATCAAGAACGCCAATCCCAACACGGCCGTCATCAGTGCCGCGCCTTCGCCGACGGGGTTCTTCGGCGGTTGCAGCGCCGACGGTTGCGATGATCAGCCCTGGCTGCAAGGTCTGGTCAATGCCGGAGCTGCCCAGTGTATGGACTACATCGGTGCGCACCATAACTCCGGAGCCACGTCGCCTTCGGCCAGCAGCGGGCATCCGGCCGACGCTAGCGGAGGGCACCATTCCTGGTACTTCCTGCCCCAGACCCGGCTTTATTACAATATCTTCGGCGGCGCGCGCAAGATATTCTACACCGAGATGGGTTATGCCTCGCAGGAAGGTCTTCCCACTTTCTCCGATGATTTCGCCTGGGCACGTGGGATCGATAACGCCAAGCAAGCGGCCTGGCTTCAGGAGGCAGCGCAGTTGAGTATCAATACCGGGATGGTGCGTTGTATCATCATCTGGAACGTGGGCCGGAGTCGCTACGGGTATGACCCTCAGGATGGCTACAACATCATCCGGCCCGACGGCAGTTGTCCGGCCTGTGACGCGTTGGGCAACGTGCTGGGTGCGCGGTAGTGAACGAACAGCGTGGGTTTGAGTGGTAGGCGTACGGACGCATCGATATATGCGCGAATCTAAGGCAGGGGCAGCGAGGCGCACCAAGCCCCGTTGAGCATACCAGCGGGCTGACCGGTCTGCCGGTGATTGGAGCCGGTCGCCGTGCCGCTGGGCCCTGCCTTAACTACATAGGGTTCGGCTCTAGCCGGGCCCTTTTGCCTGTAAGGAGGTCACGAATGGCTGGCAATCGAAACTTGAGCAGCAAGCGATTCTACGTCGCCATCGCTGCCTGGCTCGTCCTCGTCATCGTAGGAGGTCTTTGCACCTGGTATGGCTGGTTTGGAGCCGATAGAGCCAGCAAGCAGGAAACAGATGGCGCTACTCCATCCCTTGATCTGACGGCCACGGCGGTTGCCCAGGCAGAAGAGACACAGCCAACCGCCATCCCGCCGACGCCTGCCGAATCTACAACATCCTCTACGCCCGTGTCCACTCCTCTTGGTGAGGATGTAGAAGGGGAGTTTGGTTATGGTATCGCTGGCAACTTTGTGGGCGGCGGCGATCCGGGCTACTGGATAGGACAGGTCGAGAGCCTGGGATTGGGCTGGGTCAAGCAGCAGGTGCGCTGGAAAGACTTCTCCCCAGCGCCGGATGAAGTGGATTGGAGCGGTTTTGATGCGGTGGTGGAGGAAGCGAATCGACGCGATATCAAGGTGATGTTCAGCGTCGTCGATGCTCCCGACTGGGCGCGCAGCTACACGGACGAGAATCCCGAAGGCGCGCCCCCCGATGATCTGACAGTGTTTGCGGATTTCCTCGGTCAGATGGTTGATCGTTATCAGGGGCGTCTCCACGCCATCGAGGTTTGGAACGAGCAGAACCTGGATCGGGAGTGGGATACGCCAGAAGGCGTCGATGCAGAAGCGTACGTGGAGATGCTGCAGGTGGCCTATCAAGCGATCAAGAGCCAGGATCCGGACATTATCGTCATCAGCGGGGCACTCTCTCCGACCGCCGGTCGGCAGACCGATCCCGATAACCCTGATCGTGTGATCTGGATGGACGACTTCGATTATATGGATCAGATGATCGACGCCGGGCTTCTCGACTACTGTGACTGCGTGGGCGCTCATCACAACGGCATCAATATGCCGCCTAACGTAGAATGGGACGAGGGCTATGACAATCCGGACGCGCAGTTTCGCGGGCCTTTCGACGACCCCCATCACAGCTGGTCTTTCAAGTCGACTCTGTGGGGTTACCACGAGCGTATTCAGGAGGCCGGTGGCGATACGCCGCTGTGCGTTACCGAGTTCGGCTGGGCTACTGCGGAGGGATTCGACGGCCATCCGCCTGGCTTCGAGTTTGCTTTAGATAACAGTCTGCAGGATCAGGCCGAGTGGAACGTCCAGGCCTTCAAGCTGATGCGAAAGTGGGGCTTCGTCCGGATGGCTTTCCTTTGGAACCTGAACTACTCCCAGCTGGGCTGGGGCCCCGAGGATCCCAATGCACCTTACGCTATCATCGACTTCAACGGCGCTGGGCGTCCGGCTTTCGGCGCTATCGGCACAATGGACAAACCCTAGTGACTGACTTGGCATACAACAGTGTAGATGGCTAACCATATCTCAATCCCGCCCCGCTGGTCCCGGCCGATCGGCCTGGTGATTCTGGTGTTGGGCCTGGTCTTCACCCTGGGGCTTGGGGTCTGGAGGTTCGATCTTGCCGTGTGGCCCTCTTTGCCCTCTCCCACGCCCTCTCCCACGCCCCCGCCGACGGCGACCTCCTGGACACGTAAGCGCCTGGAATCGCCGGAATATGGGATGCAAGCTTATCTCTGGTGGCATGAGGAAGCTGCGGAGCGAGACCTGGAGCTGATAAGCAGGGCTGGCTTCGGCTGGGTCAAACAGAACGTGGGCTGGCGTGACATTGAAGGGATCAAGAAGGGGCGGTACGACTGGTACTTCACCGATCGGATCGTCGACCAGGCCGAGCGGTTTGATTTGAAGGTGCTATTCCGCATCGACAGCGAACCGGTCTGGACGGTGCCGCCGCGCGGGGATAGCACCGGGAATGGCCCCCCGGAGGACCCGCAAGACTTGGGCGATTTCTGTCACGCTCTGGCCGAACGGTACCGGGGGCGGGTGGCGGCCTATCAGGTGTGGAACGAGCCGAACCTGGCCCGCGAGTGGGGCGGTCATCCGCCGGACCCGGCCTTCTACTTGGAGCTGTTGCAAGCCTGCTATGAGGGTATCAAGTCTGCAGACACGGATGCCCTCGTCATCTCGGCTGGGCTGTCGCCGACGGGCACCGGCCTGCCGGAGGCGATGCCCGATACGGTTTATCTCCGAGAGATGTACGAGGCCAGCGCGGGGCCTTACTTCGACCTGTTGGGCGTCAACGCTCCTGGCTACAAAGCCCCGCCGGAGGTCTCCCCCGAGGAAGCTGCGCATTCACCCGAATATGGGCAACAGCAGTTCTTCTGCTTCCGCCACGTTGAGAATATGCGCGATATTATGGTGCACTACGGGGATGGCGACAAACAGATAGCCGTGCTGGAGATGGGATGGACCACGGATCCGCGCCCCGATTCGCCCTACCACTGGCACGCCGTCACGCCGGAGCAACAGGCCGACTATCTGGTGCGGGCGCTCCAGTATGCCGACGAACATTGGGACCCGTGGATTGGGTTAATGACCGTGCTTTCCATCGCGGACCCGGCGTGGACGGAGGAGGACGAGCAGTATTGGTGGGCCATCACCGAGCCGGGCTGGCCGGAGACGACGGTGCGTCCGGCCTACGATGCGCTGCGCGAGATGGACTGACATGGCGGCCGATGTGCGCCGGGCAGATTTTGCGCCTTACAACTCATCCCCCCGCCTTGCCGAGTATCTGATTCTCATCGCGCTTCTGCTGTTGGCCACTTTTCTCCGCCTCTACCGGCTGCAAAGGGTGCCGCCGGGTATCCACGACGACGAGATCATCAATGCAAACCTCGCCGAGCGGCTGTGGGCCGGTATGCCGCTTGCTCCCTCCTACGAAGCCGGGCGCGGAAAACGAGAGATGCTCTTCTATCTCCTGTTGGGCGCGGGTCGTGCGTTGATCGCCCGCGTACCGTACTGGTTTCGGCTCCCCTCGGTGGCGTCCAGCTTGCTGGCGATTGTGCTCGTCTACCGCTTCTCGCGCCGTCGATTCGGTCCGTGGGTAGCGCTGGTCGCTGTGGGCGGATGGGCGGCTAGCTTCTGGCCCCTCTATCTGGGACGCGCGGCATTGCGCAGCACGTCGGTACCGGCGTTGGGGGCTGCTATGTCACTGGCTCTCTGGCGCGGGTTGGAAAGTCCTCGGTGGGATAAAAGCGCCAAGGCCTGGTTTACGCTGGCGGGAATCCTGCTTGGAGCGCTCCAGTACACCTACTCGGTGGCCCGTTTTGTGCCTTTGGTCATTGTGCTCTTTATCGCCTATCTGGCCTTGTTCCATCGTGCAAGGTTGGCCCTCCACTGGCGCGGCTTTCTATGCTTGCTGATCGTCGGTGCGCTCGTCGCCGCGCCAGCGGTGATCTACATCGCGACCCATTGGCATCAGCAGCATCGGATTATGGACCTGATGGGGCCGCTGGAGGCGTTACGAGCCGGCGATCCGCTCCCGGTTCTCTCATCCACGGTGCAGACCTTGGGCATGTTCGTCGTCCGCGGCGATCCTCAGCCGCATTATAACCTGCCGGGCCGACCGGTCTTCGAGCCGGTTGGCGGCATATTATTCCTCGCCGGAATGTTTCTGGCGCTGCTTGACCTGCGCCGAGCGCCCAATGCCTACATCTTGCTCTGGACGCTGATCCTGATGGCGCCGGGGATGGTGACGCAGCCGGCGCCTCACTTCACGCGCACTGCCGGGGTACTGGTGACCACGTTCATCTTCCCTGGGCTTGCCGTGCGTTGGCTTGCGGGTAGGCTGGACGGGCGATCGGTCCGCTGGCGGGCTATGCTCATCGCTGCGCTCGTTCTTCTGCTCGGCGTGAACGTGGGGTTGACCGGGCGCGATTACTTCCATCGCTGGCCCCAGGTGAGCGATGTCAGGAACTTTCATCACGCCGGTCTGGCCGAAGCGGCCCGCCACCTGGATCGCTCGCCGGATACGACGCCGATAGCGGCCTGCACGCCCTTCCTGAATGAGGAACATTTCTTCTGGCGCACGGATCGGCAGGCGTTGCCCTACTTGCTCAACCGCCGCGATCTGGATGTCGGCTGGTACAATTGCTCGGATTCGCAGCTCGTCCCCCGGGGCGGTCGTTCGGCGCGCTATCTGTTCAGCGAGAATATGGACCTGGCGTCGTTTGTGCCTTCGGGCTGGGCGGAGGAGGCTGAGACACTGTTCCACTTCCAGGGGGGGCGGCTGATGCGTATGGACGTGGCGGCAGCGCTGGAGCGCTGGCTTTCCGCGTTCGAGCAGCCGGATGAACCAGCGACGACGTTCGGCGACGTGATGGCCCAGATAGGCTATCGGGTGTCGCCGCCTCGGCCCGCTGCGGGAGAGAGCGTCGAAGTGCTCACCGCTTGGCGCGTGGTGGGTGATCTCCCGCCCGATCTGACCATCTTCTTGCATCTGCTTGCCAGTGATGGTACACTCATCGTTCAGGGAGATGCGATGACGGCTCTTTCGGATACGCTCCTTCCTGGAGACGTGTTCGTACAGCAGCACACGCTTGAGCTGCCCGCAGAGCTTTCGCCGGGTGAGTATCGGTTGAAAACAGGATTGTATCGGCGTGACGGCACGCGATTGTCTCTCCCATCGCGCTCGGACGGAAGCTTGATTCTGGCTACACTGGAGATCGGTGATGGTGGTAATTGACGGTTCACATGGAGAAGGCGGCGGCCAGATCCTCCGCACGGCCTTGACGCTGGCGGTGCTGACCGAGCACCCGACGCGGATCGAGCACATCCGAGCCGGACGACGAAATCCGGGCTTGCGCCCCCAGCATCTGACGGCGGTGCGAGCAGCCGCTGCAGTCTGCGGGGCCCAGGTCGAAGGCGACGAGTTGGGCTCACAGACGGTCAGCTTTGTGCCTGCTGGCCCGGCGCGCGCTGGGCAGTATGCCTTCGACGTCGCCGACGCGGCCGAGGGTGGCAGCGCCGGTTCGATCGGCCTGGTGCTGCAGACGGTATTATTGCCGCTGGCACTGGCAGCTGGTGAATCCTATCTGATCTTGAAGGGCGGCACGCATGTCGCCTGGGCACCGTCGATCTCTTACCTGGAGCACGTCTTTCTTCCTACGCTGGGGCGGATGGATCCGCAAGTCGAGATCGAGCTGGTACAGTGGGGCTTCTACCCAGCCGGCGGCGGCGAGGCGCACGTTCGGATCAGTGGGCGGCCCGGTTCACTCAACCCCCTGGTGCTGACCGAGCGGGGCCCTCTTGAGCGCGTCTGGGGCATCGCGGCGGTGACGAACTTGCCCTCGCACATCCCTCAGCGGATGGCCAACCACGCCCGCAACGTGCTGGCAGAGACCGATGCCCAGATTGAGGCCAGGGTCGAGCCGCGTCGGTTGCGTAGCGTGGGACCGGGCGCCGGGATCTTCCTCTTTGCTGCCTACGAGCACATCCGCGCTGGCTTTACGGCTTATGGCCGGAAGGGCCTCCCGGCGGAACGTGTCGCCGAGGCCGCTTGCGAGGATCTGCTGACGCATCACCGCGTGGGTCAGCCCGTCGATCCCCATCTGGTCGATCAGCTGGTGCTGCCGATGGCGCTGGCGGTGGGAGAATCTCACCTGGTTACCTCGCGGGTGACGCAGCATCTGCTAACCAACGTCTGGGTCGTGCGGCAGTTCCTGGATCGGACGATGATTGTGGAAGGGGCGCCGGGGGAGCCGGGCTCGCTGGCGGTGAAAGGGACATAAGATGATCGAAATCGTCTTTCTAGGTACGTCGGCGTCGGCGCCCTCGATCTATCGGGGCCTTTCGTCGCAGATGGTGCTCCATCGGGAGTATCGTTTCTTGGTCGATTGCGGTGAGGGCACGCAGCGGCAGATCTTGCGCAGCGGCCTGGGGTTCAAACGACTGAATCGCATTCTCCTCACCCACGGCCATCTGGACCATATCCTGGGCCTGGGCGGCCTGGTCTCCACATTTGCGCGTTGGGAGGCGATTGAGCGGCTGGAGATTTACGGCGGGCGTTGGGCCCTCCAGCGGGTCTACGACCTGATCTACGGGGTGGTGCTGCGAGGCGCCAAGACGTCGCTGGAGATTGATCTTGTGGAAGTGGAGCCGGGCATAATTTTGGAGGATGATGAGTTCGAGGTGAGCGCCTTCCCGGTCTCCCATCGGGGGCCCAGTCTGGGGTATCGCTTCTGCGAAAAGCCCCGGCGTCCCTTTCTTAATCATAAAGCAGAGAAGCTGGGTGTGCCGGCCGGGCCAGAGCGGAGCCAGCTGGTGGCCGGGAAATCGGTGGTGCTTTCCGATGGGCGTGTGATTATGCCTGATGACGTGCTTGGCGAACCGCGAGAGGGGGCCTGTTTGGTCCACGTCGGGGATGCCGGCGATGCAGCTGCGTTGGTTGAACCGGCGCGAGGGGCGGACCTGTTAGTCACCGAGGCTACATATCTAGACGAGGACGTTGAGCTGGCGCGACAGTTCGGCCACCTCACAGCGGCCCAGGCTGCCGAGCTGGCCTGCGAGGCCGAAGTAGGACACCTGGTGCTGACGCACATTTCGCGACGTTACCGCGAATCCGATATTCTGGATGAAGCTCGGACTGTATTTCCAAACACGTTTGTCGCGCGTGATCTCGACCGCTTCCGCGTGCTGCGCGATAGTGTAGAGCGTGATCAATAAATCTACGGAGTTATCCGCTTGACATGGCATCAGAGCAGATAGTGAGATATTGTAGGAGGCGTCTCTGACGGCGATTTCGGCCTCTAATATGCCATTGTCTATTATAGCGGGGGGATAGCGGGGAGGAGAGATGGGACGAGCGCAGCGTAAAGCGAGTATTAGAGAGTTGGCGTCGGCGGCCTTTGAGCTGGATCTGGACGTCATCAGGGGCCAGCTGCGGCGAGACGAGGATGGTCAGTGGGTGGTGGAAAACGCCGCTCTGGACGACGAGCTGGATAAGTACGTCGGGCATGAGGTCGTTGTGATCGTGGCTTCGTTTGACGATGAGCGTCCGGTGCCGCTCCGCGTCTGTCGCACCTGTGGCACCGAGTACCGAGGGCTGGAATGCCCACGCTGTCGGAGGGCGCGCACGCGTCTGCGGAATCGCTGATCTTGAGGTTTCTCTTCCTGAAATAATCATCGGTTTACGTTGGCTTTGCGGATCTGCACCGCGAGGCTTTTAGCTTCAGTGAGGAGCACGTATGGACAAGAAGAATACGCTTACCAAGAAACGATTGCTCTCTGGCAATGAAGCGATCGCGCGGGGCGCGTGGGAGGCCGGTGTGCGCTACGCTGCGGCCTATCCCGGCACGCCCAGCACCGAAATTTTGCCCGCATTGGCCCAGTATGCGGGCGTCAAGGCCGAATGGTCGTCCAACGAAAAAGTGGCTCTGGATGCCGCCATCGGTGCGTCGTTCGCCGGCGGACGGGCGCTGGCGGCGATGAAACACGTCGGCGTCAACGTCGCCGCCGATAGCCTGATGTCGCTCTCTTATACCGGCGTTGGAGCCGGGTTGGTGCTGGTCAGCGCCGACGATCCGGGGGCTTTCAGCTCCCAGAACGAGCAGGATAACCGCCATTACGCTCGCTTCGGTAAGTTCCCCTGCCTGGAACCCGCCGACAGTCAAGAGGCGAAGACGTTCACGGCCTTTGCCTTCGATCTGAGCGAGCGGTTTGATACGCCCGTGATGCTGCGCTCTACTACGCGGCTTTCGCACTCCAAGTCGCCGGTGGAGGTGCCGATGCCGGACGCACCGCGCGGGCGGGAACCGCTGCCGCCCTTCGAGCAGCAGCCGCACAAGTACGTGATGATCCCCGCTCATGCCCGCCTCCGTCACCCGGAGGTCGAGGCGCGGGTGGAGCGGCTGACCAACTACGCCGAGACGTGCCCGCTCAACCGCGTGGAGTGGGGCGATAAGCGCGTCGGAGTCATCGCTACCGGTATGGCCTACCAGTACGTCCGCGAGATATTCGTGGGTTTCTCGTTCCTCAAGCTGGGGATGAGCCATCCGCTTCCGGAGCAGATGATTCGCGACTTCGCGGCCGAGGTTGAGACGTTGGTCGTCGTCGAGGAGCTCGATCCTTTCTTCGAGGAGCAGATCAGGGCGATGGGGCTGGATGTGGTGGGCAAGGCATACTTTCCCCAGACCGGCGAGCTGACTCTGGGGCGCGTGCGGGAAGGCGCGGTGGCGGCGGATCTGCCAGTCGAGGTCGCATCAAACGGAGCCGAGGGAAGCGACGAGCCGGACGAAGCGCTGGACATACCGCCACGTCCGCCGGCGATGTGCCCCGGCTGCCCGCATCGCTCGGTCTACTTCAACCTGCGCAAGTTGAACAAGCTCGTCTCCGGCGACATCGGCTGCTATGCCATCGGCGTGTTGCCCCCGTTCGAGAAGACGGATATGGTGATCTCAATGGGCGCCAGCATCGGGATGGCTCACGGGGCCAGACAGGCCGGCTCGCCCGATGATATCGTCGCCACCATCGGTGATTCCACCTTCTTCCACACTGGATTGCCGGAGCTGGCGAACACAATCTATAACCAGGGCACTGCTTGCACGATGATCCTTGATAACGGCACCACGGCGATGACGGGCGGTCAGGATAACCCGGCCACCGGCGTGACATTGCAGGGCGAGACCTCACAGCGGATCGACATTGAGTCGGTGGTGCGCGGGATGGGCGTCGAGGATCTATGGGTGGTGGATGCGCTCGACGTCGAGGGCGTGGAGCAGGCGATTCGCGAGGCCACGGCTATCGACGATCGGCCGACCGTGATCATCGTCAACGGTTCCTGCGTCTTCACCCCCACTTTCCAGCGCCGCGCGACCGTGGTCGTCGACCACGACGTCTGCAACGGTTGCGGCTTCTGCTTCCGTGTCGGCTGCCCGGCCATCCTCAAGTCCGATCAGATCGATGAGCGGACGAAGCGACCCAAAGCGCAGATCGATCCGTTGCTCTGTACTGGCTGCACCGTCTGCCTGCAAGTCTGTCCGCGTGATGCGATCTACGAGACGCAAAGAGAGGAGGCGTGACGATGGAGAAGATCATCAATTTCCTGTTTGTTGGCGTCGGCGGGCAAGGAATTCTGACTGCCTCTGATATCGCGGCCGGCGTGGGCCTGGAGGCTGGTTACGAGGCCAAAAAGTCGGAGGTGCACGGCTTCTCGCAGCGCGGCGGCGTGGTGGAAAGTCACGTACGCTGGGGCGAGGAAGTTGGCGCTTCCACTGCAGAGCGGGGGACCGTCGACTTCTTGATCGCCACCGAGCTGCTGGAGGCGGCCCGCTGGATCGACTGGCTGCGTCCCGCCTCGCCGGGCACGGGCGATCCGGGCGGGGCTGTCTTCATCAACCGGCAGCGGATCGCGCCGATGTCGGTCACCGTCGGCGACGCAATCTATCCGTCCGAGGAGGAGATCCTTTCCACTGTGCGCGCCCGCACCGAGGACGTCACACTGGTAGAGGCGCTTGCCATCGCCGAGGATCTGGGCGATGCTCGGATGATGAACACTGTCCTGCTGGGGACGCTCTCTACCCGGCTGGAGGTGGACCCGGAGACGTGGCTGGCGGTGGTCGAGCGACGGGTTCCTCAGAAGTACGCGGCGCCGAATCGCGAGGCGTTTCTGGAGGGACGGCGGGCAGTGAGCGCGTGAGCGTTCGGGGCGTGTGATGCCGGTTAGCCGTCGGTCGGAGCAAGTGCCCGGCTGGCGGCTAACTGTTTTCTGGGTGTCTCAAAGAGGTGATATGGTATGAGCAGGACCGTGGTGCGTAGCGCAGCGTTGACCTTGCTGGTTCCATTGGTGATGGTGACGATGGCCCTGGCGGGCTGTTCGCCGACCGAGGACGCCGCCTGGGCGCGGATCAAGGAGACCGGCGTGCTGCGCGTGGGGATGGACGCCAGCTTCCCGCCCTTCGAGAGTGTGGACGGAGACGGCGAGCTGATCGGTTTAGACGTCGACCTGGCGCGGGAGCTGGGGCGGCGGCTGGGGGTAGAGGTGACCTTCGTGCCTAATCTGACCTACGATGGTCTCTACGATGCGCTGACGGCGGGGCGGGTGGACATCGTCATCTCGGCGCTGGTCATCGATCCGGCTCGGATGGACGACTTCGCCTACTCGACCTCTTACTTTGACGCCGGACAGGTGCTGGTGACGCGCGCTGGTGAGGATGATATTGGAGTCTTGACCGACCTGGACGGGTATACGATGGCGGTAGCGCTGGGCACGCGCGGCGATCAAGAAGCGCGGCAATGGGCCCGGCGCTTGTCTGGTTTCACCATCGTCGCGTATACTACCCCGTCCGAGGCGCTGGTGGGCGTGGAAGAGAGGGAGGCCGACGTCGCTCTGGTCGATCACGTCTCGGCGCTGGAGGCGATTGGAAGTGGTCGCGATCTGAGTGTGATCGACGAGACGATTGTAGAGGAGCCTTACGCCGTCGTCACGAAGCGGGAGAATTGGCGCTTGTTGCAGGAAATCGACCAGGCTCTGGTGGCGATGGAGCGCGATGGGACGCTGAATACTTTGGTCGATGAATGGGTGAAGGACATCCGATAGATCCGGGCAGAGAATCCGCTCACGGCGGTTGTTGTTAAGATTATCAGCCAGGCCAGGGGAGGAAGATGAATGTCAGAGCCGTGCTGCTTATTTCGAGCAGACGCCCTTTGGCAAGCATATCCAGGCCATAAAAAAGCGCCAGCCCCAACACGATCAGGAATAACGTGATCAGCATGGCCCGCGTGGCGGAAAGTCGCTGCGCTGTCTGGATGGCCTGGATGAGCCAGACGATTCCAGCTGTCGCTAACGCTATCACGAGGAAGAGTGGTATAACCTCCAGTACTAATGCTAAGTTTCCTTCGTCTGACACGACTTCGGAGAGCAAGGTGGGGAGAGGTGCCACGAGGGCGCTGATAGCGAACCAGGATGAAATCGCTATCGCTGTCAGATGGGCGTGAGACTTAAAGCCTTGCCGTCCCCCCACTAGCCAGGTGGTCAGGGCCAGGGGAAGCCAGCCCAGCGCCAGCGAGACCGTCAGCAGCGCCGTCTTTGCGCCGCAGATGAACGCTCCACCGACCAGCTGGTTACGCACGTCGCAGCCCCCACTCAGTAGTTGCAGCCCAATGCTGGTGAGCGCCTGCCAGCCCGAGCTAAAGAGAGCCGCCATCACCAGCGCCGTCAGGCTTCGCCCCCATGAGGCCAACGTGACCTCCGGCACAAACATCCATTGCCGGTCGAAGGAGATTGCCGCCAGCCAGGCCTCCAGCACGGTGATGATCGTGGCCTGACGAGGGCGTGATGCGGGCCCCAGCGCCTCGGTAGGGTCCACTGGCTGGAGATCGCCGCTGCAGCGATCGCAGGTAAAAGCCCATCTGGGATTTTGAAAGCCGCAGTGGGGGCAAAGCCGCTGTAGTGGCGTTACCCCATCGGTCTTTTCCAGCAGCGGGAGTAACGAACGCTGGGCCACGTCGTCAGGCGTCTTTCGGCGCAACCGCCGTAATTCAGCCGCGGCTTGCTCGTTATGAGGCTCAAGGGTGAGGACGTTTTTCAGCGCGACGATCCGATCGGCGGGGTCGTCTGTGACCTTGCTGAGCCATAGCCAGGCCTCTTTGTTAGATTGATGGAGTTCGATCACGCGGATGAAGTCTCGGCGTGCGCGTTCTCGTTCTCCGGCTTGCGCTTTCTCAACGCCGCGTTCCAACAACAGTTCGATCTGGCTTCTCATCCCCCCCCCTCAAGCGTCCTAGATGAGCTTCTCAGGCTAGCGTTAGCTCGACAATCTTAACATCGTCGAATTGGCTAATGTAGAATCTGGTCCAAGAATCGCTGCGTGCGCTCTTCTTCTGGAGCAGAGAATAACTTCTCCGGTGTGGTGACCTCTACGATAGAGCCGTGGTCCAAGAATACCATCCGATCGGCGGCGGCTTTGGCGAAGCCCATCTCGTGGGAGACGACGACCATCGTCATTCCCTCTTGTGCCAGGTCGAGCATCACGTCTAGCACGCCCTTGATCATCTCCGGGTCGAGCGCTGAAGTGGGCTCATCGAAGAGCATAATCTTGGGTTCCATCGCCAGAGCGCGAGCGATAGCGACGCGTTGCTGTTGACCGCCCGATAGCTGCGAGGGGTAAGCATCCCATTTTTCTCCTATGCCGACCTTTTCCAGCTGTTCGTGGGCAATTCTTTGGGCTGTTTTCTTCTTCCGCTTCCGCACCACTTGTTGGGCCAGCGTGATGTTCTCCAAGGCCGTCAGGTGCGGGAAGAGGTTGAAGAGCTGAAACACCATGCCAATCTCCGCTCGTACCTTGTTGATGTTCTGGGGCTCGGTGATCGAGTAACCATCGACGATGATCTCACCCTGGTCAATTGTCTCCAGCTTGTTGATGCAGCGCAGCAAGGTGGATTTTCCGCCGCCCGAGGGCCCGATGATGACGACCACTTCGCCGGGGTAGACGTCCAGGCTGACGTCGACGACGGCTTCGATGTGTCCGAAGCGTTTATAAGCGTGCTTGATTTGGATAATTGGCTCACTCAATGGAGAATCTCCTTTCGATGGCGCGCACGAGTAGCGATAAGATCAGCGTCATTATCAGGTAAAGCAGCGCTACGGTGTTGTAACCCTCGAAGGCGCGGAAAGTGCGAGAAACGTACAATCGTCCCTTCTGCAACAGATCCGGCAGCGCGATCACGGCCATCAGCGACGAATCCTTGAGCATAGCGATGAAGTTATTGCCCAGCGGAGGCAGGATACGGCGCACGGCTTGAGGTAGAATAACATGCCGCATAGCCTGCATATATGTCATTCCTAGGGAACGGGCCGCTTCCATCTGTCCCCGTTCGATCGATTCGATGCCCCCGCGGTAGATCTCGGCCATATAGGCCGCGTAACAGATGGCGATGCCAATCACTGCCGACGGCACGCCTTGAATGTCGACAGTGCCTCCGGTGGCGTTGCGTAACTTAGGTGTGACGACGAATCCCACGTAGAGAATGATCACCAGGAGCGGAACGCCGCGAATGACCTCGACGTATAGCGTCGATACAGCGTACAGGATAGGATTGTCGGATACGCGCATAAGGCCGAAGATTAGACCCACGATCAAAGCGATCAGATACGAGATGGCGGTGACCTGTAACGTCAGCTGCAGGCCCACGGAAACAAACTTGATGGCCTTGATGTACTCTTCCGAGGTCAGCACAGACCAGCCTACGCTGAGCCCAACGATCGCTAGGATGATGGCCCACCATGGGGCGTCCTCCCAGGGTATGGGCAGAATTTTGGCACTTCTTTTCTCTGCTTCACTAGCTCCGGTTAGTCCAGTGGACATAATGGCTCCTCACTAGGTAACGCGATGTGGTGCAATCTGTCGGTGAGAGGATGGGGGCCATCGGCCATTGCCGCGCCGATGGCCCCCATGCCGACAGCGTTACGAATTACTTTACTGCTCTGTGCCGAAGTATTTATCGTAGACTTCGTCGTAAGCGCTGCTCTCCTTGATCGCGGCCAGGCCCTCATTGATCGCCTCCAGCACGTCCTGGCGATCGGGGTTGACGGCGATGCCGTACTGCTCCTCGGTGTAGACGCCCTCAAGTAGATTCAGGTCCATCTCTGGGTTCGACTGGATGATGTCGGCGGCGGTAGGGCCGTCGGCCATCGCGGCGTCGACGTCGCCGTTGGCGAGAGCCTGGAAGGCCAGCGTGTTCTCGTCGTAGCGGACGACTTCGGCCTCGGTGTTGTCCGAAAGCCAGATGTCGCCGGTGGTGCCGAGCTGGACGCCGACCCGCTTGCCGGCCAGGTCGTCGGGGCCGGTGATCTCGGTCTCGTCGGCGCGGACAGCCAGGCGCTGTCCGGCGTTGAAGTAGGGATCGCTGAAGTCGACCATCTCTTCGCGTTCCTCGGTGATCGTGGCGGCGGACATCACGGCGTCGAACTCGCCGGAAGCCAGGGCCACGAAGATGCCGTCCCAGCGGGTGTTGACCAGCTCGTAGTCGAAGCCGGCCTCCTCGGCGATGGCGTCGAGCAGATCGGGATCGAAGCCGGTGATGTTGCCCTCGTCATCCACGAACTCGAAAGGCGGATACTCGGCGTTGAGGCCAACCACTATCGTGCCCAGGTCGGCGCCTTCACCTTCTTCCTCGACCTCCGTGCCGAAGTACTTGTCGTAGACTTCGTCGTAAGCGCTGCTCTCCTTGACCGCGGCCAGGCCCTCATTGATCGCCTCCAGCACGTCCTGGCGATCGGGGTTGACGGCGATGCCGTACTGCTCCTCGGTGTAGACGCCCTCAAGTAGATTCAGGTCCATCTCTGGGTTCGACTGGATGATGTCGGCGGCGGTAGGGCCGTCGGCCATCGCGGCGTCGACGTCGCCGTTGGCGAGAGCCTGGAAGGCCAGCGTGTTCTCGTCGTAGCGGACGACTTCGGCCTCGGTGTTGTCCGAAAGCCAGATGTCGCCGGTGGTGCCGAGCTGGACGCCGACCCGCTTGCCGGCCAGGTCGTCGGGGCCGGTGATCTCGGTCTCGTCGGCGCGGACAGCCAGGCGCTGTCCGGCGTTGAAGTAGGGATCGCTGAAGTCGACCATCTCTTCGCGTTCCTCGGTGATCGTGGCGGCGGACATCACGGCGTCGAACTCGCCGGAAGCCAGGGCCACGAAGATGCCGTCCCAGCGGGTGTTGACCAGCTCGTAGTCGAAGCCGGCCTCCTCGGCGATGGCGTCGAGCAGATCGGGATCGAAGCCGGTGATGTTGCCCTCGTCATTCACGAACTCGAAAGGTGGATACTCGGCGTTGAGGCCGACCACTACTGTGCCTAGTCCTTCCTCTTCCTCCTCCTCTACCTCTTCGGGAGGCTCCGTTGGTTCCTCGGTCGGCTCTTCGGCCGGAGCTTCTGTGGGGGGCTCTGTGGGTTCTGGCGTGGGGCTTGGCCCACAGGCAACTGCGGTCGATAACACGAGCGTCAGAACGGCGATCAGGGTAAGTAGTTTGGTTGCTTTCGTCATTTTTCTCCTCCTCTTGGTAAATTATGCGAAAGAACGTATTGGATCTTTTGTCGCTGAGTGGGGTGGCATTTTAAAGTCGGTCAATCATCACCTCCTTTTTGGCGTGCTGGTTGTGTCAGGGGTCATACATACTGGATGATGGCAGTCCGGCAGCGATAAAATAAAAGCCAGCCTCCGTCTGGAGACTGGCCCCGGTTCACTTTCGACTACCTAGCCCGAACAGACTACCCAGACGGGGGTGGTTCCTTTCGGGAGTGTCGCTTGTCGAAGGTTGGTATGCTTTCCATAATTATTTGATGTTGCTCCAACTTGGGTCAAATCTACCACAGAGGG
The DNA here is from genome assembly GCA_964474655.1 of uncultured Anaerolineales bacterium. Classification (GTDB taxonomy): domain Bacteria; phylum Chloroflexota; class Anaerolineae; order B4-G1; family B4-G1; genus CAYYTU01. Next base: position 19,303 of record CAYYTU010000056.1, read on the forward strand.
GGCGTTTTGTCAAGCCGGCGCATTCACTCACGTAAAATGTTACCGAGGTGGTATAGTTCACTCAAATGATAATGTTACTGGAGGAACTATGCGCACTGAGGAAAAAATGAACGTTGATGAACGCTACAAATACTTACTATACTTTTGCACTTTTTGAGCGTTTTTGAGATTATGATACAATTTGCTCAATACTTTGGAAATTAAGTAATTTACAATTCCTGCCAGTTGAGCGATAATGGCAG
>CAYYTU010000057.1:0-18854 GCA_964474655.1 uncultured Anaerolineales bacterium
TGGGTTTTCGTTGGAATGCTCAGAGGATTGCAGAGACGAGATCCATGTCTTTCCTCCTGCGTCGCTCCACCCCTGCGCGCGGCCTACGAGGCGACCTCACATACAGCTGGTAGTGCCTCTTCTCCTACGGACCCCAGCGAAGCCAGTGATCTTTACCTTGGAGTATCCGAACGACGCCTACGTCGAGATCGAGCAACTGACATCTGACACTGTGCCCTGGGAAGTCTGAGACTATCAATCTCACATTACACGTTGATGCTTGGCAGGTAGGTTAGATTTGTCCCTTCCGATGTATTAATGTATACTATTAACAAGTTCCTTGCACACCGTTTCTCGGTGGGGACGGCGCATATGGGGATTTCGGCAGGTCGTCTAGCGAAAACACCCCCGTCTCGGGGGCGCTAATCGGCCCGAGGACGGGCCTCTGAGCGAATTTTTTGATAGTCTCTAAAGTGTGCTTAGACGCGGACAAGGCAAACGAAGCCAGGGTTGATGCGCTTGCCAAACAGGATTGGAGGCAACCTGGAACGCCTAAGCCCCCTTCGACCTGCTTTGATTGCCTTATGCGGACTGGATATGGTAAAGCACCAAAGGAGGTAACATTTCAGTCTGGTGAGCAATTTGGCTACCCTACACATCTCTGCTCTGGCTGGTCTCTGACCGAGCCAGACGGGAACCCTTTTATTCAGAACCTGGGGCACGGTCAGGAGACCGGCCCCAGCAGCGCTCACCAAACTGAACCGATACCAAAGGAGGAAATATTCGGAGAAAGCCTTTGATTAAGCGCCGTTAGGTAGATTTGTGCTTTTTGACATTCGAGTTGGATAAAAAATGCTAAGGGAAGTTACCGATCTCGTTAGTCAAAACTTATCAGGATTGGTCTATCTGAGTAGTTGCCTTACCGCTCAAACGGATTCATCAAGCCACATTTTCTTGCCAATGCACTGGATTCCCGACCTAGCGTGAGTTTGCTCCAACCCATTTGCCGTCGGTACCACCCATAGTATTCTTTGATATGCTCAATACCTGGAGAAAAGTGTTCAAGCCTACTACAATCCGCACCCGTCTTCTCGTTTGCTTTGTCCTAGTCGCCGTCATTCCGGTGATAGCCATCAGCTTTGGATCGCTGGCCGTGGCATATTACACCGGGCGCCGTCAAGTCGGCGATCGCCTGGACTCGGTTGCTGCGCTTAAACAGTCGGCCATTGAGAGTTGGATTCGCTCCTTGGAGGAGGATCTGGTCGTTGCGTCCAATACAGATTGTGCTTTCGAGCGCATCGCGGTTGTCCTCGCTCTCGCTGAGGAGCACAAGCATTACGGTTTCTACAACAGAGCGGTACGAAAACGCCTTCAGGGCCTCGTTGGTCAATCGCCGCATCTGGAGGCTATCTTCCTCATTGATCTGGAGGGACGAGTGGCCCTTTCCACGATTGTGGATGAGGAAGGCCAAGATCTCAGTCGTCAGGATTTCTTTCACCACGGGTTGGCAGCCCCCTATGTCCAAATCCGTTTCCCCGACCAGAAGACCTCATCTGTCCCTTCCGACCAGCCGTATGATCAATCTGTCATTGTCACGCTCCCAGTCCTGGGACAGCAAGGTCGACCGCTCGGTGTCATTGCCGCTCGGGCCAGCGTAGAGCCGTTGAAAGAGATATTGGGAGAACAGACTGGCTTGGGGAATACAGGGAAGGCCTATCTGATCGGCGCGGACCACGCCGTCCTGGCCGGGGAAAGCCTCCCGTCGGCGAGCCCGGATGAATTTGCCGTGTGGTCCCTTCCTCCTGATACGTTGGGGCTCAAAGAGGCGCTTGACGGGCGGTCAAGCGCTTCGGGTTTGTACAGGGGCTATCGCGGGGTTATGGTTTTTGGGACCTATCGCTGGCTTCCCGAATGGGACGTCGTGCTCTCGGTGGAACAGAATCTGCTTGATGGGCTGCACGCCGTGCAAGGTATCATCCTGGTCAACCTGGCCATTGGCGTGGCCGCTGTGGTTCTCGCGGTTATTTCGGCTTTGTTTGTGACCCGGACAATCGCGGCCCCTCTCACCGGGCTTGCGGAGACGGCGACTGACATCGCCGCCGGCAATCTCGACCGCCGAGCTTGCGCTACGCGCCAGGATGAAATTGGCACCTTGGCCCGCGCTTTCAACAGCATGACGGCGCAATTGCAGGACTCAATAACTAATCTGGAGGAGCGCGTGGCGGAGCGGACGCGGGCGTTGCGAACGGCGAACAAGATGCTTGAGCAACGGGCTATCCAGTTGGAGACAAGCGCTCAGGTGAGTCGCGAGCTGACGTCTATCCTTGATATTGATGACCTCCTGATCCAGGTGGTGGAGCTGATCCGAGATGCCTTTCATTACTATCACGTTCACATCTTCCTTTTGCCCCGCGCGGGTGATCAGTTAGTGCTGCGTGCCAGCACCAGCCCCACGGTTCCAGAGCATCGTTGCATCAGCGTCAGTGGCAGCAGTATTAACGGCAAAGCAGTCCGAGACGGAGAGGCCATATTGGTCAACGATGTGAAGAATGACGTTTCTTATCTGGCCGATCAATACCTGCCGGACATCGAATCTGAGCTGGTGGCGCCGCTGCGCCTGGGCAACCGGGTCATTGGCAGCCTTGATGTTCAGAGTGCGGAGGTTGATGCTTTCACGGAGCAAGACCTCCTGGTCATTCAGAGCTTGGCTGACCAGATAGCCGTGGCGATTGAAAACGCCCGGCTGTACGATCGGAGCCAGGAGCTGGCTGTCCTGGAGGAGAGAACCAGGCTGGCGCGGGAGCTGCACGATTCCGTCACGCAGTCGATGTACAGTGTCGTGCTTTTGACCGAGGGCTGGCGGCGCTCGATCCAGAATGGGAGCACGGGCAACGTCGACGAATACCTCGCGCGAATCGGTGAGATCAACCAGCAGGCGCTCAAGGAGATGCGTCTCTTGATCCACGAGCTGAGGCCACCTGTTCTTGAGGAGGAGGGGCTGCTTGGGGCGCTGCATCAGCGGTTGGACGCGGTTGAGAAGCGCGCGGGTATCAGCGCCCGACTGCTGGCCGATCAGATCGTCGAGTTGCCCCACACCGTCGAAGAGGGACTGTACCGCATTGCACAGGAAGCGTTAAATAACGCCCTGAAGCACGCTGGTGCCACCAATGTCGCCGTGCGGATCAGTACCCGAGATGGGAAGGTCGTGCTGGAAGTGGAGGATGATGGTCAGGGGTTCGATGTCGATAAGGTGGCCTCTGACGGTGGTATGGGCCTCGCCAATATGCGCCATCGGGCCGACGAGTTAGGCGGGGCGATTGAAATCTGCTCGGAGCCTGACCAGGGTACTTTGGTGAGAGTGGAGATAGCGCAGGAGGAGATAGTACATGGAGCGCGTGAAAGTTTTGATCGCCGATGACCACGCCGTCGTGCGGGAAGGGTTGCGGACGCTGATCGGCAGCGAGGAGGGGCTTGTGCTCGTCGGGGAGGCCGCCGACGGCGCCGAGGCCGTCATCAAGGCGCGGAGCCTCAAGCCGGACGTGATCCTGATGGATCTGGTCATGCCGCGAAAGGGGGGCATAGAGGCGATCAGGGAGATCAAGCGGGAGATGCCGGAGGCGAAGATATTGGTGCTGACGAGCTTCGGCGAGAAAGATAAGGTTTTCCCGGCTATCAAGGCTGGCGCCCTCGGCTATCTCCTCAAGGACACCCTGCCCGCGCAACTGCTCCAGGCGATCTACGACGTGCACTCCGGAAAGGCACCGCTTCAGCCCTCCATCGCCCTCAAGGTGATCGGTGAGATTCAAGAGCCATCCGACGCCGCTTCCCCCGAACATTTGCTCACGGAGCGGGAGGTGACGGTACTCAAGTTGGTCGCTCGCGGACTGACGAATCAGGAAATCGCGGATGAACTGGTAATTAGCGAGTGGACGGTACGAACGCACGTCAGCAACATACTGGAGAAGCTTCACGTCGCTAACCGCACCCAGGCCACTCTCTATGCATTGCGGGAGGGTCTGGCTTCGCTTCAGTAGAGCGTTTCATATCCTCAGATAACTTTCCCTCTCAGAGCGCCGTGTTTCTCGCTGGCGCCAGTCTCCTGCCCGCGTCCTAACTCATTCAAGACACCTCCATACCACTTTTGTTGTAACGCCCTCATACTTTTGTGGTAGGTAAGGTTCGCTTCAAGACAACACATTCTGGCTATCTGAAATCCCTCGTTTTAGCGTTGTCCTCAGGCCCAAACTCCCCTATCATAGTAACGAGATGATGTTCTAGTCTCTGCATCAGTTTCCCCTGTCCCGTCCGACGCGCTGGTTTTGTTGCCTGTCTGTCCCCTGATTCTGTCCCACCTGGCTGGAGTGTACCTATGGAGAACGTGAACAAGTTTCAGTTCCTGTCTGACCGTGCGCTTGCCGATATTGAAAACACGGCTCATCGGCTTCTCGGCGAGGTCGGCATCGCGCTAGAGCACGCGGATGCGCGGGAGATGCTACACGGCCTGGGGTGCCGGGTTGAGGAGGACCGAACGCTCATCCCCCCCGATGTTGTGGCCTGGGCGATGGAGAACGTCACGCCGCACAAGGACTTCTACAACCTCGATGGCTCCCATGCCTTCAGCTTCGATGGTCAGCGATTACGCTTCCACAACGGCGGAGGGCCTCCTTTCATCTACGATCTGGAGAATGGCAAGCGGCGGGCGGCCACGCTGAGGGACGTCGCGGATATGACGCGCCTCCTCGATGCCCTGCCCCAGGTCGATGTCATCGTCCCTCTTTTTGGCCCGCAAGACGTGCCGTCGCCGCTGCTGGCCGTGGCATCCACCGAGGCCGCGTTGCGCAACACCCGTAAGCCGGTCTCCTCGGCCGCCATCGACAAACCGGAGTACGTGGATTACGTCGTCCAGATGGCCGCTGCTTGCTGCGGCGGGATGGAGGCCTACAAAGACCATCCCTCAATGACCATCAGCGTCTCCCCCGTCAGTCCCCTGACCTTCAGCGCGGACATTGCCGCCTCCATCATAGCCGTAGTCGAGTCCGGAAGCCCCTTTTATCCCCTCCCCGCTCCCTCTCTAGGCGCCACCAGCCCCATCACGATGGCGGCGGCGCTGGCTCAGCAACACGCCGAGGTGCTGGCCAGTTTGGTGATCGCCGCTGCCGCGCATCCCGGCGCCCTGGTCGGGTATAGCTCGCGCATTAACCCGATTGATCTACGGACAGCCGTCTCCTCCTGGGGAGGGCCAGAGGTGGGGATGTCTGGGGCCTGCGCCGGTCAGCTCGCCCATCGGTTGGGACTGCCGTGTGACTCCTACGGCTTCTCGACCAGCTCCACGCGGCTGGATGCCCAGTTCGCGTACGAGAGGCTGACCAATGCTTTCCCCCCGGCCCTGGCCGGCGTCGATATTCTGTCCGGCGTGGGCACGACCGACAGCGGTATGGTGGGCAGTTTTGAGATCGCCGTCATCGACGATGAGATCATCGGCCTGCTGAAGCACGTGGCCCAAGGCTGCGCCGTGAACGATGATACGTTGGCCTTCGAGGTGATGCGAGATGTCATTCTGGGCGATGGGGTCTTTCTGGGAGAGGAGCACACCGTGCGGTATATGAGAAAGGGTGCCCTGTGGAGGCCCGAAATCAGCGTCCGGTCCACGTCGGATGACTCCGAGCAGGAAGGCGTCGTCGCCAGGGCGAAGTCGCGGGCCACAAAGATCCTAGATACCCATCAGGTGGAGATCCTACCGGAAGAAGTTAGCCGTCAGCTCGATCAGATCATGGAGCGAGCCCGCAGGGAGTTGGTGGAAGGCGTATCCAATGGCGATTGGAGGTGATGAAGGTCTCACTTGGCGGCAGGTAGACCGCTAAGGTTATCTAGTGTGGGAGATCCGAAGACTTGGGGGAAAATGGTCGGATGGGGAGATGGGGTTGGATGAACCGCGGTCAACCTGCCCTACAGTCGTTGGCGGCCTGGGGGCAGCAGGAGGGATGTAGGGCGAGTTGGCTGCGGCGGACATCAAGGAGCCGGCAGGGGAAGAAGGACTCACTTTGGAGGAAGAATCGTCCGTCATGGGAGCAATGAAGCAGCCAACTCGCCATTGCTGGCTGATTCATCTACCAGCGCCTGAAAGGAGGTTGAGAACGATCATTGAAGGTAAGTTTCGAGAGAGACTAAGTTTTTTACAATAAGCCAGCAATAAGAGAGAGTAACCTAGGAGGAAATGAAGATGAAGAAGCGAATGTTATGGTCCCTGCTGAGCGTGTTAATCATCACCAGTTTTCTGATGGGCTGCGGCGGCCAGCCGACGCCAGCCCCGGAGCCAACCGAGGAGCCTGCCGCCGAGGCCACCGAACTGCCAGCCGAGGAGGAGCAGGAGGAAGAACCCACTGAGGAACCCGCCGAGGAACCGGAGGAGACCGCGGAGCCCAAGATTCTCACGGTGCGGCTTTATGGCGATATCCAGAACCTCGATCCCGCCTTCCGCATTTCGGAGAACGACGGTGTGGTCGCCAACGCCGTGATGAACGGCCTGGTGCGCTACTGCCCCAACTCCTATGACCTCTGCAATCAACTGGCCGAGGAGATCGAGCAATCAGAGGACGGCCTGGAGATCCGCTTCACGCTCAAGGAAGGCGTGATGTGGCACGAGGGCTACGGTGAGCTGACCACGGAGGACGTGAAATACTCCTACGAACGCTTCATCGACCCTGACCTGGATGCGGACTACGCCGACGACTGGGCCACGCTCGACCACGTGGAGATCATTGATGATTACAACGGGATCATTCACCTCAAGGAGCCCTACGCCCCGCTGTGGAACTCGACCATGCCAGTTGTCAGCGGCAATATCCTCTGCAAAGACTACGTAGAGGAGATCGGCGTCGAGGCCTTCGCCACCGACATCATTGGCACTGGCCCCTACCTCTTCACGGAATGGAAACCCCAGGAGATGATCGTCCTGACCAAGAACCCCGATTACTTCGGTGACGAGCCCTACTATGACGAGATCCGTCTGATACCCATTGAGGACGACAAGGCTGGCGAGGTAGCTCTGGAAGCGGGCGATCTGGATTTCGGTCTGATCAGCCTCCAGTCCGTGGAACGATTCGAGACGAACCCGGACTTCCAGGTGCTTTCAAGGCCGTCGCTGCGATACTACTGGATCGGTATGAACATACTGCACTCCAAGCTGGAGGATGTGAACGTGCGCAAGGCCATCATCCACGGGATCGACGTGCCTAGCATTCTCCAGGCAGCCTACCAGGGCAAGGTCCAACGGACATGTGCTCTGATCCCGCCCGGTCTCACGGGATACTGGGAGGACGCGCCCTGCTATGAACGAGACGTGGAGAAGGCCAAGGAGTATCTGGCCGAAGCGGGGCTGGAGTCGCTTGATCTACGGCTTGATCTGCAGGACACGAGCGAGGAGCGTATCTGGGCCGAGATCGTCCAGCAGAACCTGGCCGAGGTCGGCATCAACGTCGAGCTCAACCCCATGGACTCCAGCACATATTGGACCACCACATTCGGGGATCAGGCTTGCGAGAACAATGAACTGGCAGTCGGCAGCTACTCGATGATGCCCGATCCGGCCTGGGCCACTATGTGGTTCACGTGTGATCAGGTGGGCAAATGGAATGCCTTCTGCTGGTGCAACGAGGAGTACGACGAGCTGCACAAGGAAGCCCTCGTGACCCTCGATACGGAAAAGAGGCACGAGCTGTACGTTGAGATGCAAAAGCTCTGGGACGAGGCAGCCCATACCGTGTGGGTCACCAACGGTGCTCGGGTCTACGGATACCAGTCCGACATCGAGCCGGCCACCACGCCGAACGGGAAGCCTCAGGTAGAGTTCTTCATGCCAGCTGAATAACGGATAACAAAGTACTGGGGCCTGCAGAGTATGCAGGCCCCAATAGTCCCCAAGGGGGCCACTCATGCGTGCTTATCTGATAAAGCGTTTTTTAATGACTTTGCTCGTCCTTGTGCTGGTCACCGTTTACCTGACTTTGATCGTCCATATCGTCCCTGGCGATCCAGCCAAGAGCCTGCTCGGGCCGCGAGCGAACCCGGAACGCATTGCAAAGATTCGCGCGGCTATGAACCTGGACAAACCCATTCTGCAGCAGCTAGGATTGGCGTTGTGGAATCTGGTGCGACTGGATTTCGGCAACGATCTCTTCACCGGCCGATCGATTAGCGAGCTCATTGCCGCTGCTCTGCCCCACACCCTGATTCTGGCCTGGTCCAGCCTAGGCCTGGCTATCTTGATCGGCATCCCGCTGGGCATCTATTCGGCCACACATCCCGACTCCTGGCTGGACCGGTTCACGGCCATCATCTCGATCTCGTTCATCACGGTGCCGTCCTACGTCGGTGGACTCTTCCTGCTTCTGATATTCGCGGTCCAGTTTCAGATTATGCCGGCCATCGGGCTGGGCGATGAGGGCAACGTGTGGGATTACATCAAGCACCTCATCCTACCGGCCACGGCGTTGGCGATCACCTGGGTGGGCTATCTGGCCCGCCTGGTGCGCGCCAGCCTGCTCGAGGTGCTCAACCAGACCTACATCCGGGCCGAGATGGCGGCCGGCATCCCGCAGCGGAAGATCTACTACCAATATGCGCTCAAGAACGCCATCATCCCCACGGTGGCCGTCCTCGGCGTCGGCATTGGCAAGCTGATGGCCGGTGCCGTCTTCGTCGAGCTGATCTTCACCCGCCCGGGCATGGGCACGCTCCTCTACAATGCCATCCAGGCCCGCAACTACCCGGTGGTCCGGGCCGGTGTGCTGACGGTGGCGTTCCTTTTTGTCGCGGCCAACCTGCTGGCCGACGTCGTCTACACCTACCTGGATCCACGCATCCAACTGGGAAAAACAGGAGGATAACATGGAATTCAAAGCCCGACCCAAGAGTCCACTGCAAGAGTTCCTGGACCGCATACCGATCCTTGGGGATGTGGTCAGGCGTCCACTGGGCGCCCTGGGTTTCTTCATCGTCCTGGCCTTCATATTGACGGTCATCTTCGCGCCTCTCATCGCCCCCTACGGTTTCGCCGAGCAGGACATCCCCAGCATGCTGCAAGGCCCATCCCGGGCGCACTGGCTAGGAACGGATCATCTGGGCCGCGATCTCCTGTCACGTCTCGTGTACGGATCTCGCATCGCGCTCAGCGTCGCCCTGCCCGCAGTCTCCGTGGCCCTCGCCGCCGGCTTGACACTGGGCCTGATCGCAGGCTACGCCGGGGGCGTCATAGACGACGTGGCCCTGGTCATCTTCGACTCCATCCAGGCCTTTCCGCCCGTCATCCTGGCCCTGGCTATCCTGGCGCTTCTGGGTCCCTCTCTGATTAACGTCGTACTGGTGATCGGCCTGACCTGGACGCCGGGATACGCCCGCATCGCCCGCGCACAGGTGCTGCGGACGAAACAGGAACCTTACGTGGAGGTGGAGCGCTCGCTGGGGGCCAGCCAGGCGCGGATTTTGTTCTTCCACATCCTACCCAACATCGTCGCCCCGCTCCTCATCCTGGCTGCCATGGACCTCCCGGTGGTGATCACCTTCGAGGCCGGCCTGTCGTTCCTGGGGCTCGGCGTTCGACCACCCACGCCCTCCTGGGGCGTCATCCTGGCCGAGGGATTCAACTTCATTCGTCAGACACCGTGGCCCATCACCTGGACAGGCCTAACGCTGATCATCAGCACGCTGGGCTTCACCCTGTTCGGTGAGACGCTGCGCGATGTCCTAGATCCGGCCCTGTCCGGGACGAGGGGGATCTGATGGAGACACCGATCCTGCAAGTACGAAACCTGGAGATCAAGTACCACACGCGGGAGGGCATTCTGACCGCCATCCACAACGCGAGTTTCGAGGTCCCGAAGGGCCAGATCGTGGGCGTGGTGGGGGAGTCCGGCTGCGGCAAGAGCACCGTGGCCTCAGCTGTGATGCGCCTCCTGGCCCCCAACGGCGAGATCACCCATGGTCAGATTCTGTTCCAAGGTGAGGACCTGACCAAGCTTAACGTGGAAGAGATGCGCCAGTATCGCGGTCGTAACCTGTCGATGATTTTTCAGGACGCTATGACCAGCCTCAATCCCGTCTTCAGCATCGAGAAGCAGATGATTGATGCGCAGAGGGCCCATCTTGCGCCCGACGAGGATGGGTCGGAGAGGGCGCTTCGAAAGCGCGCCGTCGAGATGTTGGATCACATCGGCATCCCCGACGCCGGCGACCGCATCAAAGAGTACCCGCACCAGTTCTCCGGCGGCATGCGGCAGCGGATTATGATCGCTATGGCCCTGCTCTCCAACCCCAGCCTGCTCGTCGCCGACGAGCCGACCTCCGCCCTGGACGTCACCCTGGAGGCCCAGATTCTGGAGCTCATCTGCGGCCTGCGGGACGACTTCGATACCTCTCTCCTCTACATCACCCACGACCTGGGCGTCATCGCTCAGATCTGCGACCGGGTGATCGTCATGTACGCCGGCAACATCGTGGAGGCCGGGGATGTGCTTCCCATCTTCGAACATCCCAAGCATCCCTACACCCAGGCACTGCTGCGCTCCCACCCGTCCCGCCGGATGCGAGGGAAGCGCCTGCGCACCATTCCGGGGGTCGTGCCCAGCCTGCGTGACCTTCCGCCGGGCTGCAAGTTCGCGCCCCGCTGTAGGCTGGCCCGGGTGATATGTCGCGAGCAAGAACCTGATTACTGGCAAGTGGATCAACAGTCCGTGTTGTGCCATTCCTATGCCCCGGTGTGGAAGGGGCCTGACGCTGCCTCTACCGTCGAAGAGACGCCTTCCGAGGCCCGGGTCGACGCAGTCACCGAAGCGGAGATCGAGCCCGAGAGCAAGCCCTCGGAAAGCATCTTGATCAAGACAGAAGGTCTGCACAAACACTTCCGGGACAACGTGGGTCTGCTGGGTCAGATACTGGGACAGGAGGCTAGCACGGTCAAGGCGGTCCACGGCGTGGATGTGGCCATCCGCAAGGGAGAGACGCTGGGCCTGGTCGGTGAATCAGGATCGGGGAAGACCACCCTGGCCCGCACCATCCTCAGGTTGACCGATCCCACGATGGGCAAGATTGTCGTCTTGGGCAAGGAGATCAGCGGGTTGTCAGCCCGGGAGATTCGCCCATTGCGCTCCCAGATGCAGATGATCTTTCAGGATCCCACCTCCAGCCTCAGCCCTCGGATGAAGGCTTCCTCCCTGCTGATGGAGCCTTACGTCATCCACGACGTCCCTCCGGAGAAGCGCAAGGACCCGGAGGAACTGCTGGCGATGGTAGGGCTGGCGCCGGAGCAATTGGACAAGTACCCCCATCAGCTCTCCGGTGGTCAGGCCCGCCGCCTGGGCATCGCCCGGGCGCTGGCGTTGGAGCCGGACGTTCTGTTGGCCGACGAGCCGACAGCCGGGCTGGATGTCTCCGTGGCGGCCGGCCTGCTGAATCTGCTCAAGGATCTGCGTGAGCGACTGAACCTGACCTACATCATCATCACCCACAACCTGAACGTGATCGGCTTCATCTCGGACCGGGTGGCGGTGATGTACCTGGGGCGCATCGTCGAGCTGGCGGACGCCGAGGCGCTCTTCGAGATGCCCAAACATCCCTACACCGAGGCGTTGCTTTCGGCCATTCCCGTTCCGGATCCCACGGCCCGGGGCCGGGAGGGTCGCATCATCCTCAAGGGGGAGATTCCGAGCCCGCGTAACCCTCCGCCGGGCTGTCCCTTCCATCCGCGCTGCCGGTATGCCGAGGATCGGTGCCGGGAGGAGATACCCGAGCTGCGCTCACTGCCGGGGGATGGGCGTTTGATCGCTTGCCATTTCCCCATTCGCATGGGAATGTGACTTCACTAGGCAAAACTAGGTGTGAGATGGCTCGTGCCGGATTCACCAATCCGGCACTCTAAACACTCACCGCCGGATCACGGATCCGGCTGGAGCAAGAATTACCCCAAGAACTTTTGGGACACTCCACTAGGAGCCCCGGCTTGTGGTCGGGGCTTCTTCATTCAAGAGCAGATAGAGGCATTTGCCCTGACGCGCTGATTTTGCATCTTAATCAGTGAAAAGCGGTGTAAATCCGTGTCCCAATAAGATTTGTTGGTCAATCATACCATCTGTCTGTAAAAGAAAGGTATCCGTTAGTCTTTTGAGGTGCAACGCACTTTCGATGAGGTTCACTCGCCGGGTTCCCCAGGCTATCCTTCGGAGATGTTACACGACGAATTTATGGGTTCAGAAGTGCGTTGCACCTAGTTGCTCAAAAGACTAAATGATTACAAAGAAAGGTGATTCCGAACAATGATAAAGGTCAAGGAGAAGGACTTCTTCCCTCACCAGGTGACAAAGATCGACAACGCCTGGATACCCATGTCCGACGGTTGCCGATTGGCGGCCAGTATCTGGATCCCGGAGGACGCCGAACGATCCCCGGCGCCGGCCATCCTGGAGTATCTGCCTTACCGCAAGGACGATTCCCGTGCGGTGCGTGATTCATCCTATCACCCCTACTTCGCCGGTCACGGCTACGCTGGGGTCCGTGTGGACATTCGGGGGACGGGCGCCTCCGACGGCATCCTCCACGACGAGTACCTGAAGCAGGAACAGGACGACGCCCTGGACGTGATGGCATGGCTCGCCGCGCAGCCCTGGTGCAGCGGCGAGATAGGCATGTACGGCATCTCCTGGGGCGGGTTCAATGGGCTACAGATCGCCGCCCGAAGACCGCCGCAGTTGAAGGCCGTGATCAGCATCGCCTCCACCGATGACCGCTACGCCGATGACGTCCACTACCTGGGGGGATGTGTGCTTGGCTCCGATATGCTGGGCTGGGCCTCCCGCATGTTCCAGCTCAACGCCCTGCCGCCCGATCCGCGGTTGGTGGGCCAGCGCTGGCGGGAGATGTGGATGAATCGCCTGGAGAAGACCCCGCCCTACGTCCACGCCTGGCTCCGACACCAGACGCGGGATGCGTTCTGGAAGCATGGCTCCGTATGCGAGGACTACGCCGCCATCGAGGCGCCGGTCTACGCCGTCGGCGGTTGGGGCGACGCCTATACCAACGCCGTCTTCCGTCTCCTGGAGGGACTGCCCGGCCCCAAGAAGGGCCTGATCGGGCCGTGGTCGCACGATTACCCCCACACAGCCAAGCCCGGACCCCGGATCGGCTTCCTGCAGGAGTGTCTGCGCTGGTGGGATTACTGGCTGAAGGGTATGGATAACGGGATCATGGACGAACCGATGTTCAGATTCTGGATTCAGGATAGCGTCCCGCCCGCGCCGATGTATGATCAATGGCCCGGTCACTGGGGGGCGGAGCGAGCCTGGCCCTCCGCCAACATCGAACCGAGCACCTATTGGCTGGGCGATAATGGACTGTGCGAAAATGAGCCCAGGGAGACGGAACTGAGCGTTCGCGGCTCTCAGTTTGCCGGGACCGAGGCCGGCGTCTGGTGCCCTTACGGCAATCCGGTCGATTTCCCTCCCGACCAGCGCCGGGAGGATGGGCTCTGCCTGACCTTCGACTCGCCTCCGGTGGAGGAAGCGGTGGAGATCCTCGGCCATCCAGTGGTCACCTTGACCCTCGCCGCCGATCAGCCGCTGACCCTGGTCGCCGTTCGCCTGTGCGACGTCTCCCCGACCGGAGCCTCCTTGCAGGTCAGCAAGGGCGTCCTCAATCTCACTCATCGGGAGAGCCACGAGCACCCCGAGGCCCTGGAGCCCGGTCGGTTCTATCAGGTCGAAATCAAGCTGGACGTGACCGGGCATCGCCTGCCCGCCGGACACCGCTGGCGATTGGCGATCTCCCCCACCTATTGGCCCATGGCCTGGCCCTCGCCGCGCCCGGTCACCCTGCGGATTCGCGCCGGGGAAGCGAGCTACCTGCACCTGCCCGTCCGCCCGCCGCAGCCAGAGGATGCAGAGCTGCCAGCGTTCCCCAAACCGGAGCAAGGCCGCGCCACGCCGCACGAGGGGCTACGATCACCACGGAGAACGCGCACCATCGAGGAGGACGTGGCCGAAAGGAAATTGGAGATCCACGATCTCTCGGACCACGGATGCACCCGGATCGTCGAGACCGATCTTGAGGTCTACAGCAAGAGCGAGGACCATTTCGCCATCGTCGAGGACGAGCCCTTATCGGCCAGCGTGACCTGCACCGGGGAGATGGGCTTACGGCGGAATGACTGGGAAGTCCGCGTCGAGACCTACAGCCACATGACGTCCGACGCCGAGCACTTCTACATCACCAACGTCCTGGATGCCTACGAGGGGTCCGTGCGGGTCTTCAACAAGACCTGGCATGTCAAAATCCCGCGCCATCTGGTGTGAGAGGAGAATCCACATGAAGCCTGATATGCTTGCCAGTGCCCAGGGCCTCACAGACCTGTTGATCGCCTGGCGCCGCGAGATCCACATGCACCCTGAACTCGGCTTCCAGGAGCATCGGACGGCGCAGCTGGTCGCCGATGCACTCCGGGAGATGGGACTTGAGGTCGAGACGGGAATCGGCAAAACCGGCGTGGTGGGACGCCTGGGCGCTGGCCGGCCGGCCATCGGGCTGCGGGCGGATATGGATGCCTTGGAGATTCAGGGGGCCAATGACGTTCCCTACGCTTCCCAGAATCCGGGTCTGATGCACGCCTGCGGCCACGACGCCCACACCGCTATGCTGCTGGGCGCGGCCAAGCTCATCAAGGCGCTCCCCAGCCGCCCCGCCGGCGAGATACGCTTCCTCTTTCAGCCCTGCGAGGAAGGATGGGATGAGGAGGGCAAAGGCGGGGCCAAGCGCATGCTAGAGGACGGCGCTTTGCAAGGGCTGGATGGGATCATCGCCCTGCACGTGGACAGCACCCAGCCTTGCGGAAGCGTGGGGATACGGAGCGGCTATGTGATGGCCGGGGTCGCCCCCTACGATGCGACCATCCTGGGGACCAGCTCTCACAGCGCAGCGCCACACCAGGGCGTGAACCCGATCCTGCTCCTGGCGAAAGTCATCAACACCATCCAGGCCATCCCGGCGCTGCACGCCGATCCCTTGCAGCCGGCGATTGTCTCCTGCGAGGCGGTTCAGGGTAGAAGCAGCCCGGGCGTGATCCCCGACAGCGTCTCCCTGCGCGGCAATATCCGATATTACGACCGGGAAGCCAGGGCGGCGCTGGGGCAGGCGCTGGAGAAGGCCTTCCAGATCGTCCGCGTGCTGGACGGGGATTATCGGCTCACTGTGCAGGATACCTATCCCCCGACCTACAACGACCCTGATCTCAGCGCTCTGATTCGCCGCCATGCGCTGGCGATTGTGGGGGAGGAATCCCTTTACCAGCAGGAGCGCAGTATGGCCGGGGAGGATTTTGGGTATATGGCCAGGGAAGTCCCCGGCGCTTACTTCAGGCTGGGCGTGGGGATCGATGGGGACTACCGGCCTTACCATAATCCCAATTTTGACATTGACGAATCCGCGCTTCCCATGGGCAGCGCTATCTTGGCATCCTCCGCCCTGGGTTTCTTGACGACGAGAGGATGACGGCAACGACGTAATCTAGCATTGGAGTAAACTATGACAGAGAGAAAAGAGAACCATCAACCGAACCTGACGACCCTGTCCGTGTGGGCGGGGGAGGATAACGAAGGAACCTGGAAAGGCTCCACGCAGGTGCCTGTGGTCCACAGCGTCTCCTACGGCTACCAGGACGTTGATCACTGGTACGATGTGGCGGTGGGAAAAGCGCCCGGTCATATCTACAGCCGGAACACCAATCCCACGGTGGCCGTCTTCGAGGAAAAACTCCGGCAGTTGGAGAGCGGGGAGGCCGCCACCAGTTTTTCGACCGGCATGGCCGCCATCAGCAACACGCTCTACACCTTGCTCAAACCAGGTGATAGGGTAGTCTCAGTCAAGGACACCTACGGGGGCACGAACGAGATCTTTAGCCAGTTTCTGCCCCGCCTTGATGTGGACGTCGCACTATGCGAGACCACGGACCACGAACAGATTGAGGCGGAGGTGGAAAAGGGCTGCCAGGTGCTTTATCTGGAAACCCCGACCAATCCCACCCTGAAGGTCGTCGATCTGCGTCGGTTGACCGCCGCCGGGCACGAGGCAGGCGCCACGGTGATCGTGGATAATACCTTCGCCACCCCGATCAATACCAACCCCCTGGCTATGGGATGTGACCTGGTCATCCACAGCGCCACCAAATTCTTGGGCGGGCACGCCGACGCCCTGGGTGGCGTAGTGTGCGGCGATGAGGCTTTGGTCGAGGAGGTTTTCCGCTATCGGGAGATCAACGGGGCCAGCCTGCACCCGATGGGGGCCTATTTCCTCATCCGGGGGATGAAGACGTTGGCCCTGCGGGTAGAGCGACAGAATCACAATGCCCTGACCATCGCCCGTTTCCTCAAGGCCCATCCCCTGGTGGCGGACGTCTATTATCCGGGGCTTGAAACTCATCCCAACCACGAGATCGCCAAGCGACAGATGCGCGGTTACGGCGGCGTGTTGAGCTTTTTCCTGAAGGGTGGTTTCGAGGCCGTTCGCGCCTTCCTGCCCCATCTGAAATACGCTCACATCGCGGCCAACTTAGGCCCGGTCGAGACCGTGGCCGGCCCACCGCGCACTACCAGTCACGTGGAGGTCACCCCGGAGCAGCGGGCCGCGATGGGCATCCCGGAATCACTGATCCGCTACTCCGTGGGTATTGAGGACGTGGATGATCTGATTGCCGACCTCTCACAGGCTTTGGAGAAGACAGCCGCGACCAAGACCTGAGCAGGTCCAAGTTCTGTGAGGGAATAACGCTTCCATTTGATGGACAGGCGTATCTCTCAATAAACGGGACTTGGATTCAAACCGTAAGTACAAGCAAAATGACGATTGGACAGACTAATCATCAAGCCGCAAGGAGTAGGGACATCGCTACCTGGGATGAACAGATCGACATCGTCGTGGTGGGAAGCGGGGCGGCTGGCCTCTCTGCAGCTATAGAGGCCAGCCAAGCTGGCGCATCGGTCATCGTATTCGAGAAGATGAGAGAGCCAGGCGGGAACACCCGCATTAGCGACGGGAGCCTGGCAGCTCCAGGCAACGATCTACAAAGAAGCAGAGGGATAGAGGACTCTCCCGAGCGCTTCTACGAGGATATGCTGCGAGCCGGGCAGCATCTTAACCATCCGCATCTCGCCAGGGTCGTGGCCGAAAGGGCCAGCGAGGCCATCGATTGGACCCGGAACGTCCTGGGGGTCAAGTACCTCAACCGGCTGGATCGCTTCGGCGGGCACTCCGTGGCCCGTTGCCTCACCACCCAAAACCACATTGGCGCCGATATTACGAATGCCCAGCGGGTCCACTTGAGGAAACTAGGGGTAGACATACGCACTTGCTGCCTTATGACTCGTCTATACACAGACGACTCCGGAGGCGTAACAGGCGTCCAGATCGAGTACGGCTGTGATACTGGCGAGGAAGGAGAGGACAGAACCATCAAGAATGTCCACGTCAACCGCGCTGTCATCCTGGCTACAGGAGGGTTCGGCCAGGATAGTCGCTTCTGCGCGCTCCAGAACCCCGCGCTGGATGAATCCGTCGGGTCGACTAATCACCGCGGGGCCACGGCCGAGGGGTTAATCGCTGCTTTTAGGATAGGTGCGCTGCCAATCCATCTCTCCTGGATACAGACGGTGCCAGAGGGCTGCCCCGATGAAGCCGGATACGGGCACGGAGCCCGCTTCGCTTCTTACGCCGTGTACCCAGACGGCATTCTGGTCGACCCCGCAACGGGCCATCGGATCGTCAGTGAATGGGCATCCCGCAAGCAACGCTCTGACGCTATCTTCGAGACCGGACGCATTTGCGTTGGGCTCGTCGATGCCCGGGGAGCCGAAAAGGCAGCAGATAGCCTCCAACGTGGCCTGAAGCGGGGCCAGGTAAAAGCATTCGAGGCTTTGGACACGCTGGCAACGGCCTATGGCATGCCGTGCGCTCAATTGGCGGCAACGGTTGGCCGCTACAATCAGATGGTCCAGACTGAGAAGCGGGACGAATTCGACAAGCCGCTTGACCAGAGTGAGGCCCAACCGCTCAACGAGCCTCCTTTCTATGCCATCAGGCTATGGCCCAAGGTGCATTACACGCTTGGCGGTGTAGGTATCGACGCCCAAGCCCAGGTCATTGGCCTGGATGGATGTCCTATTCCGCGACTTTTTGCTGCCGGTGAGGTCTGTGGCGGTATCCACGGAGCCAGTCGCCTGGGGAGTTCTGCCCTCACCGAGTGCATCGTATTTGGCCGTATCGCCGGGAGATGTGCCGCTGCTCCGGGACTTTCCCCTGAGCGCTTGCGTGCAATCTAGCAGTGATTGGAGCAGAAAATCAAGCGTCGGTTGATCACACCTCCCCCCCCCAGGGCGTTAGTGTCTTGTCAAGTGGTGTAAAATGTCAAAGGGCTTTCCCGAAAAGTGAGTCCAGTCTACTTTGATTAATCCAGACATAAGGTTCAAACCTTCGCCTTTAGGCGAATAGTTTTAGCAGTCTTTGTGTGCTGGATCTCTTGCAGTTGTTCCCATGACAGTTGACGCTGTGTATGAAAGCGAAGTTATCGCAGCGATTCAGAAAGACCTGCGGTTTTCCGTGACAGTATTTCTGTAATGCATCAAGCAAAGCATCGAAGTGATTGAGTGCATCTTGAATGGAGTTACTGGAGAACGATTTCACGGTGACCGTTACACGCAAGTATCTTCAGCTAGGCTCTCTGGCTTCAGCCGGAACTGGCGACTTTCAGTCGCACAGGAAACCTACCGGCTTCCAGCCGGTAGTGGTTTAGTCCTATTTCACCACATGCTCCAATCTCGTCGCCGGCACTCTCTGACAAGGCTCGA
>CAYYTU010000058.1:0-18379 GCA_964474655.1 uncultured Anaerolineales bacterium
TCAGCCCTGTGCTCTGGGACGCCATCGACGGCCCCACGGGCCTCTCGGCCGGGCGGGTGCAGACGGTGGCCCTGCGGCTGGTGGTGGAGCGCGACCGGGAGATCGAGGACTTCGACCCCGAGGAGTACTGGCTGCTGGAGGTCGCGCTGTCCAAGGTTACCGACCAGGACCACCGCTTCCAGGCGCGGCTGGTAGAGGTGGGAGGCGAGAAGGCCGAGCTCAAGACCGAGGAGCAGGCCGCGGCCGTGGTCGAAGCCGTCGAGACCGCCGACTACCGCGTGCTCGACCTGCGGCGGAAACGGAAGCGGCGCCGTCCTTATCCGCCCTACACCACCAGTACCTTGCAGCGCGACGCGGCCCACAAGCTCCACTGGGGTGCCGGCAAGACGATGCGCGTGGCTCAGCAGCTCTACGAGGGCGTCGACCTGCCCGGCGAAGGGACCACGGGCCTGATCACCTACATGCGCACCGACAGCACCCACGTGGCCGAGTCGGCCCAACGAGAGGCGCGCGAGGTCATCGCTCGCTACTGGGGCGACGACTACCTGCCCGCCAGGCCGCCGCAATACAAGACCAAATCGAAGGTGGCTCAGGAGGCCCACGAGGCCATCCGCCCCACCTCGTGTGAGCGCACGCCCAAGGCGATGCGCGAGCACCTGACGCCGGATCAAGCCCGGCTCTACGAGTGGATCTGGCGCCGCTTCGTCGCCAGCCAGATGAAACCCGCCGTCTATCACGATACCACCGTCGATGTAGCCTGCTCCCGCGGAGGCAAGGACTTACCATATCTGTTTCGGGCCAGCGGGCGCGAGTTGCTCTTCGGGGGCTTTATGGCAGTCTACCCGATCCGCTGGTCGCAGCGGTCGAGCCACAAGATGGGCGCCGCAAACCAGGACTTGCCGACGCTGGCGGTGGAGGAGCCGCTCCTGCTGCACGACGTGCTCCCCGAGCAGAAGTTCACCGAGCCGCCGCCACATTTCACAGAATCGAGCCTGATCAAGGATCTGGAGAAGCGGGGCATCGGGCGTCCCAGCACCTACGCCAAGATCGTAGGCACGCTCTTCAAGCGGAAGTACGTGGAGCGCGAGGGCAGGTCGATCCGGGCCCGGCCGCTGGGCTTCGTGGTCTGCGACTTCCTGGTGGAGCAGTTCCCGGCTGAATCTTCAGCCGACCTCTTCGACGTGGGCTTCACGGCGGCGATGGAAGAGGACCTGGACTGCATCGCGCGGGGCGAGCGGGGCCGAGTCGAGGTGCTGGAGGAGTTCTACGGACCCTTCGCGGCAGCGCTGGAGGCAGCGCAGGCCGCGGCCCAGGAGGCGACGATCAGCGTGCCGCAGCAGAATGCGGAGCCGACGGGCGAGCAGTGCCCCCAGTGCGGCGGGGACGTCGTGGTGCGGAGCGGCAAGTATGGCAAGTTCAAGGGCTGCTCGAACTACCCCAATTGCGAGTGGACTTCTCCATTGAAGGGCGAGAAGCGACAGCGGGGCAAGCCTACGGGCCAGGAGTGCCCGGAGTGCGGCGGGACGGTAGTGATCCGGAAAGGCCAGTACGGACCCTTCCGCTCCTGCACGAACTACCCCGAGTGCGACTGGAGCGCGCCGCTGAAAGTCGGCACCTGCCCCAAGTGCGGCGGCGACCTGGTGGAGCGTCGCACCAAGCAGGGCATCTACTGGGGCTGCCTGAACTATCCCGACTGCCGCTATCGCACGCGCCCCAGCGAGGCGAAAGCACAAAGCCAGTGACGCTTGACCAGGCTCTCCGTCCCTACTTACTTCTTTGCCGGAAAAGAGACAGGAAAGAGAACCAAAACGCCAGAGCGCCCACCCTTTGCAACCGCGCAGGCTCCAGCCATCCCAGATCGTCCTCCCGCTGACGAGATAAACACGACACAGGCGGCTGTCGCTTACCTCTATCTCGCCGGACTGTGTTACAGATTTCGGACCACTCAACTAAATTCCAGCCTTCCGATCCTGGAGCAGCGGACCACGCCATCCTCATTCTGTCCCCCATCAACCCAAAATCATTCTGAGCCCGTCGAAGGGTGATGTTGACGATCTCCGAGCGCGAAGTCATTCGGCCTGGATACTGGCCCCAGCGACGAGAGCCACAAATGCCTTGATTTTATCGCTATTCCATTGTATCATATATCTCTGGCGTTTATGCCCCCTGAACCCGGAATCGATCCCTCCTGGTTTGAAACCAGGTCACAGCTGTGAGGACGCGATCGGACTTCCTGGGAGTATCTCAATATGACGATTGAGACTAACTTCTTCAGAGGCTTCGCCAAGATAGCAAAGCCCCCCTTTCAGGGGGGCAGATTTTGAGACTTGGATCGGAGAACCGGTGGCAAGGCTATCAGCCAGATGTCAAAGGGGGCTCCCTCAAGTCTTGTTTAGCGTCCGCAGACAGCGAGTGCAGATATAGACGCGGCGCATCTTGCCATCTATCATAATTCGCTTCCGCTGGACGTTGGGTTTGAATTGTCGCTTGGTCGATTTTTTGGATCGACTGATTTGATTTCCAAATTTAGCACCTTTGCCACAGAATTCACAGTTTGCCATAAAATCACCTCCGTTTATTTCCAGCTACATATTATACGCTGAGACAAACGTTTGTGCAACCAGCGCCAGGAGGTCCTGAGGAGGAAGTATGTCCGAAGTCGAATATCAAGGTCGGATTGAAGTCTCGCCCACCGCCATCGCCAGCATCGCGAATGAAGCCGTACTGACCTGTTATGGCGTCGTGGGCACCGTGGCCAAGGATCTGTCCACAGGAATCGCTAACCTGCTCACACCGGGCCGGAAAAAGGGAGTAGAAGTTACCGTGGAGGACGGCCAAATCACCATCGATATTTACGTGATTATCGAGTACGGTACTCGCATCTCCTCCGTGGCCCGCAGCGTTATGAACGTGGTAAAGTTCAACATCGAGCGATCCCTGGGTGTCCCGGTGGCCAAAGTCAACGTCCACGTCGAAGGCTTGCGCATCAGTAACGTCGACTAGCACGACGCCCCTCGCCGTAGGCGGTATAGTTTTAGGGAGATTTGGATTGACAGCAGACCAGCACGCATCAGCAGACAGAAGCTCCGACGAACAGTCCCAGAGCACTCCACGCTCTGTATACAAGCTAGATGGTCAAGGTTTCAAACGCCTGGTCAAGGCCAGCCTGGCCTGGCTGCAACACCACCAAGCGGCCATCAACGCTCTAAACGTCTATCCGGTGCCCGATGGCGACACCGGCACCAATATGGTGCTGACGATGCGTTCGGCCTGGGCCGAGATAGAGGATTCGCCAGATCGCAGCGTGGGCCAGATCGCCCACCAGATGTCCCACGGCGCGCTTATGGGAGCGCGGGGTAACTCCGGCGTCATCTTATCACAGATCTGGCGTGGCCTTTCACGTAGCTTGGACGACAAAACCATCTGCAAGGCCGACGACCTGGCGCACGCAGCGCAGGAAGCGGCCGACACAGCCTACAAAGGCGTCGTGAAGCCGGTCGAAGGGACCATCCTCACCGTGGCCAGGGCCGTGGCCGACGCAGCCACCAAGGCCGCCCAGGAAACCGAAGACCTGGTCCAAGTATTGGATCGAATGGTCTTTGCAGCTCACGAAGCGGTGGTGCTGACCCCCTCGCTCCTGCCGGTGCTGGAAGAAGCCGGCGTCGTGGACGCCGGCGGCCAGGGACTCTTCATCATCCTGGAGGGAATGGCGCGACACTTACGCGGAGAATCCATTGCCGAGGACATCGAGCTGAGCAAGTCGGTGGACTTGATGGCCCGGGAGAAGGCTCGCAGCCCAGAAGGTTACAACTACGACGTCCAATTCCTGATCGTGGGCGACGAGCTCGACGTCGAGCAGATCCGCAAACGCATCACAGAGATGGGCGATTGTCCGCTGGTCGTGGGAGACGTCGCCACCATCAAGGTTCACGTCCACGTGGACGACCCCGGTATTCCCATCAGCTACGGCTCCAGCGTGGGATCGTTGCGTGACGTGGTCGTGGAAGATATGCAGGCTCAGTACCAGGACTTCTTGGTCGATCACGACGTCAGCCAGGGGGATGAACCATTCATAAGCACCACGTCCCCCTCCGACCAAAGCGTGGGCGTCGTGGCCGTCGTACCCGGCGAAGGACTGGCGCGCGTCTTCCAGAGCCTCGGCGTGAGCGCGGTGGTACCCGGTGGCCAGACGATGAACCCCAGCACCCAAGACCTGCTCCAGGCGATCGAAGAGCTGCCCCATGAGAAAGTCGTCATCCTGCCCAACAACAAAAACGTCATTATGGCCGCCAAACAGACCTGCGACCTTAGCAGCAAATCCGTGGAAGTCGTCCCCAGCCGCTTCGTACCCCAGGGGGTCGCAGCGCTGCTGGCGCTGAATTACCAGGCAGATCTGGAGGCCAACGTCGAAGCTATGAAAGCCGCTATGGAGGACGTTGAGACGGGCGAAGTCACCTTCGCCACCCGCTCGGCGACGATCAATGACATCGAAGTCACTGACGGCGAGATCATCGGCCTCCATAATGGGAAGCTCAAGGTCACGGGCGAGACGGTCGAGGAAGTCGTGCGAGCCCTGCTGGAGAAGATGAATTCTGATCAGCGCGAGATCATCACGCTTTACTACGGCGAGGACATCACCGAGCAAGAATCTCAGGCCCTCGCCGATCTGGTACAGAAAGATTGGCCGCAGCAAGACGTCGAGGTCATCGCCGGCGGTCAGCCGCATTACCATTACATCGTCTCTGTCGAATAGACCACCGGCCTATTGAACGACAACGCTGTGCTGTGAATGCCCCAGGATATGAAAATGGTTAGACGCGAGAGCGCCAAGATCAACTCGCTACTACATCGCCCGGCGCGGACAGAGCGAGGTTACTTCCCAACTCAGTATAAGGAGATTTCGCCGCCCAGATCCAGCGGCAAACCTATCCGGGGCATTAGATTCGTATGTATCAGCAAGATGCCCTCGCTGATACATTAGTTTGCCATTTGTGGAGGTCCTGTGTCCAAAGTCCATATCGTCACTGATAGTGCCGCCGTCATCGATCCCAAGATAGTAGATCGATTCAACATCACCGTCGTGCCTTTGCGGGTGAAAATCGACGATCACGTATACCAGGATGACATCGACCTGGGGCCTGAGGAGCTCTTGCTCCGCATAGCGCGTGAACGCACCCACCCCGAAATCGTCGGGCCCACGGTACAAGATTTCCAACAAGTGTATAGCCGATTAACCCGTCGAACGGATCAAATCATCTCCATTCACTCATCGGGAGCTCTTAGCCTCGTCTGCAACCAGGCCCGAATGGCAGCTCGTTACTTCCTGGGCCGCCGTGACATCACGGTGATAGACTCCGAGACGCTATCGCTGGGGCTAGGCATCCTGGCCGAACAGGCCGCCAAAATGGCGGAAGAGGACGTGCCGATGG
The DNA here is from genome assembly GCA_964474655.1 of uncultured Anaerolineales bacterium. Taxonomy (GTDB): domain Bacteria; phylum Chloroflexota; class Anaerolineae; order B4-G1; family B4-G1; genus CAYYTU01. The sequence continues at coordinate 5,430 of CAYYTU010000058.1, forward strand.
ACGATATCGTCCGTCACGTCCGCGGCATGTTGCGTCACATCTACATCTCCCTGACCACTGATACGCTCGACTACCTGGAACACAGCAACCTCATCAGCGCCAGCCAGGCCATCCTGGGCACGATGTTGAACAACAAGCCCTACCTGGCCCTGGAGGGCGGCGAGATCATTCCGATGGAAAAGGTCATTGGGCGCGATGACGCGCTCGACAAATTGGCCGACTTCGCCAATGAATTCCCCTATATCGAAAAGATGGCCATCTTGCAAAGCGTCGCTTATCCCACAGAGGCCACCAAGATGCTGCAAGAAGACGTAAACGCGATCAAGAAAGGAGAAGAGGTCCCGCTCTTGCTCTATGGGCCGGTGCTGGCTTCGCACATCGGACCGGACGGGATAGGCCTGGTGGTCTACGAAGGCTACAGGGAAGCGAGACGGCGAGTATAGAGACGATGAAAAATTCACCCCTCAAACGTTTAACCGACATCCTTAAGCTGGAGAAAGAAAAGTACGAGGACAAAGCCGTCGTCGGCGGCCTGGTGCGATACGCCGATACGTGGCAGAAGGAAGCGAGCCAGGCCTTCGGAGCCGAAGCCACCGACTGGATTCAAGAGGTCACAGAACGCCTCCGCACATACAGTACCCTCCCAAACACCGAGGCGCGACGCCAGGCGATGACGACGCTGCTAAGCGTGCTCGATGAGGCCCCTTCGTCACCCAGCCGCCCGCGCGCCCCGTCACCGAGAAAACGTAAACCGACCAAGCCATCCGACCTCAAAAGATCCACCGCCCACAGCAAAAGCGATAAAGAAGTGGACCTGGACGCGCCGGTGACCGAGTTGCGCGGCGTAGGCCCCAAACGGTCGGAACGTCTGGCGCGTCTGGGCATCCACACCATTCGCGACGTGCTCTACTTCCTGCCGCGCCGCTACGACGACTACTCACAGCTAAAACCGATCAACCGGCTCGAATACGACGAAGAGGTCACCATCATCGCCCGCGTCGAGCGGGCCAACGTGCGCAGGACCCGCAGCGGAGGAGCACTCTTCCAGGCCGTCCTATCCGATGGGAGCGGCAGCGTCGAGGTCACCTGGTTCAACCAGCCTTATCTGGCAAACAAAATCAGACGCGGTCAACAGATCGTCATCAGCGGAAAAGTGGACGAGTACCTGGGACGCCTCTGCTTCAACTCCCCCGAGTGGGAACCGCTGGACGAGGAGTTGCTGCACACCGGGCGAATCGTGCCCGTCTACCCGCTCACCGAGGGCATCAGCGGCAAATGGCTCCGGCGTCTGATGCGGCGGACAGTGACTTACTGGTCCCGCCGCCTGCCCGACTATCTGCCAGAATCCGTCCGGCAGGCCGAAGACCTGCTCGACCTGGAGACGGCCATCGTCCAGGCCCACTTTCCAGAAAGCCAGGACCTGCTGCGACGCGCTCGCTACCGGCTGGCGTTCGATGAGCTCTTCTTGCTCCAGATCGGCCTCCTGCGCCACAAGCGTGATTGGCGATCCACGCCGGGGCGAGCCCTGCCGGTCGACGACACCGTGCGCCAGGCCTTCCTCCAGCGCCTGCCGTACGAGCTGACCGACGCTCAACAGCGAGCCCTGGGCCAGATCGTGGACGATCTGCGATCCGAGCGACCGATGAACCGCCTGCTCCAAGGGGACGTCGGCTCCGGCAAGACGGTAGTGGCAGCAGCCGCGATGGCCCAGGTAGTCGCAACCGGCGCCCAGGCGGCGCTGATGGCCCCGACCCAGATCCTGGCCGAACAGCACTACCGCACGTTCAACGACTTGCTGGGCCACAACGCAACGGTCCGCCTACTCACAGGCAGCGTCATCGGAGCAGAACGGGAAGCGATCTACACCGGCCTGGCAGACGGCACCATCGACGTCGCCATCGGCACCCACGCCCTCATCCAGCAGAAGGTGGAATTCGACGACTTGGCCCTGGCTGTGATCGACGAGCAACACCGCTTCGGCGTCCATCAGAGAGCAGGGCTCCGCCAAAAGGGGAACGAGAACGAAGAAGCACCCGGTCGCGACCCAAATCTGCTGGTTATGACGGCCACACCGATTCCGCGCTCACTCCAGCTGACCCTGTGGGGCCATCTGGACGTCTCGGTGATTGATGAGATGCCGCCGGGACGCGAGCCCGTCACCACACGCCTCATCCTGCCGGCCGAGCGAGAGCGGGCCTACGCCTTTGTGCGCAGCCAGATCGAAGAGGGACACCAGGCCTTCATCATCTGCCCGCTGGTCGAGGAATCGGATAAAATCGAGGCCAAAGCCGCAATCGAGGAATACGAACGGCTCCAACAATACATCTTCCCCAGCCTGAAGCTGAGCTTGCTCCACGGACGGATGAGCGGAGAGGAGAAAGAAGCCACGATGGCCCGGTTTGCAGAAGGCGAGACCGACATCCTGGTCGCCACCTCCGTCATAGAAGTGGGAATCGACGTCCCCAACGCCACCGTCATGCTCATTGAAGGCGCGGATCGCTTCGGCTTGGCCCAGTTGCATCAGTTCCGGGGGCGAGTGGGCCGCGGCGGACACAGCTCATATTGCCTTTTGGTATCCGATTCCGCCTCAAGCCAGGCCCAAGAGCGCTTGCAAACGGTGGAAGAGACCAACGACGGGTTCGAGCTGGCGCAGAAAGACCTGGAGATGCGCGGCCCGGGTGAGTTCCTGGGCACCCGGCAATCGGGCCTGCCGGATCTCAGACTGGCTTCCATCGCCGACCTGCGCGCCGTGGAAGCGGCTCGGGAAGCGGCCAAACGCTTCTTCGAGACCGATCCCGAGCTGAAGAAGCCGGAAAGTCGCACCCTGGTGCGACAATTGGAACAATTCTGGGAGGAAGGAGAGATCAGTTGATTCGCCTGGCACTCTACCCCGGAACCTTCGATCCGGTACACTTTGGACACATCGACATCGCCACCCGTGCGGCCAAAATCTTCGAGACGCTAATCGTCGCCGTCTACGACCGCCCGGCGAAGAACCTGATGTTCACCGTCGAGGAGCGCGTGGCCCTGGCGCAAGAAGCGCTCGACGACCTGCCCAACGTGCGCGTGGTGCCTTACGGGGGGCTGACGGTCGAATTCGCCCAGAAAGTAGGCGCTCAGGCCATCGTGCGCGGGCTGCGGGCCATCTCCGACTTCGAGCTGGAGTATCAGATGGCCCTCACCAACCGGGAGCTGGCGCCAGAGATTGAATTCGTCTGTCTAATGACCCGGCAACGCCACGCCTTCCTCAGCTCGAGCATCGTCAAAGAGATAGCCTTGTTGAAGGGAGACATCGAAGGGATGGTCCCCCCCCACGTCGTGAAGGCCCTGAAGGAAAGACGACGCGAACGCGAGAAAAATCACGAACCAGTACCTATGGTTTCACTGCGCGATTGATTATAGGAGGCTGACAATGGACATCTTGCACCTGGTGGATCGTCTGGAAGAGATCATCAAAGAAGGACGACGGGCACCTTTCAGCGATTTTCGACTGGTAAACGAACGACGCATCTGGCCGTTACTCGACCAAATGCGCATCTCGATCCCGGATGAGGTACGACGCGCCGAGCGCATCATCCGCGAGCGAGAACGCACCAAAGCCCAGGCGCAAGAAGAGGCAGAGCGGATCGTCGAGCTGGCACGCAGCGAGGCCGCCCAGATCACCGCCGCCCACTCGGTGGCCCAGGCCGCCGAAGAGCGCGCCGAGATCATTCGTGAGCAAGCCCACGAGGAAGCCCAAGAGATCCGCGCCGGCGCCGACGAATATGCCTTCGAGGTGCTTTGCGACCTGGAGCAAGAGCTAAAGCGAGCGCTGACAGTGGTAGAAAACGGCATTCGCGCCGTCGAAGCGAGACAACGCCAGCAGCAAGAGTCAGTCGAAAATGAGCCCAACTCTTGACAGCTTGATAGCTCGCCTCTATAATACCCCACGCGCACTAAATTATACAGTAAAGGAGAAATACAATTATGGGTGCAGTACCCAAATATAGGATTTCAAAGTCACGCGGGAGAAAGCGTCGTACACACTGGAAGATTGAGCCCGAAAAGCTGACCACCTGCTCCTGGTGCGGCGAGCCTAAACGCCCCCATCACGTCTGTCTTTCCTGTGGCACCTACCGGGGTAAGCAAGTCATTGAGATCGAAGAGGAGTAAGGCTGCAAACGTGACGCGCCATTACTGAGAGGGAACATTGGAATCTAAAGACGCTTTTCTCTTCCCAGGCCAGGGGTCTCAGTACGTGGGAATGGGGCGAGACCTCTGGAATAATTTCCCGGTAGCACACGACGTATTCGCCCAGGCCAACGACGTCCTGGGCGTCGCTTTGTCGGAAATCTGCTTCGAGGGACCACCAGAGGTACTGAACGACACCTTCAATACTCAACCGGCCATCCTCACGGTGAGTATAGCTGCGCTACGAGCCTTGCAAGAGAAAGAGACAGAGCTCCCAGACTACGTCGCAGGCCACAGTATGGGTGAATTCAGCGCCCTGGTGGCCTCCGGCGCCCTCACATTTGAGGATGGACTTAACCTGGTCCGCGAGCGTGGCCGCTTGATGAAACAAGCAGGCGAGCAAAGCCCAGGCGGGATGGCGGCCATCCTGGGGCTGCCCCGCGATGAGATGGAGATTGTCTGCGCACGCACTCGCGAACAGAGCGGTGCCTACGTCGGCGTCGCCAACGATAACTGCCCAGGACAGGTCGTCATCTCCGGGGCCTGCGACGCCCTGAAGCAAGCGATGACCCTGGCCACAGAGCACGAGGCCAAACGGGCCATTCCACTCCCGGTCAGCATTGCGGCCCACTCGCCGCTGATGGACGGAATCACATCCACCTTCAAACATCGGCTGGCAGCGACGCCGATCCGTAACCCACAGATTCCCCTTGTGGCGAATGCCACGGCGCGTCCAGTGACCGACCCCGATGACATCCGCAAGGCTCTGGGGTGTCAGCTCACCTCTCCTGTACGCTGGACTGAATCAGTAGAATGGATGATCGCACAAGGCGTCAGGCGCTTCGTGGAGATAGGCCCCAAGGAAGTGATCAGTGGCCTGGTCCGGCGCATCGACCGTTCAGTGGAAAGAACCTCTACGGAGGAGATACTGGCATGAGAGATAGAAACCTTCTAAGCGGCCAATGGTCAAGGAATCTAAGAGCTTTGAGCGCAATCGCCTTGATCGCCTCCTTCGTAACCGGTTGTGCCGGATCAGCGGTCGAGACAACGCCTACTCAAACGGCCCCGCCTGCCACATCCGAACCAATCTCTCAGCCTACGGCAGAAGCGACGGAGGAGCCCACTCCCCACCAGACAGATACCGAGCCCGCGGTCGGAGCGGCAAACCCGGCCTCCGTCTACTGCAAAGAGCAAGGCGGCCATCTAGAGATTCGCACTGATGAGGACGGAAACGAAGTCGGCTACTGCATCTTCCCCGACGGCAGCGAGTGCGAAGAATGGGCCTTCTACCGCGGCGAGTGCTCGCCCGAGAGCAACCTCATCGAGACCGATGAGCTGACCTCCACAGTGGAATCAACGCTGCCAGAAGGCGCTTTCGACGACATTGGAGCGCTGCGCCTGACGACACCGCCCGAAGGCCAACCCTTGTGGGCTGCCTTCAGCCAGGGAATGCGAAACTACGACCTGGATCCCACCCCCAACCACTTCGTCGCTATCTACACCCGCGAAGCGGAAAGATGGCAAGAACTAACCCATCACGAGCTGGCGTCCGATGATACCGAGCAGATAGGCCCCGACTACGTCTTGGAAGTCAAACAAGCAAAGGTAGAACCCAATCACATCTGGCTGGAGCTGCACGGCGGGGCCGGCGCACATAGCGGGACCTATCATTTACTCCGTTTCAATCCCGAAGACCAATCGCTCACGGTCGCTGTATCCAATTTCAGCGCCAGCCCGGGCGGTGGCAACACAACGGACCTCAATGGCGACGGCTTCGACGAAGTAGTCCTGAACGCCACAGACCCCTACGTCTTCTGCTACGCCTGTGGCGTCTACCTAATCCAGCACAACGTCTGGCGCTGGGACGGGTCGGATATGGTGCAAGTCTCTTTGGAAACACTTCCGGACTCGGCGCCCAGCGAGATGCGGCGCTTGAACAATCGCGCAGTGGAATTGGCCCAGGCGGGCCTGTGGAAAGACGCCCTCGCGGCAATCGACGAGGCGGAAACGCTAGAGGTAGAGAATGCAACCTTTACCTGGAACGCCACGCTCATTCGTCTCACAGGAGAAGCGCGCCGGGACGTCAAGAGCGCATATCCGCTCCTTACCCACATCTTCTACGGTGATTACGATGCAGCACTGGACGAGATGCGCTCCTACAATCCGGAGCAAATCTTCAGCGCAAACTCGCCGCTAGTCGTCGACACAGCAGCTGAAGGATGGGAAAAAGCACTATCGGAACACATCATTAAAAGCACCAACCAGGCTTTGAGCGCGAAACCCGACCTTGCCGCGGCCTACTTCTTACGCGGTTGGGCCACATATTTGAGAGATCCCACCGATCCACAGGTTAGGGAAGACGTGGAGCAAGCAGCCGAGATTGCTCCCGCAGAACCCTTGTTCGAGCTACCTGCCGGCGGTAGCTAGGTGAAGGAGCATAACATATGACAGACTTCAACCAGAAAGTAGCTGTCGTCACCGGCGCATCTCGGGGCATTGGTCGAGCCATCGCGATGGAATTGGCTCGGCGCGGCGCCCGAGTGATCGTGAACTATAACAGCAGCGCGAAAGCCGCGCAAGAGGTAGTGAACGCCATTAAGAACGAAGGGAGAGAAGCCATCGCCGTCCAGGCCGACATCGGCGATTTCGAGCAGGCCGGCGAGCTGATCCAAGCAGCTGTGGACGCCTTCGAGGCGATCGACATCCTGGTCAACAACGCCGGCACCACGCGCGACCAGCTGCTGATGCTGATGAAAGAGGAGGACTGGGACATTGTGATACGCGTCAACCTCAAGGGCGTCTTCAACTGCTCCAAGGCCGCCGCCCGCCGGATGATGCGGCAACGTTCGGGGCGGATCATCAACGTCAGCTCCGTCTCCGGCATCGCCGGACAGGCCGGGCAGACCAACTACTCGGCCTCCAAGGCCGGTGTCATTGGCTTTACCAAAAGCCTGGCCAAAGAGCTGGGCCCGCGCGGCGTCACTGTGAACGCCGTCGCACCCGGCTTCGTGCCCACAGCGCTGACGAACGACCTACCGGAGGAACTCATTGAGCAAGCAATTGAGTCCACCCCGCTGGGCCGAATGGGGAAACCAGAAGAGATCGCTTACGCCGTGGCCTTCCTGGCCTCCGACGAAGCAGATTTCATCACCGGTGAGGTGCTGACAGTGGACGGTGGGCTGGTGATGCAAGGTTAAGGAGGCCGTACCAATGAATACAAAAGTCAAAAGTGGCAAAATCACAATCGCGCCCGAGGTGCTGGCGACCACCGCACGCCTCACAACGCTGGCTGTACCTGGCGTGGTGCGGTTGATATCCCCGGCCGGAATGGGTCACTTCTTACAAGACGACGGCGTAAGGATCAAAATCATCGACGGAGAGGTCTACGTAAAGCTCTACATTGTGGTCGGCCCTGACGTCAGCATGCTGAACGTAGGCCGCAAGGTTCAATCCGAAGTCACCCGCGCACTGCAGGAGATGGTAGGCGTAAAGGTAAAGGGCGTGGACGTCTATATCGAGGATATAGCTTCGAACCCACCTGCTGAAACGACGTGAATACCTCCAGGAGAATCTTTTCGTGAAGGGACGGCGAGAGGCCCGCATTGTGGCGCTACAAGCATTGTACGAAATTGATTGCGTACAACATCTACCCGGCGTGGTGCTCGAACGACGCCTGGTCGAAGATCGCTTGCCCGCAAAGTACGCCAATTTCAGCCGTCACCTTGTGCGAGGGGTGCTGCGACACCGAGAGATCCTCGACACTTTCATCCACAAATACGCCCCCGAATGGCCCCTGGAGCAGATGGCTTACATCGATCGCAATATCTTACGGATGGCGATATTTGAATTTGCCATTGATGGTGGCACTCCTATCAAGGTAGCTATCAACGAAGCAGTCGAGCTGGCCAAGGCCTTCGGTTCCGACAGCGCCCCGCGCTTTGTGAACGGCGTGCTCGGGGCTCTGGTCGAATGTCAGGACACTATTGCAGAAGCTGTCGAAACATCCGAAAGAAAGGCACCGAAACAGTGAACATCCTAAACATCGGGCCTGCAGAACTACTCTTCATCTTGATCATCGCGATCATCGTGCTGGGACCAGAACGGATGATTGAGATCGCACGGAAGCTCGGACAATACTCCCGTCAACTGCAAAACCTCACCGGCGAGCTCACCTCCGCCTTGCAATCGGAGATTGTGGTAGAAGAGAACCAGGAGCCTCCTCCCGATGGGCCTCTCTCCCCGGAAAGCGGGTACGCCTCCGCCCCTCCTCCTCCCGCTCAGGCACCCCCACCTGAACCACCCGCTTCGCGTTCGGAGGATGCATGAGCAATCAGGATCGGATGTCCATCCTCGAACATCTGAACGAGCTGAGGGAGCGGCTGTTCAAAGCCACCATCGCGCTCGTGGTCGGCGTAGCAGTGGGTACCCTCTTCGCCCGCCACGTCCTCAAGTTCCTGGTCGCCCCGCTCGGCGATCAAGTGCCCCTGGCCCTCGGGCCGGTCGAAGCTCCCCTCGTATTCTTCAAAGCCTCCCTCATCATCGGCATGGTCCTAGCTATGCCCTTCATCATCTACCAGCTTTTCCGATTTGTCGCTCCGGGCCTCAAACCGCGGGAGAAACGTTATATCGTGATCGGAACGCCAGCCGTAGCTATTAGCTTCGCGGCCGGGGTCACTTTCGCCATCCTCGTTCTGCTCCCGGCGGCGGTACCGTTCTTGCAAGGCTTCCTGCCAGACATCGTCGACCAACGTTACTCCATCGAGCGTTACATCTCATTTGTCACCACTGTCACCATCTCGGCGGGATTGGTGTTCGAAACGCCCTTGGTGATGTTCTTCCTCGCCAAGATCGGCGTTGTAACCCATAAGAGCTTCGCCAGCGCACGCCGGGGAGTCATCATCGGAGCGGCCATCGTAGCGGCCGTCATCACTCCCACTCATGATCCGTTCAACATGCTTCTCCTCATGGTGCCGTTCCTGATCCTTTACGAGCTGGGCATCCTACTCGCTCGCCTGGCGTGACGACGGAACAACGCACGAAAAGCAGGCCTATGCGCTGCACAATCGCCGTTCAAACAAGCCCCTCGCTTGCTTGAACAGAAACCGCATAGTCAAGTTTCACACTCCTTACCCCCACGATATAAAAATTGCAGGAGGAATACCAATGGATAGACAGACCGGTATAACAATCACAATTGTTCTGGCTGTACTCACACTCTGCTGCTCCACAACGTGTTGCATCTCTGGAGCCTTTATGACGATCGACCAAGGAGCTGCTCTGGATACCTACATCGAGCCCATTTGGGGCATGATCCCCCTGTGCCTAAGCGTCCTCATCTGGATCGTACCTTTACTGGTCTGGATTCTACTGGTTAGAAAGAAGGAGGTATCTTAATCATGAGCCGGAAGCGTGTTGTGATCATGGGAGCTGCCGGACGCGACTTCCACAACTTCAATGTCTACTTCCGCGACAATCCCGACTACGAGGTAATCGCTTTCACGGCGGCCCAGATCCCTAACATCGAAGAACGCCGTTACCCGGCGGAACTGGCCGGTGAACGCTATCCAGAGGGCGTCCCCATCTATCCAGAGGCCCGCTTGCGTGAGCTGATCCAGAGCCACGACGTGGATCAAGTCGTCTTCGCCTACTCCGACGTCTCTCACGAATACGTGATGCACAAAGCCTCGCAGGTATTGGCGGCTGGCGCTGACTTCCGACTGATGGGCGCCAACTCCACGATGTTGAAAAGCGAGAAGCCCTTGGTGAGCGTCTGCGCCGTGCGTACCGGTTCCGGCAAGAGCCAAACCACACGCCGCATCTGCGACGTGCTCCAAGCGATGGACAAACAAGTGGTCGTGATCCGCCATCCCATGCCCTATGGCGATCTGGCAGCCCAGGCTGTACAGCGATTTGCCGACTACGAAGACCTGAACCGCCACAACTGCACCATTGAGGAGCGCGAAGAGTACGAACCGCACATCGACCGCGGCCTGGTGGTCTATGCCGGAGTGGATTATGAGCCTATCCTTCGTCAGGCGGAGAAAGAGGCCGACGTCATCGTATGGGATGGCGGCAATAATGACCTGCCGCTCTACCGTCCCAATCTCCATATCGTCGTGGCGGACCCTCACCGGGCTGGCCACGAGGTGCGCTACCACCCAGGCGAGGCCAATCTGCGTATGGCTGACGTAGTAGTAATCAACAAGGTCGACACCGCCGACCCCGAAAGCGTCACACAAGTGCGAGAGAATGTCTATGCGCTCAACCCAGACGTAACCATCGTCGAGGCCGCCTCCCCTATCTTCGTCGAACAACCGGAGGCCATTCAGGGGAAGCGCGTGCTGGTGATCGAGGATGGACCGACCCTGACCCACGGCGAGATGCCCTATGGGGCCGGTGTTGTGGCCGCGCAGCGCTTTGGGGCCGCCGAGATGGTCGATCCCCGGCCTCACGCCGTCGGCTCCATCGCCGAGACGTTCAAACAGTACGAACACATCGACGCACTCTTGCCAGCAATGGGCTACGACAAGAAACAGATACAGGAGCTGGAGGCCACCATCAACGCCGTCGATTGCGACCTGGTGCTGGCAGCGACTCCCATCGACCTGCGCCGGCTGATCGACGTGCGACATCCAATGGACCGCGTGCGGTATGAGCTCCAAGTCATCGGCCAACCGACACTGGAGGAGATCATCGGCCAACATCTCTAACACCCCGGAGCTAGCGAAAATTTGCCACACCCCGCGGTGAGACGAGTCACCTGACGCCAGAGGAAAACTATGGAGATCAAACTGGCCTACGGGCGCGAGGACCTGTGGATCGAGCTGCCCGATGACGCACCCATGACGGTCATCGAGCCGCAGCCCGTGCCCGGCCTGCCCGACGAACGGGCCGCGATCCGAGAGGCGCTGCGCTCACCCAGAGGCACACATCCACTACACGAAATCATCAAGCCCGAAGACACCATCGCCATCGTCTTCAGCGATCTGACCCGCCCGATGCCCAACGAGCGCGTGCTGCCGCCACTGCTGGACGAGCTCGCCCGCGCCGGCCTGCCCGACGAGCAGATCACGCTGATCAACGGGCTGGGCACCCATCGCCCTCAGACGAGGGAGGAGCTGGCGCAGATGCTGGGCCACGAGCTCGTCGAGCGCTACCGCATCGTCCAGCACGACGCCTGGGCCGACGATCTGGTCGCGGCGGCCACGAACCGCGCCGGGCACACAGTGCGCGTCCACCGCGCCTATGTGGAGGCCTCGATACGCATCCTGACCGGCTTCATCGAGCCGCACTTCTTCGCCGGCTTCAGCGGCGGGCCCAAGGCGGTGCTGCCCGGCATCGCCGACATCGACGCCATCCTCGATAACCACAGCGGCGCGCTGCTCTCCGACCCTCACGCCACCTGGGCCATCACGGACACCAACCCGGTCTGGGAGGAGATGCGCGACGTGGCCCGGGCCACCGCGCCCGATTTTCTGCTCAACGTGACGCTCAATCAACAACGGGAGATCACGGGCATCTTCGCCGGGGCGATGCTGGACGCGCACCGGGCGGGCGTGGCTTTCGTGCGCGAGACGGCGATGCAGCCGGTGCCGGAGCCGTTCGACATCGTCATCACCTCCAACAGCGGCTACCCGCTCGACCTCAACCTCTACCAAGCGGTCAAGGGCATGTCGGCCGCGGCCCAGATCGTGCGCCCGGGTGGGCACATCATCATCGCCGCCCAGTGCTGGGACGGGATACCCGATCACGGCCAGTACAAGCAGATGCTCTGGGAGGCCGATTCGGTCAACGCGCTCTGGGAGACGGTGACGGCGCAGGGCTTCCGCCGTCACGATCAGTGGGAGGCGCTGGTGCAGGCCCGCATCCAGCGCAAGGCGAAGGTGCACGTCTACGCCGACGGGCTGTCGGACGCGGAGCTGGAGCACGCGCTGGTGATTCCCTGCCGCTCCATCGAGGAGACGATGGCACGGCTGCGAGGTGAGAATCCAGCGGCCACCATCGCCGTGCTGCCCGACGGGCCGCAGACAGTGCCGTATGTGGAGCGTGAAGCGTGAAGCGTCAAACGTCAAACGTAAAGCGTGAAAGAGGACCGCGATGAGTGTTGAGCGAGATGCTTTTAGCCTGGCAACCGACTATCGGCTGGTCACGCCGGCGGTCGCCGAGGAGCTGCGGCAGATCGTGGGCCAGCCGTTCGTCCTCTATGACGACCCGACCGCGATGCAGGATTACGCCCACGACGAGGTGGCGGGCGAGGAGTACGCGCACATGCCGGAAGCCGTGGTCAAACCCGCCAGCGCCGAGGAGATCTCGCAAATCTTGCAACTCGCCAACCGCGAGCGCATCCCGGTCACGCCGCGCGGCGCCGGGTCGGGGCTTTCGTGCGGCGCGGTGCCCGTCCACGGCGGGATCGTGCTCTCCGTGGAGCGGATGAACCGCATCCTGGAGATCGACCGCGAGAATATGGTCGCCGTGGTCGAGCCGGGCGTGGTGACCAACGAGATCAACGAGGCCATCGAGGAGTACGGGCTCTTCTACGCCGGCTACCCGATGAGCGTGGAGCTCTGCTTCGTGGGCGGCAACGTGGCGGAAAATGCCGGCGGCGGGCGGGCGATCAAGTACGGCGTCACCGGGCGCTACGTGCTGGGGCTGGAGGTGGTGCTGCCCACGGGCGAGATCGTGCAGCTGGGCGGCAAGCGGGTCAAGGATGTCACCGGCTACGACCTGCTCCACCTGATGGTCGGCTCCGAGGGAACATTGGGGATATTCACTCGTGTAAC
>CAYYTU010000059.1:0-17813 GCA_964474655.1 uncultured Anaerolineales bacterium
TGGGGTGGCAAAGTCAGATAACGCGATTTCTAGATTTGCCGACGGACTTCCTGTCAGGATGTCATTGATGACGCTTGCGATGAATGGAGGTGCTCACACTATGACCACACACCTGCTTCTCGCCCCCGCAGGGGGCGGCAAGACCGCCTACCTCGTCGACGAAGCCCGCCGACTGGCCCAGGGCCTTATGGCGATGCCACGCGTGGTGGTGCCCACCCGGCTGCAGGTCCGCGCCTGGCGCCGGCGTCTGGCCGACGGGCGCGGTGTCCAGGGCGGCACGCTGGGCGTGCGCGTCGACACTTTCGACGACCTCTACCGCCAGATTCTGCACGCCAGTGGCCAGGTGATCACCCGCCTGACCGACCCGGTCCAGTTCCGCCTGCTGCGGGCCCTGCTGGACGAGGCCGATCTGACGCACTACGACGCGCTGCGGGCCGCCCCGGGCTTCGTGCAGGTGATGCGGGACCTGATCCGCGAGCTGAAGGCCGGCGGCGTCTTCCCCGACGACCTGGAGGCAGCGGTGGCGGCGATGGGCGGCGGCCCCCGGCTTTCCGAACTCGTGGACCTCTACGCGGCCTACCAGCAGCGCCTGCGGCGAGAGAAGTGGGCCGACTACGCTGGGATCGGCTGGCTGGCGGCCGAGACGCTGAAGCGCGAGCCCGACGTCGGCGCGGACTGGGACGCGGTCTTCGTCGACGGTTTCGACGACCTGACCACGGTCCAGATCCAGGTGCTGCACCACCTCGCCGGGCGCGTGGACACGCTCACCGTCACCCTGACCGGCACCGCCGACGGCGCGGCGCGTGACCTGGTCCATCAGCGCTTCAACCGCACGCGCCGACGTCTGGAGGCGGCGCTGGGCGTGGAGGCCGAACCGCTCCCCGCACCCCCCGACCTCCCTGCGCCGGCCCCGGCCCTGCGCCACCTGGAGCGCTCCCTCTTCGCCGGGGACCATCCCCGCCAGCCCGACGACGGCGCCGTCACCCTGATCGCCGCGCCCGACCGCGAGGCCGAGGTGCGCGCCGCCCTGCGCTGGCTGAAGACCCGCCTGGTGCGCGACGGAATGCGCCCGGGCGAGGTCGCGCTCCTCTACCGTGATAGCAAGCCCTACCGGGCCTTCATCACCCAGACGGCGACGGAGTTCGGCCTGCCCGTCCACGTGGTCGACGGCCGCCCGCTGCGCAGCAACCCGGCGGTGGCGGCCCTGCTCGACCTGTTGCGGCTGGCCCGGCCCGGCGACGATCATCTGGCCTGGCGCAAGACCATCGAGGCGTGGCGCTCGCCTTACTTCGATTGGAGCAACGCCGCGATGGAGATCACCCCGCAGGACGCCGAGGCGCTGGACTGGGTGGCCCGCTGGGGCAGCGTGATCGGCGGACGCGAGCAGTGGGAGGAGACCTTCGAGCTGTTGACGCAGGCCGAGGAGCGCGGGGAGGCCCGCGACGAGGAGCAACGGGCGCTCCCGGACGTCCTGCCGACCGGCGAGGAGGCTGAGCGGCTTGCGGAGCAGTTCCAGCGCTTCGTGACGCTTATCACACCGCCAGCGGGCCAGCACCCCTGCCGCGACTTCGTGGCCTGGCTGGAGGATCTCATCGGCGACGCCGATCCCCCCGAGGATGAGGAGCCGACCGCCGATCTGAGGGTGCCGCGGCAGGTACTGGACGGCCCCGAGGAGCTGGTGGAGCGCGACCTGGCGGCCCTCAACACCCTCAAGGACGTGCTGCGCGGGCTGGTCTGGGCCGAGGAGGCGGTGGGCGGCGAGCCGATGACCTTCGCAGCGTTCCTGGACGACCTGGAGGGGGCGGTGGAAGCCACCGCCTACCGCGTCCCTCGGCCCGTCGACGAGGAGGCGGTGCTGGTGGCCGACGTGGCGCAGGCCCGCGGCCTGCCCTTCCGCGCGGTAGCCGTGCTGGGGCTGGCCGAGGGCGAGTTTCCCCAGACGTTGACCGAGGACCACTTCCTGCGGGACGCCGACCGGGCTCGCCTGCGCGACGACTTCGGGCTGGCGCTGGATCTCTCGACGGAAAGCGCGGAGGCCGAGTACTTCTACGAGGCGATCACCCGCCCACGCGAGGCGCTGCTGCTGACCCGCCCGCGCATCGCGGACAACGGCGCCCCGTGGCAGCCCTCGCCCTACTGGGAGGAAGTGCGGCGTCGGCTGGACGTGGCGCCGCAGCGCCTTATCACTCAGAGCCGCCCCGCGCCGGACGAGGCCGCCTCGTGGCCCGAGCTGGTTCAGACGCTGGCGGCCCATCCCGCCGCGGGACCCGCCTGGGCCTGGGCGAGCGAGCACCGTCCCGCGCTCCTCAGCGGGATCGAGCGGGCCCGGGCGATCCTGGCCCAGCAAAGGAGCGACGCAGACGGCGCTGGAGCCCACGACGGCGACCTGACGGCGTGGGGTAAGACCTTCGGTCAAGCCTTCGCTCCCCGGTATGTCTGGAGCGCCAGCCGCCTGGAGGCCTATCGCACCTGTCCCTACTTCTTCTTCGTGGGACGCGTGCTGGGCCTGGAGCCGCGCCAGCCCCCGACGGAGGGGCTGGACTGGCGCCAGCTGGGCAACATCTACCACCACATCTTTGAGGCGCTCTACCAGACGGTGGGGCAAGGGGCGGACCTGGCGGCCCTGCAGGATACGTTGCCGGAGGTGGCGGACGCGATCTTGGACGAGGCGCCGCAGCGAGAGCAGTTCCGGGCCACGGCCTGGTGGGAGCAGACGCGGCGGGAGATCGTGGAGAATGTGCGGCGCTCGCTGGAGGCCCTGGAGAGCCAGCCCGATGATTTCGGCTTCCATCGGGCGGAGCAGACCTTCGGCATCCCCAGAAAGTCTGGAGCGCCCCTGGACGTGCACGACGGGGACGACCGCTTCCGCCTGCGTGGCTACATCGACCGCGTGGACCGGGACGAGGACGGGCACGTGCGCGTCATTGACTACAAAACGGCGGGCCCCAGCAGCTACACCAACAGCGCCGTTCGGGAGGGCAAGAATCTGCAGCTGCCGCTCTACGCGCTGGCGGCGCAGGAGGCCCTGCAGCTCGGCGAGGTGGTCGACGGCTTCTACTGGCACGTCCGGCACGCCAAACCGAGCCGGTTCACGCTGGCGGGCTTCGGCCCCCCGGAGGCCGTGGCGACGGCGGTGGCCCACGCCTGGGAGGCGGTGCGCGGCGCCCGGCGCGGCGACTTTGTGCCCCACGTGCCCGACGACGATTGTCCCGATTACTGCCCCGCCAAGGCCTTCTGCTGGCACTTCACCCCACGAGGCTATTGACAGAGACGAGGAGACCACGATGACCAACGACCTACATCCCATTGTCGCGCAACTATCGCCCAGCCCGGAGCAGACGCCCCCGATCCTGGCCCGCGACAGCGACGTGGCGGTCACCGCCGGGGCGGGCACAGGCAAGACCCGCACCCTGGTGGCCCGCTACCTCGCGCTGCTGGTCGACGGGCTGCCGCTGCGTAGCGTCGTCGCCATCACCTTCACCAAGAAGGCCGCCCGCGAGATGCGCAACCGCGTGCGGGCCGAGGTGCGCCGCTACCTGGAACGGGACGACCTGTCCGACGCCGAACGGACGCGCTGGCGCGACACCTACGCCCGGCTGGACGCCGCCCGCATCGGCACCATCCACAGCCTCTGCGCCGAGATTCTGCGCCATCACCCGGCCGAGGCCGGCATCGACCCGCGCTTCGAGATGCTGGACGAGGGCCAGATGGCGCTGCTGCAGGCCCAGGCCGTCGACGCGGCGCTGGGCTGGGCCGCCGACGATGAGCAGGCGGTCCGCCTCTTCGCCGACTTCGGCGAGCGCGATCTCCGTCAGGCCGTGTCTCGCCTGTTGGAGAAGCGCCTGGACGTGGAAGACGCCCGAGCCCAACACGGCGAGGATCTGTGGTCCGCGTGGAGATCGCAGCTGATGGCGCCGATCCGGGCCTTCGTGGACGATCCGACCGTCCAGGCGGATTTCGCCGACCTGACCGCGCTGCGGGCCGACGGCACGTTGGACCGAGCGGAGGACGCCGGCGACCTGCTGGTACCGAATCTATGCGCCATCCTGGCGCATTGGGACGCCATCGAGGCGGCCCGCCAGGATGACGACTGGGGCACGATCTCGCGCCGCCTGGCGCCGCTCCGCGACGTGCTCAAGCAGAAGGGGCGCAAGGCCAACTGGGCGCCCGCCCGCCCCAAGCGCGTCATCGCCGAGCTGCAGGACTGCTATGATGAGCGAGTCGCGCCGCTGGTCAAGGGCGGCATCGACCTGGCGCTGGACCGCCGCCTGGCCCAGAAGGTCGTCCCGGCGCTGCTGCGGCTCTACGACCGCGCCCAGGCCCACTACGAGCGGGCCAAGCGGACGCAGCAGGCGCTGGACTTCGACGACCTGGAATCGCAGGCGCTGCTCCTGCTCCAGACGCATCCCGACGTGCGCACCTACTGGCGGACGCAGATCCAGGCCCTGCTGGTGGACGAGTTCCAGGACACCAACGGGCGCCAGCGCGACCTGCTGGACGTCCTCAACGGCGATCGGGACCAGCTGTTCATCGTGGGCGACGCCAAGCAGTCGATCTACCGCTTCCGCGGCGCCGACGTCTCCGTCTTCCGCGAGGAACAGAAGGCCATCGACGAGGAAGGCCGGGGATACGAGCTGGCGACTTCCTACCGGGCGCATCGGGCCCTGATCGAGAGCCTCAACGCGCTGCTTCGCCCGGTGCTGGGTGAGGAGGACCCGGAGCGGCCCTACGTCGCGCCCTTCGCTCCTCTGCAACACCACCGGGAGTTACCAGCTGCGGGCCTGACGCCGCCCTACGTCGAGCTGCATTTGGCGGTGGGCACCAAATCCGATGGGGCGCTGGAGCGGGCGGCCCAGGTGCTGGCGGCCCGCTTGAAGGCGCTGGTCGAGGAAGAGGGCGTGACGCTGGGGCAGGCCGACCCCGAGACCGGGGAGACCCACACGCGCCTCCTCGACTACGGGGACATCGCCATCCTCTGCCGCGCCTCAAACTCCTTCGCGCCCTACGAGAACGCGCTGGAGGCGGCGGGCATCCCCTTCCTCACCGTGGCCGGGCGCGGCTTCTACGACCGGCCCGAGGTGCGCGACGTGCTCAACGCGCTCCAGGCCCTGGCCGATCCCACCGACGACCTGGCGCTGGCTGGTCTGCTCCGCTCCTTCGCGATGGGACTTTCCGATATGGCGCTCTACCGCCTGCGAGAGGCCCAGCGGGCCGAGGACTATCCCTCGCTGTGGGCGATGCTCACCGAGGGCGACCTTGCGTGCCTGGAGGACGAGGCGGAGCGCGCGACCGAGGCCCGCGACCTGATCCGGCGGCTGCACCGCATGGTGGGGCGGACGCCGGTGGCCGAGGTGCTGAAAGCCTTCCTCGACGCGACCGCCTACCGCGCCGCGCTCCTGCGAGCCGGGGAGACGCGGGCGGCCCGCAACGTGGACAAGCTGCTGGCCGACGCGCACGCCAGCGAGATCGTGGGCGTCGGGGCGTTCGTGGCGTACGTGGATGAGCTGCGGGACGTCGCCACGCGCGAGGGCGAGGCCCGGGCCATCGCCAGCGGGGCGGTGCAGGTGATGACCGTGCATCAGGCCAAGGGGCTGGAGTTCCCCGTGGTCGTCATCGGCGACGTGGCGCGCGGTAGGCCGCGGGGCGGCGGCGTGCTCATCGATCAGGAGCTGGGCGTGGTGCCGCCATTGACGGGAGAGCGGCTGGTCACCCACGCCGACGGCGCTCGCGAGGTGGAGAAGGTCAAGTCGGCCGCCTACCGCCTGGCAAAGGAGCGGGATGAGGCGCAGGAGGATGCCGAGTCGGCGCGTCTGCTCTACGTGGCGGCCACCCGGGCGCAGGAGTTGCTGATGCTCAACGGCACGGTCAGGGCGTACAAGAGGGGCGGCATCGGCACCTACGGCTGGCTGGATCGGCTGGACGAGGCGCTCCAGTTGAGCGAGCACGCGCCGGCGTGCGATGACAACGGCGACGCTGTGCACACGTTGACCCTGGATGTGGGCGGTGAGCCGGTCCACTGCGCCCTCTACGAGCCGGAGGCCGAGCTGCCGAGCGACGTGGCGACGAGGGAGGCCCAGCCCACGGCGACGCCGCCGGACGAGCTGGCGATGGTGGAGCCGGTCGGCGCTGCGGCCCGCCAGGTGGACGAGGCGGTGCGCGACGCCGAACGCGACCCGCCGCGGCGGGTGTGGCGCGTCGTGCCCCGGACCGAACGGGCGTGGGCGCCCTCGTGGGTGGTGGGGCGGCTGGTCCACCTGGCCCTTGCCCACTGGCTCTTCCCCGACGACAGGGCGGTGGATTTCCACGTCTGGGCCAGGGCCGAGGCCCGCAGCTGCGGGCTGACCGATCAGGAGGAGGTGCATGACGCAGTTCAGCGCGCGGCGCGTATGCTGCAGCGGTTCCGGAGCTCGGAGCTGTATGCCGAGATGGCGGACGCCGAGCGCCGCCTGCACGAGGTGCCGTACAGCGTTTCAGATGGCGATGGCGGTGTAGAGATCGGCGTGATCGACGCGCTGTTTTGGGCCGACGGATGCTGGACGCTGGTGGAGTTCAAGACCGACCGGGTCCAGGATCCCGCTGTGCTGGAGGCGCTGCTGGCGGAGAAGGATTACGTGCCGCAGGTGGGGCGTTACTTGGCCGCGGCCGAGCAGCTGCTGGGCGAGCGCCCACGGCCCGTGCTCTGCTTCCTGAACGCGAAGGGTAGCATCCGGCGGGTTGAGGATCGGTGGTAGCGGGTGGGCGCGTTCTGGGGTACTGATCCGGACACAACTATTAGCCGACTTTTTTTGCGCCAGGAGGTGTGTAATTCTTTACGGAGGGATTGAAGCTGGTGGTACGACGTTCGTCTGTGGAGTGGGGAGCGGCCCCGAAACCCTGCAGGATCGGATCACGTTTCCCACCACTGAGCCGGATGAGACGATTGGACGGGCTATTGCGTTCTTTGAGCCTTGGTCAGGGCAGCTGGCGTCCATAGGGATTGGTTCGTTTGGGCCGGTCGATCCGGACCCTAATTCGTCTGCTTATGGACACATCACCACGACTCCCAAGCCCGGCTGGGAGGGGACCGATATTCTGGAGCGGGTCGAATCCGCGATGGGCGTGCCCGTGGGTTTCGATACTGACGTCAACGCTGCAGCGCTGGGGGAGCATCGCTGGGGCGCGGCGCAGGATGTCGATACGTTTGTCTACCTCACTGTGGGTACCGGCATCGGCGGCGGTGCGATGGTGGCGGGGGAGTTGCTGCACGGCCTGATGCATCCGGAGATGGGCCATCTGCGGGTGCCGCACGATCACGAGCATGATCCATTCGAGGGTGTCTGTCCGTTCCACGGCGATTGTCTGGAGGGGCTGGCCACCGGTCCGGCGATTGAGGCCCGTTGGGGCCAGCCGGGGGAGACGCTTGCTTCCGATCATCCGGCCTGGTCGCTGGAAGCGCATTATCTGGCGCTGGAGTTGATGGCCATTATCTGCATGCTTTCACCGCAGCGCATTATCCTTGGAGGGGGCGTGATGCAGCAGCGTCAGCTCTTCCCGCTGATCCGCTCCGAAGTGCAGGAGCTGTTGAATGGCTACATCCAGGTACCGGCGATCGTGACGGAGGCGATTGACAGGTACATTGTGCCGGCCGGGCTGGGGGATGAGGCCGGCGTGTTGGGCGCGCTCGCGCTGGCGCAGCGGGCGTGCGCGGGGTAGAGGGGCTAATCGTCTGCGGTCGGTTCCGGCGGCGTGTAGGAGTGGTGGATGCCGCGGTCCTTCCGCTTTTTGAAGGTCTCCTCAAGCTCGTCGCTCTGTTGAGCGCCGAAGCGGTACTGAAAAGGCCACATACTGCGCCGATGGGAGATCCCCACCCGGTCGCCGTCGTGGAGCTCTAAATCACGGTCGGCCTCTACGCCAGGCAAGCTGGACAGTTTGCCGTTGACGAAGGTGATACCCTTTTCTTTGCCCGGCAGCTCCAGGTAGTCTAACAGGTCCTGCATTGTGCTCTTAGTCGGTAGCTCCAGGTGGAGTTCCGCGTGGCTGCCTTGACTTTTATCCCCGGCGTAACGCGCGACCGGCCCATACAGCCAGACTTCGACTTGAATCGTATCGCTTGTCTCGTTCATCGTCCGCTCCTTACTCTCAAATGCCTTCTACAATCAGGTCGTCGAGGCTATCGTTTGACCAGCGTGGCGAGCGTGACGCCCTCGCCGCCTTCTTTATAATCGCCACCTTCGTAATCGCTGACCAGAGGATGTTGGGACAAGAATTCTCGCATCGCCCGACGCAGTGTGCCCGTGCCCTTGCCGTGGACGATGCGTACCTGGGGCAAGCCGGCCCGCATCGCGCGATCCAGGTAATGATCCAGCTCGCTCCGGGCTTCCTCTACCGTCTGACCCCGCAGGTCGATGCGCGAGCCGGGTGACGAGACCGAGCTCACGCTGATGGCAGCGGCCTCCTCTGGTTCTGGCTCCGGCGTCGAGTCCCGTAATTCCAGCGACGAGAGACTCACCTGCGTCCGGATCTGTCCGACTTGTACTTCGGCCTCTTTGCCGTTGACTTTGATCACTTCGCCTTCGGTTCTCAGCGGGCGTACCCAGACGGTGTCGCCGGCCTCTATCGGGCGTTGAGGCACCTCAGGGGCGCTGGCGCTTTCGGGTGGCGTCGGTGGTTCCAATGGCTCCGGCTGCGGCAGCTGCTTCTTGATCTCCTCTACCTCTTCCTCGATAGCTTCCACGGCCTCGACGGGCTCGGCTGCAGCTCTCAGGCGACCCCGCAGCTGGCGGATCTTGGTTCGCATCGCATCCAGCGTCTCCTCGGCCTCCTCACGGGCTTGCTCCAGGATTTCGTGGCGTTCCTCCTCAATGGCGTTCAATCGCTTGCGCAGTTCGCGTGAGGTCTTCTCCGCCTCGGTGCGCGCGGCGTGGGCCTTATCGCGCTCCTGGGCGGCCTGGATGCGGAGGCGGTGGATGTCGTCCAGCATAGCCTCGGTCTGCTGATCGGCTGGCGAGACCATCTCGCGGGCAGCCTCTATGATGTCTGGCGGCAGGTTCAAGCGTTGGGCGATGGCGAGCGCGTTGGAACGGCCGGGCAGCCCGATGGTCAGGCGGTAGGTCGGGCTGAGCGTCTCCGGATCGAACTCGACTGAGGCGTTGCGCACGCCGGGCGTCAGCTGGGCGTAGTTCTTCAGCTCGGGGTAGTGGGTGGCGACGAAGGTGGCAGCGCCGCGCTGGCGGAAGTGTTCCAGCAGGGCGCGGGCCAGAGCCGAACCTTCCGCTGGATCGGTGCCGGCGCCCAGCTCGTCCAGCAACACCAGGCTGCGCTCGTCGGCCTCATCGAGGAAAGAGATGATATTGGTCAGGTGAGAGGAGAAGGTGGAAAGGTTCTGCTCAATCGATTGCTCGTCGCCGATATCGGCGTAGACTGCCTCGAACGGGGAGAGAGCCGATCCTTCCTCGGCCGGGATGTGGAGCCCGGCTTGCGCCATCAGCGTCAGCAATCCTACCGTCTTCAGGCTGACGGTCTTGCCGCCGGTGTTGGGGCCGGTGATGACCAGGATGTGCGTCTCGTCGTCCAGCGTGACGTCTATCGGCACCACGCGCTCGGGATCAAGCAGTGGATGACGCGCGCCCAGGAATCGGATGGTCGATTGAGAATGATCGCCTTCATCATCGGCCGGCCGGGGTGGAGTGACCAGCTTCGGGGCGTTGGCGTCGAGGGTTTCGGCGTAATCCGCCTTCGCGAATGCCAGATCGAGCGCGGTCAATGCCTTCACGGTCTGGGTTATCTCCTCGGCGTGCTTGGCGACCATCACCGAGAGTGCGCTCAGGATGCGTTGCACTTCGGCTTCTTCTTCGAGCTGGAGCTCGCGCCAGGCGTTGTTCAGTTCCACCACGGACAACGGCTCGATGAAGAGCGTCACGCCGGACGAGGAACGGTCGTGGACGACGCCCGGGATGCGGCCCTTGAATTGCGCCTTGAGCGGAATCACGTAGCGGCCCGCGCGGCGCGTGATGAGCGCTTCCTGGAGGTAGGAGGCGTTTTGCGAGGCGTGGATGATGCTTTCCAGCTTCTCTTGAATTCGGGCGTGGGCCAGCTCCACCTCGCGGCGGATGCGCGCCAGGGCCGGGGAAGCTTCATCTCGTATCTCCCCTCGCTGGTCCAAGCAGCGGTCGATCTCGTTGATGAGCGGGGGGCAGGGCTGGATGCGTCGTCCGATGTGGGCCAGGTGCGGCAGTTCGCTTTCCAATCGGCGCAGCGTCCGATGGAGCGTGCGGCCTGCGACTAGCGTATCGCGTATGTCCAGCAGCTCGTGCGGCGGCAGGACCTTGTCCCGTCGGGCGTCCTCCAACAAGGGGCGCACGTCGTGCGCCCCGCCGATCGACGTCCCGGGCTTGCGGTCCAGCAGCTCGCGCGCCTCGCCGGTGACGTCCAGGCGGTATTGAATCTCGTCCATGTCGGTGGTGGGTTTGAGCTTTAGGGCGGCGTCTTGGCCGGCCGAAAAGTCGGTATGCGTCGATAGCTGATGGAGGATCTTCGGCAATTCCAGGGTGGCTAGGTGTTTTTCGTTCAAAATCGTTACAGGTTATAGGCGTAGATCGCTGGTGGGCGTCTGGGGAACCAGATCGACTGGGCCCTGTAGTAGAGTCGGAAGATTGGCCTGAAGAATGAGTCCAGGTGAGCGTTACTGTACATGATACGTCCGGACAGGCCATAGCCCAGCACGGTGAATAAGATGGAGGCTACCACCAGGCCGATGATCAAATAGAGGGCTATGCCTCCCAGCACATCCAGAAACCCCAGCGCGGGCAGGCTTGTATCCGGGAACATGGAGCGACTGAGGACTTCTAGGGGAATCCAGGTGACGATCCATAGCAGGATGAAGGAGAAAGCGAGCGCGTTATAATCGACCTCGCCGCCGGCGTTTGTGTTGATCCCGGCAAGCGATTGGAGGTTCAGGAAGCTGCGGGCATAGGGAGCCAGGAAGTGGTAGAATGTGGCGGTGATGCCCAGGGCAATGTAGAGCATTACAGCGCTGGATAATCCCTGGAGTGTGTTTTGCGTCGCACCTATCGCGATGAATGCTACCACGCTGGAGAGTAACACCAGGTCCCATATGATGAATTCCGGTCTCAGGAAGCCCAGGGCGAGGATGGCGGCAAGCCCAATACCTCCGATAATCAAGGCCCGGATCTTTTTCTTATCCCCTTGTCTCGAATCTGATAGATTGGTCATCGTCTCCTCCGATCGTGGTTCGTGGTGCAGGTTACTTGTCTACTGGGACATACTATAGCACAGGGGGAGGCGGGGAGCAAGCTGTGGTTCGGCCCTGTTTCGTATAGTGATTATAGGGAGACTCTCCAGAACACAACCATCGCCGTCTGGCACAGTCCCATAGGGGCCTACGCCATTACGAGGGACCGCCACTACGGGGGGCCTATGCTCCTACGGGGAGACGCCTCCTACATCGCCGCTGTCTACCATCATTACGGAGAACAACGGGGTGACTTTTGCGCTACTGAGAATTTACCAATCGGATGATTTATGATAATATGGCTACTGTGAATCTTCGCCACGAAGGACGCAGCAGGTTGAAGCTTAACTCCTGCAGTTTAGCGACTCCAGACTTCGGGAGTTTGCCGTCGAGGATTTTGGATGCGAAATAACCCTGTTTTGCTTCCAAATTGGGTTCGCACACATTTTTAGTCTTCCGAAGTCCCTGCTCCTCAAAAATTTGAAAAGTGCAGGAGTCAAGTTGAAGATGGCTCTGACAGCTCTGTCTAAGGTGGTGGACAGAACTGATTAGGTAACCGTTCAGGTAGCGGTCGATATAACCGCCGAAAACGCAGAGAGACTGAAGGAAAAGATCTGTCAAGCTGATCAAAATATTGAAAAATAGCCTGTCTCAGCGATCTCTGCGCCCTCCGCGGTGAAAAAAGCATAACCATCTGAACGGTTACCTGATTAGAACGAATCGGATTGAGATTTAAGGAGTGCCTATGGACACCCTACGAGGTACACAGGACTACATCGCACTGGAGGATCAGTACAATGCACACAATTACAAACCCCTTGATGTCGTTATCAGCAAGGCGCAGGGGCCCTGGGTCTGGGACGTTGAGGGGCGCAGATACCTGGATTGCCTCTCGGCTTACTCGGCTGTCAATCAGGGGCATCGTCATCCGCGTATTGTGCGGGCGATGATCGAACAGGTGAAGAAGCTGGCCTTGACGTCCCGGGCCTTCCGCAACGATCAACTTCCGCTGCTGGCAAAGGAGTTGTGTGAGCTGTTTGATTACGAGATGATGTTGCCGATGAATTCTGGCACGGAGGCGGTTGAGACGGCGCTGAAGGCGGCTCGCAAGTGGGGGTATCAGGTCAAAGGGGTGGCGGACGGGCGGGCGGAGATAATCGCTTGTGCCGGCAACTTCCACGGTCGTACGATCAGCGTGGTCAGCTTTTCGCCCAGCGAGCAGTATCGCGATGGTTTTGGCCCTTTTACGCCCGGTTTCAAGCTGGTTCCCTTCGGCGACGCCGCGGCGCTGGAGCGAGCGATTACGCCCACTACGGTGGCTTTTTTGTTCGAGCCGGTGCAAGGGGAGGGAGGCGTGGTGATTCCTCCGGAGGGCTACATTCGTAGTGTGCGTGAGATTTGCACTCGTCACAACGTCTTGATGATCGCCGATGAGATTCAGAGTGGATTGGGGCGCACCGGCGAGCTGCTGGCCTGTCATCACGAGGGGGTGCAGCCGGATGTGGTCACGCTGGGCAAGGCCCTTTCCGGCGGATTATATCCGGTCTCGGCGATGCTCTCCTCGCAGGAGGTGCTGGGTGTCTTTGGTCCGGGGGATCATGGCTCGACTTTCGGGGGCAATCCCCTGGCCTGTGCAGTGGCGCGAGAGGCTGTGCGGGTGATTATGGATGAAAAATTGTGCCAGCGTTCGGCCGAGCTGGGCGATTACCTGATGACGCGTTTGAAGGCCATCGAGAGCCCGCACGTGGCGCTCTACCGAGGGAAAGGGTTGTTGGTCGGCATTGTGCTTAAGCCCCAGGCCGGTGGGGCGAGACGCTTTTGCGAGGCGTTGAAGGAGCGAGGCGTGCTGGCGAAGGATACACATGGCAACATCATTCGATTGGCGCCGCCGCTGGTGGTGGAGAAAGAGGACCTTGATGGGGCCCTTGAGCAGATCAGGGAAGTGTTGATGCTCTCGTAAGCTGGTGGACCAGGGTGTGGATGTCAGTCAACGCGTTGGATCGTTCTCTTGATCCGGTGGAGGAGGTCGTCTACGTCGAAAGGCTTGGTCACGTAGTCGGCCAGGTGGTCTCGGCCTGTGTCGTTGATCTGCTTTTCTTGCTCCGCTCTGACTGTGATAACGATGACTGGGATGTGCCTCAACGCTTCATCATCTCTTATGTGGCGATAGACTTCCCAGCCATTCATATCGGGCATCATAAGATCTAGCAACACGAGGTCGGGCTTTACACGGCGCACGGTCTCAAGCCCTTCGCGGCCTCCCAGGGCACCGACCAAGCTGGCCCCCTCGCGCTCAAGAATCAAGCTGACCAACTGGATCATCTCGGGGGCATCTTCGACGTAGACAATTTTCTTGTTGACCAGCTTCCCGGTGGACATCACTGAACTCGGTTGCGGATAAGAAGCGCAGTTGGACCCGATACTTGTATCAGTGCATAGATCGGATGAGATGGTAGATAGCTTTCACCCGGAACTGTCGGTCTTTGCAGCTATTGACGAACGCTTCGATCCTCTGCCGAATGTCCGGATTATTTGAGAGAGAGTAAACGCGCATATCCTGCAGCTGCTGGCGGTTGAGTATCCTCTGTTCGGCCATCTCCTCCAGCTCTTG
The DNA here is from genome assembly GCA_964474655.1 of uncultured Anaerolineales bacterium. Classification (GTDB taxonomy): domain Bacteria; phylum Chloroflexota; class Anaerolineae; order B4-G1; family B4-G1; genus CAYYTU01. Next base: position 13,842 of record CAYYTU010000059.1, read on the forward strand.
TGACACCTTATCCACATCGCGACCAGCGTAACGGGCGATGTTCCTGGCTGTGTCCATTGTATGCGGATTATTGTGGAAGAAGTGTATCAGGTCCCATTTGATGAACGAATCGATGTTGGTTTGGAGAAACTTCAGGAGCGTCGGGTCTATATCCGACATTAAGCGGCTGACGAGGCCTTGCGGTTCGTTACCGTCGGCTTCTGCAATATTGGAATAGCTGTTTCCCAATGCGTGCCATCCTCGGCTGTGCTCACAGCGACTTGTCTGGGTCTCGTGGCGTGAATCTGTGCTTGCGGTCGCGTATACTACTTGGCTGGCGGGCGGTGAGTTTAGCATATATTTCTCCCTTTGTAATCCCGAAACGCGTCTTGCGTCGTGGTGGGCATTGAGCAACATTATTCTATGTGTGCGGCGTTATTTTTCGGTGAAGTAAGACCTGGAAATCTATTAGAGGCTTCGCCCCTTCTGGGCAAGCGAATCAGTTCCAAAGCACCTTAGACGCATTAGATTGCCTACAGGCGCGTTTACCGGGTAATCACCCCAGCTTCGTTTGCCTTGTTCGCATCTGAGCACACTCTGTGGCGTTGAAGGTGCTTTCGCAGACGATTCGCTTCGAGAACTCCTACCCTGCTGCTCTTGCACAAACTCCATAATGGAGTAGACTACGAGCGTGATCTTGGGACAAGGGGAGTCGGTGGAAAAGCAGGAAATGCAGCGGGTGCTTGATCTTCGTCTGCTGGGGAAGCCTCGTTTGTTGTATCAGGATGCTTCTTTTGCTGCTGAGCTGGCTGGAAAGGAGCAATCTTTGCTCATCTACCTGGCCTGTCAGCCGGACCGCCGTTTCTCTCGCGAGCATCTGGCTACGCTGCTGTGGGGCGAGGCGGCCCAATCGCGGGCTCGTTACAACCTGCGCCGGGCCTTGTGGCACCTGCGTAGCGTTCTGAAGCAGCTGGGCTTTCCTCCAGATGATTACCTGGGCTCTGAAGGCGACGAGGTCTTTATCCCGCCCGGGGCGCCCTATCGGGTGGATGTCCGCGATTTTGAGCGGGAGCTTAACACTTGTCTCCGCCAGTTTTCGTCCCCGGCCTCCCCTGCGGCGCAGCTGATGGAGCACGTCGAGGCGGTGCTTGCCCCTTATCGCGGTCAGTTTCTCCAGGGCTTTTCTGTCTCCCGGGCACCGGGCTTCGAGGAGTGGGTCGTGCTGGAGCGCGAGCGTCTCTTTATGCTGGCTCTCCGGGCTTTGACTGGCTTGATCCAGAGTTTTATCGCCTGGGGCGAGCGGGATGAGGCCATTGTTGCCTGTCGACGTTTTCTGGCTCTTGACCCCCTGCAAGAGGATATGAATCGTCTGTTGATGCGCCTCTACTGGGAGACGGGGCAACGGGCGCAGGCGCTCCGGCATTATCGAACGTATCGGGATCGTCTCCGGTGCGAGCTGGATGTGGAACCCCTGGAGGAGACAGAGGAGCTTTACCAGCGTATCCTGCGGCGGGAGGCTTTCCCCAGAACGGTCTCCTCTTTGACCTTGACCTCTCGTCTCACGGCGCCCACGCCTTCGCCGGATCTACTTCTGCGTCAGCGCCTTCTCAAGCGTCTCGATCAGGGGTTATCTCTTCCTCTCACGCTTCTATCTGCACCTCCAGGTTATGGCAAGACCACATTGTTATCCCAGTGGTTAGAATCGCGTTCGCAGGGGGAGCAGCGCCGAGGGGCTTTAGTTGCGTGGTACACGATCAGCGAGCTGGATAACACGCCTCTGGCATTTATTGAGGGCCTGGCCTCTTCCCTGGCGCGGCTCCATCCCGCCGTCGGAGAGGCCTTGCGAGAAGTGTACAGCGTTCCGGCGCTGCCGAACAGCGCGCGGCAAGCGGCCAGCGTGGTAGTGAACGCAGGGGCGCGCTTGAAGCCGACGCCGTTTGTGATCATCCTCGATGCCTTGGAGCGTATGACGCATCCAGAAAGTCAGAACTTGCTCCAATTCCTGTTGCGCCATTGGCCTGCCAACGGCCACCTTTACCTGGCCACGCGGATCGATCCTCCGCTTCCGCTGTCGCGTCTACGCGTCCGGGGGCAGCTTCTGGAGCTGCGTGCGGCTGATCTGCGCTTCACGGAGGAAGAGGTGACGAAGTTGTTGGGACAAGTCCCCGCTATTGGCCTCAGTCCAGCCGAAATTGATGACCTGGTAAGGCGTTCTGAGGGCTGGATAGCGCCTCTCTGGCTCGCTACCAACGCTTTGGGTCGCTTCACGGTCACCCTGGACGATGTGTGGACCGGTATTTTTGCCTATCTGCGTGAGGAGGTGTTGGCTTTCCAGCCCGAGCGGATACGACGCTTTCTTCTGCGAAGCGCCGTCCTGGATTATTTGACGCCTGGCCTCTGTCGCGCCGTCGTTGGAGTACCAGACGGGGTGGACAACGTGGCCGCGTGGCTGGCCGATCTGGAGAAGCGTAACCTCTTCCTGCGGCGCACCGGCTCCAGGAAGCTCGGTGGGGAGCTGAGGTATACCTATCATCCCATCTTCCTGGCTTTCTTGCGGGCCGAGCTTCGGTACTCCTCTGACATCGACGTGAATCTTACTTCCTCCGATAACGCCGGCGCCGACTTCTCCGGCTTGCCGCTTGGTGTCACAGTGTAACTTTCGATCTATGATCGCCTCTTAGGTACTAGAGATTTCGTGAGTAAAGCTGCGAATCTGGTCGAGATTTATTGCCATGGTGCATCGGAGGGATGTTTTATGTAATCTTCGGTCTGGGAAGATGAGGAATTAGACGAGACGTTCGTATTAGTTTATCACCAACACGGAGGAAAAGAAATGAATCGTGAAACGTTTTTGAGCATCGTTTCGGATGAGAAGTCACATATGTTGCGTCTGGGTCTAACAGCTGGATTAGCTATCTTGATCCTCGGAGCTTTGCTCTGGGGACTGCGCGGGGTGGGATCTTCGCATGCTGATTCTGACGTCCTTTACGTCGACGGAGCGTTAGGGCAAGATGTAGATACGTGCGGGACGACGAGTCAGCCCTGTGAGACCATCTCGTACACTCTCAACGCTCGCGCCGGCAGTGGCGACACCATCCACGTGGCGCAGGGGGTCTACACGGAGAATCTTTTCATCAGCAAGACCGTAAGGCTGGAAGGCGGCTATGAGGCCACAAGCTGGACTCGGGACATAGAGCAGTACAAGACGATCATCGACGGGTCGAACAGCCGCCCGGTTTGGGGTGAATGGGACGAGAAATGGGCCCGTTATCCCACCGTGATTACCGACAGCGGCGAGTACAAAATGTGGTATGTCGGTTACGATCGCAACGAAGTCGGGCGCATCGGCTATGCCACCTCGACCAATGGGATTGACTGGACCAAGCACGCCGGCAATCCCGTGCTCGATGTGGGCAGCGGCAGTGCCTGGGACTCACAAGAGTTAGAATCGCCCACCATTATAAAGAAAGATGGCACCTACAAGATGTGGTATGCCGGGCAGGCCCCCGATGATACCTGGCAGATCGGCTATGTCACATCCTCCAATGGCATCAACTGGGAAAAGCATACGGCTAATCCTGTAATCGAGGTGGGAGGCGAGGATTGGAATGATCGGGCGGTAGCTACCCCTTACGTCCTGCAAGAGGGGGGAACGTATAAGATGTGGTTGCAAACTCTTGACGGTGACTGGACGTCGTATATCGCCTACGCCACGTCCTCGGACGGCCTGGATTGGACGTGGGAGGATAAGAACCCGCTCCTTAGCCCCACGAATGCCTGGGAAGGATGGATCTGGGGGCCCAACGTGCTGCACGTAGGAAGCGAGTATCAGATGTGGTATAGCGCCTGGGGCAACGATGAGGGCCATACGGGCTATGCCACGGCCACGAACGAGACCGATTGGACAAAGTACGACAATCCGGTGCTGAGCGGCACGCCAGGAGCGTGGGATGAGGGTGTGGCTTATGATCCCTCTGTGCTCTACGCGAACGG
>CAYYTU010000060.1:0-14351 GCA_964474655.1 uncultured Anaerolineales bacterium
AGCGATCTCTGCGCCCTCCGCGGTGAAAAAAGCATAACCATCTGAACGGTTACCTCTCTTATTCTCCTGGCGGAGCATCTCTGATTGCTTCTTACGCTGGGCGGTGGAAGCGCAGCGTTTGATGACCGATGCGAATCTCATCTCCATCGTGCAAGATTTGCTGATTGATGCGCTGACTGTTGACGAAGGTGCCGTTGGTGCTTCCCAGGTCGATGAGCGTAAACTGCTTCTCGTGACGTTCGATCCTGGCGTGGCGCCGGGAGACGAGATCGTCGGATAATCGAATGTCGCTGTCACTGACCCGCCCGATGGCGATAATGGTGGCGGTCAGCGGATAGCGCGTACCGTTCAGATCGAGCCAGGCTTCTTCTACTTCCGCCCGATCGGTGAGCTGGTAGGTGAACGTCTGGTCGCCGATGCGCAGCTGATCGCCGGGCGAGAGCGGGGCTTGGGTGACACGCCGCCCGTTGATAAATGTGCCGTTGGAACTTCCGAGATCCTCTATCCGGCATGTTCCTTCACTGCAGGTAATGCGGGCGTGGTGACGCGAGACCTGCGGGCTTTCCAGCACCAGGTCATTCTCGTCGGCACGTCCAAGTGTGGTCTGGCCTGGTTGCAGGGCGATGGGGGCCCAGCTGGGATGGGTCAGGAAGCCATACGTCCCCACAGAGGGGGCGGGCGGTGGCGGCGGTGGCGATGGTGGTGGACTGACTTGCGGTATAGGCGGCGCGGTGCGGGTGCTGCTTGATCGCCGCCAGATGGTCAGAAGCAGCACACCGCCGATCAGAACCGCCGCTGCGCCGCATAGGCCTGTCGCGCCTAAACCCACCAGTAACAAGGGAACGGACCCTTCCGAGGGGGTGCTTGGGGAGGGTTGGGGTCTCTGCTCTGGAGGTAACGCAGCTACTTCCGTCGGTTGGGGCACCAGTGTGGGAGCCGGCGGCACAGTGGGCAGCGCTGGTGCAGGAGTTGGCTCTGTCTCCTCGGCTATTCCACCCGGGGCGGCCGGCAGCTGGAGCCGCCCAAAGCCGTATTGGCTGTCTGGGCCCTCCGGGCCGAGATCCAACGCTTGTGATTGGAGATAGTCGTTCACTCGCTGGCGGTCAAAATCGGGGAAGGCGCTCCATATCAGGGCCGCTGCTCCCGCCACGTGGGGCGTCGAGGCGGAGGTGCCGTCGAATCCTTCGGAGCCGTAGGTGACGCCGGAGACGCCAGCTGGGGCGGACAGTTCTGGCTTGATGCGTCCATCGTTCGTCGGGCCCTGGGAGCTGTAGGATGCGAGAGCATCATCTTTATACTCGGTGGCCCCTACAGTCAGCGAACCACGGGCGTCGGCCGGCGTGTTCAGGCTGTGCTCGGCGACCGGGAACTCGAGGGCGGCGTTCGGCGTGTAGAGATCGAGGGTGGCATTATGTGTTGTCTCGAAGGCTTTGATGGAAAGATAGTAGACGGATTCGGTCAGGTCGTAGATGATGAGCCCTTCGGCGGCCGATTGTCCAGGGCTGCCGTCCTGAGTATCCTCGGCAGAGGCGATCAGATCCCCTTCGTCGTCGTAGACGAAAAAATCGTAATCCTGGGTCACGTTCTCCCAATCGTCCCAGTTTAATACCACGGTCATCTGATGACCGTAGGGCCAGAGGGCGATTTTCTCCTCGCCGTTGGGGAACTCGTGGAAGCTGTTCCCGTTGGCGTCGTTGAAGACGCCCCGATAATGTCGCTGGGCTTCATTGCCGATGGAGTTGATCCAGAGTATCCCTTGCGCGGTTACTTCATCTACCAGGCGAGCATTCTCGCCGCTTCCATCCATCGGGCCCATGACGGAACCGGCCGAATGGCTGATGATGTCGACGCCTTGCTCCAACAGCCAATCCACGGCCTGGCCTTTGCTGACGGTGGTGCCGTCGTAGTGGGCCAGGAGGAGCTCGGCTCCGGGGGCCATCTCGTGGACGATTTCGGCGCAAGCAGTGCCGTGAGGTTCACCGCTGGTATCCGGCTCCTCGCCGTAGGCGAAAGATTTGGCTGTCACCTGGATCGGCAGGTCGCTGCCCAGCAGGTCGCGGTAGCCGTCGAAGCCCATATCGAGCACGCCCACGCGGATGCCTTCGCCGGTTACGTTGGCCTCGTGCCATCTCTTTGCTCCGGTGAGCGAGACGCCCTCGCCTTCGATCTGAGGTGTGCGCCCTGGCTGGTTCGGCAAGGGGAGCTCCAGGCGAATGATGTGCTCGATCTGCGTCAACTGCTGGAAGAGCGCCTCAGTGCTTTCTTCCTCCGATAGTCGCTCGATCAGCGCCAGTGGCACGCCGACGTTGATCTTCGTGCGGTAGCTGCCTTCGACGGTGATACCAGTCTTGCGTAGTTCCTCTACGATAGGCGGCACATGCTCTACGTCATCCACTATCAGAGTGATGCGGATCTCATCCCGATCGGTGAGTAGCCCCCGTTTGCGGGCCAGTGCCTCGGCTGCCTCTGCCCCGCCTTCTTCATAGGCGACGAGGAATTGTTTGTAGACTGAGCCCAGCGCGGGGTCGTTGAGCAGGTTGGCCAACTCAGGGTGTTGCTCTGCCAGCTCCTCCAGTGATGGCGGTGGGGTTAGGGTTAGGGCAGGGGCGGGGGCAACTGACGTACGCCAGCCCCACCAGATGGCTCCGTGATCGGTCAGTCCCCACAGCAGCGCGCCGCTGATGAGGAACAACGCCAGCCCGGCTATCACCAGCCCGAGGACCAGCCCGCGACGTCTCATTAACCGCTCTAGGAGTGAGCTGGGTGCCATCTCTTCGGGCTTCTCCAAAGAGGGTGGAGTGGGATGTTCTTCAATGTGAGAATTTTTCATCTTATGGCTCCTGGACAAGCAGGTGATCGAAGTGTATCTCCGTCGCCTCAGTCTCGTAAGAAGTAGCGGTCAGCCCCAGGTAGCCTTTGGTGAAAGTGTCGTCTTGCACCGAGGCCAGACGCGTGCTGTTGACGAAGAGGGTCAGGTTGGAGCCGTCGCAGACCGCACGGATTCGATTGGTGGCGTTGCCCTGTTTGATTGCTCCTGAAGGCGTCCAGTCGGTCAGGTTTTCGAAGTTGCCGTCCTGGAACTTTAGGATGGCGTAGGCTCCATCGCCGGAGATGACGAGGTAGTACCCATTGCCATCGCCTTGATCGCGGCAGACCACACCGTAGTCGTTGTTGTTGTTCGGCGGGGCCGAGATTTGTGTGGCATCGACTTCGATGGCGGCGTCGTCGAAGAAGAACGAGGAAGTACCCCACATCGTGTCGCCGTTTCCGGCTGAGGATACGCTGTAAACACCGTTCTGGTAGCCCACCCGCCCGCCGGTATAGTCGCCCGTTTCCCAGCCGGTGTTGGTGCTCTCGAAATTATCCTCGAACAGGAGGCTCGCTCCAGCTGGCGTCTCCGTTGGAGAGAGCGGACGGGGCGTCGCCGTGGTCTGCTGGGGTAAGGTCGCGATGATTGTGGGCGGTGCGGTGATTGACGCCGAGCCGTTTCTGGCATCGTCGCCGGCTCCTCCGTCGCTTAGTAGCCCGATGGCGATGAAGGTGCCGGTCGCTGCAATGCAGAGCAGACCGGTGATGAGCAAGCCGATGCCTCCCATCTTCAGCCAGCTTCTTCCCTGGCCCTTTTCCTGGCGCTGTTCCTGTGACGGCGGTGGAGGAGTGGAGAGAGGCGCGCGTCGAGAGGGGGCTATTTGTTGCCGTGCCTCCTCCTGTGCTTTCTGCTCTGGTTCTCGTCTATCCCGCTGCGCTTGGTCCAGCGCCTGGGCCATAGACTTGATGGTGGGGAAGCGGGCCTCCGGTTGCAGCTCGATAGCCCGCATCAGCACCGATGCGAGATCTGGTCGCACGTCCGGTCTCACCTGTCGAATCGGTGGCAGGGCATTGGGGTTGACGACACGCTGGGTCGCCGTCGGAGGGGCCTTGCCTGTCAGGGCGTGGTAGAGCGTAGCTCCCAACCCGTAGATATCGCTCCGGGCATCAGTGTGGCCCAGTTGGGCGTCGTATTGTTCTGGCGGGGCGTACTCCGGCGTCCCCATCGAACGGATGGCAGTGCGGGTACGGGGATCGCCCGGGTCCCAGAACTTCACCAGGCCGAAGTCGACCAGCATTGCCTCTCCCTCGGTGTCGATGATCACGTTTTGGGGCTTGACGTCTCGATGAATGATGCCCTGTTTGTGGCAATAGTCCAGCGCGTCCAGCAGCTGCTCAGCCAACGTCATCACCTCTTCTACCGGCAGGGGCCCGTGGTGTTTGATGCGCTGGGCCAGGTTTTCGCCTTCGATGAATTTCATTACAAGGTAGACGTTCTGGTTCTCCCGGAAGAAATCACTCACGTTCACCAGGTGTGGGTGGTCAAGTCGCGCCAGCACCTGGGCTTCTTGCTGGAATTGTCGGCGCAGGGCCGCCAGCCGTTGTGGATCAAGTCCGGGCTGCGGGACCATCTCTTTGATGGCGACAGGAACGTTAAGTCGCGTATCCCAGCCCTGGTAGACGGCTCCCATTCCGCCTTGTCCCAGTGGAGCTACGATGTGGTATCGCTGCTGCAAGCGCTGACCTTTTGTGAGTGGCATTGGTTAGATTACTCCTTGGATGGTATCGGCTTTCTTTAGCCAAGAGGCGTATGCAAAACTTGGGGAATTACGAGCGTCAAGACTTCGGAAGTCTACGATGACGATGTGCTCTGGCTTCAAAATCGCTCTTTCAACATGATCTGGCAAGCAAAGTAGTATTCAGAGACTTCCGAAGTCTATTCCCTCAGCTTGTAGATGCGCCCTTAGCCGAGGGCGTGATGGCTTTGAGAGAGCGGCCCCTCGTTTCCTGGTGTCTGGCCTTCTTCTTCCTTCTCCTCCCACCATTGGCGCCACTGCTCGGCGTCCTGTCCGAAGTCCTGTCCCGTGATGGTGCGCAGCGCCGTCGCCGCGGCCTGTCTGACCTCGACGTTGGGATCCGACAGGGCCTGGATGAGGATGGGGATGGCTTGTTGGGCTTGAGGCCCGATCACGCCCAGCGCCTCGACGACGGCGGCGCGGACGTCGGCGTCGGGGTCCGAGAGGGCTTGCATCAGGGCGTTGAGCGCCTGAGACGATTGTGGCCCCAGAGCCCGCAGAACCTGGGCGGCGGCCTCGCGTACTTCGGCGCTTGGATCGGACAATGCGTTCATCAGGGCCGGGAGCGCTGCAGTGGCCTCGGGCCCCATCGCTGCCAGCTGCTCGGCAGCGACCAGCCGCTGTTGCTCATTTCCTTCCAGCAATATCTGGATGAGGGCTTCAATCTCGTCCGTCGACGGCGCAGCTGCCGTCGAGACGGGCGGCCGGGTAGCCGTCGGCGGGCTCGTCGGCTTGACTGTGCTGGTGGGCTTGAGGGTCGCGGTGGGCGGTTGGGGCGCCGTGGGACTTGGGGGTGCCGTCGGTTCGCGGAGTGCCGTGGGCGACGCTGTCGGCGTGACAGTCGGTTCAGCGGGCTTGCTCCCGCAAGCGACCAGTAACAGGACGTATAGCAGTACTATGCACCGGGCCTTTTTGTCTCTTCCCATAAGGGAGCCCATCACCTTTTTTGTCAAGCAGTGAGGTTACAAACCTCACTGGAGCAAAAGATTCTACACATCAATGCTTAAGTCGACGCGTATGCGGGTTAGCTTCCGGTGGTTTCCGGTGTCTCGGAAGTTGGTATCTCCGTTGGCGGTCTTGTTGTGGGCGATGGCGTGGGCTCCCGGATGTGCAGAAGACGATGCTCGCTTGTCTTGATTCCTGTTTCTCTTGGTCCCTGAATTTCAATCCACCACTCGTAGTGACCGGCCTCCAGCGTGGCAGTACATGCCGTTTGACCATTCTCAATCTTGCACAGCTCTTGATCTGTGGTTTTTACTACGGTGGTAAATGGTTGAGGGATCGAGTCGGCAATTGTCCAGCGGAAGATTATCTCCCCTGGGGCACGCTCTACTTCATCATCAGGGTCAAGGATAGCCGGCGTGGGTAGCGACCTGGAGCGGGCGGTAGCTGTGGGTTGGGGCGATGGCGTGGCGGTGGGAGATGGCGATGGCGTCGGCCTTGCGGTGACCGTCGCCGTCGGTTCCGGCGGCCTGATGATTTTCGGGACAAAGAACATACCGGCCGCTGCCAGGCCCGCCAACACAAGCAGGCCCACAAAGCTGATCCCGGCGATCAGAGGTACCGAAAGCCTTCGACGAGATGAACGTTCTGCCGCGGGCTCGGGTGACGCCGTCGGCGGGACGATGGGCACGGTGTCGGCGGTATCGGACGTGGCTTGTGCTACCAGCACTGAGATGTTATCGTTGCCGCCACGCTCGTTGGCCAGAGCGATCAGCTGTTCGACCGCCTTCTGATGGCCGTGTTGACGGAGGATCTGGGCCATCTCCTCGTCCTCTACATGCCCGGAGAGACCGTCGGAGCAGAGCAGCAGCCGGTCGCCGTCCTGAAGGGTGCCTTGGAACGTATCGACCTGGACTTCTGGCTTGGAGCCGAGCGCGCGCGTGATGACATTGCGCTGGGGATGAGCTCGTGCCTCCTCACGGGTGAGAACGCCGGCTCGCACCTGGTCTTCGACAAAGGAGTGGTCACGTGTAATCTGGGTCAGCTTTCCGTTGCGCAGGAGATAGGCCCGGCTGTCGCCGACGTTGGCGACGTAGAGCTCGCGGTCGCGCACGACGGCGGCCACGGCGGTGGTACCCATCCCGGATTGATGGGCGTTTTCCTGGGCTTTTTGGTGGATGACGGCGTTGGCTTTTTTGATCGCTTGCGTCAGAGCGGTGGCAATATCCGGGTCGGAGTCGGCGTAATACTCGTGCGAGATGACGCGTACCGCGCCCTCGCTGGCTACCTCGCCGGCTTGATGCCCTCCCATACCATCGGCCAGGATGTAGAGCGTGCCCTTCTGACGGCGCTGCTGGGGGTCGGGAGGCACGAAGGCATCGACGTAATCCTCGTTGTGCGTCCGCTTCCGCCCCACGTCGGTGCCTTTGGCAAAGATGGTATCGATATGCCCCTGGCTGGTGGTTTGATCGTTCATACTATCTCCCGTAGCCCCTATACGGCGTCTTTCCGCTTTTGGAACACGATAATCAGTATCATTGTGACGAAAGTAATCACGATCATATTGATCCAGCGTGTGATATAGTGGCCCTGGAACGTATGTCCGTGATTCTCGAAGATTGCTTTCAGCATACCCTCGGCGCCGCCGATGGCTTTCTCCCGGCTCTGCTGCCAGTCGGAGAAGGCATCTGAGTAGGTCTCCATCGCGGTTTCGTACTCGTCGCCCTGTTCCTCTCGTCGGTCCTGATACGCTGCTCCTTGTTCTTCGCGTCGCTCTTGATACTCATCGCCTTGTTTTTGCATATCGTCCATATAGGCCTCGAAGTCGGCCGGATTCTCTGGCGTCGGCAGCGGCGTTGGTGTGGGGTAGGGCGTGGGGGTGGGGTAGGGCGTCGGCTGTTGGGGCTTCGTCGGTTCCGGTTGGCTTAAGGCCTCGCGTGCATCCTCGGTGTAATAGTCGCTGTTCAGAATGCCAGGGAATTTGCTACAGGCACCGGTGAAGATATTGGGCCCCATGCAGACACAGCCGGCGGCCTGCTTCTCCTCGTTGGTGAGGTTGAGGTAGTCGTTCCATCCCATCTCTCCGCCTTCGCCCGTCTTCTCCAGGTTGTCCCAGCAGGGGTCTTCTACCAGTGGATCGCCGAAGCCGGCGATGTTGACGCCGGCCTCGAAGGCCCAGCGGTTGGCGACGCCATTGCTGATGATCTCACCCCCGGTCCCCATCAGATCCAGAGGCATCATCCCGCCGGCGAAGAGAAATTGTGGCACCAACGCCACGATCACGAGCAGAATTGCCACGTTCTGGTTGGGAGAGACGGCCGAGATGAGCAGGCCCATCAGGTAACCCGCCAGTGAGCTAAGGAAGAAGGTGATGCCAAAAGCGATGAAGCCTCCCAGGCCCAGGGTGCCGAAGCCGATCTCGGTGTTGGGCCAGAGCCCCGTCATCAAGCCCTGGCGGACGAAGACGAACATCAACGCGGTGTAGATTGCCAGCACGAAACCAATCCAGACTTTCGACATCACGTAGGGCGCGATCTTGAGATTGATAGCCCGCTCGCGTTTGTAAATGTCGATCTCCTTGACGATCTCCCGCACGCTAGTCAATGCGCCGACCAGGTAGGAGATCAACCCGTTGAGGAAGAGCATAGTGATGATGTCGCCGGGCTTGCCCGTCGCTGGATCAAACAGGCCATGTCCGGACGTCTCCATCATCGAGAGCAGCGGAGCCAGCGCCAGCATTAGGGCCAAGCCGGCCTTGTCCGAGGCCATAATGCGTAGGTTGCGCTGGGAGAGGATAAAGAACTGGCGCAATGCCGAGACGCTCCTGGTGGCCTTCTTGCGTATGTCGGCCGCCGTGGTACCCGTCGGCGCTTCGGCGCCGGGCGTTGGTCCTTCACGTTCCTGCAGTCGGTTGACCACATTCTCCATGTATTGCGGCGAACGCTGGTAGCGCTCCGCCCAGTCCTCGGACGATCCGCGGGAATCGTCCTCCAGGAGCGTATAGATGTCATCGAACTCAATATCTTTGATGCGCCGCTCATGCTCAGTACGGAACTGGTCGAAGTAGGTCAGCGCCTGCTCCGGCGGGCCATAGTAGGCCATATGCCCGCCCCGTACCAGGATGATCACTTTGTCGCACATCATCACGTTCTTGGTAGCGTGGGTGATCAGCAAGATCGTGCGTCCTTGATCGGCCAGCTTGCGCAGCAGGCGCATCATGTTGTACTCGGTGCCGGGATCCAGGCCGCTGGTCGGCTCGTCGAGGAAGAAGAGCCGCGGCTTGGTCAGCAGCTCCACGCCGATGGAGACGCGCTTTAGCTGCCCCCCGGACAGCTTATGGATCGGCACGTCCTTGCGCTCGCTCAGGTCGAGCTCCTCCAGCACCTCTGTGATCCGTTCGTGGCGCTCGGCGGCGGTGGTGTCGGCCGGCATTCGCAGCTGCGCAGCGTAGTCCAGAGCCTTGTAGACCGAAAGCTGGGTGTGCACGATGTCCTGTTGCGGCACGTAGCCCATGTCATTGCGGAACATATCGAACTGCTGGTAGAGATTGACGTTGTTGACCAACACCGCGCCGTGCGTGGCGGGCCGGAAGCCGTTGATGGCGTCCATCAGTGTCGATTTACCCGCGCCGCTCAAGCCCACCAGCGCCACAAATTCCTGCGGGTAGATCGAGAGCGAGATATCCTCAAGCAGGTTCAGCTCCTTGGTGACCCACTTTTGGAGCCGCAAAGCGTCAATGCGCAAGCCCTCTTCTGCCATCTGGCGCAGGGTGTTTTCCCCCACGCGCACCCGGTAAGGACCGATCTTGAGCTCATCGCCCTTCTTAAGCCAGGCCTGTTTTTCGATCCGTTCACCGTTCACGAAGACACCGTTGGAGCTGTTGAGGTCCGTGATGCGCTGGCGCATGCCCAAGCGTTCGATCACCGCGTGATAGCGGCTGACCTGGGGGTGCTTGAGCACCATCGTGTTGTCACTGGAGCGGCCGATGGTGGTGGTGTCGGTATCCAGCTGGAGCGTCTGGGCTGGGGGCTTGACGGGGCGCGACTTGAGCGGCTGGAACCCGAGTTGCCGCCGAAACTCAATCGCCACTTTGTCACTCACGTAGAGTACGTCGCCGTCATTCAGGGGCTTTTGCGAGATCCGTTGGCCCTGGAAGATCAGCCCGTTAGTAGTCCCCAAATCGGTGATGAGAAAACTCCCGTTGGAGCGCTGGATGCGGGCATGTTGTCCGGAGATCGTCGACGAGGGTACGACGATGTCGTTTTCTGATGAGCGCCCCAGGGTGAGAGTTGGCCTATCCAGGACATGACGGCTCTGCTTGCCTCCCGTGTAGATCACCAGGCCGGGCTGGCTTTTGGCGCTCAAGCGCACCTTGGGAGCCAGCGGCGGAGGCGGCGGGGCCTGGGCCGTCGCTATCCGCACGGCGAAGGCAAAATCGGCGATTTGAATACGGTCGCCTGGCTTGATCCTCACAGCTTGCCGCGGTGAGAGGGGCTGCCCGTTGACCCGTGTGCCGTTGAGCGAGCCGAGGTCCATAATCTCCAGGCGACTGGCGCCGAGACGCAACCGCGCGTGATGCCCGGATGCAGTCGGGCTTTCCAGGATCACATCGTTGTCGCCGGCCCGTCCCAGGTTGATCTGCTGTGCGGTCAGCGTCAGCTCGTCGATGCGGCCCCCGATTTGGGCCTGGAGGACGAAGGTGGAAGCAGCCCGGCCGTCGGCGGGCGGCTCTGGCGCGGCGGGGCGTAATCTCATCATGCTTTCGCCCAGCTGGATGGTATCGTCGCCCCCGATCGTCCAGGGGGTTTGAGGTGCAAGGCATCGCCCGTTGACGTGTGTGCCGTTGCTGGAGTTGAGATCGATGATCTGAACCGTGGAGCCGCTCAGCAAGAGGCGGGCGTGATGCCCGGAGACCTTGGGATCTGAGAGCACGACGTCGTTGTCGCGGGCCCGCCCGATGCTCAATCCAGTGGCTGGTAGAGCGTGGCTTTCACTCTGCCCATCGGGACGTCTGATCTGCAGGGTATAGGTTGCTCCATTCACAGGGAATCTCCAGTCGGACGTCGGGTTATGCTTTCTCGGCGTCCAGGGATACGACCTTGAAAATGAACGCGGTATCGCCGAAGCGCACGATGGCGCCATCTTCCAGTGTCACCGGCGCTCGGATGCGCTGCTCGCCGAGGAAGGTGCCGTTAGTGCTCCCCATATCATAGAGACGGAACGCTCCCTCCGCCAGCTTGATCGTGGCGTGTTGGCGCGAGACGGTGTTATGGTCGATCGTCACGTCGTTCGTGCTGGCGCGTCCGATGGTGACCACCGGTTTGGCGACGTCGTGCTTCCGGTCTGGATGCTTGCGGTCGATCAGCAATCCCACCTGCGACATCTTGGGCGTGCGGTCCATAATCTGAGTGCCGCCTCGTTCGGCCTCACTGGGCGCGGGTGGTTGCGCATCTGGCCAGGCGAAGGCGGGTGGCTCCGATGGTGGAGGTGATGGCGCAGTTCCAAACGCAGGCTCTTCCCCTCTGGCCGTGGCCGACGAGGGCGGGAAATCATCGCTCGCTTCCGCTTCGGTGATGCCCGCGGCTGGTTGTGGGGGCTCGCGGTCAGGGGGCGGCGGTGGTGGTGGAGCCTCCGGCATCGGCGGCAGCTCTACCTCTTCGCTGGCACTCTTTTTCCGTATCAAGATCACCACCACGATGATGGTCGCCAGGACTAACAATCCGACTGCTGCCAGGATCAGGAGTGCCAGCAACATATTATCCTCTATCCAGGTCTGGATGTCCGATGCGGGCTCGGGTGTGGGCGTCGGCGAGTTATCCTCCGGCGAAGGCGTGGCGTCCGGTTCGGCTGGCTCGCCCGTTTCGCCGCCCGCGGCGCTCCCACCGCTCGGAGTCTCTATCCTGTACTCGTCGTACCCTTCCATCTGCGTGGGAGACTCCACGCGCACCAGCAGGCTGTGCGTTTGCCCGTCCTCGGGCAGCGAGGCCTCGTAAGTCAGTACATACTGGGTCCGTAACGTAGACAGGATGTTGGAGAAGAGCTCGGAGAACTGGTCGGGCGTCTGGGCCTCCTGATAGGTGCCGTCGGTGTTATCGGCCAGCCGCCGGAGGTACTGCTCGTCCAGCCCTCTGTTGCTGAGCCCGACGGTAAACACCGGCGTGCGCGCGCTTGTCGCTCGCTGGATCGTGTCGCTGTCCGTGTTCACACTGCCGCGATCCTCGCCGTCGGTCATCACAATCACGGCACGATGACCAACTGGCTCGGTGGCTTCCGCCATCCGGATCGCCTTGATCACAGCGTCGTATAGGGGGGTGCCTGGCCCGTCCCGTTCGATCCGCTCGTGCAAGAAATTAATCACGTTCAGCAGCTCATTCCGATCGTTGGTGAAAGCGACTTCGTACTCCTCGTCGATCGTTCCCGGATCTGTACTCACGCCTTGCCGCACCCCGACGAATGCAGCGCGATCAGTATCGCCGGGCTGATTAAGCAGATCGGTCAGCAGATCCTTCGTCGCTTGCTGGGCCGCTTCGATTGGCTCCCCTTCCAGCGTGCGGTACATATCAATCACGATGCCGAGCGAGACCTGGGCCTCTGGATTGCTCTCCGTCTTGACTGCGGCGGGGTGGAAGGTTCTTGCGCCGTCCTCGATGATCTCGAAGTGCTCGGTCGTTAAGTCGGGTACAGGCACGCCGTTCCGGTTGCGCACGCTGACGTGGGTCACGAGGGTGGGGAAGTCGCTGACATCTACGCTTTCGATGGAGACGGTGACGTCAGTGCCCTGGGCGCAGGCGGGATAGGCGATGGGCAAGAAGAAGGCTCCCGCAAGCAAGAGACTGAGGATGGCTTCCATACGGAACGGGAAGTTGCGCGATCTGTTCATGGCAAATCCTCCTGGTCGATCAATCGTCATCCAGTGGTTCAACCTCTTTGAAGACTAGCGTGGTATCCCCCAGCTGGATGAGGTCGCCGTCTTCCAGCTCGTACCGGTAGACCTGTTTCTCCTGGTAGGTTTCCCGATTGCCTGCAAACGTCCCGTTGGTGCTCGCCAGGTCATAGAGCACGAAGACTTGTTCTTCCTCGTCGGCCTCGCTGGCCTCTCGGCGCACCTTGGCGTGTTGAGAGGAGATGTGTGAATCGCCCGCCAGGACCACCTGACCGGTTTTCCGCCCGATAATCGTCTCGTCCTGCAGGGTGAAGACCTTGCCGCGTGGGGCACCGGGCCCCTTGGCCACTGCCAGCCACGCCAGATGGGGCGCGGGCGGCGCCGGACCCATCACCACCGTTGAGCCGGCCGGCGCCTCCTGTGGAGGGGGCGGTGAATCCGGCGTCCACGGTGGTTGCGGTGGGAATGGCGCTGGTGGTTCTGGTTGCTGCTCGAACGGGGACCAGTTCTGTTGCGGGAAAGCGTCATCGGCCGGTCTGGTCTTAGGCGTTTCGGGCTCCTCGTGTCCCGCTGGTTCGTCGTAATTCCCGTCCATCTGAACGGTTGGTCTTTCCTCTTCCATTTTGTGCTCCTTGGTATTCCCTGTACTGGCTGTTGCTTGAAGATGCGGCGTCAGTGCGAGGAGTGCTGGCTAGTCCGTGTCAGTTTTTCGTGTAGTGATTCAAGTACTCCAACCACACAAAGACAACTCAAACCACCAAAAGTCTCCACAACAGAATTGCCTGAGCTGTTTGCCTGTCCAGACTAGTCTAGCACAATTTAGGACATTTGTCCAATTTGAGTGAATGCAAACGCTTGATTTTCGAGGGCAGTTGGTATATCATAATGTCACGCGTGGTGAGAGCGTCACCACAATGAACTTCGCTAGGAAGCTCGTGACCAATCGATCTGGCGAGCTTTTTGTCGTTATTGGTACGGGTCGCCTCTCCTCTGATGCGCTGGGGCGGCGGCCTGACATCTACGATTGGGCGGGAGGAGGTGAGGTACGATGTATCGCAAGGCCTTCTGGCCCATACTGGCGCTCTTCACGCTGGTAGCTGCTATCGGCGTTGCACCGTCGAGCGCGGCCTTGGGCGGTGCGCCGACGTGGGAGATGGTCCTCTTGGATGGCCCGGTTCGCATCTGGCGGTCTCCCTGGTATCCCACTGACCACGAGCTCTTCGCCACCACCGGGAGTGACTTGCGTCGCACCACCAACGAAGGCGCAACCTGGGATGTGCTCTATCCCTCCTCTGCCACATCCTCCCTTTCCGATTCCGATACGGAGCGCGTCGAGGCGATGGCGTTCGATCCCTTCAACCCAGAGAGTGAGACGCTCTTCGTTGCACGGAATAATGTACGGAATGGCGCCGATAGCGTGGCCCAGATCGCTCGCTCGCTCGATGACGGCGTGACGTGGAGCACCGTCTTCACCACCACCGAAGGCGTAGTGCACGACATGGTGGCCGTGCGGGACACAGCGAATCGGCTGGTCGTCTTCGCCGTGGGAAGCGACGGGCATGTCTGGCGTTCGACCGATGGCGGCACAACCTGGTCTCTCGCTGAAAGTTGCTTGCCTGCGGCGATGACGGAGGCAACGCGCATCTTTGCCTCGCCGGCTTTCGCCGTCGACGAGACACTCTACGCTATCGGCTCATCGGTAGAGGAGAGCTTCTTCGTGCGCTCGACTGACGCTGGCGACTGCTGGCGGGAGGTGGACATCCCGCACGTCTCAGCGGTGCGTCAGGTCGTCTTCTCGCCGCGCTATGCCGACGACGGCACGCTCTGGCTGAGCTACGCCTATGCCGGCGACCCGGGCGAGGTCCCGTTCAACGGCGTGATGCGCTCGACGGACTTCGGCGCGACGTGGGAGGATGTCAGCG
>CAYYTU010000060.1:14451-17510 GCA_964474655.1 uncultured Anaerolineales bacterium
GGTCTCGCCAACCGCTCCAGCGGCCGGCGACGCTCAGTACGTGCTCCTGATGAACAAGCAGGGTGCTATCGTCGAGCGTTTGCTCTGGATGCTGAATGACGATGCGACGTGGTCGGCTCACACGTTCGATCTGAGCGCTTACGCCGGCGAGACGATCTGGCTCCATGTGGGTGTCTACAACGACGGCTACGGCGGCACTACGGGGCTCTATCTGGACGATGCGTCACTGACGGCGTGCGAGCCGGAACCGCCGCTGCACCGTCCACCCTCCTCCGAGATCGACGCGCTGGATACGGTCCAGTCGACCACCAGCTTTACCGTCGGCTGGCGCAGCACCGACTGGGGTTGGGGCGTGGGCGGCTACGACGTCCAGGTGCGGGAGGGCGACGCAGAGCAGCCTTGGACCAACTGGCTGACGGGTACAATGGCATCCTCGGCCGTCTTCACCGGCGAGGTGGGCCAAACCTACACGTTCCGCACCCGGGCCTGGGATGACTACGGAGCGATGGAACCCTGGCCAGCTAACAAGTGGCAGGACCAGCACATCACCATTCTGCTCGAACCGGCGCCGGTGCTGATCACGTCCGATAAGGTGGCACAGCCCCTGACGGTGCGGGAAGGCGACGTGATGGAATTCCAGATCCATCTCAAGAACACGGGCAACCTGAGCGCCACGGTCCAGATGACCGACCCGCTGCCCAGTGATCTGCGCTTGACGAACGTGCCGTGGAGCAATCAGCCCCCGGACCCGGTCGTGATCGACGATACCATCGTCTGGAGCGGCACCGTCGCGGCCAGCGATTCCGTCTGGGTCGATAACGTTGCCATCGGCTTCGAAGCCGAGGTGCTGACAGTCTCGACCAGCGGCGTGGTCACCAACGGATTCTGGGTCGACGACGGCGTCCACCCGGCATTCCGCCGTCAGATCACGGTCACTGGGCTCTTCGCCGAGGTCTACCTGCCGTTGTTGATGCGGGGCTTTGTAACTGACGGATAGCGTCATTGACAGCCCTCTCGTCGCTTGCTATACTCCCGCTATGCGTGGTGAGATAGGAGAGGCGAGAGGGCGCTTCCGACAGGTCACTTTGCTCGCTCTGATGCTGCTTCTCGCAGCTGCCCTTCGCTTCTACGGCCTCAACTGGGACGGCGGTATCGGTGCCCATCCTGATGAGCGTCACATCGTCGGTCTGGCCGAGGCCCTCCGCTGGCCTCAGGCGCTGAATCCATTTGCCATAGCGACGGAGTACGCCTACGGGCATCTGCCGCTCTATCTGCTGGCGCTGGCGCACCGATTATTCCCAGGCATTGACGCGCTGCTGGTGGGACGCGGGCTGGCGGTGTTGTTCGATCTGGGCACGGTGGCGATAACGTACGCGTTGGGTCGGCGGGCCTACGATAATCGTGTGGGATTGTTGGCAGCGGCCTTCGTCACGCTGACCGTGCTCCACGTCCAGCAGGCGCACTTCTACACCGCCGATGCTCCCTTGGCCTTCTTCGTCGTGACGACGCTATTCTTCGCCGTGCGGGTGGTGCAAGAGGGGCGACTGCTCGATGTTTGGCTGGCAGGCTGCTGCGCCGGGCTGGCTGTGGGGACGAAAGCGAGCGCGGGATTGCTGGTGATACCGCTGGGGACAGCTTGTGTGCTCTCAGCAGATCGACGAGCAGGCCGCGTTTGGCGGTTGGGCGCGGCGGCGCTCGTCGCCTTCGCGCTGACGACCCCCTTCGCCCTGCTGGACGCACCCACGTTTTGGCGTAATGTCTCGAAGCAGGCGGCGATGGCGCGCGGCCTGTTGGACATGCCATACACGCGCCAGTATCGCGGTACGTGGCCGTATCTCTACCCGCTGATCCAGCAGCTGCGCTGGGGGATGGGCTGGGCGCTGGGGGTGTTCGGCTTCGGTGGGCTGGCCTATGCGTTGTGGCGGGTAGTGCGAGAACAGCCGACTTGGGCTGAGTGGGTGCTCCTTTCCTGGGTGCTACCTTACTTTGCGTTTGTCGGAGCGCTCTACGCCAAGTTTCCGCGCTACGTCCTGCCGCTGACGCCGTTGCTGGCGCTATATGCCGCTCGCTTCTTGACCCGCGCGGCTCGCTATCTCGCTACTCTGTTTCCGAGCTTGTCTGCTCCGGCGTTGTTCCGCAGTCTTTTCACCCTTTTGTTGGTGTGCGCTTTTCTGCGCTGCCTTGCTTTCGTCAGCCTTTACCGCGAACCGCATCCGTGGCGTGCCGCGTCGATGTGGATCTACGAGTATGCATCGCCTGGCTCCGTCATCGCCGTCGAGCGCTGGGATCACCCGCTGCCGCTAGACGCGACGGGGTACGAGATACGCGAGTTGCCTGTCTTCGACGAGGAGACGCCGAAGAAATGGGCAGCGATGACGGGAGTGCTCTCGGAGGCCGATTACGTGGTTGTCGCCAGTCGGCGCGGCTATGCGACGCTGGCTCGGCTGGCGGAGCGGTACCCACGCACAGCACGCTACTATCGACAGCTCTTTGGGGGCGAGCTGGCCTTTGAGCCGATGGCCTGCTTCGGGCGCTTCTCACAGCTGGGCCCAGTGGCGCTACGGGACGATCCGACGCGCGGATTACCTTTCTCGCTGCCGGCGATGTGTCGCCCAAAAGCGCAGATCGCAATACCGCTGGGGCGGCTGGACGAGAGCTTCGTGGTCTACGATCATCCGCAGGCGATCATCTTTGAGCGGAGCGCTGAGTGAGCTCGAATATGATGCACAAGGAGGCCCCGCATACTTGATGCGGCGGCCTCCTTGCCTTCTTTATGCGTTGTTAGCCGTAGTCTGGCTGCCCTACACATCTCTGCTCTGGCTGGGCTCTGACCGAGCTAAGTGGGTCTAAGTAAGTATCTTGGGCTCTTTGGAATTTCGCGGGGTGCTCGACTCGGATTGCCAAATCCGAGCCACATTTAGGGACAAAGTGACGCTGTGCCACAAAATGCGGGGATTTGGCAATCTCCTTAGAGCGAAACCCCGCGAAATCCTAGAGACCCGTATCTTTGTAATACCCCAATGGGGCACGGTCAGGAGACCGGCCCCAGCGGGCAAAAA
>CAYYTU010000061.1:0-12706 GCA_964474655.1 uncultured Anaerolineales bacterium
AGGAGCCCCGCGAATTCATCCACGAGCTCCAGGACGAGCGCGTGCTCATCTCGCTCGTGACCGGGAAGGCGTTCAAAGGCAAGTTGATAGGCGCCGATTCCTACAACCTGGTGCTCCAGCAAGAAAGTGGCCTGGAGCTGATGATCAGCAAGGGCAACGTCGTCTACCTGCACGCCACGCAGTAGCGGGCAATGCCTGAAGTTTGCGATGTCATAGAAAGATCAAGAACATGGGCAGGGGCGCGGCACGCGCTATATCGCTGATTAAACCTGGCGTGTCATAAGTAGCGGCTGAACGTCTTCTCGCGGCTGACCGACTTCCGATTGGGCTCCATCACTACCGGGCGGTGGTCGATGCCAGCCGCTCCGCCGCCACCGGTCCGATGCCCCAGATCACGCGCACGGGCAGCAGCGCCAGAAAGGCTGCCTCCTCACCCAGACGCACCACCTCAGGCCGCCGGGCCAGGGCCAACGAGGCCCCTGACCTCCACCTGCGCAGTCAGGTCAAGATACGCCTCGTCGATGCTCATCTTCTCCACTACTGGCGTCACCTCGTGGTAGAGGTAGTGCATCAGCGGTCAAGCCAACTGGGTTGGGGGTGGTTGACGCTGACGTCATCCTATGCTAGACTGCCCGCGTTGATTCGAGAGATAAGTGCGTCAGTTCGCCCCTGGGCTGACGCTGCTATGGCGCAATTCCAGAAGGAATCGCTTGCCAGTGAACTACGAGGTTGATCATCCCACTTACGAAATTGTAGACGAGCCTACCCGCTTCGATGAGCGTGACACAGTCTTCTCCCGCGAGCGGTTGGTGCCCGGTAGCCCCGAGGACCAGAGATATCATAAAGCCCATCCCGAGCGAATCGCGATTGACCGTCGCATCGCCACGTTTGTTGCCTCCATCGGCCAGGGCGACGAGACCACGCCTCAGCGGGACGCCGCGCTCTACAACGCGACCTTCGATCCGATCGCGGGACTGGCGCTGCCCGACATAGTAGACGGGAACGTGGCTCCAACCCAAATGGAGGCCGATCCGGCGGCTATGGCCTCGCGCATCAAGCTGCTGGCCCGCCACCTGGGCGCCGCCGACGTGCGCATCGGCCTACTCAACCCGGCCTGGGTCTACAGCCACCGGGGGACGCCGCCCTTTTTTCCCAACTATCGGCCCAATCCGCCCCATTTCGACGGCCTGCCGACCGGCTACAGCGACCAGGTCTGGGGCGACCCGATCGAGATCTCGCACCGCTATGCGATCGCGATGGCCTTTCCGCAGGATCCACAGCTTATCCGCACGGGCGGAACGCCCTTTTCAGACTTCGAGGTCGGTCGGGTCTACAGCCTGGGGGCTCTCGCCGCGACTCAACTGGCGGCCTACATCCGGGCCCTGGGCTGGCCCGCCCGGGCACACCACCTGCGTAACTACGGCGTGCTCATCGTGCCGGTGGCGGTCGACGCGGGGCTAGGGGAGCTGGGCCGCTGTGGCTACTTGATCCATCCCCGGCTGGGTGCCAACTTGCGCTTGGCTTGCGTCACCACCGATCTGCCCCTGGCCCTCGACCCTCCCAGAAACCTGGGCGTCCAACACTTCTGCGCCACCTGCCTGAAATGTGCCACCACGTGCCCGGCTGGAGCGATCCCAACCGGGGACAAGGTAGTCGTGCGGGGCATCCGCAAGTGGCAGGTCGAGCCAGAGCAGTGCTTGCTCTACTGGGGCCATCGCGGGGCAGCCTGCACGATCTGCCAAGCCGTCTGCCCCTGGTCCAAGCCACCGACGCCGTTCCATCGCTTGGTAGCGGGGATTGCTTTCAACGTTCCTCAAGCCCATCGCTTCCTCGTCTGGGCCGACGATCTGCTCTACGGTGAGCGGTTTCATCCAGCGGCACCTGGCGCTGAGTGGGCAATCCAGAAGTAATCGCCCCTGCTGGCCTGCGGCGGGCTCAATTGGCCGTCGCTCGTTCAATCATGCGAACGATCTGACGGAAAGGATAGACGATGGTAACTACACTGTTTGGCCGTCTGAGGGAAAGAATTGCTCCACAAGCTTATTTGTCTTGCTGGCGCTGATGATTACCCCTGCCTCCTTTACTCCCTATGATCGCGGACCTTCCGCACAGACGATCCAGGCCCCCGTGCTCGAAGACAACGTCAGTCGGGACAACGAGCTCGGCATCTACCTCTGGAACTACGGAATTTGTTCGCCTCCGGAGGATGCAGTGCAGATGAGCGGGAACGACGTCAGCGGCAATCGGCAGGAAGATATACGGTGCGTCGAGTGGGAATGCGGCGCGGGTGAACCCTGCGTTCCACCTTCTGACGACGGTCCGTGTTGATCGCCCTTGTCGGATACCGGGAAAGATCTCTTCTTTGACAGGGGCCCGTTTTCGGGGTAATATATGAGCCGTTGTTCATACATACGTTATAAACTGGAGTAGGAAGCGATGGATGACCCCGAGATGAGAGAGACGTGTGAGAGCGCGTGCGAAAGCGCAGAGACGGACGCGGGACGGGTGCGAGGCACCCAGCAGCGTCTGCTCGACGACGACGCCGCCACGCGCCTGGCCGAGACCTTCAAGGCCCTCAGCGATCCCACCCGCGTGCGCATCATCTCCGCCCTGCTCCACGACGAGCTGTGCGTCTACGAGCTGGCGGAGGCCGTCGGGACAAGCCAGTCGGCCGTCTCCCACCAACTGCGCACGCTGCGGGAGATGCACCTGGTGCGCTTCCGCAAGGAGGGCCGGCACGTCTTCTACACTTTGGACGACGATCACATCTACGACCTGTTTCGCCAGGGATTGGAACATATCTCGCACGACTGACCGAAGGGCGGCGCCAGTCACCGTCCATTTTTTGAGCCAACATATGAGCGGTTACTCATACGTCTCATATTGAGAGGAAAAACAATGATCGAAAAACTGAAACTGGAAATTCCCGTGCTCCTGCCGGAAAACGGCGAGTGCGCGGACTGCGTGCAGCGCTTGCAGGACACTTTGCGCCGGCACAAAGGCATTGAGGAGTCCCACGTGGATCAGAGCGGCGATCCGTCCCGCCTCTGCCTGCACTACGACCCCAACCTGATCTCCCTGGCCAAGGTGGAGCGCCACGCTCGCCAGGAGGGCATCACCATCCAGCAGCGCTACCGTCACCGCGATCTGCGCGTGGAGGGCATGGACTGCGCCGACTGCGCGCTCAAACTGGAGAAGGGCGTCGGTAGGCTGGACGGGGTGCTGCACACCGCTGTCGACTTCGCCTCCGCCAAAATGCGCGTGGAGTACGACATAGAGCAGGTGGAGCAAGCCGATATCGCCGGGCGCGTCCGCCGTCTGGGCTACGACGTACGCGAGGAGGGGAAAGCGGCGGCGCCCGAGGCCGGGCCGGGCGGGCTGCGCGGGCTGCTGAATTTTATGAGGGGCAAGAGCCGCGACGCCCTGACCCTGATCGCAGGGTTGCTGATCGCTCTGGCCTTCGTGTTGGAGACCTCCGGCCTCTCGGTGACCATCACCCACGCCATCTACGGGGCGGCCGTCGCCGTCGGCGGGTTCTACGTGGCCCGCAAAGGCGTCATCGGCGTGTGGATCAACCGCGAGCTGAACATCAACTTCCTGATGACGGTGGCCGCGCTGGGCGCGGCGGCCATCGGCGCCTGGGAGGAGGGCGCGCTGGTGGTCTTCCTCTTCAGCCTGGGGGAGACGCTGGAGGGCTACACCATGGACCGGGCGCGGAACGCCATTCGCTCGCTGATGGAGCTGGCACCGGCCGAGGCCACCCTGCTGCGCGATTCGGAGCAGCAGCGCGTGCCGGTGGAGGCGTTGGCGGTGGGCGACGTGATCCTGGTCCGCCCGGGCGAGCGGGCGCCGATGGACGGCGTGGTGCGTCGGGGCAGCTCGGCGGTCAACCAGGCCCCCATCACGGGCGAGAGCATCCCGGTGGAGAAGCAGCCGGGGGCCGAGGTCTTCGCCGGCACGGTCAATGGAGAAAGCGCGCTGGAGATCGAGGTCACTCGCCTGGCCGAGGACAACACCATCAGCCGCGTGATCCACATGGTCGAGCAGGCCCAGGCCCAGAAGGCGCCCTCGCAGCGCTGGGTGGACATCTTCGCCCGGTACTACACCCCGGCCGTGGTGGGGCTGGCGGTGCTCATCGCCGCCGTCCCGCCGCTGGCCTTCGGGCAGCCCTTCCTGGAGTCGGGCGCCGGGGCCGGCCACGGCTGGCTCTACCGGGCGCTGGCGCTGTTGATCATCGCCTGCCCCTGCGCGCTGGTCATCTCCACCCCGGTAAGCATCGTCAGCGCCATCAGCAGCGCGGCGCGGCGGGGTGTGCTGTTCAAGGGCGGGGCCTACCTGGAGGCAGCCGGCGGGCTGCGGGTGGTGGCCTTCGACAAGACGGGCACGCTGACCCACGGCGAGCCGGAGGTGACGGACGTGGTGAGTGCGGATTCCGGATTGCGGATTTCGGATTCGTCTTTCCAATCTGCGCAGGATCCGCAGTCTGAGGTCCTTGAACTGGCTACGACGGTGGAAAACCGCAGCGAGCATCCGCTGGCGCGGGCCATCGTCGCGGCAGCCGAGGAGCGCGGCATCGCCTTCACCCCCGCCGAGGAGGTCGAGGCCCTCACCGGACGGGGCGTGCGAGCCGTAGTCGGGGATAGCGAGCTCTACGTCGGCAACCGAAAGCTCTGCGACGAGGTGGGCATCCCCATCCCCGAGACGTTGGTGGCGCGGGGAGAGGCGCTGGAGGACGAGGGGAAGACGGTGATGTTCGTGGCTTCTGCGGCCGATGATCGCGCCTCGGTGGCTGGCCTCATCGCCGTCGCCGACACGGTGCGGCCCGACGCCCGGGAGGCGATCGCCGCCCTCAAGCGGATCGGCGTTCGCCGCACGGTGATGCTCACCGGCGACAACGAGCGCACGGCGGCGGCCATCGCCGCACAGGCCGGCCTCGACGACTTCCGCGCCAACCTGCTGCCCGACGAGAAGGTGGAGGCCATTGAGGATCTGCTGGCCGAGCACGGTCAGGTGGCCATGGTGGGCGACGGGATCAACGACGCCCCGGCGCTGGCGCAGGCCACGGTGGGCATCGCCATGGGCGGCGCAGGCACCGATCAGGCGCTGGAGACGGCCGACGTGGCGCTGATGGCCGACGCGCTGGACAAACTTCCCTTCGCCATGCGGCTCAGCCGCCGCACCCTGAACGTCGTGCGCCAGAACGTTGGCTTCAGCCTGCTGATCAAGGCGGCCTTTATGGCCCTGGCCATCCCCGGCCTGGCCACGCTGTGGATGGCCGTCTTCGCCGACATGGGCGCCTCGCTGATCGTGATCTTGAACGGGATGCGGTTGCTGAGGGACAGAACCTGATGAAATCCACCATCATCGCGCTGCCCCGTCAAACGGCGGGGGCGGAGGGGGGCCGAATCTCCCTGGTTGTCAAGAGGCTGCTACTGTACAATAGATGCACAGTAAGTCAAGATCAGGAGGTGAGAAAAATAATGATGGGATTCGGTTTCTTGGTGTTGTTGCTGTTGGTGGGTGGGATTCTGGTCGCGCTCCTTGTGGGAGGCGGCGGGGTACTCAGCAAGGCGGGAGATATCGACCTGTCCGGCCTGTCGGGTCAGAGGCAGCAGCCGTCGGCGCGTCAGGTACTGGACGAACGGCTGGCTCGCGGCGAGATCAGCCCGGAGGAATACGAGGTGATTCGCGCACAGATTGAATCATAGTAAGGAGAGTGTGAGATGGGATTTTGCTGCAATGGATTCGGCTGGGGCGGTATGGGGTGGGGAAGCCTGGGCCTCATTGGCCCGATCCTCAGCGTGATGTTTTTCGTGGGCCTGCTGGCCGTGTTGGGATTGGGAGCGGTGTGGCTGGCCCGTCAGTTTGGCCATCGGCCCGCTACGTCGCCATTGATGGAAGTGGATCCGCTGGAGATCGCCCGGCGGCGTCTGGCGGCGGGGGAGATCACCCTTGCTGAGTTCGAGGAGATCCGCGAGCGAATAAGGCCTCACTGAATATTCGAAAGGAACGTGAGAGATGAGCAGGAGCAACTGGATACTGGGTTTTGGATTGGTGGTGATGTTCGTCGTCCTCGTTGGCCTCGGTCTGCTGTCGATGCTCTTCGGCGGCTACGGGGGCAGGGGACCGGGGATGATGGGACGCGGCGGTATGAGAGGCGGCTGGTGCCCCTGGTGCGGCGGGACGGGGCTCTTCGGCGGCGGGCTGCTGGGCGGTACCTTCGGCTTGCTCTTCACGGAGTCGGCGCTCAGCCCGGAGATCGCCAGCAAGGTGGTGCGGCAGGCCACCAGAGGCCGCCCGGAGGGGGCCGCCGATCAGGTGGAAGCTCTCACCGGCCGGGAACTGGACGTGCTGCGCTTGGTTGCGAAGGGGATGACCAATCGCGAGGTGGGGCGCGAGCTGGAGATCAGCCACCGCACCGTGCAGGGCCACCTGGCGAACGTTTACGGTAAGCTGGGCGTGAGCAGCCGCACCGAGGCGGTCACCGAGGCGCTCAAGCGCGGTTGGATTGTGATCGAATGAAGCAAGGTGATCGCTTTCCCCGTCTCCTGCGCAGTCTGCACATCCAGCTATTTCTCTGGGCCGTGCTGCCGATCACCTTCGTGATCATCGCCCTGGCCTTCACCGGGGTCTACGCTCATCAACAGTCAATGCGGGATTTCGTGGCCGAGCGAGATCTGGATCTGGCTCGTCTGGCTGCGGAGGCGGTTGAGGACGGCCTGGCACACGGTGTCGTCGACGTCGAAGGAGAAGGGCTTTCGGCCTGGATGTCCCAACTCGCCGTCAACCGATCGGAGAGGCCCCTCATTATGGTCGTGGACGGCGAGGGCCGAGCGCTGGCTCATCCCGATCCGCAGCGGGTCGGGAGCGACTTGAAGGGGACCCCGGGCGTGGCGGAGGCGCTTCGGGAGCGCGAGGGAACCCTCATCGTCCCCAGCGTATCGAATGAATCGCTTCTGATCGCCTTCGCTTCCGTAGACGGGACCGATTGGTCGGTGGTGGTGCAGGAACCGGTGGAGGAACTGATCGGCCCCATCCTTCGTCTCTCCAGCCTGGCTCCCATTGTCGCCGCCGGCGCCGCCGTTCTTTCGATGCTGATCCTCACCTTCGGCTGGCGCACCATCGTCCGTCCCCTTCAGCAGCTGGCGCAGGCGGCGGAGCAGGTTTCCTGGGGCAATTTCTCCGCCACCGCTGGCGGCCCGTCCGTGGAACACCCCGTCGGCGGCGTGCAGGAGATCCGCGATCTTCAGCAGGCCATGACGGAGATGGTGGAGCGTATTCGAAGCTACGAGGCCGGGATGCGCGATTACCTGGGCGCGATGACGGAGGGGCAAGAGGCCGAGCGCGCTCGGCTGGCCCGCGAGCTCCACGATGGCCCTGTGCAGGATCTGATCGCCCTGGGACAGCGCGCGGAGATGACACAGCGATTGATAGAACGCGGCGAGATGGAGCAGGCCCAGGCGCTGCTGGAGGAGCTGCGGAACGCCGAACTGGAGACCGTGGAGGAACTCCGCCGCCTCATCGGCGCGCTGCGCCCCGCGTATCTGGAGGACCTGGGCTTCATCCCCGCGCTGGAGATGTTAGTGCAGCAGGCTGCCGAACAGACCACGGCGCAGGTCCGATTGGAGAAAGTGTGCGCGGAGCGGCGAGTGGCTCCAGAGGTGGAACTGGCCGCCTATCGCATCGCCCAGGAGGCGCTCAATAACGCCGTCCAGCACGCTCAGGCGCAGCACGTCAGCGTGCGGGTTCGCTGCGACGCTGACGGGCTTACGCTCTCTGTGATCGACGACGGCGTGGGGTTCGAACTGCCCCTACGCCCGGATCTTCTAACTCACGCCGGCCACTTCGGGCTGGTCGGAATACAGGAACGGGTCACCCGCCTGGGCGGCACGCTCCAAATTCATACCGCCCCCGGGGAAGGCACGCGCGTCACCGTCCGCCTGCCCGGTCAATCCCAATAGGTGATCGCTCTTGTGTAGAAGTTTGCACAGATGTCGCCCAGCGACTGAAGTCGCGGGCTACCCCTTGCGAAGCCGCTGAAGAGCGGCTTCGCAGTCGGCGTAGGCCGACTGCGCCGGTCGTAGCACGCGGTTTCACCCGCTGTGCCAAGCCCGTGCAAAGAACTACACAAGAACGTTGGCAATATGGGGATAGTATTGTATAATGATTGTCCTGGGGCGCCTCCCTTCGTGGTCCGGTCTGTCAAGGTTTGGTCACTTCGGGAGGCGTTTTCCTTTTTCTCTCGTTTGCTTCCCCAGCTTGCCATTATCCTCTGTAGCGCCATTTTCGTCAACCCAACGTTACCTTCAAAGCCGCTCCCTGCCGCACTCCTTCCCTCCAGCCAGTGTGACCGCCCTTCGTCCAGCTCCGCAGCTGTTCCATTCAATTTGGCCGGAATGTGCTCTATTTTAGCCAAACAATGTGGCCCATAACAATAGGGGCTTGGGCTGAGTAGAATTCACAGGTTGGAGTGAAGGCAATCGTGTGATATAATGGACGTTGAAAGCCCCAGCGCTCTGCGTAGGAGCCCGAGGCTGTGGCCGAGGCGGGCCAAGCGCCCCGACGGGCTTATTCTAGCATCAGGCGTGTCGTTGGACGAACCCGTCGCCGTCAAGCACGGTGTGGCGGGTTTTTGTTTGTTGTTGGCCATTTTCAATCTCAGCAAAACTGAGCGATTCCCCGCGGACTAGAGAGCTTCTGAATCATACCTTGTCACATACTCTCTTGCTCTCACGAGATAGACTGACGAGAGGTGGTAAGCATGCCAGACGAGCGAGATAAGAACCGCAAGAAACTACAATCACTCCTCCGTGACTTGTTCCAGTTCGACCATGCCGATCTCGATTTCGGCATCTATCGCATCATGAACGAGAAGCGGGATGAGATCGAGCGCTTCATCGAGCACGATCTGCTCGATGTGGTGGAGGATGCGTTGGCGCGTTTCCGGGAAGCTGATCGCGAGGAATTGGAGGCGCAGCTGGCCGAGAAACGGTCGCAGTTGGGTGGAGAAGCGCTTGACGAGGACGGTGCGGTGCGCGAGCAGTTTCGCGGCATACCCATCGCCCAGGAGTATATGGATCTGCGGCGCCAACTGCGGCAAATGGAAGTCGCCGAGGAGACTGAGGCTCGCGTCTTCAATGACCTGTGGCGCTTCTTCAACCGCTACTACGACCAGGGCGACTTCCTCACCGAGCGCCGCTACTCCTCGCGTGGGGCCAAGTACTGCGTGCCCTACAACGGCGAGGAGGTGATGCTCCACTGGGCCAATCGGAAACAGTATTACGTCAAGACCACTGAACGCTTCACCGATTACCGTTTCAAGGCTGGTGAATACACCGTTTGGTTCCAGTTGCAGCAAGCCGACGTGTCTCAGGATAACGTCAAGGGAAACACGCGCCACTTTGTGCTCCACGACGAGGAGCAATTGACCTACGACGAGGAGTCTGGAACGCTCACTATTCCGTTTGCTTATCGGCCCCTCACCGACGATGAAGAGGACCAATACGTAGCCGTGCATAATGAGCTTACGTCTGATGATAAATCTCGTTTGAAACGAGGGTACATCTGTGAAGCCCTGGAGCATCGGATTCTGGATGATCTTGAGGACACAACACTGAAGGCTAGCCTGTCCGCAGCGGCGCCGGGCAAGGAGCGGTCGGTGCTTTACGATCATCTCAACCGTTACACCGCCCGCCACACGATGGATTACTTCGTCCACAAAGACCTGGGCGGCTTCCTGCGCCGCGAGCTCGACGTCTTCCTCAAGACCGAGGTGATGCACCTGGGCGACGTAATAGAGGATGAGGCCGGCGAGGTCACGGCACATGTGCTCACGCGCATGCGCGTCGTGCGGCAGATCGCTCGTCGTATCATCGACTTCCTGGCTCAGATCGAGGATTTCCAGAAGCGGCTCTTCGAGAAGCGGAAGTTCGTGGTGCAGACCGACTACTGCGTCACGCTGGATCAGGTGCCGGAGTCGCTCTATCCGGAGATCCTGGAGAACGAGGCCCAGTTGGAGGAATGGCGGCAGCTCTACCGGATGGACGAGTGGGAGAACGATCTCTTCTGGCAGGGGACGTTCGATGAGGCGTTTCTGCGAAACCATCCCTATTTGATGATCGACACCGCTTTCTTCGACGAGGACGTCAAGGCGCGGCTGCTGGCGAGCTTCGACGACCTGGACGGGGCCACCGATGGCGTGCTGATCCACGGGGAGAACTTCCAGGCGCTCAATCTGCTGAGGGAGAAGTATCGGGAGCGAGTGAAGTGTATCTACATTGATCCGCCGTACAATACGGGAAATGATGGGTTTGTCTACAAGGACAATTATCAGCATTCTTCCTGGCTGACTATGATGAGGGATCGAATGCAGTCATGCCGCCCAATACTAACGCAAAACGGGGCCATCTTCATTAGTATCGACGACAATGAGGTTCATAGGCTCAACAATCTCTTGCGTGGACTCTATGGTGAAGACAACTCAGCCGCTTTACTGATAGCAAGGACAAATCCACGAGGTCGCACTCTGGATCGTTACATAGCAAAGACGCACGAGTACATCACTGCTTTTGTCAAGGAGCCTGTTGAAAGCGCAATATCGGAAGTTCCAAAGCCGGAGCGAATGATTGCTGAGTACGACAAAGAAGACGAACAAGGAAGGTATCGAGAACTGGGGCTCAGAAACAGGAACCCCGTCTTCACCCGAGAGAACAGGCCGAACTTATTCTTTCCCTTGTACGTGACCCCCGATACGGGAGCAGTCTCTGTACAGGAGCGCGAAGGGTACGACATAGAAGTCTATCCAAGAAACTCCCAGGGAGAGGACGATTGCTGGACGTGGAGTCAAGAGAGAGTCTCTGAAAATGCGGACGTGCTCGTGGGGCGGCAAGTATCAACCGGGACCTGGCGAGTCTATCGAAAAGACTACCTGAGAGATGAGTCTGGTAGTGTTGCCACCACTATGGTCAAGTCCGTGTGGCTCGACAAGTCGATCAACAACGAGTGGGGCAAGGAAGCCCTAAGGGATCTAATTGGGTATCATACAGTTGATTTTCCCAAGGCGGTGGAATTGATCAGGAAATGCATTGAAATAGGAGCGACAGAAGACGGCTGGGTGATGGACTTCTTTGCCGGCTCCGGCACCACGGCACACGCGGTGATGGACCTCAACCGCGAGGATGCTTCGGCAGGCTCAGCACAGGACGGCGGCGACCGAAAGTACATCCTGGTCGAGATGGGCGACTACTTCGATACCGTGCTCAAGCCCCGCGTCCTCAAGGTGGCCTTCTCTGCCAACTGGAAGGACGGCGTGCCCCAGGACCGCGACGGGATGAGCCACATGGTCAAATACCACCGCCTCGAGTCCTACGAGGATGCCCTGAACAACATCCGCGTCCGCCAGCCGGACGGCGCCCAACTGGAGATGTTCCGGGAGCTCGATGACTACATGTTGCACTACATGCTCGACTTCGAGACCCGCGGCAGCCCCACGCTGCTGGCCCCGGAGGCTTTCGAGAAGCCCTTCGACTACACGCTCAAGATTCAACAAGGCCACGAGAGCCCCGATGACGTCAAGGTCGATCTGGTGGAAACCTTCCACTATCTGATCGGTATGCACGTGCAGAGGCTGGAGCGGCACGAGCACCAGGGCCGCACCTACGTCGTCTCCCGCGGCGAGGTGCGCACGGAACAGGGCATCGAACACGTGGTCGCCATCTGGCGCGACACCGAGGGGCTCGACATAGAGCAGGAGGCCGACTGGGCCAACGCCGAGCTGCTCACCGATCTAGTGGATCGAGTCTACGTCAACGGCTACGAGCACTGCATCTCCCAGGGCGAACCCACGGAGATCGCCTTCCGCAAGCGAATGGAGGCAGATAACCACTAAGGCACAAAGGCTTTTCTTAGCGACTTCGTGTCTTGGTGGTGAAAATCAACCACTAAGGCACAAAGGCACAAAGGTTTTTCTTAGTGACTTCGTGTCTTGGTGGTAAACAAGGAGAGATAGAATGCCTTTTGCTCCGACAACTGATGAAGAAGAAAGGGTAGCCACAGCTATTGTGGATGCCGCATTTGCCGTTCACAAGGAGCTTGGTCCAGGCTTGTTGGAACAAGTTTACGAGGTCTGCTTCTGCCATGAATTAGCGAAACGCAGATTATCCTATGATCGGCAGGTTGTAGTGCCAATCGTCTATGATAACATCACCTTTGACGAGGGGTTTCGTCTCGACGTTTTGGTGGAAGACCTCATTATCTGCGAACTGAAAGCGGTGGAGACTGTGCATCCCGTGTTCACCGCGCAACTCTTAACCTACCTGAAACTAACCGAAAAACGACTCGGGTTCCTGATCAATTTCAACGTGTCCTTGATCAAAGATGGCATTGATCGTGTGATACTCTAACCACAAAGACCCAAAGGCTTTTCTTAGTGACTTCGTGTCTTGGTGGTAAAAATAACCACTAAGGCACAAAGGCACAAAGGTTTTTCTTAGTGACTTCGTGTCTTGGTGGTGAAAATCAACCACTAAGGCACAAAGGCTTTTCTTAGCGACTTCGTGTCTTGGTGGTGAAAATCAACCACTAAGGCACAAAGGCTTTTCTTAGCGACTTCGTGTCTTGGTGGTGAAAATCAACCACTAAGGCACAAAGGCTTTTCTTAGCGACTTCGTGTCTTGGTGGTGAAAATCAACCACTAAGGCACAAAGGC
>CAYYTU010000061.1:12806-16934 GCA_964474655.1 uncultured Anaerolineales bacterium
CCACTAAGGCACAAAGGCTTTTCTTAGCGACTTCGTGTCTTGGTGGTGAAAATCACAGGCGTTTTGAGGGGGAATTTTATGGCCCGTAGTGCATTAGAGAAATTCAAGTGTCGCCTCGCTCTGGTCGATTACTTCCGCCACGTCTTCGGCGTCGGGGACGTCAACGATCCTGACGCCATCGAACGCTTCTACAAAGCGTTGGAGGAGCAGCGGGAGGGATACAACGCCGAGGGGCGCAGCTACGTCGTCAACGTCCTGGAGGGGCGCGTGCGCGGCATCGACGTGGCCGACCTGCTGCGCTACGACGCCAACGTCAAGCGCCACACCGACACGCTCAACGAAGGCCGCGCCAAGCCGATCACGCTCAAATACTTCCAGATTCTGGCGGCGCTGATGACCGAGCGCTACCTGGACCGCGTGGACAATGATCCAGATGCCTTCCTCGCCGACCTCAACGCTTTCGTCCAGGAGCAGAACCAGACGCGAGGCGGGCGCATTGACTTGCCATCCTTCGATGCGGACGATCTGAACAAGCTGGCCTTCTGGATGGCCACCGGCAGCGGCAAGACGCTCCTGATGCACCTCAACTACTACCAATATCTGGATTACTTCCCCGACGTCGTGGAGAATATCCTGCTGGTCACGCCCAATGCGGGGCTTTCTGAGCAACATATGGCCGAGATGGCGAAAAGTGGCATACCCTGCCAGCGCTTCAACGCCGACACCGGTGATCTTTTCAGCGGCGCTCCTCGCACGGTCAAGGTGATCGAGATCACCAAGCTGGTGGAGGAGAAGAGCGGGGGCGGCAAGAGCGTCGAGGTCTCGCACCTGGAGGGGCGCAACCTGGTCTTCGTGGATGAGGGCCACAAGGGGGCCAGCAGCGCGGCCCAGACCTGGCGGAGCCGGCGAGCGGCGCTGGCCCAAGACGGCGGCTTCACCTTCGAGTACAGCGCCACGTTTGGGCAGGGCGTCGGCGGCGCCGGAACCGATATCGAGGAGGAGTATGGCAAAGCCATCATCTTCGACTACTCCTATCCCCGCTTCTACGAGGACGGCTATGGCAAGGACTACCGCATCCTCAACCTGGACGCGCTGGCGCGCGGCCTTAACTCGGGTCTGACCGACCGCTACTTGCTGGCCAACCTGCTCACCTTCTACGAGCAAGTGCGCTGCTACGAGGAGAATCGGCGCCTTTTCTACGCCGATTACAACGTCGAGCCACCGCTCCTCACCTTCGTCGGACATACCGTTACCGCCGGCAAGACCTGGTCCAGCCTGGGGAAGAACGATATGCGCAGCCTCTCCGACGTGCAGATGTTGGTACTCCTCCTCCATCGGGTGCTGCGGAACGATGCTGGTTGGGTGCCCCAGGCCATCGACGCGATCCTGGATGGCGATGCGGGGCTGCTGCGTGAGAACGGCGATGACCTTTTCGCCGATGCCTTCCCCACCCTGCGCGAGCCTGGCCTAGACGGTTCGGCCATCTACAGCGATATGTTAGAGCGCATATTTCACGTGCGGCAACCGACCGAACTCCATTTGGTCGATTTGACGTCGGTCGAAGGGGAGATTGGGCTGCGGGCTGGACCCGCCGACAGGTTCTTTGGGTTGATCAACATCGGTGACGCCGCCAATTTTATCAAGCTGAGCGAGGAGAAGACCCCGGAGCTCGTGGTTGAGGAAGAGCAAATCAGTGGGTCTCTCTTTCAGGCCATCAACCAGCAGGGATCGCCGATCAACATCCTGCTGGGAGCCCGGAAATTCATCGAGGGCTGGGACTCCTGGCGCGTTTCGACGATGGGGCTGATGAACATCGGGCGGGGTGAAGGGCCGCAGATCATCCAGCTCTTTGGACGTGGCGTGCGACTGCTGGGCAAGGGGCGCACCCTCAAGCGCTCCGAGGGACTGGATGGAGATCATCCCGCTCATTTGCCGCATCTGGAGACGTTGAACATTTTCGGGGTGCGGGCCAAATACATGGCTCAGTTCCGCGATTACCTGGCGGAGGAGGGCATTGACACCGAGGAGCGGAAGACGGTCGACGTCAAAACCCGGCTCAACGACGAGTTCAAGGGCCAGGGGCTGCTGGTGGTGCGACGGCAGATCAAGACGCCTTTTGAAGAGGCGGAGCGCCTACGACTGGCGTTGATCGATGTCTGCAAACCGGTCATCGACTTGACCGCCAGTGCCGATATGCTGGTATCGGACGGTCTGACGCGCGAGCGGCCGGGCATCTATGAGGCGCGGGATGCCCAGACGCTGCGGCCGGAGCACCTCGAACTCCTGGACTGGGAGCGGCTCTATGACGAGCTCTGGCGCTTCCGCACCGCCCATGGCTACCATAATTTGACCCTGGATAGACAAGTGCTTCGCCGCGTGCTTGAGGGAGGGCACTACGAGCTGTACTGCTCGCCCGATCTGATCGCTCTCACCTTGTTCACCGACGTGGAGCGGTTGGAGCGTCTGGCGCTGATGATCCTGCGCAAGTACGTCAAAAACTACTACACCCGCGCTAAAAAGCGTTGGGAGCAGAAGCAGTTGGTGTACCAGACGCTGGATGAGAACGATGAGAACCTGATCCCCAGCTATGAAGCTCGTGTCAGGCGCTCGGCCGCCGAGTTCCTTCAGACGCTGCAAGAGATGTGCAGCGATCCGGATCTCTACACGGGAGACGAGGGCCTTCCTGAGCGGGTTCACTTCGACCGTCATTTGTATCTTCCCTTGCTCGTGGAAGATCCAAGTGGCGATCCGGTGGTCAAATACTCGCCGCCGGGGCTCAACGAGGGCGAGCGAGACTTCGTGAAGGCTCTGCGGGCCTACGTCACGGCCCAGGAAGGTCAGGCCTTGTTAGCTAATCGCGGCCTCGAGCTATTCCTGCTGCGCAACCAATCCCGCGGTCAAGGCGTTGGCTTTCTGGTCGATGAGGAACGGAGCTTTCCCGATTTCATCCTCTGGCTGAAAGGGCCAGACCACCAGCATATCGTCTTCATCGACCCCCATGGAATGATCATCGGGAGCAATCTTGACACCAACTCGAAGGTGCAGCTCCATAAGACCATCAAAGGGTATGAGCAGCAACTGAACGGACGGGCTGGTCGCGACGACATCTCGCTCCATTCTTTCATCGTCTCTCAGACTTCCTTCACCGAGCTAAGCGGACGGGTTGGTATTGCAACAGAGGCGAAATTCAATGAAGATTATCACGTCTACTTCCCTGAGCAGGATGACTACGTAGCCCTTCTGCTGGGGGATGTTCTGGAAGACGCAAGTTAGCTGGGTGAGAGGTAAGACAATGAAAGATGCCCTGAACAAGAACAACGCCCGCGTCGAGGCGGGCCCCGATGCCCCCGAGGTAGCCACCTGCCCGTCTTGCGGTGGCGTCGTCGTACTGCGCAGCCGTCGGGTGGGCAGAGACCCCGAGGACAAGACCTGGTTCTACCGCCACAAGCGCGGCGAAGGGCCCAGTTGCCTGCGGAGGACGGGGGCGGGGAGGTAGAGACTGTGAAGGGGACACAAGCGAGGTAAGTCCATGAACCGATGTGATGCACTGGAGTTGATTGAGGCAGTTCAAAGCATGCGCTTCGAGGGCTCCGAGATTGAGGTGAAAACGGCGCATAGGGGGCTCCCCAGTCGTCTTTATGAAACCCTGTCGGCCTTTGCTAATCGCCCTGGGGGCGGGGTAGTCATTCTGGGACTCGACGAATCGCGTGGCTTCGCTGCCGTGGGAGTGGGTGACCCCCAGCAACGGTTGGCCGTCCTAGGCGATCAGGCTTCGCGAATGGAGCCACCTCTCCGCTTGCATCCGGTGGTGGTGCACGTAGAGGGGAATCCCGTTATTGTGTTCGAGGTTCCGGAGTGTGATTCAGGAAGTCCGTCGGCAAATCTAGAAATCGCGTTATCTGACTTTGCCACCCCATATCTGGGTTTAATTTGTCAAAATAACCCAGATGTGGGGTTGGGCAAATTAAGATGCCGAATTGTGTGATCCGGGACGGACTCCCTGATTGTCCAAACCACCTCTACCATCTCGGTTTCGCGCAATGGGCGACCGTGAGGTGCCCCCTACGGCAGCAATGACTTGGCGAATCTGACCAGGACGCAAGCGATCATCCTGAGCGCCTGAAACTG
>CAYYTU010000062.1:0-2481 GCA_964474655.1 uncultured Anaerolineales bacterium
TTCAGTTGAGAACATCGCTGGCGCGGTCAGGAGACCGGCCAGAGCGCTCTTTTTTGCCCGCTGGGGCCGGTCTCCCGACCGCGCCCCAACTCATTTGAAACACACCCATTTGATTGTTAACGTGCTCATTTGCCTACTTGCAAACTCTCACCGCATACACGCGATGAAGACGTCCTCCAGCGAGGGCTCGATCAGCGTCATCTCCCCTGGTGTCACACCGGCCCGGCGGAGCACGGTGGCGATGGCCTGCTGGTGCCGCTCCACGTGCTCGCCGGTGACGTGCACCAGCGGGCCGTACATCGCTATTTCATGTAGTGCGATTGACGAGAGGGCGCCGGCTGCGCGGGCCTTGCGCAGGACCTGGACTGCCTTTGGCGTGTCGTCGGGCGCGATTTCTAGCACTTGACCCGGCATCACGTCGCGCTTGATGGATTCTGGCGAGCCGCTGGCGATGAGTTTCCCGTGCTGGATGAAGGCCAAACGGTGGCAGTG
The DNA here is from genome assembly GCA_964474655.1 of uncultured Anaerolineales bacterium. Lineage (GTDB taxonomy): Bacteria > Chloroflexota > Anaerolineae > B4-G1 > B4-G1 > CAYYTU01. Next base: position 493 of record CAYYTU010000062.1, read on the forward strand.
CTCGGCCTCGTCCATGTAGTGCGTGGTGACGAAGACGGTCATGCCCTCGCCGACCAGCCGGTAGAGCAGGTCCCAGAAGGCTCGCCGCGAGACCGGATCGACGCCGGCGGTGGGCTCGTCGAGGAAGACCAGCTCGGGCCGGTGGAGGATGGCGGCATTGAGCGCCAATCGCTGCCGCCATCCGCCGGAGAGATCTCTGGTGTGGATGTGCTCGCGGCCTCGGAGGTCGGTCAGTTCCAGCGCCTCCTGGATGCGCCGCTTCAGCACCTCATTCTCCAGCCCGTAGGCCCGCCCGTAGAAGCGCAGGTTCTGGAGCACGGTCAGGTCGTTGTAGAGGCTGAAGCGCTGCGCCATGTAGCCGACGCGCGGCCGAATGCGCTCCGGCTGCTCGATCACGGGCACGCCCAACACTTCGACGGCTCCCTCGGTCGGTGGCAGCAACCCCAGCATCATGCGGATGGTGGTGGTCTTGCCGGCGCCGTTCGGCCCCAGGAAGCCGAAGATCTCCCCGCGCCGCACCTCGAAGTCGATCCCGTCCACGGCGGTGAAATCGCCGAAGCGCTTGGTCAGGTTGCAGGCTGTGACGGCGAAGTTGTTAGTGCTCATATCTTTCCCAGTTTGCAAGTATGCAAGTATGCAAGTGTGAAAGTTTGCAAGTCAGGTCGTTATGTCCACTTGCGACTTGCCACCTGTGGCTTGCCAACTTGCAGACTTGCACACTTGCCACTTGCCACTTGCCACTTGCATACTCCCCTAGTCCAATGCCCGCCGCACGTAGCGCAGCGAGAACGTCCCGATCACCAGCCCCAGAATTGCCAGCGCCAGCACATTCGGCCAGAGCACGTCCAGCCCGGCGCCCTTGAGCAGCAGGCCCCGCAGGATCGTCAGCCAGTGGTGGGCCGGGATGACCTTCGCCACGATCTGCAAGACGCGCGGCATCGATTCGACCGGGACGGCGTAGCCCGTGAACATAAAGTCCGTCATTCCCACCATCATCACCAACAGGAAGGCCTGATGCTGGCTGCGCGAGATGATGGAGATGACCAGCCCCTTGCTCAGTTCCACCAGCACGTAGCCGAAGGCCAGCGCGCATAACAACAGCAGCGAGCCTCGCACCGGCACGTCGAAGACGACGTGTACCGCGCCGAGCAGCACCAGGAAATCGAAGAAGCCGATCAGGACGGCCGGCAGCGCCTTGCCGACGATGATCTCCAGCGATGAGAAGGGCATGACCAGCAGTTGCTCCAGCGTGCCCAGCTCGCGCTCGCGGGCGAAGGAGAGGGCGGCGAAAAGCAGCACGGTGAACTCCAGCATCAGGCCCAGCTCGGCCGGCGTGGTGTAGAGCGCCTCGCTGAGCGCCTCGTTGAACCAGACCCGCAGGCTGGCGTCGAAGCCCTTCACGTCCCGCTCGCTCAGCCCCAGCCGCCGCAGCGTGACGCGCCGGCCCATCGCGCTGATGGCCCCCTCGGCGGCGCGGTAGGCCGCCTTCGCCGACATGCTCTCGGCCCCGTCGAGCCAGATCGAAAGGCTGGGCTGCCTGTCGCCCGTGCTCCGCTCCATCCGCTCGCCGAAGTTGGGCGGGATGACCATGGCGGCGCTGATGTCGCCGCGGTCGAGCGCCTCTTGCAGCGTGTCCATATCGGCGGCGTAAGAGTCCAGCCCGAAGGTGTCCGTGTTCTCCAGCGCCGTGACGACGGAGCGGCTGGCGGCGCTCTGATCGCGATCCAGCACCATCAGCGGCAGGTTAGTGATCGGCCGCGAGGTGGCCCAGCCGACCAGCAGCAACTCCGCCGCTCCGCCGAACAACATAAAGGCCGGCATCCACCAGTCGTTGATGAGGTGGAGAAACTCTTTGATGACAAGAGACCAGATGCGTTTGAACATGACCCTCCGGAGTTTGCAAGTCTGAAAGTATGCAAGTGTGCAAGTTTGAAAGTTTGCAAGTTTGAAAGTTTGCAAATCAGGTCGTTATGCCCACTTGCCACTTGC
>CAYYTU010000062.1:2581-16911 GCA_964474655.1 uncultured Anaerolineales bacterium
ACTTGCCACTTGCACACTTGCTCCTTGCCTACTTGTTACCGTGGCGGCGTTGTCGGTTGATGTTGGGAACCAGCATGGCGATGATCTCGCTCAGTAAATCCATTCGGTGCTCGACGACCTCTGCCGGGAGCAGGTGTCGACCGCGCCAGTACCATCCGCGGGACTCCCGCGCCTCGGCCATGGCGATTCGCAGGCGATAGGCGTAATCCTTGCCATAGCCGCGCCCGTAGCTCTCTTCGATGTTGGCGCTGATGGCCCCGACGCTGCGAATCAACTGCCCGGCTACTTTCCTGCCGCGCGTGTCCTTCAACAGATGCCTGCAATCCTCCCAGGTCAAATCGTAGAGGAACAATGCCTTTCGATAAGTCTGAAACTCCCACAGCGAATCCTCGCGAATGGTACGATGAACCGTCTCCATCCAAGCCTCAAAACTCTCGATACCCTGTCCCATCCTTATCCCCTTCTCACTTGCCACTTGCACACTTGCACACTTGCACACTTGCACACTTGCCACTTGCTCCTTGCCTACTTGCCACTTGCCCACTTGCCACTTGCCCACTTGCCCGCTTGTCACGCCAATTTCTTGCGGAAGAAGAACGCCGCGACCGCCACAAACACCATCCCCAGCCCCGCCAGCGCCAGGGTGGGGAACCAGAGCACCTCCAGACCGACCGCGCGGAGGAAGATGCCGCGGGTGATGACGGCGTAGTGCGTGCCGGGCAGCATCATCGCCTCCATCTGCACCTCGGCTGGCATTGAGGCCAGAGGGAAGAAGATGCCGGTCATAAAGAAGCCGGGGAAGAAGATCAGCAGGAAGGAGAGCGCCAGCGCCGCCGGCTGGGTGCGCATAAAGACGCCGATCACGATCCCCATGCCCATCATCGCGAACAGGAAGACCGCCGATAGCAGGAAGAACAGCAGGAAGTTGCCGTTGAAGGGGATGTGGAAAGTGACCATTGTCACGGCGGGGATGACGACTACGTTGATCAGCCCCACGATCACATAGGGGATCATCTTGCCCAGCAGCAGTTCGGCGCGGCTGATCGGCGTGACCAGCAATTGCTCCAGCGTGCCGTGCTCGCGCTCGTGGGCCAGGGTCAGCGCTACCGAGAGGGCCGGGAAGCCGAGCACCAGCGAGATCAGCCCGGGCACCATATCGACGCGCGGCTTCAGGCTGGGGTTATAGAGCGCGCGCACGCTCAGGTCGATGGGCTGCAGCGAAGGCGCCCGCGCGAGCATCTCGGAGGCGAAGGCCTCCGCCCGCCTGCCGATCTGCTCCACGGCGAAGGTGCCGCTCTCCGGCTCCGTGCCGTCGATGACTACCTGGAGCGGCATGCCGCGCATGGTCATCAGATCACGCTCGAACGAGGGCTGGATGATCAGCGCGGCCTTGATCTCGCCCCACATCAGCATGCGGTCGATCTCCTCCAGCGTCCCCACCCGCGCGTGGAGAGCCAGCTCCCGGCCCTCGGTGACCTGCTGGATGAAGGCGCGGGAGATCGAACTGCGGTCGTAATCCAGCACCGCGATGGGCACCTGCTCGATGTCGACCGTCAGGGCGTAGGCCATGATGAAGAGCAGCGCCAGCGGCGTCACCATCACCAGGATGAACGTGGTGCGATCGCGGAGGATGTGCTGGACCTCCTTACGGACGATGGCCTGCAGCCGTTTGGGCGACATATTGGGTATCCTTAAGTAGTGGCGCGGGCAGGAGCCCCTCCACATAATCGGCCTCGGAGAGCCCTCCTACAAGATTTGCCTACTCGCTCATTCGCCTGCTTCCAACCCCTCCAGCAGCGTCCCGACGAAGACCTCGCTGATGTGCTGCAGATCCAGATCCGGCTTCATCATCACGTAGACCGCCAACCCGTCGTAGGCGGCCATCACGGCCCACACCAACTGCTCGGCCTCCACCGGCTTGAACTCGCCGCTTTCCACGCCCCCCTCGATGACCCCGACCAGCAGTTCCTTGTACTCGATCAGCAGATCGAGCCAGAGTTGAGCGGCCTCGTCCCGGTGCGCGCTCGCGGTCCAGAACTCGACGAAGAGGTTGAAGAGTCCCTCGAGCTCCTCCAACATCGTCGCCAGCATCTGGGCCATGGCGCGCAGCCGGCCGGCGGCGGTGGGGATTTGCTCCAACTGAGCCAGGCTCTCCGGGTCGAAATAATTCTCGAAGAGCGCCCGTGTGGCCGATTGGAGCAGATCCTCCTTGCTCTCGAAGTGCCAGTAGAGGCTCCCTTTGCTGAGCCCACTTTCGGCGGCGATGTCGTCCATAGTGGTGTTGTGGTAGCCCTGGCGCAAGAAGCAGCTCAGCGCGGCCTCGATGATGTGATGGTGACTTTCGGCGAAGGCATCGGAGCGAGTCGTCATGAGCGGCCCTCCCGCCGGCGCTTGATCACGCGCAGCAGCCAGAGCACCAGCGCCGCCCCGATGAGCGGCTCCGCGATCATAGCGATGAACTGGATCGGGCCTTCAAAGCCCATCAACGGGAGCAGGAAGTAGTCGAGCAATCCGACGCCGATCATCGTGAACACGCCGGCGCCGAGATCCACCGCCAGGCCGTAAGGTGGCTCGCCCCCGGTGACGATTCCGGTTAGAGCGCCAACGAGCAAGCCCAGCAGAATCCAGATGATGAAATAGATAATGAGAACAGACATACTGACATCTCCTTTGACGATTTTATTAGACTGACTGGTCAGTCTAATCATAGCAGCTAAAGGGCGTGTGTCAAGTTGAGTTGTCGTTGGGGCTTGGGTCGGGGATCTGGAGGCGGCGATGAGTAGCTGGTCTATCGCTGGCTGAGGGGCGCGTCTATGGCCTGGAGCGCGTCTGCGATCTTTCGGTCTTCACGTTTTCCACCGGGAAATTCCCACAGGCCACCCAGCATATCCTATACTTTCAACACCTCTTCCTGCGAAGCTGCGGTCAGCGCCTTCAGCGAGGGGAAGCGTTCCATAAGACGCTCGTAGTAGGGCACTACCGTTTCCACCTGCGTCTGCTGGAGCATCATCTCTGAGACCCAGACGCGATAAAGAGGTACGGTTGGCTCGCGATGGTAAGTTGCGGGCGTGTTCGTCGAACCAGGTTAACAGGTGCTCGACCAGCGCTGTGCGGCGTTGGGAGCTGATGGGGATCGGCATAACTGCTCAACTATATCGCACTCTGGTCGGATGGCAGTCTATTGATCCGTAAAATTGCGCATCTTGAAAGAATCTGATATTATCAAGCTGGGAGAGTGAGCATGAAAGTTGGCGTGGTCTCGGATACGCACGATCATCTGGATAATTTAAGGGTAGCCCTCGACGCTTTTCGATCGGCTGAGGTGGATTTAGTGCTCCATTGTGGCGATCTCTGCTCCCCGGACATCGTTCGGGCGATGACAGGTTTTGATGTGCGGATCGCGCGTGGGAATATGGACCGCCACCCCGATCTCCCTCAAGTCGTCAGGGCGACGTTTCTTCGCGATCAGCTGGCTCGGTTCCATCAGTTCTCCTTGAATGGCTGCGCGGCTGCGATGTTGCACGGTGATCAGGAGGGCCGTCTTCGTGACGTGATCCAGGTTGGCGATTATGCTTATGTCTTTCACGGTCACACCCATCGGCGGCGTGACCAGTTGGTGGGGCGGACTCGTGTGATCAACCCCGGCGCGCTGGGCGGCACGCGCTGGCAACAGCGTTCGTTCTGTATCTTCGATCTGGCGGAGGATGAGGTGCGCTTTGTTCGCGTTTGATCGTTGCTTTCCCTTCGCCTAATGCTCCGAGGTGCGCGATGTCGGACGAGATTTTTCGTTTCTCCACCACTCTGGACGTTCGCTGGCGCGATCTGGATGCCCTTAACCACGTCAACAACGCCGTCTACTTCTCCTATCTGGAACAGGCCCGTGTGCGTTATATGCGTAATCTGGGCATCGAGCCGTGCGTGCCTGCTGGCATTGGTTTTATCTTGGCCGAGGCGAGCTGTCAGTTCCGTTCACCGCTCAGGCTGGGAGAGCGGGTGACGGTCCGGGCTCGGGTGAGTGAGCTGGGTAACTCGAGCTTCGTTTTTGAGTACTCTATTGCGGGCGGCGATGGTCGCCTGGCGGCGACGGCCCGCTCGGTGCAGGTCTGTTATGATTATAGACGCGAGCAATCGGTTCCCCTGCCGGGCGAGTGGCGACGAGCCATTGTCGAGTATGAGCCCACGTTGGCATCCTAAGTTGACCAGGAGGTTGATCAATGAGCGTAAGATCGTTGGAAGCGCAGCAACTCTGCCGCAGATGTGACCCAGAGCAGTTTGACTTTGAGACGACCGAGGCGTTGAAGGATCTCAGTGAAATCCTTGGTCAGGAGCGGGCGGTGGAAGCTGTCCAGTTCGGGATCGGTATTCAGCGCGATGGCTACAACTTGTTCGCGCTCGGTCCCAGTGGCACAGGGAAGCGAACCACCGTTATGGAGTTCCTCAAGCAGAGGGCGGCCGAGGAAGCCGTGCCTTCGGATTGGTGTTACGTCAACTCATTTGAGGACGATCATAAACCGCAGGCCCTGCAGATGCCAGCTGGGCTTGGGATCGAGTTGCGCGGTGATATGGAGCAGCTGGTCGAGGAGCTCCGCACCGCGATTCCGGCGGCCTTTGAGAGCGAGGATTACCAGACGCGCCGTCAGGAGCTGCAGGAGGAGTTCAAGGAGAAGCAAGAGGAGGCCATCAGCGCGATTCAGGAAGAGGCCGAGGAACGGGATGTGGCGCTGATTCGCACGCCCGTTGGGCTGGCCTTCGCGCCCATCAAGGATGGCGAGGTCGTGAGCCCAGATGAGTTCCAGAATCTGTCGGAGGAGCGGCGAGAGGAGGTGCGGGAGGATATCGCCGGACTCCAGGAGCGGCTCCAGGATACGATGCGTCAGGCGCGTCAGTGGGAGCGTGAGGCGCGTGATCGTTTGAAGGATCTCGATCGCCAGGTGGCGATGTTCGCCGTCGGACATCGGATCGACGAGCTGAAGGAGAAGTATGCTGATCTGCCGGACGTGGTCGAGTATCTGGAGGCGGTGCAGGAAGACGTGGTCGAAAACGTGGATGACTTCCGCCGTTCTGACGAGGAAAGGGAGCAGGCAGCGATGATGGGCCTGCCGATGCAACGTGTGCGGGAGGCCAAGTTCCGCCGTTATCAGGTCAACGTGCTCGTTGACCATAGCCAGTCCGAGGGTGCGCCTGTGATCTATGAGGAGCATCCGGCTTACAACAACCTGGTCGGGCGCATTGAGCATATGGCGCAAATGGGCGCTTTGGTCACGGATTTCAATCTGATCAAGCCGGGCGCTCTCCACCGGGCCAACGGCGGGTATCTGGTGTTGGATGCTCGTGATCTGTTGACGCAGCCTTATGCCTGGAACGCGCTTAAGCGTGTGTTGCGCGCTCAAGAGGTGCGGATCGAATCGTTGAGCCAGGCGTTGAGTCTGGTTAGCACGGTCTCACTGGAGCCGGAGCCGATTCCGCTTGATGTGAAGGTGGTGTTGATCGGTGAGCGGTTGTTGTATTACCTGCTCTATGACCTTGATCCCGATTTTGGCGAGCTCTTCAAGGTGGAGGCCGACTTTAGCAGTGAGATGCCGCGCTCCGATGAGAGTCAGCAGCTGTATGCCCGTTTGATCGCCACGATGGCCCGGCGCGAGGAGCTGCGGCCTTTCGATCGTCAAGCTGTGGCGCGTGTGATTGATCGCAGCAGCCGGCTGGTGGGCGATAGCAAGAAGTTATCGACGCATCTGTTGAGCGTCGCCGATCTGTTGAGTGAGGCCGATTACTGGGCCGGCCAGAACGGGAACGACGCTGTCACCGTGGACGACGTGCAGCGGGCTATCGACGCGCAGATCCGCCGCGCCGACCGGCTGCGGGATCGCGTGCAGGAGCGGATTGAGCGTGGTGTGCTTCTGATCGATACGGAGGGCGCGCACGTAGGGCAGGTCAATGGGCTTTCGGTGATTGCGTTGGGCAACTACGCTTTCGGGCGGCCCAGCCGCATCACGGCCCGCGTCCGGCTGGGCAAAGGCGAGGTGGTCGATATTGAGCGCGAGGTCGAGCTGGGCGGTCCGCTCCATTCCAAGGGGGTGATGATCCTTTCGGGGTTCCTCGGCGCCCGTTACGCTCAGGATCGTCCGCTCTCCCTTTCAGCCAGCCTGGTCTTCGAGCAGTCTTACGGCGGCGTCGAAGGAGATAGCGCCTCGCTGGCCGAGCTGTGCACGTTGCTGTCGGCGCTTTCCGAGGTCGCGCTCAAGCAGTCGCTGGCGGTGACGGGCTCCGTTGATCAACATGGGCGGGTGCAGCCTATCGGCGGCGTCAACGAGAAGGTTGAGGGTTTCTTCGACGTCTGCCAGGCCCGAGGCCTTACGGGTGATCAAGGGGTGTTGATTCCGAAGGCCAACGTCGAGCATTTGATGTTACGATCGGACGTCATCGAGGCGGTGGAGCAGGGCCAGTTTGGCATCTACGCGGTGGAGACGGTTGATGAGGCGTTGGAGTTGTTGACTGGCCTCGAGGCCGGCGAGCGTGACGAAGAGGGAAATTTCCCCGTGGGCAGCGTCAATCAGCAGGTCGAGGCGCGGCTGGTCGAGCTGGCGGAAAAGCAGCGTGCGTTCGCCGAAGGAGAGGAATCGGAGAACGGCTCGGATGCGTCATCGGAGGAGACAGGTCACGGTAAGGAGTAGGGTGCGGCGATGAGTGAGCAGGAGGAAAGGGTAGCGATTCGTAGAATCCTGGTGGCGCTGGATGCTTCGCGGCATAGCCTGGCGGCGCTCAGAGGGGCAGCCAAGCTGGCCCATAGCCTGGAGGCGGAGTTGGAGGGGCTTTTCGTCGAGGATGCGGATCTGCTGAAGGTGGCGGGTTTGCCGATGGCGCAGGAGCTACAATTCCCTCTGGGCATCAAGGTTCGGTTGGACCTGGCCCGGATGGAGCGTCAGTTGCGGGCACAAGCGTCCCGGGCGCGTCAGGCGTTGGCCTCGGTCTGCCGGGAAGAGCAGGTTGAGTGGACGTTTCGTGTCGTGCGCGGTGATGTCTCCGCGGAGATCCTGGAGGCCGCGGCCAGGGCCGATCTGTTGAGTCTGGGCAAGGCCAGTCGGCCCCTGATCCAACGCGAGCAGACCGGTTCGACGGCCCGGGCGGCGGCCACGCAGGCGCCGCGCTCGGTGCTATTGATCCCTCGGGAAGCGGATATACGGTCTCCTGTGGTTGTCCCGCATAATGGATCGCCTCTCGTCCGGCGGGCGATGGTGCTGGCCGCCCGGCTGACCCAGGGTCTGGGAGGGTATTTGTCCATCCTGGTGCTTTCCGACGACCCTGACGCGGAACACGACGTGCAGAAGCAGATCGGCGACTGGCTTGGGGGGCAGGATCTGGTGGTGCGGTATCGCGAGCTGGCAGGGATCGGGGTGAAGACGTTGCTCGACGGCGTTCGAACCGAGGGCGGCGGGTTGCTGGTCCTGAGCAATGTGATTTTTGGGGCGGGCGATGTCGATGCCTTGCTGGATGCGCTTGAGTGTCCAGTCTTGTTGGTGCGGTGAGTGGAAGCGACGACTCATCAAAGAAGCCCCCCTGTGTAAACAGGGGGCTTTGCTTTTCGGTTCTCTGGGACTTTGCGTGGTGCTCAGAGCCGGGTACAAACCCGCTACGAGTCTTAAGTTGACGTATATGGTGACACACCCCCGCTGAGCAGTCTCCAGCTATCGACCACGCGAAATCCCAAAGAGCCTGCTTTTCAAATTGATCTGGGGCGGGCGTGGGTTACTTCTTCTTTTGCTCTTCGTTCTTCTTCTCTTGTTTCTCTTCTCGCTTGGGTTTGGGTTGAACGTCGACGACGGTGGGAGAGGCTTTGGACTCTGGCTTTGTTTCTCCCTTAGGCGCTTCAATCATCGGCGGCTCGATGTCGGCGTGCATCGTTGTCTGCCCACGCAAATAGGCGCCTTCGTTGAGCAATAGCGAGTTCACTTTCAGATCGCCCCATACGCGGCCCGTCTCCAGAATCTCTACCCGGTTACCGCTGATGTTGCCTTTGACTGCGCCGGCCACGGAGATGTTGTTGGCTTTGATGTCGGCCACAATTTTGGCGCTTTCGCCTACGATTAGATTGCCGGTCACGTCGATGGAACCCTCAAAGACGCCGTCCACGCGGGCGCCGCTATCGGATTGAATGTCGCCCTTGAAGTAGGCGTTGGGGCCGATGATGCTTTCGACCTTTTTCGAGGGAGTAGCGGGCGTGGGCGATGGTTTCTTGGCCTGCTTTTCCTCTTCTTGCTCTTCTTGCTTTTTACCTCTTCCAAACATAGACATATCCTTTTCTCCTTTCCGAGTATGGCTTTCAGTCTCAATCGGGCTGGCAAGATGATACAATGGAGCTCTTTTTTTGTCAACGTGGGCCTTCTGGGCCTTAGGTGACGGTCTGGCGGGCTTTTTTGAGGGCTTCTTCTTCTTCTTCGGTCAGCTGGCGGTTGGAGAGCCATTTCTCCACCGGTTTGGCGTAGACGCGGGTCGCGTCGCGCCCGTAGAGCGCGGAGATGACGACGCCGTTGCCCTCGCCGTTGGTCAGCGCCAGCGAGAAGCTCTGATCGCCGCCGGTATGTTCGTAGGCCTGGTAGCGCACCAGCCCCACGGCTTGGACGGTGCGAGCCAGCGTGGCGTCGATCCGATCGGCGCGGGAGGTCAATCGCTCAGTCCGGGCTGTGGTTTCGGAGAGACGAGAGGTCAGCCGCTCCAGCATAGCCTTCGAGTCGGCATCCTCGTCCTCGGTGAAGAGCCCTTCGTGGTATTGCTGTAGCTGGTGGATGCGGCCTTGTAGATCGAAGATCCACAGGACGCCGACCACCAGTAAGACCGTCAGGGCCAGGGCCCAGATTAATAGAGCGATCTCCATACGGTTGCTAATCCTCCTGACTTGGCATAGCACGTTAGTTACATTATCGGTGGGCGTGCCACTGTCGTCACTACTTTACTTCTACTGCTCCTAACATGACGCGGTCGCCGGCTAAATCGCCATCTAAGTTTACCACAGGAAGGCGGCGAAGGGAAGTCATACCGTACATACCCACCTCCAACCAATAGCGGCCCTCTGGCACGTCGGGTGGGATTTTCAGGCGATAGGGATCGATGAGGGTCTGACCGGGTAGCCACTTGGGGAACCAGAGGTAGGTGGGACAGGAACCGCCCAACGGCGTGTAGTCGTGGCCTGTGACCGTATGCCCGCTGCTGTCGATCAGATGGATGAAGACGGTGGCGCTATCGCGGGGGGCGACCAGGGCTTGCCAGACGAGTGTTAGGTGGATCGCGCGGCCGGCTTCAACCGGCAGTGGCTCGCTCCATATCCCTTGCCGCGTGCGCAAGCCGGCGCGGGCGCGGGCCTGTGTCAGCCCGACCTGATTGTCCAGGTTGGCCAGCAGGCCCTCCAACGTCTGCCGGGACGGCATTTCTGGGTTGGGGCGGACGGTAATGGCGTCTAATTCGATCTGGGTCTCGCCATCGGAGAGCGGCAATGGAGATCGGTCGTTGGTTAGGTCGCTGTATCCCAGCCGCAAGGGGTACTCTCCCGGCCGGAGATGGAACGGGATAGGAACCTCGTAGCGAGTTGCCACCACCTCGCCGGGCTCCCACTGGGGCGTCAGCAAGCGGCTATCGGTGGTCCAGTTTACCTCGGTTCCGTCCTCCGCTCCCAGCCGCGCGTGTGGCATCCAAATCTCGTCCAGCGGCTCCTCGATGCGTTGGTAGAGGATGAGGGGCAGCGGCTCGCCCCCGTGAACCGTCGTCGTGGGCAGGTCGTAGCCCAGGAGCTGGACGCGCCCGTCGACCCAGACGTCTAGCGGATACGACGGGTCGAGGTCGCTTGTCGGCGGCGGCTGAACGCGGTAGAAGGCCCCTTCCGGTATCAGGCGGAAGCCCTCCTGGCGGATCGGGGCTCGATCGTCGGGCACGTAGATCGGTCCGTCCTCAATGTGTTCCCAGATCCAGGTGGGCCAGGGCTTGGCGGTGGAGGCGTAGACGAGCGTCAGGTCCTCCTCGCGTAGCGTTTCGCCCTCTGTATAGGCGTGGACCCAGAGCGGCGTCAGGTGCTCCCAATCGGAAATCAGCACGGCTCCCTCTCCCTGGCCTTCGAAGCGCTGGTAAACGTCCTCCACCCAATCGTTGGCGGCGGTGAAATCGTGGAGGGAGATGCCGCGGGAGAGGTTCTGGACGCCGCGGGCGATGGGCCAGGGCAGCAGGCAGACGATGAGCAGCCGGAAGAGCATCGTGCGGGGTTGATGATCCAGCGTGTGCGTGGCACGATCGACGAGGCCGATCATCTCCTTGACCCCCAGGCCGATGGCAATCGCCAGCCCCGCGAAGGGGATCAGCAGGTAAGCCATCACGTCCTGTACCGTGTTGAGCGTGAAGAGCAGATGGCCCATCAGGAAGACGTAGATCAAGTATGCTGGTTCGCGCCGCCGCCGGGCGAGCCAGGCGAGCCCGATCACGATTAGCGCGATCATCGGCAGCAGGTACTGGAGCCGCAGCAGCGTCCAGAAGACCATCGCTCGGTCGGGCTGATCGGCCAGGCCGAAGTGAAAGAGGTTCCCGCGCAGGCCTCGGGCGGTGATGTGGCGCAAGAAACCGTCGAGCGTGTTCATATCTGTGGGGCCGAAGGGCGCGTTGGGGCTGCGCAACGGATAGTATAGCAGCGGCGTCAGGCCCAGCAGCGCGCAGCCGGTCAGCGCCAACAGCGTGCGCCATTCTTGTAAGATGCGAGGGTGGACTATCAGGATGAAGGCCGCGTAGGCTGGGACGCCCATCATCGTGATCGGATGGTGCGTGGCGGCCAGGCCCACCGTGACCGCGAAGGCAAGCAGCCAGCGGTCGCTTCCGGTGCGCCACCAGCGGATCAGTAGCCAGAGGTGTGTGATCGCCAGCGCTGCGCTGATGATGTGCGCGTTGGCGTGGATAGCGTGCTGCCAGAGATCAGGGGCCACGGCGAGGGAGAGAGCAGCTACCAGCGGCGGGGCGAGGCGTAATGCATCGGTGGCATCTCGTCTGGAGTTTGCAGTGCTTAAATCCCAGACGATCAGGTAGACCGCGGTTACCGTCCAGGCTCCGGCGGCGGCGGACAGTAAGTTGGTGCGGAAAGCGATCGTTCCGAGCGGTATGAGCACCTGCCAGGCCTTCGCCAGCAAAATATAGAAGGCGTAGCCCGGCGGGTGGGCGATGCCCAGGATAGCCGGCACGAACTGGTACTCAGATGGATCGCCGAACAGGGTTCCGGGCGCAGCGGTGGCGACGTAAAGCGCGAAAGCCGCTCCAAACAGCAAGCAGCAGGAGATAGGGAGCAGATAGCGGGGAGTGGAGGGCCGAGGGTGGTTGGTCATTGTTCAGAGCTGGGGTGCAATGCCGGGCCTCGTCGGCGCACGATGGCGTCCGTCATACGGGCCACGCAGCCCATCACCTTCACATCGTGGACTCGCACGATGTCCGCGCCTCGTGCAATACAGAGCGCGACGGTGGCGGTCGTGCCTTCCATTCGCTCCTCCACTGGCAGATCCAGCGTGTGGCCGATGAATGACTTACGGGATGGCCCCACCAGGATCGGATGGCCCAGGACCTTCAATTCATTCAGACGGTCCATCAGCTCCAGGTTTTGCTGCACGGTCTTGCCGAAGCCCAGGCCGGGATCCACGATGATGTTTTCGTGAGCGATGCCGGCTTCGAGCGCTGTCCCCACGCTTGCCCGCAGCTCTCGTACCACATCGGCCATCAGGTCCTCGTAGTCGATCCCGACGTAATGACCACCGAGTTGTTCGTGCTGCACGGCGTCCTTGGGGCGGGAGCGATTGTGCATCAGAACGATGGACACGCCGCGCTCCGCCACCAGAGACGCCATTTCGGGGTCCATTCGCAACCCCCAGATGTCGTTGACCAGGTCTGCGCCCGCGTCCAGGGCGACCTCGGCCACCTTGGCCTTGTAGGTGTCGATGGAGATCGGCACCTCGAACGTCACGGCCAGGCGCTCCACGATGGGGATGGCCCGCGCTATCTCCTCTTCGGCGCCGACAGGTTCCGAGCCGGGACGGGTGGATTCCCCGCCCACGTCCAGGATGTCCACGCCGGCCTCGACGAAACGCTCGGCCTGGGCCAGAGCAGTTTCGATCGCGTCGTCGTGTTGGATCAGGCCGTCGCCGGAGAACGAATCTGGCGTGGCGTTGACGATACCCATTGTGTAAGTCCGCTCTCCCCAGGCGAAGCGTCGACCGCCAAGGGTGCTCCCGTGCGTCAGTCGTCCATCGTAGCGGGCTAGAGCCTGCTCGAGCTCGTCCGCGATGGCCTGGAGGGAGGGCAGGGGTTGCGTCCGGAGCTTGCGGATCAGTCGTCGGTAGTGGCGCCGGGTGCCCAAGAGCAACACGTCAGCCCTCTCTCTTTCGCCGAAGTAGATATCGCCTGGAATGGCGGTCTCGGCCCCCAGCGAGAGCATCTCTTGCTTGAGGAGGTTGGCTGCGGCGTAGCCGACGTGCTCCAGCTTGATCACCCGCAGGATGCCCTTGGGGGCCATAATTTTAGCGCCGGCGGACGAGACGCCGATCTTTTCCATCTCGTCTTTCAGCTCGCTGATCTGGTTCAGGCTCAAGATGCGCGTGTTAAATCCCATCGTATCGGTGGGGCCTCCTTACGCGGGCGGTACGTATCCGTTTGTCTCCAGGTAGCCGATGACCTTGGCCACGCTCTCCTCCAGGTTCTCCTCGGCGGTGTTGCAGACGACCTCCGCGTTCTCCGGCGGCTCGTAGGGATCGGAGACGCCAGTGAAATTGTCGATCTCGCCGGCGAAGGCTTGTTCGTACAAGCCCTTCACGTCTCGGTCGGCGCAGACGTCGACCGGGCACTCGACGTAGACCTCGATGAAATCGCTCTTCTCTTCGATCTCTTGGCGGGATTTGGCCCGCCGCGCCCGGTAAGGCGAGATGAATGAGCAGAGGACCGCTACGCCGTTGCGGCTGAGCAGCTTCGCGACGAAGGTCACGCGCTCGATGTTCATATCGCGATCTTTTTTGGTGAAGCCCAGGTCGCGGGTCAGGCTCTGGCGTACGATATCGCCGTCGAGCCGCTCGACTTTTAAGCCGCGGTCGCGTAACGCCTGCGCCACTGGTTTGGCGATGGTAGTCTTTCCGGAACCGGAAAGCCCGGTGAACCACAATGTGAAGCCTTTTTGATCACACACGTAAACTTACTCCTTGTTGGTGTTGGAATTGATAAGGTTGAGATGGAATCTTATCTCCGGCTTGGCAGAGAGTCGAACGGGGCGCACTATTTTGATGCGTGAACGTCGCCGCCGATGTCGCGTAACTTCTCCTCACTGATGGCGCTCTGTCTGAGCACCTTCGGCGGCGAGACGGAGCAATCGAGGATAGTCGATGGTACGCCGACCCGGCAAGCGCCGCCGTTGAGAATCAGCGCAATCCGCTCCCCCAGCTGCTGCTCGACTTCCTCTGCGGTGACGGGGCTGGCTTGGCCCGAGATGTTGGCGCTGGTGACAGCCAACACGCCGCCGGCCGCGCGGATCAGATCTCGTGTCAGGGCCAGATCGGGCACGCGCACGGCCACGGTGGGCCGGGCGCTGATGGCGCCGGAGACAATCGGCTTTTTGGGGAGCACCAGCGTCAACCCGCCTGGCCAGAGTTGCCGTATCAGGGGCTCGCAGCGGGCCGGTAGCGTCGCGACCTGATGGACCTCGTCGGCGTCCGAAAGGAGCAGCGGGATGGGCATATCGGTGGGGCGTTCCTTGACTTCGTATAGCTGCTCGACAGCATCCACATCCCAGGGATAAGCGGCCAGGCCGTAAACCGTGTCCGTGGGAAAGGCGACCAGTTGACCACCTTTCAATAGCCGGACTGCTCGTTGCTGGGCGGTCTTCTCCTCTGCATTGAGAATCTCGGCTTTCGTCGTCTTCATACTGCTCCCCTACAACACACACGACCGCCGCGAACGCGGGCGTCCGTGGCGGTGTACCGATCTACACGTTTCTACCTGGCTGCAAAGTATAACATACCTTGGGGCCACGTCAACCTGAGCCGTTGAGGGGCAGATGGATCAGTAGACGCATTAGATTGCCTACCGGCGCGTTTACCGAGCGCATCAATCCCAGCTTCGTTTGCCTTGTTCACATCTGAGCACACTCTGTGGCATTGAAGGTACTTTGGCAGACGATTCGCTTCGAAAACCATTGAGCGCATGTTTGGCATAGCTGCGGAGATCGTTCGCGGGCATTGGGCGTAAGTTCTTGCTTGGTAACCGTTCAGGTAGCGGTCGCTATAACCGCCGAGAACGCAGAGAGCGCAGAGAAACTGAAGGAAAAGCTTTGTCAA
>CAYYTU010000063.1:0-15738 GCA_964474655.1 uncultured Anaerolineales bacterium
CTTACTATGACAATGTCCTTTGTATCCAGAACTGCTCCGGCACCCGAGACACGCCGAGCATGGATGTTATCCCACGTGCCATCGTTATGCTCCCATACTACCAGGTATTGTTGATGCTGACCATTATAGGTCACATCTGGAACCCGCCGCTCGGCTCCAGATCCGCCCGCCACGTAGAACGGGCCCCCAACCAATGCGCCGTCCTTCGACACCCGCTGCGCTCGGATATCATCGTTTCCGCCACGGTCATTGTACCAGACCACCAAGTACTCCTCGCGATCGGGATTGTAGGCCACGGCGGGATAAACCTCCTCCAGGCTCTCGACGGTGACGGTGAAGGTGCCTCCGATAGGGCCGCCACCGGCCGCGGCAAGGCGCTGCGCGGGTGATTCGACCTCTGCGGCGCTCGCCGGCCGGCCCAAGCCGACCCCCGCGACGAGCATGATCGCCAGCAGTCCCAGGGCCAACGTCAACGTGAAACCAAGTCTCCTCTTCATCATATTCGCTCCCATTTTATCTTCAGGTGCCACGCACTTGGGAAGTGTGTGGCACCTACTTGTTAATTCTCACTCAGCACCAGCGGCAAGAACAGCGTCCACCACACGCCATCTCCTTCAAACGCCCCGACGTCGTAAGCGCTCCCTTGCGGGCGGGAATTGCCATCCAGGTCCGTTGTCAGCCAGGCGATGGCCCGCCCGGCGTCGATGGCCGGCGAGCCAACGTGCGGGCGATAGTCCGCCGTCAGCAGCGGGTACTTCCGGATGGCGTTGGCGCCAGTGATGGGATCAAGTGTGTTCGAAAAGAGGTTGGTGTCGGCAAGCACCGTGCTGCTGGCGGGCCATGTGTTGGTCACGCCCACCGTGTGCCCGGCAATGACGTTGTTGGTCAGCGTCAGGGCCACGTTGCGAGCTATCTGGACGCCGCCATTGACGTTATCGGCGACGGTGTTGTTGACCATAAGCACTGACCCCGCAGGAGACCAGGCGTGATCCGCGTGTACACCGCCACCGCCGGAGCTGGCCGTGTTGCGGGCGATGAGGTTGTTGCTCAGCGTGACCGGCTGGCTGCTGGCGACGTGGACCCCGCCCCCGGGCGCCGAGAAACCACTGACCGCGGGTCCGGCTGCATTGCTGATGATGGTGTTGCGCGTCAGATGCGCCTCGGTCTGGCTCGAAACGTAGACGCCTCCGCCGTAACCGGCCCAGTTTGGGGCCGCCGAGTTATCATCGATGAGATTGTCGGACAGATAGGCCTTGAAGCCGAAGATGTAGATACCACCGCCGCCCCCGCTAATTTTGTGCCCAGACGCCTCGTTCCCCCGAATGGTGTTGGTCAATAGGTCCGCCTGAGCTACGCCATAAAGATAGATGCCTCCACCTTCCCCGCCGGAGCCGGTGATGCTGCCCGTGTTGTTCAGGATTTCATTGGTCTCCAAGCGCGTCGTGGCATATCGGACGAAGATGCCTCCTCCGGTGGAATAGTACTGAGATGAGGAATTGGTATTGGCCGTGTTGCTTACGATGCGATTGCCCCAGATTTCGACAACCCCATCGGAACCGGTGTAGGCATAGATGCCGCCCCCTCTGCCCATCTCGCCAGACGTGTTCGCCACATTGTCCGTGATGACGCAGTCTCCCACGTGGAGGATGGTGTCTCTGGCGTAGATGCCCCCGCCGCAGCCATCGGTGCCGCAGTTGCCGCTTCCGTCGCCGTGGGTGAGCGTCAGGAACTCCATCAGCACGTCGCCGGCGCTGGTGATGCTGATCACCGAGCCGCCCCACCGCGCGTCGAACGTCGTCCGATTGAAGACTGGATCGTGGTTGGAACAGCTCTGGTCGAAGCCACCAAAGATCCTCAGTTCCTTGGTGATCACCGCCACCGTCCCCAAAAGTTCAGTGTACGTGCCGCCAGCGATGCGGATCTCGTTCCCCCAGCTGGCGGCATCTATCGCCGCCTGTACCGACCCGTAGCATCCTCCGCCGCAGACGGCGTCACAGCCCGTCCCACTCTGGTTGACGCAATGGACGCCTGGAGCGGCCCGCGCCGGCTCCATCGCCGCTGCCCAGAGCAGCAGCCCGGTCAGTACCAGCCCCAACGAGATTGCCAACGCCGCTTGAATCACTCGTTTCCTCATCCTCTTCCTCCCTCCAAATCTTCATCCTCACGTTTCACTCTCCCGGTCTCTTCTCCCTCGCCGCCGGCCATGATGCCGAAGCCGCGCAGGAACCCCAGCAAGTCGTCCGGGTCCGTAAACGCGATGCCCGCGCCGCTCTGCACGTGCTCGACGCGGCCGCGCCACTGCAGGCCAGCGGCCGAGTGCTCCCGCCAGAAGCGAACCACGAAGGTGCTGAGCGGTGATGCGGGCGCCGACGTTGGGTCGTCCATGTTCGTCCCTCCTCAGTCAGATGCGCGAGCTTGCAGCGATTGGGTCGATGAATTACGTCGGTTATACTTTATCACAGAGGTCTCAAAGAAGTCTCAAAAAGGGGGGAAAGAGAGACGGTCGATCAATAGACCAATTCTGGATTGTGATGGAGGTGTCAACGGATGGCTGTCAACGGATTTTGAGAGCGGATTCAGAGGATTAAACGGCCTAGGAAAGCGGAAGGTCAGGGGGAAGGGCATATGCGTCAACTTAAGGCTAGCGACCGCTGGTTGAGTAGCTCGAAGCCCCTGGACAGACTCAGGATAAACTCCGCGAAGAGCGTATCGAAACCAAGGGAGCAGTCAGTTCCGTAGGACGTGACTACGGGGCGGGTCTCGCGAGGCCACTTGGCCTCGACGCGCCTTTCTGGCGCTACTCGGCCGGCGCTTCTCGCTAGATTAACTTTTAAGCTTATGCATATGTCCCCCATCCCCCTGCCTGCGGTCAGGGGATGGGGAGAGATCCGCCTGGATGGCGACCCGAAAATAGGAAGTCAGTCTCGCGGGGCGGCAGGTAGGCTGGCTTTGTTGGGCTTGTCTTGAGGGGGCGCTGCGACGTATTATGCAGCTGGTTCAAGACGGCTCCCCGTCTAACCTGCCGCCAACTTGCCTTACAGAGACTCGTTCAACAACCCTCGCGCCCTGGCCAGGTGCCATTCCGCGCCGATCGCGGCAAACCGGCCCTCGGCCCGCTGGAGCAGCGCCGCGTCGCCGAGCCGCGCGCCCATCTCCAGCGTAGTCAGCGCTGCGTCGTAATCGTGCGCCATCGCTGCCGCCAGGGTCAGACTGCGCTGCCACCACTTTTGTGCGACCGTCGGGTTGCCCTTCAGCCACGCGCACGTGCCCCGCAGGCGCATCGCCTCCGGCCGGCCGGGTCGATACCCCTTGCTGTGCTTCAAGGCCGCCCGACAGGCTCCCCTGGCCCGCTTCAGCCAGGTCTCTCGGGCGGATTCGTCGTCTCGCTCGGCCGCCAGCAGATACGCCTCGACCAGCCCGTTCAGGAAGCGCCCCAGCGAGTCGCCGGCCACGCTGCGCTGCGCGGCGATCTCCTCGGCCTCCTCCAATATCGTCACCGCCTGCTGCCACTGTCCTCGGCGCAGGTAACACTTGCCCAGCTCGCCCTGCACTTCCACCAGACTTATGTAATCCGGGATCTCCTCGGCCAGGGCCGCAGCCCGCCGCAGGTGGGCGATGGCATCATCCAGGCGCCCCTGGTGCCGCCGGATGATGCCCAGGGCCTCCTCGCCGCAGCACAGCGCCCACCGGTCGGCCACCTCGCGCCCGGTGCGCAGGATCTCCTGGGCGTGCTCCAGGGCCTCGCTCAGCTCCCCGCGATGCTCGTGCACGTAAAAGTTCAGCAGGGTCGCCAGCGCCCAGCGGTGCGCGTCGCCGGCGTCCCGGTACGCCTTGGCCGACCGCCGGGCGTGCATCAGCGCGTCCTGCTCCTCGCCCAGCAGATAGTGATGGTAGGCCAGACCCTGATAGACGAATCCAATCGTCCCGGCGTCGTCGATCTGTGGGATCTGAGCCGCGGCCCGGCGATGGAAATATCCCGCCAGGGGAGAGAGGGACATAAAGTCGAGCGCGAAGGCCAACGCTCCGGCCGCCAACGCATCCCCCCGCGGAAACTGAATCCGCTCCGCGGCGTTTAGGGCCCGGAGCGCCATCAACAGGAACGATTCGTGGTCAGGCAGCAGGGCGTAAATCCAGCCGATGAAGGTGTAGATATCCACCTCTTCCTTGATGGCTGCGGGGTCGTCGGCAGCGCCCCGCCGCAGGAGCCGCTGCGGCACCAGGCGATGGACGACCTGGCGGACCAGCGCGCCGACGATGGCCCACCGGATCGCGCGGCGCGAGGTGGGGAACGGGCGGCCCAGCAAGGTCAGCGCCCGCTGCAGGCGCTCGATCGCCTGGGTGTATTCCCCGCGGCGGAAGAAGCATTCGCCCATGCGGTGCTCCAGGATCGCCCGCTGGAGCGGATCCCAATCGCTGCCGGCCCTGCTCTCGTAGGCCGCCATAGCGCGCCGGTAGTAGTCCAGGGCCTCAGCGTCCGCGGCGACCCGGGCCGCCTGCTCGCCCGCCCGGAACAGATACTCCTGCGCCTGCGTCCAGGCCTCGGCGCGCACGTAGTGGTAGGCCACCTCGGCGCTGGCGGTCGGATCGTCGGCGCGCAGCTCGACCAGCGCCTCGGCCACTCGCCGGTGCAGCCAACAGCGGTGCCGGTCATCCAGGCGCTCCCGCACGATCTCTCGCACCAGGTGATGATCGAAGGCGTAGTCCTGGCCGAAGAAGCCCCTGCCCTCGCGCACCAGGCGCCGACGCAGAAGCTCGTCCAGCGCCTCCAGAGTGGCCTCCTCGTCCCGCCCCCAGCTCCGCTGGAGGACTTCGAAGTCGAAGGTTCGCCCGGCGACGGCGGCGGTCTCGATCGCTTTGGCCGCCTCTGGCCCGAGTCGGTTCAGGCGCATGGCGACGGCCCGCCGGATGGAATCGGGCACCGGTATCTCAGCGAGCGGAGCGGCGGCGACCCATCGCCCTTCATCCAGCCGGAGATACTCCGCCTCCAGCAGCGCCCGCTGGGTCTCCAGGACGAAGAAGGGATTCCCCTCCGTGTGTTGGTGGACGTCCGCCACCACCGGAGCGCCGAGGCCGCTCATCCACCGGGCCAGATCCGCACGGGAGAGCCGGGAGAGCTTCAACTCCTCGCCCAACCCCTCGTGCTGCAGCCGACGAATCAGATTGCGCGCCGCGCCGTCGGGAGCGAGCTCCTCCGGCCGGTAGGTGGCGACGAGCAGCAAGGGGGACTCGCCCAGATGGCGAGCCAGGTAATGCAGCCAGGCCAGCGTCGAGTCGTGCGCCCAGTGGAGATCCTCCAGCGTCAGCAGGAGCGGGTTCTGGTCCCCCAGCTCCAGCAGCAGCGAGGTGAAGACGTGAAAGAGACAGGTCTGCCCACCCTCGGCGAGGGGGCTGCCCTGGAAGTGGGGCGGCAGGTGAGCCTCCAGCTCGGGCGCCAGGCGGGCCAGGTCGGCGAGCTGCCAGGAGGAGAGGCGCTGCAAGATACCTTCCCCGACGAGGTCCAGCACGGCGCGCAAGAGCTCGGCCAGGGGGCTGACGGGCAGCGTGCGTTCGTGCTCATAGCAGGCCGCGCCAGCCACCCACACACCCCGCTGCCCGACGCGCCGCGCCAGCTCCTCGACCAGGCGGGTTTTGCCGACGCCCGCCTCACCCCGCAGGAGCACGACCCGGCCTCGCCCTCTCTCGGCCTCCCGCCAGCATGCTTGCAGATGGGCCAGTTCCTCATCCCGGCCCACCAGCGGGCTGGTCGCTCCCACGTCCAGGGGATCATAGGGTTTAGAAATAGCCGGCGCCGCCATCGGGGACAGCTCTTCGAGGGGCGGTGCCGATGGCGCGGGACCGACGGCAAAGCGGCCCTCCAGAATCTCTCGGTGGAGCGTGGTCGTCTCGGGCATCGGCTCCGCGTCCAGTTCCGCCTGCACGCGCTCCCGGCAGCGGCGGTACTGCTCCAGGGCCGCGTTGCGTCGTCCCAGCCGGCAGTAGGCCCGCATAGCCGCCCGATGAGCGTCCTCGCGCAGCGGATCCTCCTTCAGCAACCGCAGCGCCGTGGTCAGCGCCGACTCGTGCTGGGCCTGATCCTCGTAGGTGCTCATCAGATAGGCCAGCGCGTCGAGATAGAGCGCCTCCAGCCGATACCGCTCGTTGATGACCCAGTCGTCGTAGAAGCCGTTCAGGAAGGGGCCGCGGTAGAGCGATGCTGCCTCCTGCAGGTCGGATGCCTCCTCGCGCTTAACCAGCGCCTCGAACGCGTCCACGTCGAGCCATAGATCGGCCTGCGGATCGAACTGGACGGTGTGATGGTCGCTGAGGATCACCTCCTCGTCGGGGAGACAGCGGCGAATGCGCCACAGGGCGGTGGAGAGCGAGTGCCGCGCTTTCTGCTCCGGGCGCTCGCCCCAGAAGAGAGTGGACAGGTGCTCGCGCGGCTGAGGCTGGCTGCGATGCAGGATCAGATAGGCCAGCAGAGAACGGGCCTTGAGCGTGGTCGGCAGAGATAACACCCGGTCCTCGTTGTCCAGAAGCTCCAAATGACCCAGGAGATGAATTTTGAGCAAGGGCATTTAGGAAAGACCCTTCTCTGAGGAGACTCGGTCATAAAGGGGAGACTCCATCCTTTTCAGTCTCCGTACGCCACATAAGCATCGTAAACCTCGCCCTGCGTGGCCTCCGTCACGACGCCCTCCTGCTCCAACGCCTGCATCTGCTCGAAGAAATAGCGCCAGGCGGCCTCGTGCTTCTCGCTGAAAAGCTTCAGCGGGATGTAGACGTTCACCTTGGCGATCCGGCCGCGATCTCGGATGCGGTCGATTTCGCGGATCTGCGCCACGATCAGCTCCACGTCCTCCTCGGTAAAGGGGCAGTTCATCTGCGGGCATTTGGTGGGGCCACCCTCCACCATCGAATCCAGCCGGCCGATGCCGCCCCCGCTGAAGAGAATTACACCGTCCTCGTCGGGCTGGAAGTCCTGGGCGTCGGCCATCATGAAGGGGTAGATGCGTTCCTCCAGCTCGACCGGTGCTGGTTTGTGGAAAGCCTCGCTGCGGATGTACTCGTCGGTCCATTGGGGGCCGGGGCGATTCTCCAGCGGCATCGAGAGATAGAGCATGCCCACGCCGCCGTCCTTGTAGGCGAAGCCAGCCTCCTGCGCCGCCAGGACCCAATCCTGCTCGCTGCCGCCGCCCGAATAGCCGCGATTGTGCTCCGCGCCCACCAGCGCGTCCACCAGCTCCTTGCGCTCCCGGTAGAGCTGCGCCAGATCCTCCACCGACGATGGAGTATACTGGAAGCCGATGTCGCAGTGCGTGCCGACGCCGTGGCCCAGATCGAGCACCTCCTGCATCATATTGACGCCCCACTTCTCGCAGGCGCGGGCGAAGGGCTTCTCGCTCTCAATGGTAAGCCTGGCGCCGTACTCGTTAGCCAGGTTCAGCACATAGCGCAACTGCTCGGCGTGGAGCTGGAACACGTCCTCGTTCTGATCATCCTTGAAGCTGCCCTCCAGGTGCGTCATTGTGGTCAGGTAGAGCGGTGCGTCCTCCTTATTGCCGGAAGGCCCGCGTGCGTCCCCGCTCGGCGGTTCGACGCCCTCGTGAAAGAAGACGTTGGGCTGGGCATCGTACGCCGTGCGCCAGATCTCGACGGCCTGTGAGTAGGTGACGTAGGCCGCGCGGCCCGATTCGATCAGCGGCGCCAGTTGATCCAGCAGGGCCAGCATCTCCTGGTAGCGCTCCGGCTTGAAGATCACGCTCTGCGGGACGGCGATGGAGGCGGTGTACATCTGGTCGCGGTCGAGGGCGCCGCGTTCTAGCTGATCGACCACCGCCTGCACGAAGTCCGGCGTGGAGAGCCACGGGCGGTCGGCGTCCCAGTTGGCGTGCTCCCCCGGCCCCACGTAGACCAGCGCGCCATCGGGATCGTGCGCCCAGAAGTCCTGCCCCGCGCCCTGGGGCCTCCAGATGCCGCTGGCCTGATCGTCCCGGCTGAAGTCGCCCCGGTGATGATCATAGCTCACGGCCAGAGAGAGGATCTGAGGCTGCCAGGTGAAATCGGGATAGAGCCATCCAGGTTCCCCTGCGCTGAGTCGGGCGAACTGCTCGGCGTCATCCCAGACCAGGCCGCCGACGTTATCGCTGATCGACGGCACAACCTGCTCGCCCAGGAAGCGCACGTCGGCGTAGTTATCGGCTCCTTCTTCCCAACCGCCCTCCTGATGGGGATCGATCTCGTAGCCGTAGCGATCCACCAGATACGCCAGCACGTTCTTGCCGTCGGTGCTCGCCCGCAGTTCGTCGGTTTCGCATTGCGATACGCCCTGGAAGAACTCGTACTCGACCTGCAGGTTGAGGGGCACGTCGTACGCGGCGATGGCCTCCGCGAAGTGCAGCAACTTCTCGCGGTAGTTGGGGTAGGCGTCACAGTTGGTGTAGATGGGCACGTCCTCGATGTGCCCGGCGACGGTCACGTAGACCGGCGGGATCGTCATCTCCGACGATGAGTCCGTCGTCTCCCCCGTCATCTCGAACATATCCGCGGCGTAATTGAGCATGCGCTCATCCAGGGATGTCTCGCTCCGGTTCGGGAACATCGCTGGTAGATTATCGGGGTCGTAGGTCTCGTTCGGCGGATAATTGTTGAGCCGTACCCAGGGTGAAGGTCCCTCGACGGCGGCGTTGACCATCTCGACCGCGTGGCTGACGTCGGGCTGGACGTGATCCCGCTGGTTCTGCACCCGCTGGTAGGGCACCTGGATCTGGCCGATGAAGGTCAGTGCCTCGCGCTCGGCCCAGGCCGCGTCGTCGTCGCAGGCGGGCCAATCGTACTTGGGACTCGGTTTGCAGCCCACCGTCGTGTCGTAGCGATCGGCCGGCCCTTCCCAGTCGACGTAGAAGCGGATGGGCAGCTCGGGATAGCGAGCCAGGACGCCGGAGGCCAGCGTCACGCCGTAGGAAAACGACATCAACCCCATCCGCTGGGCGTCGACTTCCGGTAGCCCGGCGGCGAACTGGATCACGGCCGCCAACCCATCCTGCTGCGTGAAGCCGCTGTAGCTCTCATCGCCAGCGCTGTGCCCCCGTCCGTCGGCGTCGAAGGTGACGACGGCGTACCCCTGCGCCACGGCCTTTGGCCCGATGCTGCCGGGCTCGGTGAGGCCGGCGCTGTCATCAGTGCCGCCGGGGATGACGACCAACGTGGGCAGCGGTTCGCCGCCTGTACTGAGCCCCGTCGAAGTACCCCAATCGTCGGGACGCACGATGGTGGTGAAGAGCTCGGCGCCGCTGGTGGGATTGGTCACCCAGTAGGTGCCCGGCTCCTCGCCTGGACGGGCAACGACTTCATCCGGTGCTTCGGCGATGGCTGTCGGTAGAGGGGGCACGGTGGGGACACCGGCCCCAGCTGACTCGCAGTCCTGGGGGCAGTTCTCGGCGGTCTCCGGCCCGTCACAGACCCCATCGCCGCAGCGCTGCTCACTTTCGCCGGTCGGTTTCGTCGGTGAAGCCGGGCTGGGCGTCGACGGCGCGGTGGGTTCGGGCGCTGACGTGCTGGTACAAGCCAGCAAGGAGAGGATGAGCAAAATCGAGCAAACATTCAAGTATTTCATGGCAAGGCCCCCTTCTTAAATCGAAGTCAACAGCGTGTGATTGATGATTGATATCTTTCACTGTGCCTCATGGCTTGCACAAACGGGCGCTCACGTCCTCGAATCAACTTCCCCGGATCACCAGTGGAAGGTAGATGTGCGGAAAGGGCTGGTATGAAATGATCACCTCATCCAGCACAGCAGTATCATTCGTAGGAGGAGGCGCAGTCGAGGTAAAGACAGCCCGATATTGTAGTTGGCGACCATCGGGATGTGGAAGTGACTCGCCGGAGGTGGTGTGCATGACCCAATTCGTCCAGTTGCTCCCTGTCCTGGTTTGTACGCGCGTGGCGAGTTGCAGCCCCGTGCCCGGCGAGACCGAAGCCGTCCAGGTGATAGCGCCCCAACTTGCCAGCCCACCGGGGTCCAGGGTGCGGATGTAGGAACCGTTGGAGAGGTAGTTGTCAGCCGGGTAGCCGGTGGCGTAAACGTCGGATGACCCTCCCCCTGCTCGCCAATCCTCCCAGGCGACGACGACCTGACCGTCAAAGTCAGCGGTCAGATCGACAGGTGCATCGCTGTCAACCACCAGGCGAGGCGTGTTGAGAATGCGGAACTCCGTCCAGTTCACGCCGCCGTCGGGGCTGAGGGAGAAGCGCACGTTGCTCTCTGAGTGGCTGGTACCGCTGAGATGCGTCCAGGCCAGATAGAGTCGGCCCTGCCTGTCAATGCCAAGTGCCGGATCGCGGTAGTCATCACCATCGGCGGAAGCGCCCACCAGCCGGTGCACCACCGTGCGGTTCCAGGTCGCGCCGCTATCGTCGCTGCGCCCCACCACGATTTGGTAATCCCAGGAGCAACCGATGCCCTCGCAGGTATCCACTTTCTCTACCCATGCTGCGTACAGAGTGCCCGTTGGACCGACGACGATGTCGGGCTCACCAGCCCAGATCATCGTGGCCTCGCTCAGACGAGTATTGGCGCTCCAGTTGGTCGCGCTCAACACTGTACCGCTGATCCAGCGGGAGAAGTAAACGTCGCTCTGGGGATCATCTTCGTCACTCTCCTCCCGGCGGTCCTCCCAGACGGCGTAGACATCGCCATCGGTGTCCACGGCCACTTTGGGCTTGCTCTGCTCGACGGTGGTGGCGTCGTCGTTGATCTTTGCTGGCGCACCCCAAGAGGACGTGTACCGCGAGATGTAGACGTCGCCGTCGTCGTCCCGCTCATCCTCCCAGACGGTGTAGAGATATCCCGAAGGCCCGTGCGGGGCAATGTGGGGCCGATGCTGCTTACCTGTCCCAGCGTAGACCGTGCCGGTAAGGGCAGTGATGGACGCCAGAGAGCTGCGCCAGTTGCTGCTGCTCAGGTAGTAGATATCGCCCTCTTCCCTATCATCTGACCAATCCGCCCACCAGACGACCCAGAGGCTCTCGTCGGTCGCGCGCATAGCGATGTCTGGCTCTCGGGGGCAGGGACATTCGGGAGCGGGGTAAGGCGGACCACAGGGATTGCACTCATCGTATAGCTGAGCATCGGCGGACCACGTGCGCCCGCCGGTGGTGCTGCGGGCCAGGTAGATGTCGCCGCAGTGATCGCAGTTGCGCTCGTCCTGCCACACAGCCAGAAAGACGGTCTCCGTGGTACCGGTCGTGCCAGTCAGCGCAAAGGTGAGGGCAGGAACCGTCGCGTTGTCTTCATCGTTGACCTTTGCGTTCATCCACCAACGATAATCCAACCGCGCGCTGCCGGGTGAGCTCCAGATGTCCACGCCGTCCAGCGTGCTATTATCGACAAAATCAGAGAAGGTGTCCGTGCTCCACGTCTCCCCGCCTCCGCCCGAGGCACGGACGGTCAGGAGGAGCAAACTCAACATTCCCAGCGCCAGTAAGGTACCGCTTATTGCTTTCCAGGTGTGTCTTTTCATTTTTCTCTCCTTTACCTATACGATCTTGTATAATAGTAATAGCACAGATGTCGCCTGGCGAATGAATTTGCGGCTACGGGCTGGCGCCTAGGCGAAATCCGCCTACGCGGATTCACTTTCAGTCGGCGTAGGCCAACGTCAACCAAGATCATCGCCCATCGTGCAGGGCAATGCTTACGTTCATCACCACGACCCACACCATCACCAGCAGGGCGATGTAAAGAATGCTTCCATCGTCCTCCAGACGCACCGCCGCTCCTGACTTTAACAGCCGGTAGCGGGCGATCCCGCCCTCCACGATCCCGATCACCAGCCAGATCAGCCAGAACCAATCCCCCCACATCTCGGAGACGTAGGGCCAGAAGAGCGACAGGATCACGCCCAGCGCCACCAGGCCGATGCCCAACGAGGCCGCCCGTTGTCCCGTCGATGGCAGCGGAGAGACCAGCGCCAGCAGCAGGATAGCCAGCCACAGCGCCAGCCCGTCGATCAGGAACCCTTCGATGACGAAGGTCAGGTTGAAGTGCCGCAAGCCCTGGGCCGCCAACGCGAAAATCGGGCCATCGAGCAGAACCCATAAACTTACCGGCACCGACGGCGGCAGGCGAGTATAGTGGTACACGCTGACCAGATAGACGCCCATCATAGCCACGCCGCCGATGAAGAGCAGAAATGGCCACCGGTACCCATAGCGGTGAAGCATAGCGAAGGTCGCCAGTGACGGCAGCACGCCCAGGTAGATCAAGTGAGCGCGGTTGACGGCGCGAACGAATTGAGACTTGGTCATAATGCCTTTTATAGCACTGGAGCAAAAGTGACCCCACGATTGTGGGAGGGTTCTCCAGAACGCGACTATCGCCGTCTGGAGACGCCTCCTACATCGTCGCGCTACTGTCTTTTATACCATTATGGAAGGTCGTAACGCGCCTGCACCGCCAACGTCCGGGTGCGTTCACGCCCCATCCCGGCCGCGGTGAAAATCCGCACGCTCTCGGCGAAGCAGGCGGCGGCGTCGTATTCGACACCTTCGACGGTAACCGGTTCGCCCTGCTGCGCGGCGATCTGACCCAGCACGCGCCACGCCGTCCCCTCGTACTCGGGCGCCGCTTCTTCCTTCTCCTCCACCAGGGCCAGCACACGCCGGACGGCCTCCAGCGCCCCGTCTATCTCTCCCAGCGCCAGCCTCGCCTCCGCCAGGTAGCGGTACGTATCCGGCAGCAGAAACCACTGCTCCGCTCCCGGCACCTCCAGCACTTGGCGCAGGTTCTTTTCGGCCGCCTCGTACTCCTCTATGACCACCTGCGTCCCACCCAGGTTATTGAGGCAGAGCATCTCCGTGTAGCGATGGCCGATCTCGCGGGCCAAGTCCAGCCCTTGCCGGTAGCGCTCGATGGCGGCGCGGTAATCGCCGCGCATGTAATCCGTGTTGCCCAGGTTGCCCAGCATCACCGCCTCGCCCCGCCGATGACCGGCCTCGCGGTAGAGCGCGAGTGCTTGCTTCATGCAATCGGCGGCCTGGTCGTAATCGCCGGCCTGGTTGTGGATCGCGCTGAGCAGGTTGAGGCTGTCCGCCTGCCACTTCCATGCATCGATCTCCTGGCTTAAAGTCAGCGCCTCCTGGCCCAGGTGCATGGCCCGCTCTGCATCGCCCAGTCGAAACACGGCCCAGCCCTTGCGGTAGAGCGCGGCGGCCAACGGTTCACGGCCCGCTTGGCCCGCTGCTCTCGCAGCACTTTCGGCCTGCGTGGCACTCTCCAGCGCAGCGCGGTAATTCCCCTGGCTCTCCTGGGCATCGGCCAGCAGATACCAGGCCCGCGCCTGCGCCCGGTGTGCTCCCACGTCCTCCGCCAGCTTGATGGCCCGCCGATAGAACGATTCCGCCTCGCCCCAGCGGCCGGTCAACTGCTGCGCGTGCGCCAGATCGACCATGACGCCGGCCCGCTCCTCATCGCGTGCGAGGAGCGGAAGCGCCCGCCGGTAGTAGTCGATGGCCGATTCGTGCGCGTAGACGTCCAACGCCGCCTTGGCCGCCTGCATCAGGTAAGGCGCGGCGCGATCGGCGTCCAGCGAGCGCTCGAAGTGGTAGGCCGCCCGCGCCGCGATCTCGTCGGAGACCTCTGGCGATGGCGCAGAATCCAGCACGACCTCGCGCTCGACATCTCGCTCGACCAGCACCTGTCCCACGCGTCCGTGCAGCAACCGACGCACTTGATCGGTTAAATGGCGATAGATCGACTCGCGGATCTTGTCGTGGGTGAAGTCACACTTCCCGGCGGCGTCGCAGGCTATCAGGCGGCGCGAACGCCAGGTAGCTGCGTGATCCTCAAGCGCCTCGAGGGAGACGCCGGCGGCGCGGGCCAGGAGCGCCGGCTCGAAGGGCCGTCCGATCACGGCGGCCACGTCCAGGGGCCACCGCGCCTCGGCCGACAGCCGTCCTACACGTTGCAAGATGACGTCCTGCACGCGCTCGGGCAGCAGGTCACGGCGATCGAGATCGCCCACCAGACGCCAGGCGCCATCTTGCACGTCGAGCACGCCCGTCTCCTCCAGCACCTCCAGCACCTCGGTGAGGATGAAGGGGTTGCCGCCGCTCTGCTGGAAGAGATAATCCGCCAGCACGTCCTCGCTCAATCCACCCAGAAGTCGCGTGATGGCCTTGGCTACATCGTCGGCCTTCAGCGGCGCCAGACGCAGGCAGTGAGCCAGCTCATCGCGGCTGAGACTTTGATACAGCCGGGTCAAGGGATGTTGCAACGGCGTCTCCTCGGGCCGGTAGGTGCCGAGGAGCCAGCCGGGTGTCTCCCCCAACGCCCGCGTCAGGTAGTGGAGCAGATCAAGTGTGCCGGCGTCGGCCCAGTGGAGATCGTCCAGGAAGAGCACCGGACGGCGAAGCGAGCGCAAGAAGACGGCCACGCTGTCGAAGAAACGCTCGCGCGCGGCAGCGGTGTCTTGCGGTTGGGTCGGCGCTACGTCTGGGCGCAAGCGACAGATAGCCGGAACCAGGCGAGCAAGCTCGGCCAGAGCCGGCAGCGGCAGATCGAGCGCCGCGGCCGAGGCGGTCTCCAGGTAGCCTCCGATGGCCTCGTTGACGGCGTGATAGGGCACGGTGTCCTGGAACTCGTAGCAGCGCCCGCGCAGCACCGAGGCGCCTTGGCCGGCCACCTGCCGCAACACCTCGTGCAGCAGGCGCGTCTTCCCCACGCCAGCCTCGCCTTCGACCAGGGTGAGGCCGGGCTCGGCGCGCTGCTCCAGCAGCCAGGCGTAGTCATCGCCGCGCCCGACGAAGGGGAGGATTAGTGCGTCATCGACGGGCAAGCCCGGAGACGCGGCCTCCACCTCGCCATCGCGGATACGCTTGCAAAGCAGGTGAGTCTCCTGCGATGGAGCGACGTCCAGCTCTTCGTCCAAGACGCGCACGCAGGTCGCGTACTGACGGAGCGCCTGCTCCCGTTCGCCCTGCAGCGCCAGCATCAGCATCACCTGACGATGCGTCTCCTCGCGCCACGGCGCCAGGGCCAGAAATTGCTGGAGCGTCGTCAGCGCTCGTCCATATTCGCCTCGCGCGGCGTATAGCTCGCTCAAACGATGAAAGGCACGAAAGGCGCGATCTTTGAGGTAAGCTCGCTGGCCCAGCATCCAGCGCTCGAAGGAGGGCACGCCGGCCAGATCCAATCCCGCCAGGAAATCGCCGTGGTAGAGCCGAACGGCCTGCTGCAGGCGTTCCCGCCTCTCGTCGGGCGGCAGATCATCGGGCGGATCGACCAGGTTCTCGAACCGCTCCACGTCCAGCCGATAGGCGCTTTCACAGTTGAAGGCCGCCTCGCGCCGGTTGATGATGAGATAAGGACACTCATCTTCTTCATCCGGGGTTAGGATGCGGCGCAGGTTCCAGAAGGCGCGGCGGAGGTTGGCGGCAGCGCGTCGCTCGTCCTTGTCGCCCCAGAAGAGGGCGGCGAGCTTATCGCGCCGTTGGAAGCCAGGCTCCACCGCCAGGTAGGCCAGCAATGCCAGGGTCTTGGTCGTCTCGGGGTGGATACGCTCGCCGCTCAACCGCAGGGTCGGTGCACCCAGCAAGTGGATGTGCAACGTGGTCGACTGAGCCTTTTTCCCCATGACGGTTCCAGGCGCTCTTCTTTTCAACGATTTTTCAACGGTTAGCTGGTAAACTGATGCTTAAAGTAATCTTAACGTGACCTTTGCCCGCCTGGAATAAATCGCACAATTAGACTCTGACGAC
>CAYYTU010000064.1:0-15307 GCA_964474655.1 uncultured Anaerolineales bacterium
GATGTGCCCGAAATTCTGGCTCTGCTCGATGTTTTCGTCCTGCCTTCGCTGTGGGAGGGGCTGCCCATCGCCCTCCTGGAGGCCATGGCCGCCGGCCTGCCCGTCGTCGCCACGCGCGTCGGTGGCGTGCCGGAGGTCGTCGTCGATGGAGAAAGCGGCCTCCTCGTCCCCCCACGCGACTCCGAGGCCCTGGCGGAGGCCATCTTGACGCTCCTGCAAGATCCTGAGCTCCGGCAAAAGATGGGGCAAGCGGGGCAGGAACGGGTGAGGGAACATTTTTCCGTCGAACGAATGGTGCAGGAGACAGAAGCGCTTTACGAACGCCTTCTGGTCGAGAAGGGCTTGAAGCACTGAAAGGCTGAACCACTGAAGCACTGAGGGAATGAGGGCACTGACCTCAGTGGAATCAGCCGTTTCAGTGCATCAGTGCTTCAAAATTTGCAACAGGGAAACATCTAATGAGCAACGCACACGTCGACTCCCGCTATCCGTTGTCGGCCTTGACCTCGAAGATCATCGCTGCGGCCCAGGAGGTACATCGCGTCTTGGGGCCGGGTTTCGAGGAGGTAATCTACCAGCGTGCTTTGGCCAAGGATCTCCCGGGCCACGGTTTGGAATACGAGCGCGAGGTGTGGATAGACGTTATCTACAAGGGCGAGAATGTGGGGCGGAAGCGTGTAGATTTTATCGTTGGCGATGATAGCGGCGACGTGATGGTCGAGATCAAGGCCAAGGTGGCGTTGGAACCAGTGGATTTCGTTCAGACCCTCTCCTATCTCAAGGCATCGGGGTACAAGGTGGGACTATTACTCAACTTTGGTGCGGAGCGATTGGAGATAAAGCGGCTGGCGAACTAGCACGGCTTTGAAGCACTGAATCATTGAGAGGGTGATGGCACTGAAGAGACTCAGTGGAATCAGCCGTTTCATCGCCTCAGTGATTCAATTTCTCATCCCCCATCATTATCGGCGGCGTGCAGAAAAACACCATACTTCACTGACTTGCCTGACCTTGAGTTGGGCCTCGCGAGAGTTGAGGAGAAGAGGGAATCGCGGTATACTGCCAATTAGTCTTCGTGAACGTCTTGGAGCGGAAGTACGGGGGCGCAAATGGCATTTGATACCTCGATTGTGGATCAGGCGCGAGACAAAAAGCGTGCCCGGCTGGAGAAGGAGCGCCAGGCCATACTATCCCAACTGTTCTATCTGCTAGACAAACACAATGCGGAACTCAACATCTCCGAGGCTTACGTTTTTGGTTCGGTCACCCGTCCCGGACGGTTTGGCGATCAGTCGGATGTGGATGTCGCCGTCGAACGGATCGATGCTGCATCGTTCTTCCGCGCTATGAGCCTTCTTTCCACAGCCTTGGGGCGCGCGGTCGATTTGGTCGAATTGAGCAAATGTCATTTTGCACAGCGGATCAGAGAGAGGGGGATTCGATGGACGAAGAGGTCTTGATCCTACTTACCTCCGACGTGAAAGCTCAGATGGAATTGATCGATGACACTTTTGACAAGCTAGAAGAACGCGCTTCTAGCTTGCAGCCGGGCGACGAGGCGCGGTTGGAAAGTGCAGCCTATCAGATTCACAATCTGTATAACGCTATCGAAGATCTGTTCAAGGTAATCGCTGACTACTTTGAGAACCAGATCTCCGACACGCCCCACTGGCACATCCGATTGCTGCGCCGGATGAGTCACGACATTGATGGCGTGCGACCGCCCTTGCTATCTCAGGAGAGCTATCTGTTGCTGAACGGCCTGCGAAGCTTTCGGCATTTCTTTCGACATGCCTATGCTGTCCCCATTGATTATGAACAACTTCATATCAATCTTGACAAAGCCCGACGGTTACGTCCTCTCCTAGAACAGGATGTCACTCAATTCCTCCGCAGAGTTGGAGGGGAGTAAACGTATACAGCTGAAACACTGAAGCATAGATTCACTATCCCCAGTGGATCCGTCGTTTCAATGTCTCAGTGTTTCAAACCCTACGAGGCGACGACCTACATGACTCAAATCCCTATTCTCCACATCATCACTCGTCTTATCGTCGGCGGTGCGCAGGAGAACACCATGCTCACCGCCGACCTGCTCGACCCCGAGCGCTGGGACGTCGACGTCGTCTCCGGCCCCCAGACCGGCGCCGAGGGTAGCCTGATCGAGGAGGTCCGCGAGCGCGGCGTGCCCCTCACCATCGAGCCCAACCTGGTGCGCGAGGTCAACCCCCTCAAGGATCTGCTGGCGCTGTTGGCGCTCTACCGTCACGTCCGGCGCGGGCGCTACGCCGTCGTCCACACCCACTCCGGCAAGGCCGGGATGCTCGGACGCTGGGCGGCCTGGCTGGCCAGGGTGCCCGTCATCATCCACACCGTCCACGGCTGGAGCCACCACGAGCGCCAGCACCCCCTGGCGCGCCGTTTCTTCATCCTGTTGGAGCAGCTCACCGCGCCCATCACGGACAAGCTGATCGTCGTCTCGCCTCTCAACACCGAGAAGGGCTTGCGCGATAATATCGCCCGGCCAGAGAAATACATCACCATCCGCAGCGGCATCGACCTGGAACATTTCCGCCAGCCCGAGCGTTCTCCTGAGGCCGTGCGGGCCGAGCTGGGCATCCCGCAGGATGCGCCGGTGGTTGGCACCGTGACGCGCCTCTCGGCCCAGAAGGCGCCGCTCGATTTCGTGGCCGCGGCGGCCGAGGTGGCGCAGCAGCGTCCCGATGCTCACTTCGTCGTCGTCGGCGACGGGCCATTGCGGGCCGAGGTGGAGGCGGAGATCGCGGCCCAGGGCCTGACCGGGCGCGTGCACCTCACCGGGCTGCGCCGTGACGTGCCCGACCTGATGCACAGCTTCGACATCTTCGCCCTCAGCTCGCTCTGGGAGGGTCTCCCGCGCGTGCTGCCCCAGGCCATGGCGGCCGGCCTGCCCATCGTCGCCACCGCCGTCGACGGCAACGCCGAGGCAGTAGTCGCTCCGCTTCCCTTTTCTAATAGATCGGTCAACGATGATCTCAACGGCTTCCTCACCCCGCCGGGCGATCCACAAGCCTTCGCCGAAGCGCTGCTGGAGCTGCTGGCGGACCCGGCGCTCGCCGCCCGAATGGGCCAGGCCGGCCTGGATCGCGTCGACGAGTTCGGTGCCCGCAAGATGGTCAACGATATTGAATCTTTGTACACAAAACTCCTGGCGAAACACGACATCCTGTGATCACCCTCGACGTCTCCGCCGCCGTCCACAGCCGCGCCGGCCTGGGCCGCTACGCCGAAAGCCTCACCCGCGCCCTGGTCGCCGCTCATCCTCACCGCTACGCGCTCTTCTACAACCGTGAGCGCGGCATTGAGCCCCTCGAAGGCCTGAAACACCTCCCCGCCCACACCGTCGCCCTGGGCTACAAGCCGTGGCGGATGCTCGTCTGGATGGGCCAGCTGGTCCGCGTGCCGTTCAATCGGCTGGTGCCGGACGCGACGCTTTTCCACGCCACCGAACACCTGCTGCTGCCGCTGCGTGGCGTACCGACCGTGCTCACCGTCCACGACCTGATCTTCCGCCACCTGCCGGAGCACCACAAGACGCTCAACCGCTGGTATCTCAACTGGACCATGCCGCTCTATTGTCGCCGCGCCGACCGGATCATCACCATCTCCCACGCCACTCGGCGCGATCTGATCGCCGCCTACGACGTGCCGCCGGCGAAGATCACGGTCATCCACGAGGCGGCCGATCCCCGCTTCCGACCGCAACCGCCCGAGGCCGTGGAGGCCGTGCGCACGCGCTACGACCTGCCGGCGCGCTACCTGCTCTCCGTCGGCACCATCGAGCCGCGCAAGAACCTGGCGCGGCTACTGGAGGCGTTTGAAACGCTCCACGCCGAGGGGCTAACCGACGCGCTGGTCGTCGTCGGTGGACGCGGCTGGCTCTACGACGATTTCTTCGCCCGCCTGGAGCGCTCTCCTGCACGCGAGGCCGTTCTCTTCCCCGGCTACGTGCCAGACGCGGACCTGCCGCCCATCTATGCTGGGGCCCAGGCGCTGGCGTTCCCCAGCCTCTACGAGGGTTTCGGCCTCCCGGTGCTGGAGGCGATGGCCTGCGGCACGCCGGTGGCCTGCAGCAACACCTCGTCGCTGCCCGAGGTGGCGGGCGACGCCGCGCTCCTGTTCGATCCGCGCGACGTCACTGCCATCACCCGGGCCCTGCGTCGCCTGCTGAGCGATGACGCGCTGCACGCCGACCTGCGCCAGCGCGGTCTCGACCGCGCTGCGACCTTCTCCTGGGATCGGGTGGCAGCCGAGACGGAAGCCGTGTATAATACTGTTTCGGACGCGCTCTTGACCAGATAGAACGGATGTGCTATACTTTGCTCAGTTTCGAGCGCAGTTATTATGCGACGATTTATTGAAGCACTACGTGGGGAGCGAGAATCAGGATGACCAAGCAAGCCTATACCGAAAAAGATATCAAGGTCCTCGACTATCCGGAGAACATCCAGCGCCGACCGGGGATGTACGTCGGCGGGCGCGGAATGACGGCCCTGCACCATCTGGCGATTGAGGTGATCGACAACGCTGTGGACGAAGCCCTGATGGGCCACTGCGAGCGCATCGACATCACCATCCGCGCCGACGGCAGCATTGAGATCGCGGACGATGGACGCGGCATCCCGGTCGGCGTCCATCCGGAGAGGGAGAAGCCCACCATGGAGCTGGCCTTCACCACGCTCCACTCCGGCGGCAAGTTCGACGAGAGCAGCTATTCCACCAGCGGCGGGCTACACGGCGTGGGGATCAAGGCCACCAACGCGCTTTCCGAATGGCTGGAGGTGACGGTGCGCCGCAACGGCGTGCGCTACCGTCAGCGCCACGAGCGCGGCCTGCCGGTGACGCCGGTGGAGATCCTGGACCCGCATGAGGATGAGGTCATCGGCGAGGTCGGTGTGCGCGGAGAGGTAACGGCGGTGCGCGAGCACAAGGATTCTCATCTCGGCACCGGCACTGCCGTCGCCTTCAAACCGAACCCGGAGTTTCTGGACGAGCTCGACTTCGACTTCGCCACGCTGGCCCGCCGCCTCCAGATGGTCGCCTTCCTGGTGCCTGGTCTGACCACGCGCATCGCGGCTGAATCTTCAGCTGACCAGCGCGGCCAAGGCCGAGAGCGTGAATACCGTTATGAGGGCGGGTTGGTCGAATACGTCGAGCACCTGAACCGCGACCGCAAGGTCATCAACGAGCCGATCACCCTGGAAGGCACCACCGACGATGGCACCCAGGTGGAAGTCGTGCTCCAGTGGCACGATGGCGATTATCCAGAGATCGTCTCCTTCGTCAACACCATCCCCACCCCGGACGGCGGCGGTCACGTCTCTGGGCTGATGGCCGGGTTGACGAAAGCGATCAACGTCTTCGCCGACGAGCATCGCCGCGGTCTGCTCAAGAAGGGCGATAAGATCATCGGGCGCGACACCCGCGCTGGCCTGACGGCAGTGCTCAGCGTGCGGATGCACGACCCGCAGTTCACCAGCCAGACCAAGACCCAGCTGGGCTCGGATCAGATCCAGGGGCAAGTTCATTCGATCATTTACGAAGGCCTGCTGAGCCATCTGGAGAAGAAGATCTCCCTGGGGCGGAAGATCGTGAAGCGCTGCCTGGCGGCCTCGCGGGCGCGGCGGGCGGCGGCCAAGGCCCGCAAGCTGGTGATGCGCAAATCGGCCCTGGAGGTGGACGAGCTGCCGGGCAAGCTGGCCGACGTGGCCAAGGGCACGCCTACGGAACAGACCACGCTCTACATCGTGGAGGGCGATAGCGCCGGCGGCTCGTGCAAGCAGGCCCGCGACCGCCGCTACCACGCCATCCTGCCGCTGCGGGGCAAGATCCTCAACGTCGAGCGCAAGCGACTCGACCGCTCGTTGAGCAACAAGGAGATCAAGGCCGTGGTGGCCGCCCTGGGCGCTGGCGTGGGAAGCGATTTCAGCGTCGAAGATATGCGCTACGGGCGCGTCGCTATCCTGGTCGACGCGGACGTCGATGGCGACCACATCAAGACGCTGCTCTACACGCTCTTCTGGCGGTTGATGCGCCCGATGGTGGAGGAGGGGCGGCTCTATGTGGCGCAGGCACCGCTCTATCTGCTTCGCAAGGGCAGCCAGAGCCGCTATGCCTACAGCGAGGCCGAGCGCAAGCGCATCATCGACGCGTTGGGCGGATCGCGCGGCGTGACGACCCAGCGGTACAAGGGTCTGGGCGAGATGAACCCGGAGCAGCTGCGCAAGACGGTCTTCACCGTGGACGACGGAGAAAACCCGGCGCTCAACGATAATATGATACAGGTGAAGGCCAGCGACATACACGCTGCTAACGCTGCCTTTGAGCTCTGGATGGGCAGTGGGGCCCGCAAGCGCCGCGAGCGCCTGATGCGCTACTGGGGCGACGGCATGATGCTGGACGAAAACGGGAGCTAACCACCAAGGGAAACGCCGCTCCCCCCTACTTTCACACTTGCAACTTGCACACTTGCATACTTTCACACTGGAGGACCCCTGAAGAATGAGTGACGGCGACACCAAGACTGTGGCTGTGCCTGTCGAGACCGTGGATCTGGCCAGCGATATGACGGAGGCCTATATGGGCTACGCCCGGGCCACCATCACGGACCGGGCGCTGCCCGACGTGCGTGATGGGCTCAAGCCGGTGCAGCGACGCGTCCTGTACGCGATGGACGAGCTGGGGCTCGATTCTGAGCACCCTCACAAGAAATCGGCCCGTATCGTGGGCGAGGTGTTGGGTAAGTACCATCCGCACGGCGATACCTCGGTCTACCATACGCTGGTGCGGATGGCACAGGATTTCTCGCTGGAGATGCCCCTGGTCGATGGGCAGGGCAACTTCGGCTCCATCGACGGCGATAGTCCGGCCGCGATGCGCTACACTGAGGCGCGGATGACGGCCGTGGCGGAGACGATGTTGCAGGATCTGGAGATGGAGACAGTCGATTGGATGGACAATTTCGACGGCTCGCTCCAGGAGCCGATCGTGCTGCCGACGGTCTTCCCCAACCTGCTGGTCAATGGCTCCACCGGTATCGCCGTCGGCATGTCGACCAATATGCCGCCGCACAATCTGGGCGAGGTCTGCGAAGCCTTGATCTATATGGCGCAAAATTGGGATAATCGCGACGAGATCACCACCGAGAAGCTGATGAGCTTTATCCCTGGACCCGACTTTCCCACCGGCGGCATCCTGTACCGCTATCGCGACCGGGGTAGCGGCTTGATTGACACCGTGTACGAAGCCTACGACCAGGGCCGCGGGCGCATCGTGACCCAGGCGCGGATCAAAGTCGAGGATATCGGCGGCGGCAAGTCGAACCTCGTTGTCACCGAGCTGCCGTACAATGTGCAGAAGAACACGGTGATGGAGAAGCTCGCCAAGGAGATCAACCGTGGGCGCGTGACCGGTGTGACCGATCTGCGTGACGAATCCGACTATACGGGGATGCGGATGGTGATCGAGGTCTCCCGCAGCGCCGAACCCGACCAAGTGCTGAGGCAGGTCTTGAAATATTCGCAGCTGCGCGAGACCTTCGGCGTCATCAATTTGGCCCTGGTGCCTACCGACCAGGGCAAGGACGATAGCCGCCCCGAGTATCTCTCCCTGCGCGAGCTGTTGACCCACTTCTTGGCGCATCGGCTGGAGGTGATTGAGCGCCGTAGCCGCTACGAGATGGATAAGCGTAAGGCCCGGCTCCACATTGTCGAAGGGCTGTTGAAGGCCTTGGACGTGCTTGACGAGGTGATTGAGACCATCCGACGCTCGCGGGAGCCGAGAACGGCTCGCAACAACCTGATGCGGCAGTTCAAGTTCACCGAAGAGCAGGCCAACGCCATCCTGCGCACGCAGCTCCAGCAGCTGGCCCGTTTGGGACGCACGCACCTGAAGGACGAAGCGAAGGATCTTCGGGCCCGCATTAGCTATCTGGAGGATCTGCTGGCCTCCGAGGCACAGCGGCTGGACGTGGTCATCGAGGAGACGAAGGGCCTCAAGAAGAAATTCGCTGACCCCCGCCGCACCGTGATTGTGGATAGCGAGGAGAAGGCCGCCGGCACCACGGTGATGACCAGCTCCGATCTGGTGGCGCCCGAGGAGACGCAGGTGCTGGCGCTCACGCCCGATGGCGTGGAGCGTTATAACGCCGGCGACTTCCGCTATCGCCTTAGCGAGGGGTTGACCTCGCGAGCAGCACGGACGGTCTATTGGAATTACATGGAGGCTGAGCCCGACGAGCAAGTGATACTTTTGAGTAGCCGAGGGCGTGGCTGGCGGGCGGAGGTTGGTTTCGTGCCCCAGGTCGCCACGCCGGCCGAGATGGAACTTGATGAAGGCGAACACATCATCGGCATCGGAGTGCTCTGCTCGGATGGCTACTTGTTGCTGGGTACGCAGGCGGGCAAGGTTAAGCGCTCCGCCGTGGCCGATCTTTCACTTCCCAATTGCGAGTGGGGAGCGGTGATTGGGCTGGACGGCGGCGACGAAGTGATCTTTGGGGATGTCGCTGCGGAAGGGGCGCACGTGGTCTTCTACACCGCCGAGGGGCAGATGCTGCGGCTTGACAGCGCTGAGATCAATCCTCAGAAGACCGATACCGCTGGCGGCGTGATCGGCATCTCGCTTAAGAAAGGTGACCGGGTGCTGGGAGGAATGGTAGTGCCCCACGGAGCTTCCGAGGCCGATAAGTACCAGGTCGTCGTCGTCTCCGAGACTGGTTACGCCAATCGCGTCCCGCTGGCCGATTTCTCCATCCAGGGGCGAAACACCCAGGGCGTCCAATGCCTGCGGGAGACGAAGTCCGGTGGCAAGCTGGGCGACGTAGCGATCGGAAAGCCTGGCGATGCGCTCGACGTTTACCTTGCGGATGGGCGTCGCTTCCACACCAATGATCTGGAAGCGATCACGTCGATGACGCGCGGATCCCGAGGCGAACGGCTGTTTGAGGTTGGCGATTCTGAGATCGCCCGCGCGGTGGCTCTCCCCTGATGCATAGGTGGGGATCATAAGCCGGGTGCCCTACTTTGATCGTTCCCATCCCTTTTCCAGCGTTAGGCAAGAAGGCGGCCCTCTTAGCTTCGACCGAGCTCAGCTGAATGGTCGCTCCCCCCTGTTGTAGTGCTGAGCTGCCTTGTACCGGGCGCATTTAGGACAGACTTTGGAAGTCTCTGAATACTACTTTGCTGGCCAAATTGTGCTGAAAAGATCGGTTACTGCTCTGCCTATCAAATTATGCCGAGAAGAGCAATTTTGAAGCCCTGCGCACATCGTTCTCGCAGACTTCCGAAGTCTTGGCGCTCGTGCTCCCCCAAGTTTTGCATACGCCTCCTTTTATCTGCTTCGTGCTCCCGGCTGACCAGTTGCACAAAACAATTGCTGGGGTATAATGACGGCCAATTGAGTGTAGCGTCGGCCGTCGATGTGAGGAGACTACCCGTATGGGTTCGACAAAGAGTTGTAGATTGATCGGTCTGTTGCTTTTGCTTATCTTGATTGGCTGTGTTTCGGCACCTGCCGATCCCTTGGAACCCACTCCCACCGCCGACGATCCTACTCCCACCGTCACGCCAGAACCGCCTTCCCCCACGCCGGAGCCGCCGCTTGCCGCAGAGGTCAACGGCGAGCCGATATATTTATCTGAGTATGAGCAGGAGTTGGGGCAATATGAGGCCTCGCTGGAGGCCCAGGGCATTGACCCGGAGAGCGAAGAAGGCCAGGAGAACCTGAGGCAAGCCCAGGAGTGGATACTCAACGTGATGATCGAGCAGAAGCTGACTGAGCAGGCAGCCGAGGAGGCCAACATCACCATCACTGAAGAAGATGTGGATGCCTCTATGGCGGAGATAATCGCCGAAAGCGGCGGCGAGGAGGACTTTCGCGCCCGGCTGGAAGAGTGGGGCGAGACGTATGAAGATGCACGAGCAGAGGTTCGTGCTCAGATGCTTGGTATGGCGATGACCGAGCGCGTGCGCGAAGGCGTGCCAGAAGAGACCGAGCACGTTCATGCCCGACATATCTTGGTCGATACCAGGGAGGAGG
The DNA here is from genome assembly GCA_964474655.1 of uncultured Anaerolineales bacterium. Lineage (GTDB taxonomy): Bacteria > Chloroflexota > Anaerolineae > B4-G1 > B4-G1 > CAYYTU01. The sequence goes on from CAYYTU010000064.1 coordinate 10,078, forward strand.
CCGAGCGGCTCCACGCCCAGCTGGAGGCTGGCGCCGATTTTGCCGAGCTGGCTAAAGAGCATTCACAAGACGCCAGCACGCGCGAAAACGGCGGCGATCTGGGGTTTTTCCCGCGGGGAATTTTGGTGTCGCCGGAGGTGGAAGAGGCGGCATTCGGCCTTCAACCCGGTCAGTTCAGCGACGTGGTTAGCAGCTCTATGGGCTACCACATCGTGCAGGTTATCGAACGCGCTCCCAACCGGGCTGTCAGCTCAGAAAACCTGCGCATTCTGCAGGATCAAGCCATCCAGGAATGGATCAAGAGCCTCTGGGCACAAGCCGACGTCAAACGCTTCCTCGATTCCCCTTGATCTCCTTTGCTTGGGTGGGCATAGGAGGTCTTCCAAAGCGTCTTAAGGAGGATTAGGATGATGGGCACTGATGGACAAACCACCCTCTTTAATGTCTTGACGATCGTGGTACTGGTGAGCACCGTCTGCCTGGTGGGGTACTACGGCCTGTTGGGTTTCAACGTCGTCGCGAGTCCGTTCCCTCCCCCGACGCCTATCCCAGTGGCCGAGATACCGACTAGCACACCCACGCCCAAGCAGACCCCCATTCCCACCTGGACGCCGACTGGCACGCCGACCGAATCACCGCCAACCAACACGCCCGGACCCTCGCCTACCCCCACCATCACGCCCACTTTCCCGCCTACGCCCACCTTTCCGCCTACGGCTACACCCACGCCACGGGCTACCCGCTCACCCTGGCCCTTCACCTATGAGTTGGAACTGCGGGCGCCACAATATGGCTGTCAGTGGACGGGCGTCGCTGGTCACGTCCAGGATCTGGATGGCAATCCGCTGCAGGGCTACCCGGTCCACATCTGGGGCGCCGGGGTCGATACCGTCGTGACCGCCGGCGCCGATGCCCGCTTCAACACCATCTATGGCTCTGAGGCCGCCTGGGAGCAGTTCCTGGCGCCCAACCCCAGCTCGATTGAGGTCCGCGTGCAGCTCCACGATCCCTACAGCGACGCTCATCCGCCTGTTTCGGAGGAGATCGTGGTCAATCTGCCTGGCTATTGTGGCGGCGCTTTGGGCTACATCGTATTCACTCAGAACCACTAGGACGTGAGGTGATGATGGCGCACAAACGGGTAAGCACGGGTGTTGAGGGTCTGGATGAGATGTTGCACGGCGGATTTTTGCCGGAGTCGATGGTGCTGGTGCGAGGTGCGCCGGGCACCGGCAAGACCTCCCTGGCGCTCCAGTTCCTCATCGAAGGCGCGCGACAGAAGGAGACCGGACTCTTCATCTCCTTTGAGGAGTTCCCCAGTTCGCTCTATCGCGACGCCGATTCTTTGGGATGGAACCTGAAGAAGCTGGAGGAGAAGGGGCAGGCTCATATTATGTTCACCTCGCTGGAGGTATTTCTCGCCAGCCTCGATCCTCCCGACAGTCGTCTCAATCGGTTGATCCGCGAAGCCAATATCCAGCGAATGGTCCTTGATAGCATCACCCACTTCGACCGTCTGGCTGACAGTCAGAAGAGCTTGCGTCACACCTATACCTCGGTGGCGAATGGGCTCCGCCGGGAGCGAATCACGGCCATGCTGCTGGGCGAGGAGAACCGCTCCGATTACCAGCGAGCTTTCAAGGGGGGTCTTTCCTTCATCGTGGATACGATCATCTTGATGCGCTACGTGGAGATCGAGAGCGCCATGCAACGCGCCATTCTGGTGCTGAAGATGCGCGGCTCCGGCCACGACAAGATCATCCGCCGCTACGAGATCGGCACCGGCGGCTTACGCATATTGCAAGCCTTCGAGGACCGCGAGGGAATCCTCAGCGGTATCCCTCACCAATCGCTGCCCTGAACCGATCCTGTTGAAAACGCCTGATGGGCACGCTATACGTCGTCGGGACTCCGATCGGTAATCTGGAGGATATCACCCTCCGCGCCCTCCGCATCTTGAAGGAAGCCTCGCTCATCGCGGCCGAAGATACTCGTCGCGCTCGCATCCTCACCAAACACTACCAGATTAAGACGCCAACGACCAGCTACTTCCAGGGCAACAAGCTGACCAAGCTGGAGGAGATACTCGACGCCCTCGGCGGCGGCGACGTGGCTCTGATCTCAGAAGCTGGTATGCCGGGGCTTTCCGATCCCGGCTACGAGCTGATTCAGTCAGCTATCAAGCGAGGGTACGAGGTGGTACCCGTGCCGGGCCCTTCGGCCCCGGTGACGGCCCTGGTCGTCTCTGGCCTGCCGACTGATACCTTTCTCTTCCTGGGCTATCTCCCCCGACGACAGAGTAAGCGTCGGAACATGCTGGAACGTGTGGCTCGGGAGCGACACACACTGATCTTCTTCGAGACCCCACACCGTCTGCGCAAGAGCTTGGTCGATATTGAGGACGTGCTGGGCGACCGTTCCCTGGCGATCGGTCGGGAGATGACCAAGGTCCACGAGGAGATCTGGCGTGGCAGCGTGGCTGAGGCTCGCGTTCATTTCGACCGCGTCGAACCGCGCGGCGAGTTCACGCTGGTCGTCGGTGGGGTGCCGGAGGAGCATAGGCGGTGGGAGGAAGAGCAGGTGTGCGCTGCGCTGGATGATCTACTGGCGCAGGGGCTGCGCCGCCCCGAAGCCGCCAAGCGCGTGGCTGAGCTTTCCGGCTGGGATCGAAGCACTGTTTACAAGATCGGGCTCGAATGAGCGCCAGGCTGCAAGCCATACTCTCCATATGAACCTCTTACCCGAAGAACGCGCGATGTTGGAGGGCGAATTCGGCCCTGGCGTGCGCAAGGCGATGGAGATTGTTGTCGCCCTGGGCCGCATCTACGATGCGCAGCGCTTGGTGCCGGTCGAATCCGTGCAAGTGGCCGGCGTCAGCTACCGTAACCTGGGCGAGGCTGGGCTTTCATTCCTGCGCGAATGGGCGGACCAGGGCGCACGGGCGCAGGTGCCCGCCACGCTCAATCCGGCCGGGATCGACCTCCAGGCCTGGCAGGAGCTGGGCTTTCCGGAGACGTTCGCCCGTCGCCAGATGGATGTGGTCGAGGCCTACCGGCGACTGGGGGCGTGTGCCGTCTGCACCTGTACGCCTTACCTGGTGGGTAATCTTCCGCAGAAAGGTCAGCACGTCGCCTGGGCAGAATCGTCGGCGGTGAGCTATGCCAACTCGGTGTTGGGAGCGCGCACCAACCGCGAGGGCGGCCCCAGCGCACTGGCAGCCGCCATCACCGGGCGTACCGCTGCTTACCAGCTCCACCTGGATGAGAATCGCCGGGCTAAGCTACAGGTTGATGTGCGTTGCTCTGTTCGCACGTTGTCCGACTTCGGCGCTTTGGGTTACCTGATCGGCGAGGTGGCGCAGGATCGGGTGCCCTATATTTCTGGGCTGGAGGGCTGCTCCAACGAGGACTTAAAAGCGTTGGGGGCCGCGATGGCGTCCAGCGGTGCGGTGGCGCTCTACCACGTTGCCGACGTCACCCCCGAGGCCAACGAGCCCGGCATTGTGGCGTCGGGTCGCGAGGAGCTGGTCGTTGATGACCTGCGGCCCGCCTACGAGAGGCTGAACGCTGAGAGGCGCCGGATAGACCTGGTCTGGTTCGGATGTCCGCACGCGAATCTGGGCGAGATTGAGCGAGTGGTGCGCTTGCTGGACGGGCGGCGGGTCGAAACGACACTTTGGGTCACCACCGCCCGCCAGGTGCGAGAGCGTGCCGTGGAGGCTGGCTTGGTGGATGCCCTCGAAGCCAGCGGTGGGCGCGTCGTGGCCGATATGTGCGTCGTCGTCGCTCCGATGGACGCGTTGAACTTTCGGACCGTGGCGACGCCCTCGGCCAAGGGGGCCACTTACCTCCCTTCCCACGCGGGGCTGCTCGTGCGCTACGGCTCTCCCGCTCAGTGCGTGGAGGCAGCTGTCACCGGCGTGTGGAACGATGGCTTGCCTTGATCAAGTTTTGTGGTAAAATACCGTCACTTGGTGGGTGTGGCCTAATGGTTAAGGCACCTGGTTGTGGCCCAGGCGATTGTGGGTTCGAATCCCATCACTCACCCCACGAGAAAGCCGGATTTTTATCCGGCTTTCGGTATATCTGGCCCCCGTAGCTCAAATGGATAGAGCGTCGGACTTCGAATCCGCAGGCTGTGCGTTCGAGTCGCACCGGGGGCGTTGCTAGAAGAGATGGGAGAACCTTACACCGTCCTTCAAAGAGTCCTCTGTCTCGCTGGTAAAGGCCTAACCTCAACAGCGAGATAGAGGTCTTCTTGTTTCTGGGGCTTTCGCTTTTTGCTTTTCACTCGCTATCGCTTCCCCTCGAAGTTTGGCCCTGAGGCCCCGTCAGATCGACGATCACCGCTCGCCTGCTGTTCACATAGCCACTTGCCTTGCCCTCCGGGCAAAATGTGCTAAACTATTCTTAAGTTCAGTGCTTCTTATAGAATCTTTTTGCATCATCACACCTGCGCACTATCTTTTTATAACATCATATGCTCTGATTCCCTAATCCTCTGGAGGTAGACACGATGTCTGGTCACACGCACCCCAAACGCTTCCTGCTCTTATCCGTCTCTGTTCTGTTAGCCGTCGGCCTGCTCGCAGGTATGTTCACCCTCGCCGCGCGGGTGTGGGCCCAGCCCGGCGTGCCGCCGGTGGCGCTCCATCCGCCGCGCAACGCCGTCACCGCCACGCTGACTACCACCGTCTCCGTGACCTACGACGAGCCCATAAGCGAGACCACCGTCACCAGCCACACCTTCGCCGTGCACGGGATGCAGTCCGGACTGGTGACCGGGACCCACGCCGTGGTGGATGGCAACACTATCGTCGTCACGCCCACGCGCCCCTTCCACCAGGGGGAGCTGGTCTACGCCATCGCCACCACGCGCACGCTCAACATCACCGGCACGGGGCCCGTCTCCGGCACCCAGTGGCAGTTCAACGCCGGGCGCGTGGTCTCCCGCTGCGCCGCCTTCGTCGAGGACACCGCCGCCTCGGCCGTCCTGACCGGCGTGCGGGATAGCAGCGTGGCCTGGGGCGACTACGACAACGACGGCGACCTCGATATCCTGCTGACGGGACGGGATCGTAGCTTTGACCCCTTCACCGCCGTCTACCAGAACACGGGCGGCACCTTCACCGCGGCCTATACCGACACCTTGCTCAATCTGTATTACAGCAGCGCCGCCTGGGGCGACTACGACAACGACGGCGACCTGGACTTCCTCTTGACAGGTAACG
>CAYYTU010000065.1:0-15291 GCA_964474655.1 uncultured Anaerolineales bacterium
TCCCCCTGCAGAAAGATCGGTGGAGGGAGCTGTTGATTCATGCGACTGGCGTACTGCCGGGCGGCTCTCATCGAAAAATAATAAACCAAGCCCAGAGAAAGGCCTACATACGTGCTCATAAAGACCAACGGCGAGGCGTTTTTTATCCTCTCCTTAAGTGCATTCAGCGGATCGGGCTCTTCTTCAGGGCGATCCTCTTCCGGCTTTGCTTCAGGCTTGTCACGATCCTCGAAGAAGACCCACTTTGACAAGCTCCACACCATATTAGATTGCACAAGGGCGTATGCGAGGAGCAGGACAAGTCCCGCTATCACTGCCGGGATCAAAAGCGCCTTTAACTGCGTACTGACCTGAATTTTTAAGGCTCGTCCACGTCCCGTCCCCTTACATTGCATCAAAAGATCGTTCTCACGCAGACTGTGTCGCCTCTCGTATATACTTTGAACCATAAAAAGGGCAACGATGGCCGTCACGATGGTTGTCGATAAGCCTATCTCCAACTTGATCTCCGACCATAGACTCCCGATACCAATCCAGCCGAAAGCGAAGGAAAGATAAGCAATAATCAATGGAGTGTGAGAAGAGAGGCCGGTAAAGGCGAGTAGCCCATCTATCCCCCCTTGCTCCATTACTTTTGACCGCTGCTCTTCCCAGGCACGGTTATCAACTCCGCACCGGTTGCAGCTCAGATCGTCGTCTCCGTCATCCGAATTGCCCTCATAGTATCCTTTGCAAACAATGCATTCGGGCATCGCTTCCCCCTCCTTCGCTTCTAAAGTTGTGGGCTGCTTTTCAGATTACGGCCTTCGCATACCCGAACAATCCCGCCGTCCCACCCGTGTGCCAGAAGAGCACCCGTTCATCGCGTGCGAAGGCTCCGCGGCCGACCAAATCCAGTAGCCCGCCGAAGGCCCGCCCCGTATACACCGGGTCCAGCAGCAGCCCCTCGGCGCGGGCCACCGTGCGAATTGCATCCCGCTCCAGCTCGCCGATCGCCGCGTAACCACCGCCCAGGTAGTCGTCGTTGACGGCGAAATCATCCGGCGCGAACGTGGGATCCAGCGCCAGATGCTCGGCCGTCGCCGTCGCGATCTCGGCCACAGTGCGCTGGAGCGCGTCGGCCTCCAGATCGACGCTGATACCCAGGATGCGCCCCTCGTAGCCCAGCGCCCGCGCGCCCACTGCCAGCCCGGCCTGCGTACCGCCGCTGGAAGAGGCCAGCACGATCTGATCGAAGTGGAGCTCCTGCTGCTCGCATTGCCTCAGCAGCTCCTCCATCGCGGCTGCGTAGCCGCTGGCGCCGACGGCGTTGCTGCCGCCGTAGGGCACCACGTAGGGACTACGCCCCGCCGCCTCCAGATCCCGGGCCGTCTGGGCCAGCGCCTCGTCCAGCGACCGCCCCGCGGTCCAGACCACCTCGGCGCCCAGCAGACGATCCAGCAGCAGGTTACCCTGCGTCTCCGGGTCTTCGCCTCGCAGCACCAGCACTCGATCCAGCCCGAACCTGGCCGCGGCGGCCGCCGTCTGGCGGGCGTGATTCGACTGCGCCGCGCCGCAAGTGATGAGTACATCGGCCTCCTGGGCCACAGCCTCTGCCACCAGGAACTCCAGCTTGCGCGTCTTATTGCCCCCGGTCGCCAAGCCGGTCTGATCGTCGCGCTTGACCCACAGCTCGGGCCCATCAAGCTGCCGCGTGAGACGGGACAGAATCTCCAGAGGCGTGGGCAGATGAGCAATCGCTACGCGAGGATAATCATCGACCAACATCGTAACCTCCCAGCTGGTTTAAGCATTTGACGTACGGTGGTATAATGTGAAGTATAGTCTCGCCCTGGCGCGACGCGATGACGCGCCTGGCTCCATTATACATCAAAGGCATCCTTTTGTATGTAGTAAAACCTTGAATCTCGCGACGGGAACCCTTGACACTTGCTGTGGCGATACCTTGACACTCCTTGTGGCGATATCTTGATTCTGGACCTCAGCCGCCATCGCGGCTGATTTTTACCAATCGCGTAGGCGTCAATGGAGGAAGACGTGATGAATTTTTGAATCTTTACCGATCCGAACACCTGACTCTTGATACGTTCGGAAATATTTTGTGTGGTGATGGAACTTTTGAGCCGAGCCAGTAAGTGCGTAGAAAGTGAAGGTAATCGATGAACAAGTTACACTCGATTGCAAGTATCATACTCCTATTCGCCCTCTTGACAAGTGGCAGGCTCCCTTCCATCCTCCCCGACTCTCCCAAAGGCCCACCGCCGCCTCGCCCCTCGACAAATTACTCGCCCACCCCAGCAGACCAGAGCGATGATACCTCACTGCCTCCCGATCTGCAGCGCGCGCTGAAGCAAGCCGACTCCGATGAGACCGTGCGCGTCATCGTGCAGCTCAAGGAAGAGACGAATCTCACGGCTGCCACAATCGGGGACCAGAGCGCCGTCGAAGCGCGCGCCCACCTCGTGCAAGCACTCCAGGCCACGGCCAACCGCACCCAGGCTCCCTTGCTGACCTACCTATCAGGAGCGCGGGAGGCCGGTTTCGTTACATCGTACACCTCCTTCTGGATCACCAACGCGATTGCCGTCCGCGCTCGCCCCGAAAGTGTCCGAGCCCTCGCTACTCACCCCTCGGTCGCTGCCGTGCGCCTGGATCGTTACCGCCGCTGGATTGAGAGCGCGGTCGAGGGCTCGCGGCCCAGCTCGTCCGCATCAGCGGTCGAGTGGAACGTGGCACACATTCGCGCCGACGAGGTCTGGGCCTCGCTCCAGATCAGCGGCACCGGCGCCGTAGTAGCCGGGATGGACACTGGCGTCGATTGGCTCCACCCCGCGCTCCAGCCCACCTACCGCGGCTACCATCCGCACGGCCCGTCTAACCACTCCTACAGCTGGTACGACGCCACCGATGACGAAGCCAACTATCCGGTCGACGGGCACGGACACGGCAGCCACACCCTGGGCACAGCCGTCGGGCGGGAGGGCATCGGCGTGGCCTCGGACGCACGCTGGATCGGCGTGCGCGTGCTCAATAGCCAGGGCTACGGCTACGATTCCTGGATTCACGCCGGGTTCCAATGGCTGCTGGCCCCTGGCGGCGATCCCACGATGGCCCCCGACGTGGTCAACTGCTCCTGGGGCAACGCCAACGGCAACCTGACTACCTTCCGAGACGATCTGCGAGCCCTGCGGGCGGCGGGAATTATGCCCATCTTCGCCAACGGGAATGAAGGCCCCAGCAAAGGCTCAGTCTCCTCCCCGGCCTCACTGCCGGAAGCGTTCGCCGTCGGCGCCACCGACAAGCGGGATGAAGTGACGAGCTTCTCCAGCCGCGGGCCCTCGCCCTGGGGCGAGATCCGCCCACACGTGGCCGCCCCCGGCGTCAACGTCCGCTCCAGCCTGCCCGGGGGGAGCTACGGCGAGATGAACGGCACCTCGATGGCCGCCCCGCACGTCACCGGCATAGTCGCCCTCCTCCACGCCGTTAGCCCCACGCTGACCATCACACGCACGGCCTACGCTATCACCAGCACCGCCGTCCCTGTGGGCGATACCATCCCCAACAACGATACCGGCTGGGGTCGGGTGGACGCCTTCGCCGCCGTAGCCTCAGTCGCCGCGCCCGGAACCATCAGCGGGGTCGTGACGGATGATGAGGCCGGCGATCCGATTGCCGGCGCCGAAGTGGCCGCCACCGCCTTCCGGGACCAGGCCAGCGGGCAGACCACCACCGCAGCCGACGGGAGCTACCACCTGGAGGTAGCACCCGGCACCTACGATCTCACCGCCTCGGCCTTTGGCTACGTCTCGCAAGAGCACTCCAACGTCCAGGTGGAAAGCGACGAGCAGCGGCGCGAGGACTTCGCCCTCGCGCCGCAAGCAATCGGTGAGCTTCGCGCGCGGGTCACCGACGGGACCAACGCCCAGCCGATCACGGCCACCCTCACAGTGCTCGGCACCCCGCTTGAGGCCGTGAGCGACGATCACACCTTCGAGCTGCCCATCGGCGCTTACACCGTCCGCGCCCGACGCCTGGGCTATCGCATCGTGACCGCGACTGCGGAGGTGAAGGCCGGGGCGACCACGGCGGTCGATCTGGCGCTGCCGCCGGCGCCGTCGCTCCTGCTGGTCGATAGCGGCGAATGGTACTATGACAGCCAGGCCCGATACTTCCGCCAGGCCCTGGACGACCTGGCCTATACCTACGACGAATGGCCCATCTACCGCCTGCCCGATGACGTTCCCTCAGGCGCCGACCTAAGGCCTTACGACGTGGTGATCTGGAGCGCGCCCCAGGACGCCCCGGGCTACATCCGCGCCCAGAGCGCCATTACGGACTACCTATCCGGCGGCGGACAGATACTCTTGAGCGGGCAAGACGTTGGCTACATGGATGGCGGCGGCATGCCGGGGTACTGGAGCCCTTACTACCGGCATTACCTGAAGGCGTCGTTCGTGGGGGATAACGCGCCCTCGCGCGTGCTGGACGGGCTAAGCGGCGATATCTTCGCCGGGCAAGCGATCACCATCACCGGGCCGGGCGGGGCCGATAACCAGGATTACCCCGATGTCGTCGCCGTGGCCGACCCCGACGCGGCGGTGCCGGTCTTGACCTATCGCGATGGCGGCTGCGGCGGGATGCGGATCGGCACCTGCCTGGATTATCGCGTCATCTACCTCTCGTTCGGCTTCGAGGGGATTGACAAGCGCAGCGATCGACGCGCAGTGATGAGCCACTCGCTGGACTGGCTGGTCGCTTCGCCGCCGACCGCCGGGCTGGAGTTACAGCCGGCCTCACAGCTGCGCATCGGGTCGGCCGGTGATCTCGTGACGCACATCCTGCGCGTCCGGCACCTGGGCCAATCTGGCGCCCAAGAAGACGTTCATCTTTCCCTGGAAGGCGTCAGCTGGGATACGCAGATTAGCGAGACCTCGTTGACGCTGGAGCCGTGCGTTTCGGATACCGTGGTGGTCAGCGTCACCGTCCCATCCACCGCCACCTGGGACGTCCGTGACGTAGTCACGCTCACGGCACGCTCGTCGCTTTCGCCCTCGCTGGCGGTCAGCGCCACGCTCACCAGCAAAGCCCCGGCGCCGATCCTGCTGGTGGACGACGATCGCTGGTACGAACAGGAGGAGACCTATCGGACAGCAATGGAGGAAGCGGATCTGGTCTACGATCTCTGGCAGACCTCGCCGGCGCTTGGGGGTGGGGGACAAGGGAGCCCCTCGCTGGAGACCCTTCAGCAATACCCCATCGTCGTTTGGTGGACGGGCTACGATTGGTACGCACCGGTCACCGATGAGGAGCGAGCGGCGTTGACGTCGTATCTCGACGGCGGGGGGCGGTTATTCCTCTCGTCCCAGGACTTCCTCTACTACCATATGGACACGCCCTTCCGCCAGAACCAGCTGGGCGTGTTGAGCGCCACCCAGGACGTGACGCCGACGCACGCGACGGGCGTGCCGGAGAACCCAATCGGCGAACGGATGGGGCCCTGGTCGTTAGATTTCCCTCAGGGATATCGAAACTGGGCCGACGGATTGACGCCGATGCCGGATACAGGCGTTGCTTTCCGCGATGGGGACCGCCGGGGGCTGGCCCTGACGCGCCGAAGCGGGGATTACGCCACGAGCTTCTTCGCCTTCCCCTTCGAGGCGCTGCCAAAGGATGAGCACGCCGCCGTGATGGAGCGCACAGTGGGCTGGCTCTCCTGGCTGGGCGACTCGACGTTTGAGGCCAATCGCGGCAGCGCCAGCGCGGACGATGTGTTGACCTACACCCTGCGCGTGCCGAACGACGGTCCCGAGCCGGTCACGGTCACCCTCTCCAACACGCTGCCGACCAGCGTGAGACTGTCCGCCGACAGCATAACCGGCCCGGGTAGTTACGAAACCGCGACGCGACGGCTTTCCTGGCGAGGGAAGCTCGCTCCCGGCGAGGTGGTGAGCTTCTCCTATCGCGTCAGCGTCACGGCGGGGGCCGCGCCGGATGCCATCGCCAACGCCGCCGCCCTCATCCTGGAGGATCATCGCATCGCTTTCCAGCGTGTGGCCACGGTGCGGGTGGATGCGCCGGATCTGGCGCCCTCGCAGATGGTCTGCACGCCGATCAACGTCCGGCCCGGCGCGGAGACCACCTGCACGCTGGCGCTGCATAACGAAGGCCCAGCCGACGCTCTGGAAGCGACGGTCAGCATCTCGTTACCGCTGGCAGCGACGCCGGTGACAAATTCACTGACGCTAGAGGGGGAGGGAGAGGCAGAGGTGATGAGTAATACGATCCACTGGAGCGGCCCCATCGCCGCTGGGGCGCGGACCACGCTCACCTATGAGATCATCTTACCGCGCGACCCGGCCCGCCGATTCCTCTACAGCGTGGCTTTCCTTGCGGATGGGACGCAAGCCACAGAGGATAGAGCGACCGGCGGCGCTTGGGAGCGGGCCGTGTGGCTCCAGCTTACCCCCTGGCGGGCGTATCTGCCGCTGGTATATAAGCATCATTAGCGGCCTCGCGCCTCGCCCTCCCGTGCCGACGGGGGACACTCGCTTACTCGGTGAACTTATCGACCTGGTAGGTGTAGACGTCCAGATCGCCGCTGCGATAGGCATCCGGCGAAAGACCGGCCTTCTGGCATAGGTGCTGCAGGAAACGTTGGGGCTCGGGCAGTTTCTCCCAGACCTGGGGGAGGAAAGTGCCGCGATGCCAGCCGCTCTCGATGACCACGCCATCGACGCCAGGACGCAACGCCTCGATCAGATCGTCGGCGTCCTCGTAGTCCAGAGGTTCCGGCAGGCTCAGCACGGAGATCTCAATCTGGAGATCGTCGAGTTCCGCCGGTTGGAGCGGGGAAAAGCGCGGGTCGTGGAGAGCTGCGTTAACCGCGTTCTCCTGCACGTCCAGCGCCAACGGACGTTCCGCCTCCAGCGAACCGATGCAGCCTCGCAACCGTCCCCCCTTCGTCAGCGTGACGAAACTGGCCCCATCGCGCCGGAGCGATGCAGGCACATCCTCCAGATCAAGCACAGGGGGCTCCTGACCGTGTGCGGCCTGCTCGACCGATTCCCGCGCCAGCTGAAGCAAGTATTGCCGATCCTCAGGTGAAAGTGTCATTCGACCTCCCGGTTATTCCGTGTAAGCCACTGCGGCATAGCCGACGACCTGGGACTTATCGCCCGCCGTGTCACCGGAGGTACGGTAGTCCAGCAGGTGCGGCTGCCAGCGCCGGCGCTGGGCGATCTCCATCAGTACCGCGATCGGTGCGCGACCGCAGGCCTCGCCGGACAGCACGCCGGATGTATCGCCATCCAACAGCGCATCCAGCAGCGAACGGTCCAGCTGCTGCGCCCGTTGCTGGGGGTAGAAGTGACTCAAATCGCTGGAGACCACGATCAGGTCGTCTTTCTCCAGATGGGCGTCCAGATCCGCGACCACGGCCTCGATATCGGTCTGCCCGAAGAGCATCGGCACGACCTGCGCGTCCGGCCGGCTGAGCTGAATGAAGGGCAGCTGAACTTCCAGGCAGTGCTCGGGCACGTGGGCGTGGGGCGCGCGGACGTAATGAGACGAGCGTGAGATCATCGCCTCCACGCGCTCGGCAGCGACGGGAATCTCGCCCAGCGGCGTCTGGAGAGCGCTATATTCGCCCAGCGCCACGCCTTCGACCGGCACTCGATGGGCCGGGCCAAGAAGAAAGATGGTCCAGCGTCTTTTGAGCAGCTGGCTAAGAGATTTGTAAGCATAGGCAGCGGTCGCCCCAGAATAGATATAGCCGGCGTGAGGGGCAATGACGGCCCGCGCCGGCCCCAGATCGTCGGGCAGGGTTGCTTCGTCGAGGCGCTGCTCAATCTGCTGTTCCAACAGCTCAGGGTCACGGGGATAAAATTGTCCGGCCACAGCCGGTTGACGAACAGATAATTTAGCCATCGAACACCTCCTATTGTCTTGCACCGCACTTGGATGTCGATATGGGTGTATGCAAAACTTGGGGGGGCAGGAGTGCCAAGACTTCGGAAGTCTACGAGAACGATATGCGCAGGGCTTCAAAATTGTTCTTCTCGGCATAATTTGATAAGCAGAGCAGTATTTGAGACTTCCGAAGTCTGTCCTCCCCCAACTTGTAAATACGCCCTGTCGATACTTGTATAACATAGAGACAGTGCTGTGTCAAGCCCACGGTCGGAGATTCGCTTTCATCCTGACTGGCATAGAGCTATCAAAATGTGAGAGGCGTCTCCAGAGGCCGAAATCGGCGCTTCAGGGCCGGCACGGAGCCCCGCCCCCACGTTGGGCCGCTCGTTGTAAATAGTACGGAAGTTACATTGACATAGCAGCTACCACCCTTTACAATGACGAGGCGATGATAGGGGAGATGGCTCTGGCAGTTGTGGAAAAGGCTGATTGTTGATGAATATACCGAACTTACGTTGGTGGGGATGGGGAACACAGGAACACAGCTACGAGCTGGAGGACCACCCCACGTTTCGGTCAGCGCTCCAGAAGTGGCTCGACCTGTCGGACGAGATATTAAACCGCGCCTCTTCTGTTCCCCCTCTGGAAGAGATCACGCTGCGTCCTTCCCGCTTGGACGATCCGATGTTGGCCTCGCTGCACAAATCGCTGGGGAACGGCGCAGTGCGCGTCGATAAACACAGTCGCGTTGAGCACGCCTTCGGCAAATCTTACCCTGATCTGGTTCGCGCTCGGGCCGGTCATGTGCCGAATCCGCCCGACGCCGTCGTTTATCCCACCGACCAGGGACAGATCGCTTTCTTGCTGGCCTGGGCCGCCGAGCGTGAGGTGACGGTCATCCCCTTCGGAGGTGGCAGCTCTGTCACGGGCAGCCTGGAGCCGTCACCAGGGGCCCAGTTCGTGATCACGCTGGACCTGGCGCACCTGAATCACGTCCTATCGGTGGACCCGATCTCCCGCACGGCCCGCATCCAGGCCGGCGCGCTGGGCCCGGAACTGGAGGCGCAGCTAAACGAACAAGGCTTCACCCTGGGGCACTTCCCGCAATCCTTCGAATTCTCCACCCTGGGCGGATGGATCGCAACGCGCGGCGTTGGGCAGGCTGCCCCCGGTTATGGCGACATCGCAGAGATGGTACAGGCGATCCGAGGCGTGACCCCGGCCGGGATCGTCGCGACGGAGAGCGTCTCACTGGCCGCCGTGGGCCCCAACCTGCTTCAGCTGCTTGTCGGCTCCAAGGGCGCCTATGGCGTCATCACCGAAGCCACGATGCGCATTCGACCGGAACCAGCGGTGCAAGATTACCGCGGCGTCCTCTTCCGCGATCTGGAGGACGGAATCGCTGTCTGCCGTGAGCTGATGCAATCCCAAGATCTGGCGCCGACCACCGTACGTCTGTACGATGCGCCTGCTACGGCCGCCTTCGTGGCGCGCGACCGCGAGCGCGAGGGCCTGCGCCGGCTGACCGATCAGGTGACAGACTGGTATTTGGGCGTTCGAGGCTACGATCCGGCCCAGGATGGGGTATTGGTGTTACTGAGTTTTGAGGGCCAGGCCGATTGGACATCTAAGCAATGGGATCAAGCCCTGGAGCTCTGCCGCGGGCACCAGGGCTTTCCGCTGGGCCGGAGTGTTGACCAGGCATGGAAGCGCGATCGCTACTCCTGGCCATACATACGGGATGTGCTGTTGCACAGCGGGATTATGACAGGCACGCTGGAGGTGGCTGTCACCTGGCCGAACGTGATGCCCATCTACGAGGTGATGGCCGACGCTCTGAGAGGGGCTATTGAGACGCACGAAGGTGCCCCCGGCTACGTGATGATCAATATTACGCACGCCTGCGAGCAAGGAGCCCTGCTCCGCGCCACGTTCCTGGGGCGACAAACGCCCGATCCTGACCCCCTGGTCAAGGTGGCGCAGTGGCGCGGCATCAAGCAGACGGCGACAGAATCCGTCGTGGCGGCCGGCGGCGCCTCGACGTACGGGTTCGACCGAGCCCCCTGGCTGGAGGATAACGTTGGGCGCGTGGGAATTGAGATGTTGCGGGCAGTGAAACGTGCTCTGGACCCGGCCAGGATTATGAATCCAGGCGTTTTAGTGCCCCCACAAGGGCGTGCCTCGAGCTGATTCCACCACACACACCTCTCTCCGGCGCAGCTTCCGCAGACTCCCGCAGCACTTACGGCGTTAAGCGCCCGTCGATACATTTTGTGCCTGCATCAGTTTAGTTTGATGAGCGGAAGAGTAACGCCCCCAAGCAAAAATTCGACTCCGCCCCGCCGAACCTTTGACCCTCCTCGCCAGGACGCCATAATTGTTGCCCCGAAAGCCATTTCAACGTATAATCTCTTTGTTATGGACATTACCTGGTATGGTCAGACATGTTTTCGTATTGTAGAGCAGAATATGGGCGCTGTGGTCACCGACCCTTATCCCCCAAGCACCGGGAAGTCCCTCCCCAGGCTACGCGCCGACATCGTCACTTTGAGCCGCGAGGATCCACGCTGTTGCCACACGGAGGCCGTGAAGGGCGCGTTCAAGGTCATCAACGGGCCCGGCGAGTATGAGATCGGCGGCGTCTTCGTCACCGGCATCGCCACCTTCGCCGACGATGAGAAGGGCACCGTGCGCGGGTTGAACACCGTTTTTAGCTTGGCATTCGATGGCCTGACCATGTGCCATCTGGGGCGGCTGGGCCACGTGCCTGCACAATCCCACGTGGAGCGGCTGGGCACTGTGGATATCCTGCTGGTCCCGGTGGGTGGCGGAGAGAGCCTCACGCCAGCTCAGGCCTCCGAGGTAATCAGCCTCTTTGAGCCGGGCCTGGTCGTGCCGATGTATTATCAGGTGCCGGGCCTGAAGGACGAGAGCCTGGGGCCACTCAAGATCTTCCTCAAGGAGATGGGAATGGAGGAGGTCCCGGGACGCCCATCGATTGAGGTAAGCTCAACCAATCTGCCAGGGGAGACCGAAATCATCGTGCTCAAGCCTGCTCAATAAATTGTGGAGGGTAACGTGCGAAAGTATTATCTTTTAATCGTGATAGCGGTTCTATTGAGCCTCGCCGCCTGTCAGGGCGATAGCGCCGAGGAGGCAAGCGCTTCGTTGGATACAGCAAAGGAGCACGTCAATCAGGGCGAGTATGAGAAAGCAATCGCGGCCCTGGAATCGGCGATCGCGTCCAATCCGGATGAGAGCGACGCCTATTTTCTCCTCGGTCAGGTCTATAACGAGACCGGCGAGTTTCAAGAAGCGGTCGCGGCTTTTGAGGAAGTGCTGGCGCTCGAGCCAGAGAACGCCGCTGCGCATCACAACCTGGGCGTGACGTACTTTCAGCTGCAGGATCCCGAGGCCGCCCTCGCCGAGTTCGAGGCGGCGTTGGATATTGATCCCGACGATCCGGATACGCACTATCAGCTGGGCGCGGCGTATCTGGTAATGGCGTTGCCCGGCGCCGGGTCGGCATCTTCCCCGGATCAGGAGAGATTGGAGCAGGCGCAGGCGGAGTTTGAGGCGGCTTTGGATTTACGGGAGAATATGCCCGAGGCCTTGATCGGCCTGGGAAACGTCTATCTCCAGCAGGCAGATTACGAGGGGGCCATTGAGGCCCTGGAGCAAGCGCTGGAGTATGCTCCCGAGTCTCCACAGGCCTATTACGCCCTGGGCCAGGCATACGCTCAAGGCGGTGACGTCGCGAGCGCTTGTGAAACCTACGAGCACTTCCTGGGCCTGGAGCCTTCCTTCAACTGGCGCACGCAGGCCGAGCAGACGATGACGGCGCTGGGATGCCCCTAGTGCGGTCGAGATGTAAGGGTAAGTGATGCTTAAATTATTGATGACCTGGAACATCCGCGAAGGGCTTGAGGACGAGTACTTCGAGTTTGTGATGCAGGGGTTTGGGCCGGGTATGCTCGAACTGGGCATTCAGCCGACCGATGCCTGGTATACGGCATACGGAGATCACCCCCAGATCCTGACCGGGGGCATAGCGAAGGATTGGGAAAATATGCAGAAAGCGTTAGCTTCCGAGAAATGGCGTCGGCTAAAGGAAGAACTTATGGTCTACGTAAAGGACTACGAAGAGAAGGTCGTTCACGCGGACGGGGGGTTTCAGCTGTAGTCCGTCACTGGCACGGTAAAGCGGGCGTGGTTGGTTGTGACCACGCCCGCTTTTGCATGTAGCGTTTGCTACGTATCTTTTTCGTCGCCGCCCTCTTCAGAGGTTTTGGACGGGCGCTTACTCTTCCCCGGCGCCGAGGTGGGCGACTTGGCCCGGTTGTCGGTGACGTAGAACCCCGAACCCTTGAAGATGATGCCCACCGGCTGGATCAGGCGGTTGACCTCACCGCCGCATTCGGGGCAAATCTTGACCGGATCATCGGTCATGTGCTGTCGGCGCTCAAAGCGGACGCCGCAAGATTGACATTCGTACTCATACAGTGGCATACTTCTAACCTCCCCTAAACTCTCACGACGGCTTATTATAGCGCAAGCCTCACGCCCACGCAACTTTTATCGACGCGGGGCAAACGAAGCGGATCCAAAGCACCCTAGGCGCATTAGCTTGCCGACAGGCGTGTTTGTCGATTCGCTTCGAAAATCCACGCGAATGGCAAAGCAAGGCCAAGTCGGTTATAATTGAGCTATGTCTTCAAAATTATTTCACCTGCGGTTGATCGCAGCGCTAACCACGACGCTCGTGGTCACAGGAGCAGTATGGCTGCTCCTGACCGGTCTCTCAGCTAGCGCCTCCGAGGCATATCCAGTAACCTGGCAGTCGCCGATCGCGACGCCCACGGCCTTGTCGCCCTCTACCGTCGATTCGTCGGGCGGTGGTTATGTGACTATCGCCGCTCTGGGCGGGATCGGGCTTGGTCTGGCACTGGCCCTGGGGGTCGGCCTGATCTTCGCGCATCGTCATCGCCGCCATAACGAATGAACCGCCAGCGTGCGCGCCGCTTGGCCCTGGTGGGCCTGCTGGCGCTGATCGCCTTCTCCATTCGAGCCGCATCGCTCGACGCGCAGCCTCTCTGGCGCGATGAGGTCGATTCGCTCCGCTTCGCCACCTTCCCCTGGCGGAGGATGTTGGCCAATTTCACCCGTCCGGGCTGGAACGGGCCGCTTTACTTTTTGGCGCTGCGCGGCTGGATCGCGCTCGCTGGCTCCAGCGCCTATGCGATGCGCTTCTTCTCACTCCTCTTCGGCGTGCTGAGCGTCCCTCTAATCTACGTGCTGGGCCAGCGTCTCTTCGCTCGCGCGGTGGGCCTGGTGGCTGGCTTGTTGGCGGCAACGTCGCCCTACCTGGTCTGGTACAGCCAGGAGGTGCGGATGTACACGCTGGTGCCAGCGCTGGCGATGCTCGCGATCTATGCCCTGCGTCGTGCGAGTGAGGGGGATGCGGGCTGGTGGGCCGTGCAGGTCGTCGCCACGTCGCTGGCGTTCTATTGCCACATCCTGGCCGCTTTGCTGGTGCCTGTGCAGGTTATGCTCTATTTCGTTTGGAGGCCGCAGGCGAAAGAACGTTGGCGCGGGGCGCTGATCAGCTTGGCTTTTCTGGTCTTGCCCTATCTCCCATTGGCGGCCTGGCAAGTGCCGCTGGCTTTTCAGCAACGTGAGACCGGCTTCCATCCCTACTCGCTGGGTCAGATGATTGAGATTCTGCTCAATGGCTGGAGCCTGGGTATCATCGGCTGGGGGCGACCGTGGGGAACGGTCCTGATGGGAGCGCTGGTTGCCGGCGGGCTGGTAGGAGCGTATGTGCTAGGCGATGAGAAGCGGCGGCGTGCGGCCGCAGCGATGGTGGCCTGGCTGGTGGGACCGACTTTGGCGGTGTGGCTGGTGTCGTTGCGCCAGCCGCTCTTCACCGATCGGTACCTGATCTGGACGGCGTCGGCGTTCTATCTGCTGGCTGCGGCGGGGTTGGTCGCCTTGTGGCATTTTGGGCATCGGGTGCGTTGGTTGGCGGTGATTCTGGTGGGCGGCGTGCTCATCTTCAACGGGGTCAATCTCAGGCGTCAGGCCGTCGAGCCAATCAAGGCCGACTTCCGCGCGGCGGCTGCCTACGTGGCTGATTATGCGTTAGAAGAGCAAAAGGCGCCGCAATCCTCCACTGCGCCCCAGATGGATCTTCCTTTCCGCCTCTACCTGCCCTTCGTCGTGGCCGAGCGACCTGCGTTTGATGATTTGATCATCTTTCAGATTCCCTACGGGCGGTACACGTTCGATTATTACTTTCCTTTTGAGGATTATCCCTGGGCCGAGGGGCTCTACACCAACCACCGCACGCCGGATGGGGCGTATATGATGAGCGCGGGAGAGGCCGCGCGGCAGATGCAGGATCTGACGGCTGGGCACGAGGTGGTCTGGCTGGTGGCGACGGAATCGGCGATGTGGGATGAGCGGGGGTTGGTCCAGCAGTGGTTGGAGGAGAACGGGCGGCGCGTGGCGGAGGCGCACTTCAAGCGCGTGGATGTGTATCGGTATGCGTTGGAGTAGTGCCCCTGGCGCGATTCGAACGCGCGACCTTGAACTTAGGAGGTTCCTGCTCTATCCAACCTGAGCTACAGGGGCGTGGGGAAGATTATAGAATGCTGTACAGAAGGAGGCAATATGCAGGATTCCATAACCTTCATTTCCGGTGAATCAATAATTGGGTTAGTTTGTGAAGAGGGCTATCCATTAGCTTTACAAATCTTACTGCAATTCAATGGTTCCCAGGTCTAAGATTTCGTTTTTTTCTACTTCTATGATCATAAAACCACCTTCGCTATCAGGAACGAGGTGATCACTCACAGGTGTATGAAGTATGATACCATACTCGCCAGGTGGAACGTCAATGATGGCAAATTCGTTTTTTTCGTTGCGTAGTGTAGCTTTTGGATCTTCGTCCGGAACAAGACGGATAAAGGGCATAGGAGTTTTCCCATTGGTATTTATGATGGGAGCCAAGTAAATATCGCCTGCCAATGAAGCTCGTGCGGCTGGAGAAGTGGCGATAATACGCCCCGTCACTACACCACGCTCAGGTAAGGGGGTAGGGGGCTGCATACTCGTGTCTGGTTCTAATGTTGTGATAGGAGAGGGAGAGGCTGTTTTTTGAGGCGGAGATACGAAGGAAATGGTGGACTCTGTTGTGGTTGGGGTGCTTGACCCGCAGGAAGATAAACCGAGAATCAGTATAGATATAAGAAGAGATCTACCAGCATGCACTATTATCCTCCATATGTTGCTTGTGGGCTTAATAAGCAATAGAAAATACCATATAACAAATTGGCGGCAAAATTGGGACACTATGAATATCAAAGAAAGCGTGTCCCG
>CAYYTU010000066.1:0-14761 GCA_964474655.1 uncultured Anaerolineales bacterium
ATTTTCCCCACACACGTGGGGGTGAACCGGCGGAACAGAACGACGATAGCGGGGGAGGGAAATTTTCCCCCCGCCCCGATTGGGCAACGTGCTGCGCGCCGCCGAGGAGTACCCGCAGGTGCGCTATGGATTGACGGCCAACGTCTGTTGGTCGCGGTTCTGGCTGCTGCTGCCCGAAGGCGTGCAGGAGAACGTCTCGGCCGCCCGCGAGCGGCTCAACAAGGTGGGCCAGGACATCCCGCCGGTCGAAGTCACCACCTTCGACGTGCAATCCTACCGCGATCACCTGATCGACCAGGGGCGCAAGCCGGCTACTGTCAACTCGAGAGATGGGGCACGGTAACTGGCACAGAAGATAACCTACTGCCTGCGGAAGATGGAGGCAGCATCGCGCGGGTCGGCAAGCGCGAGCGCCGAAGGCATACGTGGTTGCAGTCAATGGGTACTGCTTCGCAGCACGACAGGCAGAAAGATCGAACTTGATGGAGCGGAAGGTATGAGCAAGGCATACGCACCCAAAGTCGTCGCCGGCGTCGCCAGGGTCTGCTGCTGTTTGTCCAGGCGGCTCGGCAGCAACTTCCACGTCTCGCTGATGGGGTGCCAGCGGTAGATGCCGATTTGTTCCGGCGACATCGATGCTTTGAGCATAGCGTCGTCGTAATGCAGCTTCAGGATGATCGGCTGTTCCAGAGTCACCAGCGCTCCCGACGCGGTCACGTCGTAGGTGTTGCCGATCAATGTCATCCCCGCGGGGAGCGGCCCCGGCGCGGCGCCCGGCGGCGCGATCACCAGATAGGCGTTGTTCCCCGGTATGCTCCCCGGCTCCAGGTGTAGGCTCAGGTTCCCATCGTTGGCGTAGATGTCCTGACTTCGGTCTCGACCTACTTGCTGCAAGCGATAGTCGGATTGCAGACGCACCAATCGGCCCGCCACCTCCCCGGTGGCCTGGATGCGGCCCATCCCCTGGGCAGCACCGAAGCTGACCGATCCGGTGTAGACGCCTGTATCGGAGACGTAGGTCATCTGGGGGGAATAACTTGCCTCGCCGCCGGGAGCCGTGAGGCTCACCACGGGGTCGATACCGTCGCCGAAACCGTGTAGCCAGATTCGCAGATCGATCTGGTCCGGATCAGGGCTCGGTTCGGCGATCAGGCGCATCAAGGGGCTGCTATCCTCTGTCTGGGCCGCCAGACCGCTCACCGGCTCCAACGTCAAACTGATCTCCCGCGATGTGTCCACCGTCGTGCTGCCGTGTAGCCCACCGTCGAAGGCAGCTGCCCGCACCGTGTCGCCCGCGGCGGCGCCGTAGATCTCCAAGCGCCCGCTGCTATCGGTCAGCCCCTGCCCGATCACACGCCCGCTCTGCTTGTAGAGGGCCACGATGGCGCCCTGGTAGGGCCCGTCGGGGCCGTGGACGGTCAGGTGCTTGGGCGGCGCCGACGCCCCTTGCTGATGCAGCTCGATTCGCGGCAGGTCGGGGAGGGCCGATGAGAGGCCAACCGGCCCGGTCATTGCACCTCCGCGGTCCGCGGGCGTGGTGAGTTGCCAGCGAGGGGGAGTGACGGTGTCGGTGTAGGTCCGCACGAATGTCTCCCAGCAGGATTCACCGTTGAGCTGCCATTGGGCGGTCTGTTCACAAAGCGGGGACCAGAGCCCCGGTGTGTCTCGGGCGCTCAATTCGCTGGTGTTGTAATGGTAGTACATGGCGCTGGCACTGGTGGCGTCGTCCACCGGCAGGAGTTCTCGGGGAGCGGTGCAGTAAGCTTTCACCTCGTCGGTCAGGTTGCCGTGCTCGTCGAAGACGTAGGCGAAGTATTCATCGTAGAGATGGAGCGCGTAATGGCCGAACTCGTGGGCCAGTGTGCGGTAGCCATCCGGCTGGTCCCAGCCACCCTGGGCGCCGCTATCGCCGTCCCAGTAGCGTCCGATGCGGATGACGTGAGATTTGTCATCGGCGGCGATGCCGCCCACGTAGGCGTGGGGGCGGACGATGTTCTTGGTGGAGATCTGTACATCGGCGTCGGCCCAGTAGGCGCCATCGTCGTAGATGGCGACGCGCCCAAACGCCATCTGCCCGTCGGTGAGATCGTAAAGATAGTTGGAGGTGCGCTGGAAGGCGCGGGAGATCTGCTGTGTGTAGGTGAGCGTGGCGTCCCATTCGATGGAGGCAACCAGGTTGAGGAGGATCAAAGGGTTGTCCTTTTGCAGCGTCAACCGCTGTTCACCGCGCTGGGTGACGAGGTGCGGCTGAGCTGTGCCATCATCGTCCAGGTCCAGGCTGGTGAGGTGGACGCGGTAGGCCCAGCTGTCGTGCGCGGCGCGGGCGGTGGGGTGTTCGTAAAGGACGGGTGAAAGAGCCGTCAGAGATGCTCCAGAAGCCGAAGAGCCCAGGTTCACAAGGCCGGCCTGATCGCTCATCACCGGGTCGCCTGCACCGTTGGTGACAGGTTGCCCTGCGCGATACACGGTAGCTCCCGGTATGGGGTCACCGGCACCGTCGACTACTTTGGCGTACCATTCTGTCGTCTGAACGCGGAACGGAAAGGTTTGTCCCCCCAGCGGCGGATGCAATGCGAACCCCGCGTGATCGGGGTTGGCGTGAGCCACGATACGGAAGACGACATTGTCGTTCTTGACCAGATCGGCTTGGGCATCCCACACGAACTTATGTCGCACACCGTCAGGGCTTGCTGCCAGGTCCGTCGTGATCGTATCGTCGGCTGGGGTAGCGGGCAGCCAATGCCCGCCACCGTTGAGGGAGAAATAAGGCTCAATGCGCCGTACGGTATCGCCTTCGGGGTCGAAGAGGCGATACGCTACCGTGATAGAGGGGGAGCGGATGATCTCGGACGTGTGGCGGAAGAAGGCGTCCGCGGTGTTACCGGGGGTGTCGACAAGGACATAGGCTGGTTGGTTAGGCAAGGCAGGAGAAGAGATGAGGTTGTTACGATACAATCTATTGAGCGAAACACCGAAGAAATTACTGTTGCCCGAGGCCAAGTCGAGATCACCGTCCCGGTCGTAATCCGCCCAGGCGACAAACCAAGAGAAGTCGGTGATGGGATCGGACCAGCTTGAGTCGACCAGTCTCCCATTCAGGTTCGTATAAAGCGAATTGCTGCCTAAATTGGCAGCAGCCAAGTCGAGATCACCGTCGCTATCGACGTCCCCCCAGGCCATATGCACGGTATCGGTCCCCAGCGGGTCGAGCCAGCCAGAATCGGCGAGCTGACCGCTTTCATTGTGATACAGTCGATTGGAGGCCATGATCCAGTTGCCGGCGATTAGATCGAGGTAGCCATCCTGGTTCACATCCCCCCAGCGTGCGCTCTCGGTGAAGTCCCGATCTTCCGACGACCAAGCTAGTTCGAAAGCCCCCTGGCGGTTCTCGTATACTCTGTTCCGGCCGCCGTCATTTGAGATCGCCAAATCGATGTCGCCGTCGTTGTCGTAGTCGCCCCAGTCTACGCTATTTGTCTGATCGCGATCCTCTGGAGATGACCAGGCTAGCGTCCACGCGCCATCATCGTTGCGATAGATGTGATTGGGGCTGTAGTAAGTATCGCTTCCAGCGTCGTCAGCAGCGTAGTTACCGGCTGCCAAATCGAGGTCTCCGTCGCCGTCGTAGTCCCCCCAGGCAACCTGACAATCGGGGTTGGCCTCGCTGGAGCCCCATACGGGGACGAGTTGCCCACTGTTGTTGCGAAATATCCGGGCCACCTCATAGCCTGCTGCCAGATCCAGGTCACCATCGCCGTCGTAGTCCCCCCAGGCCAGGCTTTCGGCAGTGCCGGTGTAGGACCAACCGGAGTCGACCAAGTTCCCAGCGTCGTTTCTGTATAGTCGGGTGATGCCGCTTCCGCCGACCATCAGATCCAGGTCACCGTCGCCATCATAGTCGCCCCAGGCGCCTGAATAGACCGTCTCGGTGAACGGATCCGACCAACCGCTGTCGCTCAGGATACCGCGATTATTCCGATAGAGGTCGTTAGACGCCAGAACGGAACCGGTCGCCAGATCCAGATCGCCGTCGCCGTCGTAATCCCCCAAAGCGATTCCATCGGTTGAACGTTCCAGGGTATCAGTCCAGCCGGACGTCGTCAGCACGCTGCCCTCATTCCAGTACATTCGGCTGGCCTGGTAGTTTCCAGCTACCAGATCCAGGTCGCCATCGCCGTCCATATCTCCCCAGAGGGCTTCCGTGGTGGCAGCAGTGTCGGTGTACGGGTCCGTCCAGCCGGAATCGACCAAAACCCCGTCGTCGTTGCGGTACACGCGATTGGGGTCCTCGAAGTTACCGGCTGCCACGTCGAAGTCACCGTCGCCATCGTAATCCCCCCAGGCGACGCTTCGCGTCGCGTCGCTGAAGGGATCGGTCCACCCAGAGTCGACAAGCTCGCCCTCTTCGTTACGGTAGAGGAGGTTTGAGCCGTAGTCGTTTCCGGACATCAAATCGAGGTCGCCATCACCGTCGTAATCCCCCCAGGCCAAGCCGGTAGTTCGAGCGGTGGATGGGTCCCCCCATCCAGAATCGACCAAAGTCCCATCCTCGTTGCGGTAGATATAGTTGCGCCCGTCATTGCCAACCGCCAGATCGAGGTCATCATCGTCGTCATAGTCGCCCCAGGCCAAAGAGAAAGTATCGTCGGTGTATGGCGCAATCCACGTCAACTCCAGAGTGCCTTCGTTGTTCTCGTAGAGCAGATTGGGTTCCCCCGCTCCATCGCGCCCATTCCCAACCGCGAGGTCGATGTAGCCGTCGCCGTCATAATCCCCCCAGGCGATAGCTGTCGTGCTGTCTTCCCGATTGGAGCTCCAAGCCAAGGTCAGCTGCCCGTCGTCGTTGCGGTAAAGTCGATTCCGACGTTTGTCATTGCCGAAAGCCAGATCTAGATCACCGTCGGCGTCGTAGTCGCCCCAGGCCACGCTCTTGGTCCAATCGGATGTGCTGTCGTTCCATACGGGTGTCAAGGGTGGCGTCGTTTGGGCAAACGCCGGGCGCGGAATGGTGAGGCTGAACGTCAGAGTGATCAGCACTATGGCCCCGAACCAGATTGCTTCCTTCATCCAGCGATAGCACGACGATTCTTTCATCAGATTCCACTGCGTTCTGGAGAGTTTCCTCATCGCAACACCACCGGGAGATAGACTGTATGCTCCTCCACGCGCCACGATAGTCGCCACGCGCTTAACGACGGCGATTGCCCCGTCGTGGTCGAGGAGAGATTTGCCCGCAGCCGCAGTGCGGGATGCTGCGCCGGGTCGAGTGCATCCAGGCTGGTTCCACTGGCGACATCGGTCAACACCTCAGCGCCGCCGACGTCCAGCACGTCCACCGTCAACGTCGTCGTGGGTGGGTCGGCGGTGGCAGTGTAGACGAGCGTATCCCAAGCGGCGAAGGTCGCTGTGGGCGTGATGACCTTGGAGACAGCCACGCCCTCGCTCAGCGCATCCTCTAGCTCCAGCGTCCGCTCCTGCGACGTGCCGCTCAGCGTCACACCATCGCACTCGGGCAAGCGCAGCCCATTCAAGTCGTCGAAGTCGTCACGCCAGGTCGTGGTCGCCATCAGTGCGTAGGTGGTGAAGCGCGACGTGGTCACCGAGAGGTACTCCCCATCGTAGAACAGCCGCCCACCCAGTTCCTCCCAGCGCTCCTGGTAGGCATTCCAGGCGAAGGTGGAAAGCGTGTGCGGATCGGCCCCGACCAGCGTGGCCTCGTCATAGTGCATCCGCAGGCTCATCGGCTTATCGGCGGTCAGCAGAGCGCCGGCGGCGCGCACGCTGTAGGCACTGCCGACCGGGCGATGGCCCATCGGGGCCGGGCCAGGCAGGGCGTAGCTGGGTACGACCGCGATGTAGGTCTCGGAAGGAAGCGTCCCCGTGCTCACCAGCGTCATCTCCAGACGCCCATCCATCGACTGCACGGTCTGCACGGTTGAGGTCAGCGGCACGTAGGCGCGGTTGAACTCCACTACGCCGGAATCCAACCCCAAGGTGGTCGTGATGTTGATCGGCCCTGATGCACCGGTCTCGGGCGTGAAGCCGACGGCGGTGGCCACGTAACTCCGATTCGTGTCCGAGTAGGTCATCGTGTACGAGCCTTTATCGTGCCCCGGCCCTACTCCTATATTGGCGAAGACTCTCCCGCCCAACTCGCCCACGCCGCCAGCGCTGACGTAGAGCGCCGTGCCGTCCTGGCTGGGCACGATGTCCAGGAATGGGGCCAGGGACCCCGTCGGAGTGACCGCGTGGGTGTCGCCAATACCCCGTGCTCCCACTGGCCCACGTGCCCTTTCTGCGGTAGAATGTACTGGTATCCCGGTCAGCAGGACGAGGCCGACCAGCAATAGTATCGTCGACCAGCGATGTTTGAGCAGCATCATATCCTCCTATCAAGATTCCTTGCCAATGCCGAATCAACCTGACGGTCGAGAACTGATCGCGGACTTCTTCGCCGCGCTCGAATTGAAGAACTTGAATCAATGTGAGAACGCGCTGGCCCAGCTGAGAGATCTCGCTCGCCAGCGGCCGGCCTACGCCCCCTGGTGCGATTACCTGCAGGGCATCCTGGTCAACGAGCGCGACCGGGATTGGGCCCAGGCCGAGCGTATCTTCCGTCGTCTGCTGCGCACCGATCTCAGTCCCCCTCTACGCGCCCGCGTGCTCCTGGCGCTGGGCCGGACGTATGAATATCTAGGCCAGTGGGAGGATGCCATCCAGGCCTACGAAGAGGCTCTCTCCGTCTTCACGGACCTGGGGCAGCCCGTCGACCAGGCCAAGGCCTGGAAGCATATGGCCATCACCCACCGCCGCGGCTTCACCCAGGGTGACTTCGGTGCCGACGCCCTGCGACAAGCGATTGACTACTGTCAACGTGCACTGGGCGCGCTCGAGCCGATCCAGAACCCTCCGTCGGACGTCGCCTGGCTCGAGGGATCGATATGGAACACCCTGGGCTTGATTCATCGCATCCTGCAACAGTGGGACCAGGCCATCGAATGTTACCGTAAAGACCTGGCGATTTGTCGCTCTCTGGATGACCGCTTCGGCGTCGGCCTCTCCTACGGCAACCTGGGCGAGATTTATCAGAAGCGCGGACAAGGCAGTTGGTCCCAGGCGTTGGAGGCCTACCGGAATGCGCTGACCATCATCCGCCAGTTCGACGATCGCTACGAAGAGACGGAGGTGCTGGCCAATCTCGGCTTTCTTCATCAGGAGATGGGCGAGTATGGCGTGGCGCTCAATTACTACGACCAAGCCATCGCGCTGATCGAGGAGCTACGCGCCGGGCTCTCCTCTGAGGAGGCCCGCGCTGGCTTCTTTGCCACTATCGCAGATACCTACGCCAACGCGGTGCTGCTGCGGGTAAACGTTGGCGACTACCGAGAGGCCTTCAATCTGGTGGAGCAGGCCCGCTCGCGGGCTTTCCTGGACGCCCTGGCGGCCCGCTCGACCGCGTTAGCGCGGGAGATGGCGGCGCCGACGCTCTCCCTGGCCGAGGTGCAGGCCGCGCTCCCCGACGACGCGTTGTTGCTCGAATACTTCACCACCGGTCTGGTGGAGGCCCAAGACGTTCACCGCTCCACCAGCCAGGGCCCCGAGCGCCATCGCTTCCCGCCGGCCCACACGCTGCTCTTCGCCGTCACCGCCGACGCGATCCAGGTACACGACCTGGGCCTTTCGCCCAACGCGCTGCGCCCCGGACGACTGGACAATGCCGCAGAGCGACATTTCCTGCAGCACCAGATCCGTGAGACGCTTTATGATCGGCTGATCGATCCAGTTGCACATCTTCTGGGAGACAGGCGGCGACTTTACCTCGTGCCCCACGGCCCACTTCACTACATCCCGTTCCAGGCGCTGCCGGCCCCTGATGGCGAGACACTGCTGCGCGAGGGCGGGCCTCAAGCGATCTACGCGCCCAGCGCCACGCTCCTCTTCTCCCGCCCGGCGGGAGGCGTCTCCAGACCTCGATCCGACGATACTTGTTTGACGCTCGGGTACAACAGCGATGGGGTTGCGCCAATGCGCTTCGCCGAGGAGGAGGCGCAGCGCGTGGCGCAGCTGCTCGGCGGGCACGCCCTGACCGGCCCGGCGCCCAAGAAGGAGGCTTTTTTCGCGCGGGCCGGCGATTACCGCCTGCTCCACCTCTCCTGTCACGGGACGTTCGACCCCGAAGCTCCGCTCGCGTCGTCGCTGCGCCTGGCGGCGGATGAGACGTTGACGGCGATGGAGGTCGTTGAGCGTCTTCGTCTGCGCTGCGATCTGGTGACGCTGAGCGCCTGCGAGAGTGGCCTGAGCCGCGTGCGGCGCGGCGACGAGCTGATCGGCCTGGTGCGGGCTTTCCTGCACGCCGGCGCCCCCTCGCTGATCGTTACCCTGTGGCGCGTCGACGAGCGTTCGACGCTGATACTGATGGAAAGGTTCTATCAAGAAGTACAGGCGGGCGTCGATTTCGCCGAGGCGTTGCGCCGCGCCCAGCTCTACGTGCGGAACCTGACCCGCGCCGAGGTCAGCGAGAGATTGGAGAATGGAGGGTGGAGAATGGAGAATGAAGAATGGAGGATGGAGAATGGAGATGGTGCATCGGATGACGAAAGGGTTTTCTCCAATCCCTATTATTGGGCTCCATTTGTCCTGATTGGAAAAGGATAGCGAAGCGCATAGTGGGAGGGGGTCTCCCCGGGGCCTATGCTCCTACGGGGAGATTGTCCCGGTACCACCCTTCACGTTTCGCGTTGCGGCGCGATCTCGAACGTCAAGTGGGCTAGATCTGCCTTCTGCACGCTCTCGAAGACGGCGGTGCCGAAGGCGTCCGTCCAGCGCGTCGCCAGCTCCTTTTCGCCCCGCTTCAGGGTCACACGGGTGCCCGCCAGGTTGGGCCAGCCGCCCTGGCTGGGGATGTCCACCGTGATGATCACCGTGCAGCGCTCTGCCTTGTCGCGGCTCTCCTCCACTTTGAGCGTGAGCGCCAGGTCCTCCACGGCTTCCTCCAGGGAGAATTGCCCCAGCGTGCGTCGTGCTTCCGCTGACTTCACGCCAGCGTAGGCCGGCCGCGGGGCGGGTTGCTCCAATGCCCGGATCGTTCCTTCCGCCAGCTGAATGAGCAGATGCCCCAGGTCATCCAGCCGCCACGTCAGATCGTCCTCTTCGCGTTCGGCAGTCGACTCCGTCCGAAGAAACGAGAGATCTGGCTCTGGGTAATGCGTTGGGGGCTCACCGCGCTCCCCGTAGGCCAGCGCCACCAAGTCAGATAGCGAGGCATACACCGCTGCGCAGTACGGACAGATCTCCAGATGGCCCACAATCGGTTCCCAATCTTCGTCGTGTGCTCGCCCCTCGAGCTCCGCTTGAAGGTAAGCCGGTAGCGACGCCTGGCATTCGCTGCAGGTGAGCCGATCCTCCTCGTCCGTCGTGAGAGCGCGGATCAGATACTCAATACTGCTCTCGCAAACCGCTGCGCAGTACGGACAGATCTCCAGATGGCCCACAATCGGTTCCCAATCTTCGTCGTGTGCTCGCCCCTCGAGCTCCGCTTGAAGGTAAGCCGGTAGCGACGCCTGGCATTCGCTGCAGGTGAGCCGATCCTCCTCGTCCGTCGTGAGAGCGCGGATCAGATACTCAATACTGCTCTCGCAATAGGGGCAGTTTTGCATATGGGCAATAGCCGAGTCCAACGCATCGCGACGCTGACCGGGCTCCTCCAGATAGTCCAATAGGTGCTCAACAGCTAATCGGCATTCTGCCGACTGTGTGCAATCATTACTATTCATAATTGTAAGAGGTGATCGAACGTCAGGCGTTACACCGGACGTTCATTTTATGCTATCCCTCCTCCTTTTCTTCCGGTGGTCTCGTTCCGATGTTGAAATAGTCTCTCAAATGCTCGTTCTCGCGCAGGCGTTCAATCCCCCGATGACGCAACACGCGTACGTAGCCCTCGGTCACGTCGAGCCGAACGCTGATCTCCTCGTCGCTCAGGCCCGCGACGTATTTCAGCACGATGGCCTGGCGCTTGCGCTCGTCCGGGATGCGCCCGATGGCCTCGGTTAGTATGTGCAGCTGCTCTTTCTGGGCCAGGCGCGAGTGCGCCGAGGGTTGTTTCCGGGCTGGGTTGCGTTGGGTGAACTCCTCGCGAGTGAACGCCTTGCCCCTTGCCCGCTGTACGATCTGGAAGGCGTGGCGCAGCTTCCAGAGCGCGAAGGCCAGGAAGGCCCCGGGCTCCCGGCAGCGCTCGATCTGCTCGAAGACAAGGATCAGCGCTCGCTGGGCGGCGTCCTCGGCCAGCTCGGGCCAGCGGTTGTAGGCGGCGCGATAGAGGTAGCGCGATAGCTCGCGGTACGCTCGCTCGCGCCGCTGCCGATCTTCCTCCTGGAGGCAGGCCTGGTAGAGGACGTGCGTGTAGTGGTGCTTGGCAGCGCGTTCCAGCTCGGTTTCTGATGCTCCTGGCTCGATGTCGCCCAGCATCTGTTTCGCAAGATCGTCCGCCGGTAGCAGCGTCCACTCGTATTGCTTCATCAGCCTGTGGACAACTCGCCGGCAGGACTGAAGGAGCGCGGGGACATCTGTTTGGTCAGTTATCGCGATCACCTCCTGGGAGTTTCGGTCATCCGTTGCTGAACGATTATACCACACTTCAGGAATTGCTTAAAAAACCCGTAACGTCTTGCCGACGAAACGCTCTTACTTACTGTAACTGTTCTTTAATTTGGAGACTGTTGGCTCGTTTGATGCGAGTGTGTAACAATATGGTCCCAGCAGGCCTCGCTCACGCGGTCTCAGGATAAACCTCATACGTATGATGAAGAAGATGTTTGCCGTTTTGATGATCACGACCATCGTTTTGAGCGGGGCTCTTCCCGCGGCACAGGTGGCCCCTTCGGAGGCCGCGTCACCAGACGCGCCGACGCCGCCGACGCCTACGTCAACCGAAGCCCCCGCGGAGCTCACGCCAGAAGTCGAAAAGGAGATGCCAAGCCGGCCCACGCCGCAGGTGTGGGACGACGGCATCTGCACGCCCTACACCGACCGGCTGCACGTCACCTGGTTGGCCGGGGATCCCGATTCTGGCATCAGTGAGTATCAATACAGCATCGGCACCTGGGCTGGGGGCACCGACGTGATCAACTGGACCTCGGTGGGCACCAGCACCGAGCTCACCCGCACCGGCCTCTCCCTCCTACGTCAACATCAAGGCCAAGAACGGCGTGGGCACCTGGAGCGACGTGGGTTCGAGCGATGGCATTGAGGTCAACAGCGGCTGTCCGGCGGTGGACTTCTCCGCCGACCCGCGCAGCGGTTACCGACCTCTTGAAGTGCAGTTCACGGATCAGACGGTGGGCAATGCCGTGGGCCGTCTCTGGGACTTCGGCGACGGAGCGACCAGCACCCTGACCAACCCTCAGCATACTTACGAGGCCACTGGGGCGTTTACCGTCACCCTGACTGTGACCGGCACGTCGCTCAGCAATACGCGAGTGAAGCCTCACTACGTCACTGTGAATGAACCCCCTCCAGTAGCGGACTTCACCGCCTCGCCCGTCTCCGGCACGCTGCCGCTGGAGGTGGCTTTCATCAGCCAGTCCACCGGAGCTTACACCGAGACCCTGTGGCACTTCGGCGACGGCGTGACCAGCACGCAGGAGAGCCCGACGCACACCTACACCTCGGCGGGCGTCTACACCGTCACGCTGGAGGTGAGCGGCCCCGGTGGAAGCGATACGCTGAGCAGAGAGAGCTGCATCACCGTCGAAGAGACTTTCGATGTCTTCCTGCCGCTGGTGATCAAGGGACACCAGTAGACAGAAAAAGCGAACCTGGCGAGGCCTATTTGCACTCGGCCTGGCTCACAAATTGAACCATTGAGGCACTGAGGCCACTGAAGGGCTTCTCAGGCAAGGACTGTTCAGGATATTCAGTGAAATCAGTGCTTCAGTGATTCCAGTCCTGCGTCGGAATATCTGATTTCTTTTCATAATCTGGCCTTAAGTCGCTCGAGGAGATGATGCCTATGCCGCGAACCTGTTCGTAGACCACTC
The DNA here is from genome assembly GCA_964474655.1 of uncultured Anaerolineales bacterium. Lineage (GTDB taxonomy): Bacteria > Chloroflexota > Anaerolineae > B4-G1 > B4-G1 > CAYYTU01. The sequence continues at coordinate 12,039 of CAYYTU010000066.1, forward strand.
AATTTCGCGTCTGTGTTACACATACAAATCGGGAGGGTTTGAAAATGAGGAAGCAACCGTTGTTCATATGTTTACTTGCAGTGGCGTTGGCGCTTGCGCTGACGTGGATCGTGACTGCGCAAGAGCCGAACAGCACGAAAGCCCAAACTGCTAATAGTCCCACGACAGTCAACGTCAATCTCGCCATCGATCCTCCCACTCTGGACCCGGCGCTGGCCACCGATACCTCATCCGTGAACACCATCGAGCAGCTTTTCATCGGCCTGGTGGATCTGGATGACGAAACATTCGAAGTGAAGCCTGAGTTAGCCACCACCTGGACCGTTTCGGCCGATAGTACCGTCTACACCTTCACCTTGCGCAACGACGTTTTCTGGAGCGATGGGAACCCGGTCACCGCCCAGGACGTGCGCTATGGCATTCTGCGCTCGCTTGATCCCGCGACAGGATCAGGTTACGCTTACACCCTTTACATCATAAGAAACGCCGATACCATACCGGGGCTATCAGCGATCCCAACCAGGTCGGCGTGACAGCCGTGGACACCACGACGCTCCGGGTCGAGTTTGAGCATCCGGCCTCTTATGCCCTCTCTATCTTCTCACTGTGGGTGGCTCGCCCGATGCCGCAGGGGGCTATCGAGGCCCACGGCGTTCCCACCTGGACCGAATCGGCCAATATCGTCACCAATGGCCCCTATCGGCTTGCTGAGTGGGTTCACGACGACCACATTCTGCTGACCAAGAATCCCACCTACTACGACGCCGCCAACGTGGACATTGATCAAGTGAAGATGTGGATGGTGGATCACAGCACGGCCTTGCAGATGTACCAGGAGGGGCAGATGGACACGACTGCTGTGCCGCTTGATGAGTTGGATGACGTCCAAACCGATCCTCTGCTTTCACAGCAACTCGTTATCGCACCTGATTTCTGCACCTACTACTACGGCTTCAGCATCTCCCAGGAACCTTTCGACGATCCGCTGGTGCGCAAGGCGTTCGCCGCAGCTACGAACCGTCGCGGGCTCATCGACGACGTGACGGGTGGTGGTCAACAGCCGGCTCTCACGTATACCCCGCCTGGCCTTTTCGGGCATGTGGATGGCTATGCCGAGGGTGTGGGCATCCCCTACGATCCAGATCAGGCACGACGGTGGCTGTCCGATGCGGGATACCCTGATGGACAGGGATTGCCGGAAGTCACGTTGTGGTTCAACGAAGGACACCAAGCTATCGCCGAGTACATCCAAGATAGTTGGCACGCCACCCTGGGCGTGAGCGTTACCCTGAATACCCTGCCCTGGGGGGACTATCTAGATCAGTTGCCCAACGGGGAGTTCCAGGTCTGGCGATTGGGCTGGTGTATGGACTATCCCGACGCCAATAAATTCCTCAACGATGGCGTCAACAGGTCTCGCCATGGCAACTGGAGCAACGCGACCTACGAGGGTCTGCTGGATCAGGCAGCTCGTGAGCAGGACCCTGAAGTGCGCCAAGATCTCTACAAGCAGGCCGAGGAGATCCTGGTGGAGACCGATGCGGTGATGCTTCCGCTCTATTACTACACCAATGTGATCATCACCAAGCCCTATCTGGAGCGCACCTACGGCAATGGATTCGGCGATATCGCCACCTGGCGTATCACCAGAGCCAGCACCGTCATCGAAACCGACGGCGGCGACCTGACCTCCGACGATGGCGACACCACTGTTCAGATCCCGACCGGGGCCATCACCTATCCGGTGGTCATCACTCACACGCCCGCGACGGGCACTCCCCCCGGCGGCAACCTGAACAGCATCGGCAATATCTTCGACCTGACTGCCGTCTACACCGGCACCGATCCGGGCACGGCTGGCCTGCCGGCCCAGATCGCGCCAGGCAAAACTTACACCGTCACCGTGCAGTACAGCGAGACTCAGCTCGGCCCGACGGTTGAGGATACGTTGGGACTCTACTGGTGGGATGAGGACACGGACGAGTGGTCGCAGCAGGGCATCACCAGCAGCGTCAACGTCACCGATGACGTGGTCGCCGCCCAGGTCGATCACTTCTCGCGCTTCGCCGTGCTGGGTGAGACACATCGGGTCTACTTGCCGCTGGTGTTGCGAAACTTCTGATCCTAAGTCGGTCGACGTGCCGGGTGCCTCGCTGGCGCCCGGCATGTCGATGAACTGAACCGTTGACAGGCAGCAGGATGAACCATCAACTTACACTCAGATAAACGTATAGGAGAATCAAAGCAAGATACTATACCTTCCCCGTGCGTCAGTACTTCGATGGAGACGGCAAGATCATCTTCCCGCCTGACTGGGCGGAGCAGCCGTTCACGCCGCCGGGCGAGTGATAAAGGGTTAGAAGACGCACCGTTACGACGATGGCTTGGCGGAGTGGATACCGCTGCCTTGAACCAGGACCTGGCAAAAGATAGGATCACAGTTCTACTCGACCACCTTTCCGAGTTCGCGCTGCTCGGGCCAGTCGAGCGGGTTTATCTCCCGCTGGTGATGCGGGGCTACTGATATGAAAACAGCGCGCCGCGTGCGTCGCTTCTGGCGGCGCATGTGGCGCGCGCTATCCAGTCACGGATGCGCGATTCACGTTCCTACGCGCCGGGTCGCCGCAGCAACTCGCGCTCGATTTCCTGGATGAGGAAGGGCAGATTGGGGCGGGTGAAACTCAGGGGGCGTATTTACAAGTTGGGGGAGGACAGACTTCGGA